>CAWFKA010000009.1:0-437455 GCA_963816335.1 uncultured Acidobacteriaceae bacterium | reverse complement strand
GTGCTAATTCCTACGAGCAGAGTAGTGACGGGGTTTATCGGGCATCGGCGGGAGGGCACTATGTGTGGAAGCAAAACTTCTGTGCTTCTGCTCGGCTCAGCAACCTTAATTCTCTTTCTTGCCGCTTGTTCAAAGAACGATTCCCCGCGGCGACACGAGGCTAGCCAGGCACAGTCCACACAGGCCGCCAATTCCGTGCCCGCGAAAATCCGCTGAAGAACGCTTACTTCGGCGACCTACATTTGCATAGCGAGGATTTTATGGCACATTTGCCTTTCGGAACCCGGACTACGCCCGAGGATTCCTACAAATACGCAATGGGCGAGACGGTGGAGTACATGGAAAAGCCGCAAAAGCGCATTACTCCTCTCGACTTCCTTGCCGTGACCGACCACGCCGAGTATCTGGGAGTAGTGCGCGATACGATTGATCCCAACGGTCCATCGCTAAATCCGAATGAGACGCCATGATGACCAATCCTACTCCCGCTGTTCCGCGTTTCGCAGGCTCATTGGTTCCACAATTACCAGGCCTTTATCTGTAGTTTAGCGATCCAAAGCTGCTTCGCTCGGCATGGGAGAAATATACGGCCATCTCCGACAAGTACTCGACAGGCCCGGGAAGTTCACTACATTTGTGGGATTTGAGTGGACCTCGGCCCCGCATGATAATTGCATCGCTGCGTGATCTTCGCCGACAAGGGCCCGGCCATGCCTTACACGGCATTCGATTTCTCGTGACGAAGACCTCTGGCGCTATCTGGAAGCGCAGCGCAAACAGGGGCTCGACCTAATTCGCAGCGCCCCATGCCACGCCAGCAATGGTCTGAATGTTCAGTACGCGGGACTTGTCGGGCAAGCCTATTACCCGCGACTACGCTGAGCGCCGCATGGCAAAAACCAACCGCTGGCCAAAATTATCCAAGCTAAAGGTCAGAGTGACACCAGTCCGCGCTCTCGCCCACCGACGAATTCGCAAACTTTGAGATGTGGCTTTACCTGATCGGTTCGGACAAGAAAGCAAACTCCGCAACCGGCAGCTTCCTGCGTCAGGCCTACGGCGTAGGTCAGGAACAGCAGGCCAAGCTGGGCGTTAATCCTTTCAAGTACGGCAGAGAAGCGGGGACGGACTTTCACCAGGCATTACCTCCACGGAGCCAAATAATTTTCCGGGCTCGCATGGCAACCAGGATAACGACCCTAAGACTGTGATCACTGCCACGACCTCCGTCGGTGGCGAACCCCCGACCGCTCTCGGTTCCGGCGGACTGACAGGGGTGTGGGCCGAGGAGAACACGCGCGAATCTATTTTCGCGGCATTTAAGCGCAAGGAGACGTTCGGCACCTCCGGAACTCGAATCAAGGACGCATGTTTGCCGGGCCCTAGGCCAAGACCTGGACGAAGCAGCCTGATTGGGTGAAGGCTGCTCACGGGGCGGTGTGCCCCAAGGTGGAGATCTAACTCCAGAGGCCGAAGCAGCCGCGCCAACATTAGTAGTTCACGCGATTAAGGACCCGAGCAGCGGGAATCTCGTATCGGATCCAGATCATCAGGATCACGACGAAGAATGGCAAGAGCAAGGAAAGCGTTTACGACGTGGTTTGGAGTGAGATCGTAAAGACCCGATCCAAAGACCGGCAAGGTCCGAGCAGTGGGCAATACGGTTGACGTGAAGGCGGCCACTTATACCAACTCCATCGGGGCGACTGAGTTGATTGGCCAATGGACCGATCCGTCATTCTAGCGTACACAACCTACTACGCTCGGGTGCTCGATACTTCCCACGCCACGCCGGGCTCAACGATTGGGCCCAAGCTGAACCTGCCGCCGAACCCAAATGTCGCAGCTACGGTTTCAGCAATGTGCCTGGACATCGCCCATTTGGTACACGCCGACGAAACGATAGGAGTTGTTTTCCGAATGAGTGAAGTTTCTGTAACCGTCGCTCAGGATGAGATCAGTTCCGCGATCGCGAGCCCTCGCTCTTGTCTTGAAGCGCTGGTGGGGGAACCGCTATTGCATTTCATGTTCATTGGGATAGCGTTGTTCGCAACCTATGCTTACATGAACCGTGGCCGAGGGGGGGTTCGAGTCTTCCCGACAGATTAAGCTTAGTTGACGACCTCCGCACGATGGATATGTACTTCGAGTCGCATGGAATTCCGGTGGCAGCCGACGCCACAGGAATTCCAGGCCATGGTGGAAGACAAAATCAGGAAGAAGTTCTGGTATCTCGCGAGGGCCTCGCCATGGGTCTGGACAAGGATGACACTATCGCGGAAGCGCCGCAAGACGGAGTTTCTCGCCGAGGACGTCGCAGCGGCGCATGAGCCTTCGACCGCAGCCGAGTTGAAGGCCTGGTTTGAAAAGAACAAAAGCAAGTTCGCCTTGCCTTGGTACAGCTTCCGGCATATTTACTTTTCTCCTGACAAGCGCGAAGGATGCTGAAGGAGGATGCCTGCCGGGCATTGGCGAGAATTGCTGCTCAGCCTGAAGACTCAAAGCTTGCCGTCTCGCAGGGGATCAGTTTGATGTTCCAGGACTGACGACGGGGAGCGCGTCACAGCGCAATTGCAAAAGAATTCGGGGCTTAATCGGACGGCGTTTGAGAAAAGCCCGCCTCACGGCAAGGATCCTGCCGCCCGGCCATGGCGGCGCCTCGTGTTCCATACGGCTTTGTCCGGGGTCGCGTCCCCGCATTTGAAGAAATCGAACCGGATGTGAAGACGGCGTGGCTCGGCGGAACAGAAAAGTCATGGCATGGCAAAAGTCATGAGCCGACATGCGCGCCAAGTACGTCGTCCTGCTACCCGTTACGCCCGGCCAAGCAGCCCATACCGCTGAACCCCGCACGCCAGAAACAGGTTCCCACATCCTCCGGTGAGGCGCCTCTATGATTCGCCTGCGGTGGCACTTCGTTTCTTTTGATCGCATTTGTCTTGCTGAGCGTGTCGTTTGCTTTAGCCCACGAGGCCCGTCCGGCTTACCTTGAACTGAAGGAAACAGCGCCTGGCCAATACACCGTCCTCTGGCGAACGCCGATGTTGCCGGAAATGCCGGAAGCGCTGAGTCTTCCCGACGGCACGAAGAATCTGACACCGCCGAATGTTCAGGAACTCGCAGACTGTGATCGAGCATCGCCTGATCGATGCTGGAGCCGGTGGCTTGGCCGGCAAGGCGCATCGAATTCCCGGGTCTTCAGTTGACGATCGTGTACGTGCTGGTGCGCGTGGAGATGCTCGATGGCCGTAAGTGGACGAACATTGTGCATCCGTCGCAGCCGTGGGTTGACATCGCAGCATCGCAAACATGGTCGGAGTTGTAGGACCTATGTCATTCAAGGAGTTCGTCACATCCTCTTGGCGTCGATCACATGCTATTCGTGCTCGGCCTGCTGCTGATCGTAAAAGACCGCTGGATGCTGCTGAAGACGTGACAGCCTTCACCGTGGCACATAGCATCACGCTAGCAATCGCCACACTTGGCTATGCGGAAGTTCCGAAAATCCCCAACGCTGCTATCGCCCTGAGCATCCTTTTTCTTGGACCAGAGATTGTGCGCTCCTGGCGCGGTGAGACGAAGGGGTCGACCATCCGGCATCCACGGGGAGTGGCGTTTGCTTTTGGGCTGCTTCACGGTTTCGGTTTTCGCCAGTGCTCTCACGAGTGCCGGACTTCCGCACCACGAACTCCCTCTGGCACTCGTTAGTTTCAATGTTGGAGTCGAGATCGGTCAGCTTAGCTTCATCGCTCTAATCCTTCTGCTCGAGCGGTCGTTTCGAGTACTCGAAGTCCGTTGGCCACGCTGGGCCACAGTACTGCCGGGATACACCGTCGGCTCGCTTGGCGCGTTTTGGACTCAGCGGCTCAATGACTCCGTTAGAAGTGCGCGATGAAAATAAAGCGCGAGCAGTATTGGTCGATTGTATCCCGCCTGATGGCGATACTTGTGCTGGGATTCCCGGCCCCCCGCCTGCATTCGCGCATCCGCAGAAGGGCTGAGGTCGTGGTTCAACGGCTTTCGTCATCCCATTTCGGGGTGGACCACGATGGTGGCGGTGGGCCTATGGGGTGCGCAGCTTGCAGTCCGGCTATTTGGGTACTGCCAGTAGCCTTTCCCCTAGTCATGGCATTCGGCGGAATGCTCGGACTTCTAGGCGTGCCGATTCTCGGCATCGAGTATGATATTGCTGCGTCCGCCATTCTGCTCGGTGCGCCGTGATGTTTGAGGTGCGTCCACCCGCAACGCTTGTTGGAAGATTCGCCGACCTTCCACGGATACGCACACGGCAGTTCGGGTGCCGTGTGCGTATCCGTGGAAGATGGCAAATATTCCAACAAGCGTTGCGGCTACTGCGAGAGGTGGACGCACCTCAAACATCACGGCGGCACCGAGCAGAATGGCGGACGCAGCAATCCCATACTCGATGCCGAGAATCGGCACGCCTAGAAGTCCGAGCATTCCGCCGAATGCCATGACTAGGGGAAAGGCTACTGGCAGTACCCAAATAGCCGGACTGCCAAGCTGCGCACCCCATAGGCCCACCGCCACCATCGCCAGCACGTGGTCCAGCCCCGAAATGGGATGACGAAAGCCGGTTAGGAAGCCAAGCAGCCTCAACCCTTCTGCGGATGCGCGAATGCGGGCGGGGCGCAAAGGAATACCAGCACAAGTATCGCCATCGGGCGGGATACGATCGACAAATACTGCTCGCGCTTTATTTTCATCGCGCACTTCTAACGAGAATCATGAACCGCTGCACCGTCCAAAACGCGCCAAGCGAGCCGACGGTGTATCCCGGCAGTACTGTGGCCCAGCGTGGCCAACGGACTTCGAGTACTCGAAACGACCGCTCGAGCAGAAGGATTAGAGCGATGAAGCTAAGCTGACCGATCTCGACTCCAACATTGAAACTAACGAGTGCCAGAGGGAGTTCGTGGTGCGGAAGTCCGGCACTCGTGAGAGCACTGGCGAAACCAAAACCGTGAAGCAGCCCAAAAGCAAACGCCACTACCCATGGATGCCGGATGGTGAAGCTGGGTCTCACCGCGCCAGGAGCGCACAATCTCTGGTCCAAGAAAAGGATGCTCAGGGCGATGGCGGCGTTCAGGGGGACGATCGGAACTTCCGCATAGCCAAGTGTGGCGATTGCTAGCGTGATGCTATGTGCCACGGTGAAGGCTGTCACCGTCTTCAGCAGCATCCAGCGGTCTTTTACGATCAGCAGCAGGCCGAGCACGAATAGCATGTGATCGACGCCAAAGAGGATGTGACGAACTCCTTGAATGACATAGGTGCCTACAACTCCGAGCCATGTTTGCGATGCTGCGATGTCAACCCACGGCTGCGACGGATGCACAATGTTCGTCCACTTACGGCCATCGAGCATCTCCACGCGCACCAGCACGTCAGCAATCGTCAACTGAAGACCCGGGAATTCGATGCGCTTGCCGGCCAAGCCACCGGCTCCAGCATCGATCAGGCGATGCTCGATCACGGAGTCTGCGAGTTCCTGAACATTCGGCGGTGTCAGATTCTTCGTGCCGTCGGGAAGACTCAGTGCGACCGGAAGCCGCATTCCGGCAAGCATCGGCGTTCGCCAGAGGACGGTGTATTGGCCAGGCGCTGTTTCCTTCAGTTCAAGGTAAGCCGGACGGGCCTCGTGGGCTAAAGCAAACGACACGCTCAGCAAGACAAATGCGATCAAAAGAAACGAAGTGCCACCGCAGGCGAATCATAGAGGCGCCTCACCGGAGGATGTGGGAATCTGTTTCTTGGCGGGAGCGCCCGTCACCGGTGCCTGGGCTGCTTCGCCGGGCGTAACGGGTAGAAGGACGACGTACTTGGCGCGCATGTCGGCGTATGACTTTTGCCATGCCAGTGACTTCTGTTCGCCGAGCCACGCCGTCTTCACATCCGGTTCGATTTCTTCAAATGCGGGGACGCGACCCGGAGATAACCATATCGATAAACACCAGGTGCCAGCCATAGCCAGATCAAACCGGTCCCTGCCATGAGGCAGGCTTTATCGTCTCGAGCGCCACTGCAAATTGCGGCCCGAATTCTTTTGCAATTGCACTGGGTGCGCGGTCCCCATAGTAGTCCTGGAACATGAACTGATCCCCCTGCGAGACGGCAAGCTTTGAGTCTTCAGGCTGAGCAGCAATTCTCGCCAATGCCCGGTAGGCATCCTCCTTCGCGTCCTTGCCGCGCTTGTCAGGAGAAAAGTAAATATGCCGGAAGCTGTACCGACTGGGCAGAGCGAACTTGCTTTTGTTCTTTTCAAACCAGGCCTTCAACTCTGCGGTCGAAGGCTCATGCGCCGCTGCAACATCCTCGGCGAGAAACTCCATCTTTTGCGCCATGCGGCGCTTCACAATAGTGTCATCCTTGTCCAGACCCATGGCGAGGCCCTCGCGATACAGAACCTCTTCCCTGATTTTGTCTTCCACCATGGCCTGGAATTCCTGTGGCGTCGGCTGGCGATGCCATTGCGACTCGAAGTACATATCCATCGTGCGGAGGTCGTCGAGACTAAGCTTAATCTGTCGGGAAGACTCGAACCCCCCTCGGCCACGGTTCATGTAAGCATAGGTTGCGAACAACGCTATCCCAATGAACATGAAATGCAATAGCGGTTCCCCCAGCCAGCGCTTCAAGACAAGAGCGACGGAACTCTTAGGTCTCGATCGCGGAACTGAGTTCTGCTCATCCTGAGCGACGGTTACAGAAACTTCACTCATTCGGAAAACAACTCCTATCGTTTCGTCGGCGTGTACCAAATGGGCGATGTCCAGGCACGTTGCTGAACCGTAGCTGCGACATTTGGGTTCGGCGGCAGGTTCAGCTTGGCCGCCCAATAGGTTGACCAGCGTGGCGTGGGAATCTCGAGCACCCGAGCGTAGTAAGTTGTGTACGCTTGGGAATCGAATGACGGATCAGTCCATTGGCCAATCAACTCAGTCGCCCCGATGGAGTTGGTATAAGTGGCCGCCTTCACGTCAACCGTATTGCCCACTGCTCGGACCTTGCCGGTCTTTGGATCGGGCTTACGATCTCCGCTCCAAACCACGTCGTAAACGCTTTCCTTGCTCTTGCCATTCTTCGTCGTGATCTTGATGATCTGGATCCGATCAAGATTGCCGCTGCTGGGGTCCTTAATCGCGTGAACTACTAATGTTGGCGCAGCTGTTTCGGCCTCTGGAGTTAGATCTCCACCTTGTGGCACACCGCCCGCGTAAGCAGCCTTCACCCAATCAGGCTGCTTGGTCAGGTCCTTGGGATAATTCCAGCCGGCAAACATGCGTGCCTTGATTCGAGTTCCGGAGGTGCCGAACGTCTCCTTGCGCTTAAATGCCGCGAAAATAGATTCGCGCGTGTTCTCCTCGGCCCACACCCCTGTCAGTCCGCCGGAACCGAGAGCGGTCGGGGGTTCGCCACCGACGGAGGTCGTGGCAGTGATCACAGTCTTAGGGTCGTTATCCTGGTTGCCATGCGAGCCCGGAAAATTATTTGGCTCCGTGGAGGTAATGCCAGAGTGAAAGTCCGTCCCCGCTTCTATGCCGTACTTGAAAGGATTAACGCCCAGCTTGGCCTGCTGTTCCTGACCTACGCCGTAGGCCTGACGCAGGAAGCTGCCGGTTGCGGAGTTTGCTTTCTTGTCCGAACCGATCAGGTAAAGCCACATCTCAAAGTTTGCGAATTCGTCGGTGGGCGAGAGCGCGGGACTGGTGTCACTCTGACCTTTAGCTTGGATAATTTCGGCCAGCGGTTCGTTTGCCATGCGGCGCTCAGCGTAGTCGCGGGTAATAGGCTTGCCCGACAAGTCCCGCGTACTAAACATCAGACCATTGCTGGCGTTGCCGTTATGGGGCACTGCGATTACGTCGAGCCCCTGTTTGCGCTGCGCTTCCAGATAGCGCCAGAGGTCTTCGGGATCTAGCGAATCGAATGCCGTGTAAGGCATGGCCGGGCCCTTGTCGGCGAAGATCACGCAGCGATGCAGATTCTGGAATTGCGGGGCCGAGGTCCACTCAAATCCCACAAATGTAGTGAACTTCCCGGGCCTGTCGTACTTGTCGGAGATGGCCGTATATTTCTCCCATGCCGAGCGAAGCAGCTTTGGATCGCTAAACTCAGATAAAGGCTTGTTGGTAATTGTGGAACCAATGAGCCTGCGAAACGCGGTGGCCGAAACAGCGGGATCAGGATTGGTCATCATGGCGTACCATTCGGATTTAGCGAATGGACCGTTGGGATCAATCGTATCGCGCACTACTCCCAGATACTCGGCGTGGTCGGTCACGGCAAGGAAGTCGAGAGGAGTAATGCGCTTTTGCGGCTTTCCCATGTACTCCACCGTCTCGCCCATTGCGTATTTGTAGGAATCCTCGGGCGTAGTCCGGGTTCCGAAGGCAAATGCGTCCATGGAGTAGCCGCTATGCAAATGTAGGTCGCCGAAGTAAGCGTTCTTCAGCGGATTTCGCGCGGGCCTGGATTCGGCGGCCTGTGTGGACTGTGCCTGGCTAGCCTGTGTCGCCGCCGGAGCCGGGGAATCGTTCTTTGAACAAGCGGCAAGAAAGAGAATTAAGGTTGCTGAGACAAGCAGAAGCACAGAAGTTTTGCTTCCACACATAGTGCCCTCCCGCCGATGCCCGATAAACCCCGTCACTACTCTGCTCGTGCGGGATGACTCACGCATCAGCTTGTCCTAAGTTCAGTTTCTCAGGTAGCGCGATTGTATAACGCCAGCGATTCCGTGGGCACGCTACGGAATCATCGTTTACTAACTGTCTCCAACCACGGAGGGCGAACCATCAATTAAGGTTCTACGTCGTCGTCTGTTCCTTTAGTAGCGCGCGCACGAGAAGAACGCCGAGGATCACATGGGCAGCAACTGCGGGCCACAATAATAACCCTGTGAATTCTCCGCGTACGCCGATGTAAGTAAGGTACAGAACAGCGAGCAGGGTATAGGTCAACATCCCATTCAGCGGCTGGAAGGCAGACTTGCCTGGCCAGCAAGCGGCCCCCAACGCGATCAAAGCCATGCCCGCAATGCGGCTTATGATAACGCCGGCACTGGCGATCTCTGCGTTAAAAAGCAGGCGGACTACGACTGCCGGATCGATGAGCAAGATCAGTCCCGTACCAGCTTCGGACAAAGCCGCTACCATGAGGATCTTCTTCATTGGACCTTTCGAGGTAGCTACTCCTGCATTCCCTGCACAAACAGCAGCACCGCGTCCCCTAGCGGCGCGATTCTTTCTCCCTGCTTCCTTTACATATCCGCCTTCACCGCGGCCTCCGCCTTCTGGGCTACTTTGCTTCCCATCTCCTCGATCAACTTCCGGCGGTTCTCGTCTCGGATCGCCTGGAACTTCTTTTGCTGTCCTGCATCGAGGAGTGGGTTAATCTTTGCGTCCACATCGCCGCTGATCTGCTTCAATTGCTCAATCTTCTGCAATGGATTGAGAGCCGTGTTCTTCTTGAGTGCCGCAAGCTTCGGCGCCTCTTCCTTCAGAAAAGGAACAATCTGCTGCTTCTGCGCTTCTGTTAGACCCAGCTCCATGGAGAACTGGTTGATCATGGCGCTGAGAGGGTTTTGCACGAACTGCGGGCTCGGAATGATCTCGTAGTTGGCGTATCCGAATTCATTGCTGCGGGCGCCGTAATAGGTATCGCCGAGCTTATAGATCGTTGTCGAAAATGGCACCTGGGAGATGTTCGTCACCAACCTGCCGCCTTCGATCTTGTAAGGCGTGGTTACGCCTTCATAGCCGTTGCGTATGGGGTTGCCAACGTAGCTGGGGATTGTGGTGGAAGGACTGATATGCCACATGTTGCTATTACCCTCTGCTGTGTAGGCGACGCTGAACTGCTCACCGGTCGCGTTGTTGCGCACCCAGAATGCCTTTCCCACGATCAGCGCCTTCAGTTGCGCATCGCCTAACTGGGATGCGCCCTTCGCCTTCAGGTCGGTGACGGTCATGCCTGCCGACCCATTCTTGCGCGCATCGGCACTTGGGGCGTACCAGATGGGTGAACTCCAGGCACGCTCTTGGCCGGTAAGTGGCACGACGTCTGGCGGTGGTATACCAGCTTTCACTGCCTGAATCAGGGTCCAGCGCGGCGTTGGAATCTCCAGAACACGGACGTAGTAGAAGGCATGCAGACCGGCATCAAACTCAGGGTCCGTCCAGACTGTCTTGAGTTCCGTAGAGCCGACGGAGTTTGTATAGGTGGCCGTATCAAGGTCCACCGTGCTCTGGACTGCGGGAACCCGCCCAGTCCACTTATTCGCCTTACGGTCGCCGGACCAAGCCACATCGAAGATCTTCTCGAAGCTCTGGCCGTTCTTGGTCCAGCCCTTGATGATCTGAATACGGTCTAGATTTGCGGAAGTGGGATCCTTTACTGCCCAGACAACGAACGTCGGAGCATTGCCCTTCATTGGCGGAAGATCGGAGCCCATGGGGACACCATTGGCGTAGGACTGGTGAACCCAGTCTTTTGCGTTCAGGATGTCTTTGTTGTAGCCCCAGCCACCAAACAGCCGCACTTTGATGTGAACGCCGCTGGTGCCGAAGGTCTCCTTGCGATACATGGCGTCGAACAGCGAAGCGCGGGTATTCTCTTCGGCCCACACGCCTGTCAAGCCACCGGGATTCTCCAGGCGAACATCAATCGTGCCGAAAGCCATAACCCCGGCCATTCTGTGGTCGACTGTTCCGTCCATCTGAGCGTGACCGCCATAGAAATTCTCCTGACGGTATGGACTGCCTGTATTGTGCGAATCGGAGCCGCCGGCCATGCCCAGTTTGTAGGGGTTGTAGCCGCGCACGTCCTGCATCGTAATGCCGTCTTTCAGCGCCTGGCGGGCAAAGCTCCCTTGAATGTGATCGACCCGGCCAATGGCCGGCGGCACACCCAGCAGGCCGGTGAAAAGTTCATAATTCGCAAACTCGTCGTTGGGCGAGAGCAAGGGATGCGTCTCTGACTGTCCTTTGATCTGCTTGATCTCGACCAGGCGTTCGTTGCGGTCGCGCGACGCTGCCCAGGCTGCATCGATCGGCCTGCCGAAACTGTCCACGTCCACCGGATACATCCAGCCATCGCTGAGGTTGGCGTTATGTGAAATGGCCAGCAACTCATTCCCGGCCTTCCGCTGCGTATCCATCCACTTCCACAAGTCTTCGGGATGCTGCGAGTCCAGAGCGCTATAGGGCATCACGGGCACGTGGGCGCAGTCTCGGAAAAAGATATTGCGGTGCAGGTTACGGTTGTCAGGAGCAGAGGTGTACTCATACGAGCAGAACGCCGTGAACTTGCCTGGGTGGTTGTTTTCGTCCGCGATTTTAACGTTATCTTTCCAGATGGAGCCAGCCACTTCGGGACTCATCAGCGGCTTGACCGGTGCTCCGTTGAGCATATTCACGAGGTACGTAAAGACCTTGGTAATGTCTGCCTGGCTATTCGGGTCCTTGAGAATGAGAGGCTGTGCTGCCGGCAACTTGCTCAGGGCCGAACCCGGCGTGTTAGCTTCCTTCGTTACCCCCACATACTCTGAGTGGTCGGTCACGCCCATGAAGTCCATTGGCGTCTCAATCTTGATGTCATAGCCCAATGGGTGCTTGATGGTCTGACCCTGAGCGTACTTGAGGGCGTCGTCCGGTCCCGTTAGACGATTGCCCATGAGCCACGCGTCCACCGACCAACTGGTATGAATGTGTTCCTCGCCGAAATAGGCGTTGCGGTCGGGATTGGGTGCGGGTGCAGACTCGGCGGCACCTGGCGGACCTTGCTGGGCCTGTTCCGGCTGGTTTGATTTCTTGCAAGAAGTAAGCGTGCCGACCAGGGAGAACGTGTAGACCAGGACTGCAGTCACCGCCACTATCCGTTTCATGGTGCGATCTCCCTTTGTTCGAAAGTCAACATCGAACGGCAGCCCGCCGCGCGTTTCCATTTGTGCAGAAGGATTTTCTTTGAAGGACAACTATAGCCCTCATACTTGGTGGGGTCAACGTGAAATAGGCTTGCAAAAGCCTTTGTTTGCATCATTATCCGCAGCATAGGCGGGCCACCAGTTAGCCCTGCGACCCTTGAGGAGACCGCGGATTGCACCTGGTGTTCAAACGTTCACCATGTGCTCCAACGCTTCCTCTACCGCGGGCGTTCGGATCGGAAGCGAGGGTCCGCTTTTCGAAGTCGAGACCGCTTGGGTGGGGGGGCCCGAAAGGAATGCTAACGTGCCGATCGAATTCTGATGGCGTCAGCTGCGTCGTGTGTGAAGTGGAAGACCTTCGAGGATCTTCCTATACTCACAGAAAAACCGTCGTCAGCATCTCGGCCTCTCACTCGAATTTGAACGCCAGGTGCGACACCGCTGGTTCTAAGCAGCTTCAATGTTGTGGCATCCTGATCGGAGATGCTTTCCACGATAAATGTGCCTTCCACGACGGTATCTGTCAGTGGTATCGAATTCTGCTTGGGCATCTTTCCATCCATTGCCGGGATGCAGTGCCCATGCGGATCGATTTTTGGGTGCCCGAGTCTTGGCGGCGATGCGCTCCTCAAACCGTTCCGAGATGAAGTGTTCGAGTCGTTCCGCTTCGTCGTGAACTTCCTCAATTGGATAGTCCAGCACCTCGAATAAAAATGTCTCGATGAGCCGATGATGGCGCAGGACTTCCAGCGCACGCTTCTTCCCGGCGGCCGACAACCGTACTCCGTGATGCCGTTCGTACTCAACGAGAGCAACTGGGGCACCCGCCAGCTTTTGCAGCATGTTCGTGACTGAAGCTGGGGCAAACCCAAGCCGGCCTGCAAGCGCCGTGCTCGCCACGCGCTTCTCTTCCGGTCCACTCAGAGCCAGGATGGCCTTCAGGTAGTTGTCCACGGATTCGGTATTCACGTTAGGTTGACGATGCGCTGCCACAGCCCGACCCCTGTTCTGCAATTGACACAGGCCCCATTTTAGGTCAACCTAATATTTAGGTATACCTAAATATGGCGTACCTGCCAGTCTTCAGTTCTTTCCTGCCAGCTGGATGCAACGCTCCGTTCACAACCATTGGGGGAAACAGCCGAACGTATGGCCAGGTTGGAGGCATAGGCATTGCACCCGGGGTCCCAACAATGCGATGGATGCAACGGCACCGCGTCGGAGAACGCAAAATTCCTGGTTCGAGGAGAATGTTTCGCATGAATCTCGGAGTAGGACATGAATGATTCGGTACCAGAAGACCGGATCGACACAAAGAGCGGGCATGTGTCTTTGGAAGGGGTGCACAGCTCCATCGAGGTCCCTGATCATCGCGCCGGCTTTTGGAAACAGTGGCGAGCATTTGTAGGCCCCGCGATCCTCGTTAGCGTTGGATACATGGACCCGGGCAATTGGGGAACTGACCTGCAGGCAGGTGCTCAGTTTAAGTACGGACTCCTGTGGGTAGTCGGCCTCGCCAGCCTGATGGCCATTTTCATGCAAGTTATCTCTTCGCGATTGGGCGTCGTAACGGGAAAGGATCTTGCCCAATGTTGCCGCGATTGGTATCCAAAGTGGACCCGTTGGCCCAACTGGCTGATGAGCGAATTAGCCATTGGCGCATGCGATTTGGCAGAGGTACTCGGGAGCGCCGTAGCCCTCAACTTGCTGTTTCATATCCCGCTCCTGTGGGCGGTTATCATCACCGGCCTGGACGTACTCCTGCTCTTGACGTTGCAGAGGTTCGGGATGCGCACCATTGAAGCAGTGGTCTTGCTGTTGATCGCGACAATCGCAATCTGCTTCTTCATCGAACTCTTCGTACTTCCACAGACCCGACCGAGTTTTCTGGAAATGGGCCGTGCGCTGATTGAGCCCCATCTCCGTCAGGCGGGGATGTTGTACGTTGCTATCGGAATCATCGGCGCAACCGTTATGCCGCACAATCTTTATCTGCACTCAGCGCTGGTACAGAGCCGAAAGCTTCAGCAGGACGAATTGTCGATCCGGCGTGCAATTCAGTTCAACACGATCGATTCAATCGTGGCCCTGACGATGGCCTTCTTCGTTAATGCAGCAATTCTGGTACTAGCGGCGACGGTGTTCTTTGGTAAGGAAAGTCTCGTCGTCGCGGGCGGGCAGGTGGTCACGTTCAGCTCCGACAGTGATTGGATTCGGATCGCATATTTGACGCTGGCGCCGCTGATGGGAACGGTTGCTGCCAGCACGCTGTTTGCTGTAGCGCTGCTCGCAAGCGGCCAAAGCAGCACTATTACCGGAACGCTCGCCGGACAGGTCGTGATGGAAGGCTTCATGCATTGGCGAATCCAACCCTGGGTACGGCGGCTCATCACGCGCACGCTGGCAATCCTGCCAGCGGTCTTTATCATCGGGCTCCGTGGCGATGGCAGCGTTACCGATCTGTTGACCCTCAGCCAAGTAGTGTTGGCGCTTCAGCTTCCGTTCGCAATGTTTCCGCTCCTGCACTTCACGAGTTCCCGCAAGCGAATGGGAAAATGGAAGAACGGCCGGTTCCTGCTGATGGCGGGTTGGGGCAGTGCTATTCTCATCACCGTGATGGACATCTACGGTTTGCCAGACTCGCTCAGAGCGGCTTGGCATGTTATCGCCGGCGGCTGATGCCAAGGATCGCAGGAACGGAACAACAATGTACAAAACGATTCTAGTGACGTTAGACAGTACGCCAACTGACCGAGCGATTATCGAACACGTCAAGCAGCTCGCTAAACTCGCGCAAAGCCGCGTGGTGCTGCTTCACGTTGCGGATGGATGGGCCGCCAGAACCTATGGCCCAGATGCTGTAAGTTCGGAAATCGCCGAAGATACAGCGTATTTGGCAAAGATTCGCGAAGAGTTTAAGTCCATTGGCATTCCAGCGGAGGCCGAACTGGCATATGGCGATCCCGTCAAGGGAATTGTTAATTGGGTCGAGCAGAAGGGTTGCGACTTGGTGGCGATGAGTACTCACGGACACAGGTTTCTTGCCGACTTGTTTCTTGGCACGACGGCTATGCGAGTCCAGCACAGTATTAGCGTGCCTGTTCTACTTCTGCGAGCGAAGTGACGGATTCGCGGAAGCTACGGACAACATCCAGAAGCCAGCAACCCGGGTAATCCACCCTCAGCAGATAGGCAGAACCGTTACGGGCCGGCTGAGCCCGAGTGCCGCTTGAATCTCTCGATGTCAGGAGAAGCATGAAGACGAACACGAGCGTAATAAGCAGGTTCGGTCTGTTTAATGGCCTCCTGCCTATTCAGCGGCAGGAGATCGCCAAGGACGTCTTCGCGGGCATTACTCTGGCTGCCCTTGGAATACCGGAGGTGATGGGATATACCAAGATCTCGCTCACTCCGGTAGTCACTGGACTCTACACGCTCGTGCTGCCCATCATCATCTTTGCCATCCTGGGATCGTCTCGGCATCTCGCAGTCGCAGCCGACTCCGCAACGGCCGCGATCATGGCCGGAGTTCTGGTAAGATTCGCCGCTGCCTACAGCCCGGAATACGTCGCACTCGCTGGTCTGCTGGCGCTTTTGTGCGCGGGCTTGCTTGTTGTTGCGCGAGTCTTTCGCCTTGGATTTCTTGCCGACTTTCTTTCGCGAAGTGCTCTGACAGGGTTCCTGACGGGAGTCGGCATCCAGGTGGCATGCGGAGAGCTCCCCTCTCTCTTCGGCATTCCGAAACACTTGCATGGCACCGTCGGCATGATAACGAACACCATCCGCAATATCGACCAGACCCAGAAGTCGACGGCCATCGTTTCAGGATGTGTATTGCTCGTCATCGTAGGACTCGGACGAATAGCGCCACGGTTCCCCGCAGCTCTGCTGGCGGTGGTTGGAGCCATTATTGCCAGCGCTGTTTTCAAGTTGGAACAATTTGGAGTTCAGACGCTCGGATCGGTGCCAAGCGGCTTGCCGCATATCGGCTTGCCGCACGTGCCATGGTCGATGGCGCCCGCGCTTATGGGTACAGCCGCTTCGTGCGTTATTGTGATCATCGCGCAAAGCGCCGCCACCTCCCGAAGCTACGCCTTGCGCTACAACGACACCTTCGGAGAGAACCGCGACATGATCGGACTTGCCGCTGCCAATGTGGCTGCGGCATGCAGTGGGACATTTATGGTCAACGGCAGTCCTACTAAGACTGAAATGGTCGACATGGCTGGCGGACGCAGCCAGTTGGCGCAGCTCACCACTGCGGCCGTAGTGATGCTCGTGTTGCTGTTCGCCACTCGGCCGTTGAGCTTCATGCCCGCGGCGGTGTTGTCTGCGGTCGTCTTCCTGATCGGACTCAAGCTGATTGATGTAAAGGGACTGACCGACCTTTACAGTAAACGGCGGGAAGAGTTCTGGATCGCGATACTCACCGCGCTTTGCGTAGCATTCGTTGGAGTGGAAGAGGGCATATTGCTGGCCGTGGGCATTTCGCTAATCGATCACATTCGCCGCAGCTACCGCCCTCCGACTCATTTGCTGACGCTGTCGCAGGATGGACATCCCGTCTTTATTGATACCGCCAGCGAGCAGACCGCGCTGCCAGGGCTGATGCTTTACCGCTTCTCGGCGCCCTTGTATTATGCCAACTCTCAGTTCTTCATGACCGAGGTGCTGTCGCTCGTGAGAAATGCACAGACTCCACTGCGCTGGTTTGCTCTGCGCTTCAACACCATCCCGGACGTGGATTACACAGCCGCCAGAACAATTTTGGCTTTAGTTGATCGGCTGAATGAAATGGGCGTGAGCCTGGTGTTCACTGACGTTGAACCATCGATGCTAGCTCTGCTGGAACGCTATGGAGTCGCGGCCGCGATGGGCCGCGACAAGATCTTCCCTGCTTTGCGGATTGCTCTTGCGGAATACGACAAGCTGCTTCCTTCAAGGCCTGTCGTATAGCTTGCCGCCAGAGATAGGTGAGCCCGAAGCTGTACGCCCAGAACTTGAATGTCGCCGGAGTTCCCTTCAGCCCCTAACACCCGCGAATTACGATTCCTGTTTGTTCATAGTTTGGGCATCGAAAAGACATCCGACGCAGAGATTTTTTCGTTGCTGCATTTTTCGCGTGTAACTTCACCAGCCCCCCACTGTGCAAAGCTATTTCGGCAGCGATTGATCGAACGAGAATTCGCTCATCCAATATTGCCAAACCGGCTTGGAACGAATGCTCCCAGGCCTATCAAAAACCTAAACCGTGGTGGGGCTGGAGCTCCGCTCTGCGAGGACGACCGAAACCACGTCGTCGCCGAGTCCACGCTCGTCAGCTTCGATTGCTGGGGTTATCCATTGTTTAGCGGTCCCCCTCAAAATCTCCGCGCCTGGGGAACATACGGCGCGCAGACCGTGTGCATGTTAGCTTTAGGCTAAGGAGCACTCAATTCAATTTATGCTCACCCGAATCGGAGTATGTCTCTTCTTGGCCCTGACCTTCAGCCCAAGTCTGTTCGGCGCGGATTTTGCCATGAGGGTGACCGACAAAAATTACCTGAATACTCAAGGCTTCAGCGTATTTCTCTACGACAGCACGTATCATCCCGTTTTCGTAGACCAAAAAAACACGGCCATGGAGATGATTCTCCATGGCCAGCGTATCGCCACTAACGGCGACGTGCGCCTGATGCCAACGCCCGAGCAGTGGGACCTGGTGGCAACCCTTAAAGGGCGCCAGGCCGATAAGGTGAACACTCGGCTCACAGCCAACCTTGCTTTCCCGAGCTTCGATCTCAGCTACACCGTTGAAGTCGAAGCTGAGCCAGGCGGCGTGAAGGTCAGCATCAATCTCGATAAGCCGCTACCGCAGAAACTGGCCGGGGTGGCGGGCTTCAACTTGGAGTTCCTGCCCTCGATCTACATGGGCAAGGCTTACCTGGTGGACGGAACCAAAGCCGGCATCTTCCCGCGAACGCCTAACGATCCAATGGTGAAGGTGTTGCCGCTGGCGGATGAGCCGAAGAAGGCCTACTACCTGGAAGATTGGGACAAGGCAAAGGGATATACGCAGCCACTGCCGTTTGCTGAGGGTAAAAGCATCACCTTGGGGGTAGACGATGCGTTGGCCCGTGTCACCGTTAGGTCGGATACGGGCGACCTGATGCTGTTCGACGGCCGCAACCGTGCGCAGAATGGCTGGTTCGTGTTGCGCTCGCTGATCCCTTCGGGCAAGACCACCGGCGCCATCGTATGGCATATCCGGCCGGACGTGATTCCGAATTGGACGCGGCCGCCGATGATCGCGCACAGCCAGGTGGGTTATGCGCCGGGTTTCTCCAAGGTGGCGGTACTCGAACTCGACCCGAAGTACAACGGCCCGAAAACAGCCAAAGTGCTGCGCCTGATGGAGGACGGATCTTATAAGCCGGCGTTCGAGGGCCCGATCACGCCCTCAACGCCCTGGCTTCGGTACGTCTATTCCAAATTTGACTTCACACCGGTTCAAGATCCTGGCCTTTATGTCATCGAGTACGCGGACCAACGTACGGCCCCCTTCCCAATCTCCAGGGATGCTTATGCGAAGATCTGGCAGGACAGCCTGGACCATCACATTGCGGAGCAGATGGATCACGTTTCGGTTCGCGAAGGCTACCGCGTGTGGCACGGCGCTTCGAACCTGGATGATGGCCGCCTGGCGCCGGTTGTTGGGGAGCAATTTGACGGCTGGAACCAGGCCACGGCAACGGACGGGAAGTACAAAGGTGGTGATCACATTCCCGGGATGAACGTGGGTGGATGGTATGACGCCGGCGACTTCGATCTCGAAGAGCCTGCGCAACTAAGCGTGATTCAGAGCCTGGCTCTTGGGTATCGCGAATTCAATCTCAAGTACGATGAGCTTACGGTGAATGAAAACGCGCGAGAGGTTGAGATGCACCGCCCCGATGGCGTGCCGGATACGGTGCAGCAAGTGAAGCATGGCGCGCTGTACATCCTGGCGCAGTACCACAATATCGGCCACTCCATCCGTGGCACTCATGAGCCGGATCTGCGCCAATACACCCAGTTGGGCGACGGAGCGTCGAAAACCGACGGACGCATCTATGACCCAAAGCTCGGTCCAAACGAAGTTAAGGGCGACTACTCCGGCAAACCGGACGACCGCTGGATCTTCTCCAACACGAATCCGTTTTTCCAGTGGAACGCCATCGCAGCGCTGGCTGCAGCCGCCGACGTGCTGAAAGGCTGGGACGACGCACTCGCGAAAGACTGTCTGGAGACCGCGATTAAAGCTTGGAACGAAGAGAAGGCTCATCCCACGCCACCTCCAACCGGCGGCTTTGGCGGAGCGCAACCTCCGGGTGCTCCGGGAGGCGTGCTGGCTGCATCTCAAGGCGCAGTCGCTGGCGCTCACAACGGACCGGGCAACGCGGGCGCTCCTGCAACTTCCGCCCCGGCTGCCCCACCAACACCTCCACCGGATGGCTTTGACCGGCGGGCATTCACCGTTGGACTCGACTGGGCGGCGGCTCTGGAATTGACCATTGCCACGAATGGCGCCGAGCCCTACAAGTCCCGCTTGAAGGAGTTGTTCCCTGAGATGATCACACCGCAGATGATGGGCATTCGCGGCTGGACGGCGGTCCGGGCATTGCCTTATCTGGACGCGAGCGCGAAAGAGCAAATGCGGGCAGCGGTGAAGACATACATGGCGGCAGAGGGCAAAAAGTTGGATGACACTCCGTTCGGTGTGCCTCCCAGCCTGGGCACCTGGGGCGGATCGGGTGCCGTGGTTGACATGGCTATACGGATGTACTTCCTGCACAAGGCGTTTCCGGACCTTGTGGGCCCCGAATATACCCTTCGCGCCGTGAACTACATTCTCGGCACTCACCCGGTATCCAGCACTTCGTATGTAGCCGGCGTCGGCACGGTCTCGAAGACGAAGACCTACAGCAACAACCGTGCCGACAACGCTTACATTCCGGGTGCTGTGATTCCGGGCTACATCATCATCAAGCCGGATTTTCCGGAGTGCATCGACGACTTCGGATTCCTTTGGTTCGAGGACGAGGCCGTAGTTGCCGGGTCGGCAAGCTGGGTTGTGGCCGGCAACGCTGCAGACGCGATCACTAAGGAATCGAAGTAGGGTCAGCACTAGAGTTGCCTGGCGCACACGCAGCCCGAAACCCACGCTGGTTATTCTGGAGTTGAACCTTGGATTCCACCTCGACGGGCTCGCCGAGAACGAGAAAAGGTTGGAAGGTCCATTTCCACACAGTGTCTTCAGCAGCTTTATACGCTTTAGTTGGTTCGGTAACAGCTTGTGCGCTGACGAGATGGCCATCTGTCCTAATTGCAATTTCAACCTCCACCTTAAAGTGATCTTGCTTGAGGGCCTGTCGATGTATCTCCCAGCATCTGGGGCCACCGCTAGATGCTGGAATCCTTTGGTTGGTCCCTCACTTCCGAAGCTGCTCGGCCAGCACCCGGAGTATCGCGCCGTTTCAAAACGCTCCAATCCTGACAAATGGATCGTGGGCCTGGCGCTGAGAAGTCGAAAATTTCGAAAGTGGAGAAAGAAATGTCTCGTCGCCTGAGCAAGGCTTTATCGCTGTTCCTGGGAGCTCTGATGTTCATGTTCGGATTCCTGAAATTATTCCAGCCATTCCGTGGATGGTTTGATATCCAGATTCAACAAAGTCATCTACCCCACGAGGCGATTCTCGCGGGCAAACTGGGGGAAATGGTTACCGGAGTCCTCTTCTTACTGCCATGGTTTCGAAAATCGTTGACCGCAAAAAGCAGAAATCGACTCCTGCTGATCGCGTGTTTGATCCTCTTTACTCAGATGGGCGTGGCAATCTATGTCCACCTGCAGCCTGGGGTGCCTGCTAGCGTTCTTCCCCTCGGCATCAAGCCACCCGTGATTCCAGTTGTCGTTCTCTTGCTCGGATTGCTTACTGCATTGGCTGTTTGGAAGGAGCGGCGAGCCGAGAAGGTTAGCGACATGCTGACTCAATAACGGAGTTCGAACGCAACAATATTCGGTCGGAGCGCTGAGCAGGAGTGTCGAACCTGACGGGAGTTCTTCACCGCCAACTGATCTCAACCAATCCACTGCTTCGTTGATCAACAGGAGCACAAATGGCGAATCTCTTCGAATCTGTTCAGCCTGGAATCTTCAATACTCCAGGGATTCATTACCCCGAACTGGGTGCGAGCGTGGAGCCAAACCATCATTTCATTTCGGGCCTAGTCCTAGAGAAGAGCCGCGCGGACCGATTATCCGCTACGCATTCGATGATCAGAATCGGAAGTTTGAGCCTGAAGTCGTGGAAAGTCATTGCAAGGTCATAAGCCGAACTGTACCGGAACTGTACTGAAATCCAAATTTAAGGCGAAAATCGAGTCGCGCCGATTGGTGACATCAACTGCTCTAGTTCGACTTAAGTGTTTTTGTCACTCGCTTCCAATGGTGCCGGGAGGGGGAGTTGAACCCCCATGGAGTTGCCTCCGACGGATTTTGAGTCCTTGACGGGGCTCAGCCAAGTACTGAAGATGCCGCGCTTACAACGACTTAACGGACTTCACATTGCGGCTCCGGATGGTTCCGGGAGGGGTAATTTCGTTCGTTTGGGCACAGTTCCAGAGTATGCGCGGGCTTAGGCTCGTTCTTTTGCGTCACCGATTCTGGTTGAAGTGCAGAGGGATGGCGTACATCTCGGGTGAGTTCCTTCCCCAATGTGGATGCGTTAGATGTATAAATCTGCGCATCATATGCGCCCCGTGAGATCGCTACATAGGCCATGCGGCTGTTGATCAGTTCCTTAGCGCCCAATTCAGTGTCCACGTGTATCAGGACACGATCGGCGGTCTGGCCCTGGCTGGAATGGCTTGTCATGGCATAGCCGTAATCGAGATGCAGCTGCCTTTGCGGATCGAGTTCAACTTTGCGCCCATCTTCAGGCACAACGTTCCGTCCTGGCCGATGTGCTCGATGGCTCCCAACTCACGGTTCGCAACTTTCAATTCGTGGGCTGGTGCGGTGACTCCTTGCTGCCGCCGTGGATCATAGGTGCACTCCGCGGTCTCGTAACTCGATTGTCAGCCGGTTGTTCGAAGCGTCGATGCTATTCACCTGTGCGTATTTCCCCTTAGTGATGCCCGTCTCCCGCGATGTTCGCGAGTGGCGCAATACGTCGCCCACTTCGTACCGCCCGGCCCAAGTGCCGTCTGCCCCTGTAAGATCCTGACGCGGAACAAGCGTTCGAATGCGATGCTCCTCATTGCTGACAACGCCAAGTGATTGCAATTCGGCGTGGATGCGCGCATTGAACTCCATGCGGGAGCGGTTGTCAGGGGAAACCACCAATGTTTTCTCCGGGGCTCTGGCATACTCCTTGCGATGGCAGTAAGTCGTTCATCGTTGACCGGGACCTCATGGACCCGACCCTGCCGTTGAAGATTCTGGATGGCTTCGCGCACTTCGCCTCGAGCGAGCTGCTCGACTACCCACTTCAGCTCAGGATCTTTCTGGCGCACGATCTCTTGGAGCTTCACAGTCTTCATGCCTGCGTCCTGGAGTTGCGCGAACGGCCGCCCGGCCTCGACCGCTTCATGTTGCCGACGGTCGCCGACCAAAAGCACGCGGTCATTCGGATGGAGACGATTCAAAAAGTCATGCACCTGCCGGGTTGATGCCAGCGACGATTCGTCTAATACGTAGAGCCGTCGCTCTCCGGATCCCGTTGCTCTCCACGCGCCAGCTACGAAGCTACCCCAAACTCTTTTACGGCATTCCTTGGGTTTGATAGGGACAAACCTTTACAGCCCGCCCATCGACATTTCCTTACGAGCGATTGCTCCAGCAGATTGCGCATAGTCGGCCGGCGAGAGCGACGGACGCAATGAGTACTCACAAGTCATCTGTACCCCATTACAATCGGGATGGAGAAAACGAGATGTCACATTTGAGCAGAACAGGCGTTTCGCTCGAAGATGATCTTTTGAAGGAATTCGATCGGCTCATTGCCAAGCGCGGTTACGCGAACCGCTCGGAGGCGTTTCGCGATCTTATACGAGAGGCGCTTCTGTCGGAGACTGTTGCATCGAATGAGCCAGTGGTTGGCACTTTGACGCTGGTCTACGACCATCACGTTCCGAATCTTGCGCAAAAGCTGACAGAGGTCCAACACGTTGCGGGCACGATGGTTCTCGCGGCCACGCATGTCCATCTAGATCACAACTATTGCCTGGAAGTCATTATCATGAAAGGCAGAGGAAGAGACATCCAGGCCGTTGCCGACGGCATGCTCGCTTTGCGTGGCGTAGAACTCGGAAAACTCGTCCTGACAAAATCCGGCAAGAATCTCAAGAGCTCCATACACTCGCACTAGACCGTCCAAGTTTCCGAAGCATTGTGCCCGGCGAACCGCGGCCACTGAAAGAAAGTCACGTTGCCTCTATCCAGATGGGCCGGGATACTGCTATCTAGCTTTAACCCCCCTTCCGACGCCAGGTCACCGTCAGCCTGCTGAATCAGGCAATCGCACAATCCTCCGTCATAATGTTTGGGAATGTCCCAAGGAGGCATTTATGACTGAGCATTCTCACAGTCACGACCACGTTACATTGACACAAACTCACGAACATTCTCATGACGACGAGCACCACGATCATTCTCATCCCAACCCACCGGCTGCTGGCACAAAGCACACGCGTGAGCATACGCACGACGAGGTTACGCACTCGCATTCCCATGATCACTACCACGAGCATACTCATGAATAGTGTTAAGAGCCCACAAGGAGCGGAACCGAAATAGATATTGGGGGTAGACCTGCTAGTTTCTATAAGCAGGATGACAACCGCCGGATTTGTCAAAAAGTTCTTTCCAGCAGAAATCGTACCTGGAAGGGTTCGACCGGATGGAAGACGTTGGTGAACTCTGCCTCGGCCGTTGGCGATACCCGGGACTCATACGCGTAGTCAATGTCGTGATCGCTGCGGTCAAGCAAATTGAGAAATTGAGCCGAAACGCGCCATTTCTCATTGAAGTGATAGCCAACTTCCGCGTTGAGCAAGAGTGTTGAGCTTGAGCGGTAGATTGCGTCGGACGTCAAATTGCGCGGGCCAAAGGCGCGCAGATGCAAACTCCCCCAAAAGTTTTTGTACTGCTGCACCGTCACGCCCGCCGAAATCACCAGCTCAACCGCCTCCGGAACATACCTGCCGCCCGGGCTGTCCGGCGCAGCATCGTCTTCGTCGATTGTTGTAAAAAGCGCCTTGGAATCCGCGAAGTCAAAATCAAAAGCCAGATGTTCTCGTGGCGTGTAATAGTTCGCCCACTCGACGCCATAGCGGTTACTCGGCTGTTTCGAAGCAGTCGTGCCGCCGGTATCGCCGGACTGCTGCAGCTCGGAAGCACTGTGTAGATGCCAGAGCGAGAGTGTGCTCTGCAGGTGTGGTACAGCCAGTGTGCGGACGCCGACCTCCGCGCCTTTGGTTGGTATCAGGGCAGGAATCGGCGTGGCCGGCGTACCGGGATAAGGGTTCTCTCCCGAGATCGGTTCGATCGTCTGCGTTGTGCCCCGCCCGTCGTTGCTGTGAAAACTGAATCCGCCCTGTGCATAGAACTCCGTATTGAACCACGGACCGAAAATCAGATTTAATTTCGGGCTGGGCAGAAACTTGCTCGCCGTGCCGGAATTGGCCGACTCCACCAGGCTGGTTACATCAAAATACTGCAGGTCGCCGCGCAGCCCCAAAACTGAGCGGAATTTCTCCGCCCACTGGATTGTGTTTTGCGCATAGAGACCAACTTGCGTGTCAGTAAACCGATCCTCCTGTGTAGTCGCGGGTAGAGTGTTACCAGTGTCCGAATCAGTTTTGTCCACGCGTACGCGATCTTCCGTCTGGAAAAGGCCGTTGTGGATCCAATCGTTGCGAACCTGCACGCCGAACGTATTCTCCACCCTGTGTCCAAACCATCGGCTGAAAATTGTGTGCGCTGCAGCCAGTCCCGCCACCCAGCGCTTATCCTGCTGCTCAAACTGGTCGCCGCGATTGATGTCCGTCAGGTAGTAAGTGAAATCTGAGAATAAATCGAGATCGTAATAGAATCCATAGCCCAGCATCGTCGTCGCCGAATCCGCGCCTTGGCGATGCCATTCACCCTGCAGGCTATAACGCTGTGAATTGCCACCGTCCGTCGTGTTCAGTGTGCCGAAGACACCAACGAGGGGCACTGCGTTCTCGGCAATCTGGTCGCTCGAATTCCATTTCCCGTGGTACCCGCGAGCCGTCATGCTGAAGCCATTCGTGCTGCCGCCCTGGCTGTACGTTACAAGCCCGTTGAACTTCTTATACGCATCCGGATGCGTCCATGGGCCGTCATCGTAATACGCTTCTCCGCCGTACAGCAGAGTACCCGGGCCGAGCGTTTGCGCAACTCCGAAAACGGCCCGCGCATAGTCGTACATGCCCACTTCCGCCTGGACGAAGTTCTGCGGCAGCGTCTTGAAATACTGCACGTTCGCCGATCCAACTGAGCCGTAGTTGCCGATATCCGCGTAGTAAGGACCCTTCTCGAAATTCAACCGCTGCACAAACTCCGGCACCACAATATTCATGTCCGAATACCCCTCGCCGTGCGCGTGCGAAGGCAGGTTGAGAGGCATACCGTCGATGAAGATGGCGAAGTCTGTGCCGTGGTCGAGATTAAACCCGCGAACGTAATACTGGTTGGCCTTACCGCCCCCCGCGTGTTGCGTGATGATCAGACCGGGAACTGCCTCCAGAATCTCCCCCGAACGAAGCAGCGGACGATCCTCGAGTTGCTTTGCGCCCACCGTCCCCTGCGTCGCGGATTCGGCGATTCCTATCAGGCTATCCTCCCGGCCCTGCACCTCCACCGTGGTGCTCACGGCGTTCACCGCCAGGGAAATGCGCAACGGCCCCGGTTCCGCGGAGATCCCGATCGCGAAAGGCATCTCTTTGGTTGCAAAACCGGGACTCGATACGATAATTCGATAATCACCTGTCGAGAGTCCAGAAATACTGAAGGAGCCGGTGTTGTCTGACTGCGTCAGTTTTTGGACGGCGCTGTCCGCGCTCCGAACCTCTACGGTAGCCCCGGCAATCGTTGCGCCAGACGTGTCAACGACTGTCCCCGTCACCTGAGGCGTATAAGCTTTGTCACTGGTGGCGACCGGCGCCCTCTCCTGCGCAGCAACCATGAGTAAAGTAGCCTTCATCTTTTTTGGACCAGAGATGGCCTGAGCTATTGCGAGACGAGGCTCCCAAAGAACGAATAGCAATAAGAGCGGTATGAACAATCTATAAATCGTGTTACCGGCCCTCATGAATCTCCCTGCCTCCGAGTCTTCAAATGAATGTTCTGGGGTATAACGTGTCCGCTCGGTCAACAACAACAAACAGGAGTTTGGATCCAGTCACTCGACAGGAGCCGGGCCGATTGGGCAAGGGAGGGAGTTGCAAAGCAGGATTCCACCGAACTCAAAGAGAATCTCTGGGTAGGGCCATTCGGTCAGCCGTTTAGGAGGCAACCCACTGACGCAACGCGAAGTTTTCCCACTTGCTGCATGCAAATTCCAGTCGAAAAGAGACATCCTGCCGGGGAAACGTTAGAGTAACATCTTTTCCAAATTCATGCTACCCATCTTTACGATCAGCACTTCGAGTGCCCTCCGTGACCAACCAGGCCCAGTAACCTTCTCCTGCGGCTAGGGTTGGTGTAGGCCCTATTTCCGCTGACCCGTCGTCCAGGATAACGGACGCATTTGATTTGCTGCTTACTTGCGCAGAGAGTTGCCTCGGTGATGCAATTGCCCGGGCGCAACCCAGCCTTGCGGAATGTCGAACGTCTGAATCACTGCGGAATCGTGACAGCCCCTCGTCGCATAATGCGTAATTCGGACAAGCAAGGTGCGCTTTGACGGGAACTGCGATGTCCTTTTGCCGCGGTGGTTCGTTCGCAATGGCGCGCCAACCCTCACTCCAGGCAGGCTCGCAAATTGCGTCTTGCGTGTGATCTCGCTTACACTACGTTCTCCATGCGGCGATTTACGGCCATTTTGATGCTCACTCTGATCGGCTCGTTCATGGCCGCGCCGCTCCTCGCGCTTTCTTCTTCCGACCCCGAAGCAAGTCTCCCGGCGTGCTGCCGCCGCGATGGTAACCATCATTGCACCATGACGGATCGGGCCCTGCGCTCAGCGGGCCTTGGAACCCAGGCGCGCCAGACACCGCAACGCTGCGCCTTCTACCCACGCGCAGTCACTGCATCGTCATTCCCGTTCCACGGTGCGCCCGCGGCCTCTGCCACCCATTACGCCCAGATCGCCAGTCACCCCGCGATTCACGCGCAGACTGAAGCCCTCTATCGCCTCTCCCTCGATCGCAGCCGCCAGAAGCGCGGCCCTCCCAGCCTCCTCCTCTAGCTTTCCTACCACGCCTCGTCAAAGCTCGGTTCGGGCTCGCTCTTGCAATCTCATTCATTGCTACGCTCGCCACACCCGTGGTGCGGAGGTCGATTTGTCCATGCGCAAGTTCGCATTGCTTCTCCCGGTCTTTTTTCTATTCGTCCTCATAATTTCGGCGCATCGTGCCCACGCTACGGTCTATGGGCAGGTGCAGGGAATTGTTCATGATCCGCAGCACCGCCCAATCTCCGGCGCCAAGGTCGTCTTAGCGAGCGTCAATTCCAGTTTGGTAAAAACTCTTGAGACTGATCGCGACGGAGCCTTCCGCTTTCAGATCGTCTCTTTTGGCGAGTACAAACTAACGGTCTCTCAGCCTGGCTTTGCCTCACAGACACAACTCGTGATGCTTGCCTCGGGGACTTCGCCCATTTTGCACTTTGAGTTACCGATCGCGACCGTGCAGCAGTCCGTCTCGGCAGAGGCGGAAGCAAACGTCACAAATGTAGACACCGCCACTCCGACAACTACCGTGAACCACGTAGACATCACGCAGACTCCGGGGGCGAGCCGCAGTTACGGAATGGAGATGATTACCGACTATGTTCCAGGTGCCTACATGACCCACGACATGCTCCACATTCGCGGTGGTCATCAAGTGAGCTGGCTGATCGACGGGGTCGAAATTCCGAACACAAATATCGCCAGCAACATTGGCCCTCAGATCGACCCAAAAGATATCAATTATCTGGAAATACAGCGGGGTAGTTATGCCGCCGATGTGGGAGATCGGACCTACGGTGTCTTCAATGTTGCGCCGCGCAACGGATTTGAACGCGACCATGAAGGCGAACTGATCGTAAGCCTCGGCAACTACTGGCAGACCAACGACCAACTGAGCTTCGGTGGCCACACACAGAAGTTCGCTTACTACGCCAGCCTCAACGGTAATCGTACCGACTACGGGCTATCGCCGCCCATCAGCGAGGTCTATCACGATGCTGCCAACGGCTATGGCGGTTTCACTTCGCTGATTTATAACCGTACTCCACAGGACCAGCTCCGTGTTGTCGGCCAGCTGCGTGCGGACTACTTTCAGATTCCCTATGATCCAGACCCCAACAGCTACCAGAACCAGTTCTATCCCTCCCAGGGACTGCGAGACGGACAACATGAGACGGATGGAATGACCGCCGTAACGTGGGCACATACTTTCAACGCAGCAACCATGCTTGAGGTCTCCCCGTTCTACCACTACAACAGCGCCAACTACTCGGCTAACCCGAATGACTACCCCGTCGCCACGACCGCGGATCGGACGACCAACTACGGCGGACTGCAAGCTGGAATTAACACCAATATCGCTCGGAACACAATTCAAGCCGGCATCTATAGCTGGGGTCAACACGACAGCTATCTGTTCGGCTCCATCTTCAACGACGGCAGCTTTGAGAACTTCAGCACTACAGACTCAGCCAGCGGCGGCCTCATCGAGGAATACATCTCTGACAACTACAAGGCAACTCCCTGGCTCACACTCATAGCCGGCCTTCGTCAGTCGAATTTCGTTTCCGACATCACGGAACACCAAATCGATCCCCGTTTTGGGATTGCCTTCGAGCTACCGAAGCTCCACTGGGTGTTTCGTGGATTCTGGGGGAAGTACTATCAGCCGCCCCCGTTGCTGACAGCGTCAGGGCCGGTGGTCGACTATGCGAACGCCAATAACACAGCCTTTGTTCCACTCTATGGAGAGCGCGATGAGGAGTATCAGTTCGGCGTGCAGATTCCGTACAAGGGATGGCTTCTCGACGCAGATCATTTCCAGAATAGGGTGAACAACTTCCTCGACCACTCCAATATCGGCAATTCAAGCATCTATTACCCCGTCACGGTGGATGGGGCACTCATCCAGGCCTGGGAGTTGACCCTTCGTTCGCCACGCATCTGGCGCTTAGGGCAGGCTCATCTTGCCTATTCCAACCAGATTGCACAACAACGCGGGAACATTACCGGCGGACTCATCTGCACTCCTGTTGGATCGACGGCATGTGATTCTGGCTTTGACTACACCCCGGTGGACCATGATCAGCGCGACACCCTGAATGTCGGTTTTAATGCGACTCTGCCGAGTCACATTTACGCATCAACGAACGTTTACTACGGCTCGGGATTCACCAACGGACAACAGGATCCGCCGTCTCCTTACCCAGGAGCCTACCTGCCTTCACACACCACCTTTGACCTCTCTGCCGCAAAGGATTTCGGCGAACGAATATCGCTCTCCGCAACTTGTCTCAACGTGACCAATCATCGGGTCCTGCTCGACAACAGCCTTACCTTCGGCGGCTTCCACTACAACGATCCTCGGCAGATTTATGGCGAAATCCGCTACCGATTCAAGTACTAAGCGAAGCCATGCTGCGCGGACGAACCTGCAACCGCGCAGCATGGATCACAGTTAAGAGTTCTGGTTTGCCTGCACCTTGGGGAAGTTAAAGGCCGTTGCGCTGGTTGAACTGCCGAACGCTACGAAAGACGTGGGGAAATAGAAAGCTTGCCCTCTTGAGCTTTCTTGTTGGCCCACGGACCATCTCTGTCCGCCTCGATTGTCTAGCGAAGCTTGCTGCGAGCGGGCTTTCCGCTCGCAGCTTCGTGTTCTCGCATTGCACCAGAGATCTTGATCGAGTGAATTCTGACGAAGTCAAGACCTCTTGGTGCTCTTTACAAACTCGGCGCTGACTGCGCTATAGTGTTAGCTATGCTGCGCCTGACGTTCCCCCGGCGATCCCACGGCACTCTACGTCTGCTGCTCGGCGTGTTGTGCGTGGCGCTCGTTATTCTTGGTGGAACCATTCAGGTGGCGCACGGCCACGAGTCGGGGAATGTTTCGCATTCCGATTGCTCTCTTTGCACAACCGCCCACGTCGTCATCTCGCCTGCAACACCTGCGGTTGTCCCGGTCGTCGTCCGGCACGTAGTCCGGATTGTCGATTTTCTTCGTCCGCACACCCCGATTACTCTTTCCGTTTTCGCCCTCTACACACGACCTCCTCCTGTCTCGCCTGCTTTCTCCTAAATCCTGGAAGAAACATTCGATCAACATTTGAGGGGGGTATCGTATGCACACGTCTATCCGACGCAGTGTCGTATTTGTATTTGCCTTTTTATTTTCATTTGCTATCACGCACCTGGATGCGCAATCCGTTGGTAATTCGGGAACAGTCTCAGGTGTCGTCACCGATTCAACCGGCGCCGTTGTGCCCAATGCTACTGTTACTCTCGAAAACCCTGTCAGCGGATATAGCCGGGTAGCTAAAACCGATGCTACCGGTCACTTTGAGTTCACCAACTTACCGTTCAATCCCTATCACGTCAGCATCACGGCATCTGGTTTCGGGTCGGTTGCGAAAGATGTGGATGTTCGGTCAGTCGTGCCTATTAGTCTGAACACTCCCCTTCAGATCTCAACTGCGGCCACAACCGTTACCGTGGAGGGTGGTCAAGATCTAGTCGAAAACGATTCCACTTTCCACACCGACGTTGATCGTGGCCTGTTCGACAAGTTACCTCTTGAGAGTACCTCGTCGTCTGTCAGTTCGCTGGTCACACTCTCGACACCGGGCATTGCGGCGGATTCAAACGGCCTTTTTCACGGGCTTGGGGACCATGCTCAAAACTCTTTTTCTGTAGATGGGCAGCCTATTACAGATCAGCAAAGCAAGGTCTTCTCCAACCAGATTCCGGCGGAATCCATTCAATCCCTCGAGGTGATCGCCGGTGCTCCGCCTGCTGAATATGGAGACAAGACCAGCGTTGTCATCAAGGTGGTGACGCGCTCCGGACAAGGAGTAGACCGGCCCACCGGCAGCGTGACCGCCTCCTATGGCTCGTTTGGTTCATCAACTCTGGGCCTCGATCTTGCCTATGGCAAACAGAATTGGGGAAATTTCATTGCAGCAAGCGGACTGAACAGCGGACGCTTTCTCGACGGGCCGGAGTTCAGCGTTTTTCATAGCAAAGGGAACGAAGAGAACGTGTTTGACCGCGTGGACTACGTTCTGACCCCGGCCGACGCGCTCCACTTGAATCTTGGGTTTACGCGCTCATGGTTCCAAACGCCTAACTCATACGACAACCTGAATGTCGGCTCAACCAACCCCATCACGGGCGCGCCTGTCGGCCCGACAGACCAGAAGTCTTCGATTCTTACTTTCAATGTCGCACCCACCTACACTCGGGTCATCGGCTCGGATAAAGTATTCAACTTCGGCGCGTTTGTCCGAAAGGATTGGTACAACTACTACCCCAGCTCCGACGTATTTTCCGACTTCACAGCAGGCTCACAGCAGGAAACAGTCTCCCAGGCCCGCACTCTTCTCAATGCCGGCCTGCGCTCGGATTTTTCGTATGTCAAAGGGATAAACAACATCAAGTTAGGAGCCGTCTACCAGCAGACATTTTTGCGTGAATACGACTACCTTGGAATCGTTGATCCCTCGCTGAACTCACCCTGCATTGACAGCGATGGCGAACCGGTCGCCGGCTTCAATGACCCCTCGCAGTGCGCCGCCGCTGGCTATCAACCGAATACGGCCGACAATCCAAACGCCACTGCTCCGTTCAATCCATTGCTCGGCTGTTACGACCTCACTCGTCCAATCCCGGCTGGTTCGGACGGTTGCGCCGGCACCAGTACTCTTTATCCATTCTTTGGACATACAGACGTGAAGCAACTCGCTCTGTACCTGCAGGACTCGATAACATTGAAGAACTGGAGTTTCAATGTAGGAATTCGTGGGGATCTCTACAACGGGCTTGCAATTGCGAGATCGGCACAACCTCGTGTCGGTATTGCATACAATGTCGCAAAGACAAACACGGTGCTGCGAGCTTCTTACGCACGAACACTAGAGACGCCGTTTAACGAAAACCTGGTGCTTTCCTCTACCGGGTGTGATTATCAGGTAATTGCGGCGTTGGTTCCTTGCGTACCGTCAGCATTCAATCCCGGCTTTCGAAATGAATTCCACGCCGGGCTCGAGCAGGCATTTGGCAAGTACGTCGTCGCCAGCGGTGAATACATCTGGAAATACACGCACGACTCTTATGATTTCAGCGTCCTGGGCCTCACACCAATCACCTTCCCGATCGACTGGCATAACTCAAAGATCACGGGCTACGCAGGAAGAGTTAGCGTCCCTACTGTTCATGGCTTCACGGGCTTCTTCGTCTTTTCCAGTGTTGCGGCACGCTTCTTCCCTCCGCAGATTGGCGGCTTGGGTACAACCGTGGAGAGCGGCGGCTACCCGTTCCGCATCGATCATGATGAGAAATTCAATTCAACTGCGCATCTGCAATATCAGCCGTTCCAAAACCTGCCATGGTTTGGATTCAACTGGAGATATGACAGCGGGCTTGTCGCTGGTGCGGTTCCGTTTGCAACGGATACGACGACGCCAGTCGACCTGACGGTTCTCACCGCCGATCAACAACAGCAAGCCGGACTGTTTTGTGGCAGTCAGCGCGCAACGTTGGCAAATCCTTTGACTACTTGCGCTCCATCGCAGTACGGCTCAAACCTCATCCAGATACCCGCGCCCGGCACTGAGAACGATGACCACAATCCGCCGCGCATCGCACCACGTAGCCTTTTCGATATGACGCTGGGCGACGACAACCTATTCCGTGGCGACCGGTTCAGGTGGAGCGCGCGTGTCACGGCCATCAATGTGACAAACAAGTACGCACTTTACAACTTTCTCTCGACCTTCAGCGGCACACACTACGTTACGCCGCGGGCCCTGACGGGCGAGATTGGTTTTCACTTTTAGCGGGACGTTCCCTCAAACCAACGATTGGCCTTGGAGCCGCAATCTCGAAGTGGCTCCAAGTCGCCCTCTTAGGGGATAGCGCATGTCTCGCCAAATTATCTTAGGACGTGGTAGTAAGCGGAGAGTGCGAGCAATACGTTGGAAGCCGCGCGAGCTTGTTGCGGCTATCATCATAGTAGCCTGCGCAATAATTTTGGGCGTCGCGATCGCTGTGTGGCTCGAAATGCACCATCCCGATTGAGGGGCCACTTTTGGTGTTGCTGCAAATGAAGAACTGCCCATTGCATCGATCGCTGCTGGAGAGCCCCAGGTGCTTGCGAAGAAGCCTGGGCCGTTCGCACGCTCCGCTTAGAAAGCACTGCGGCTAGCAGATTCACGAGACCCTCGCCTTGATGGCCAATCGAGGAGCACGGGCGAAGTTCGCCACCAGCTTATGTTCCGCCTCGCTGTCCCTGGGCGCAGAGGAAGACATCGGCTCTCCGACTGCTCTCGAAGTTGCACGCGAACTAGTAATAGAATTCCGTTCCAATAATTGAAGATTCTGTTCGGAAAGATCCTTAGCAGCTCTGAACCTAGAATTGATTAGATCGAATCTTTAGCCGTTCGGGCACGGTTTGGGCACAGCGAAGGGGCATCGGGTAGTTGGTATCAACTTAACTCTATGATTTAATTGGTGCCGGGACGGGGGTCGAACCCCATGAGGTTGCCCTCGGCGGATTTTGAGTTTCCGAAGATCGCTGTATGTTTAGGAAAATAGAGAGAAATTCAGCGTAATTATGAAACGCTCTAAGTGCCTAATTTGAAGTAATTTGCCGTAATCCCTGCAAAAGTGGAGAAGCTGACGCGTGTGCCGCTATAGTACCGAAATTTAGCCCCAAGCAATAGGTCCTCGCCCATTTGAACGTATCTCTTTCACTGGAAAACGGTCTTTCTTGCTTACTACGAGGCCAGCACTGAAGTTGCTGAGCTCTTCGATGAAACTCATCTTCGTAATATGTTTAATTTCAGACACTTACAAGGGCAACGGAAGCGCTCCACCCCGCAATCTCCACCCATGATTTCACACATCGGTCAAACCCCTTGCGAGTGATTCTGGTAGTAAAGTTGGCGTCATGGCCGACGCCGCAAATCCCAAGAGCTTTGAGGAGATTGTAGAGTGGGCATACAGCACGCTGCCCCAGAAGATCAGGGACCTGCCAGATTTCCCAGGCATCCAAGTGGTTGACGAGCCTCCTGCGGACGTATTGGAGGACATATCGAGCAGAGAGAAATGGCGTGATGGAACTGAGTTATTGGGATTGTACAGCGGCACATTTAGGACCAAGCGGTCATTCACTCAAGTGCAGTATGCCCCCGACTTGATATTTGTTTTTCGTGACCCCATTCTGCGGTGTTCAAAAGGAGATTTGCATGCCGAAGTGAAACGCGTGGTCTGGCACGAAGTTGCACACTGGCTCGGCTACGAAACCGAGGAGCAAGTGAAGTCCTTGGGATTATGAGCCCCCACGAACTACGGTTGTGAATGTAACGGTGAGAATCCCGGACACCTGACTGAGAACTGAGTCCTTGGCCTTGGAGTTCGCTTTAATAAAAGTAATCGTCGGCAGGCGTTGCGATTGGAGTCACAGGAACCAGTCTGTATCGCAAGTAGCGATAGCAAAAGCCATCGGCAACATACTACAAAGCCGCCCGATGTCTGGACGGCTTGTCTTTTGCATTATGCAATCGGTGGTAGTGCGACTTACTTCGGTCCGATGAGGAGAGTGCAGCCGACCGTAAAAGATCCTCCAGAAGCAATGGGACTGTATGGCGAAATGAATCGTAAGCTCGCAGCCTCTTGTGTTGAGCCCGCAAAGGCCTGTGTCGAAAACTACGAGAAGTACCAGCTTTGCAAGAGCACTAATCTCGAGGCCGAGTGCGGCACAGCTCCGTCGTGTACAGCGTCCTGCGTTCTCACGCCTGAAGCAATCAAAGCACTCCAAGTCACCTTCTGCTTATTGCCGAGTCGAGACAGTGCGGCCCTTATCCCGGATTGGTCGGAGGCTGCGAAAAAGTTGGAAGCTTCTCAAATGGCCTCGACAAAAAGATTAGTTCCCAGCGCCGTTCCATACGCTGGTCCACCTCTTGACTTCATGGGTAAACCCGTTCATGCCCATTCAGAATGTACCGTCGAGGAGGGCTACTCACTGGCGATGATGACCCATACGGCTCATTCAACGGGAGCAACGGGATTAGGAAAAATGGCGGGTGTTCAGAACCTTATGCTCTCTTCCGGCGTCGCAGAGGCGAATCGATTGGTTAAGACGGACCCTGTTTATCCGGCAGTCGCAAAGGCCGCGCACATCTCCGGAACGGTAGTGCTCAACGTCACGATCTCGAAGACCGGCGAAATCGAGGATATGATTTTAGTCAGCGGTCCGCCCCTGCTGCAAAAGTCGGCGATGGATGCCGTTGGAAGCTGGAAGTACAAGCCGTTCCTGGTGAGTGGCCAACCGGTGGACGTCCATACCCAGGTGCATGTCGTGTACAGCCTGGGGGCGGGGGAGCCTACGGGCCCGCCTGCGCCATGAATGAGACGGGAAAGGTGGCCGGTCAATTGGATGAAGGGAACAGCGATTTCGAATTATTCTTCGTCGTCATGTGAGTCAACCCGCTTTTCTTAGTTTTCCTCCTCCGCGCCATCCTCTGCGTTTTGCTTCCAATCTCTTCGAAATCGGCATCGATCGTGGACTAAAACTCGGCGAGATTCTGTGCGAAAGATCGCGGTCATCCGGATGACGTGTTGGTTGTGGAGCCATCCCGCTTGCTCGTAAAAAAGTAAGCCATCCTCGGCTTTATGCCTGCGCATCGGCGTCCGCGACTCTCTAGTCTTTGTTGATGATCAATGAACGGTAATGGAAAAGGGCCCAGACTCTAACCCTACTCCAACGGAGAGAGATGCCTGGGCCCACCGCGGATTACATGACGAAGGAGCGCGCTTACAAAGCCCGATAGTCATTTGTTAGGCTCGTTTACACGAGTCAGGTCATTCTTTTGAGCGGAAACGAATCTTGGGCGACAACCTCCACCCGCATCTTCCACCCTTGATTGGCCGGTTTTACACGCATTTCGGCGCATTTAGGCATTGTAAGAATTGATGATTAGAAGCGTTCAGGCTTTTTACACCACAAGCGGCAAAAGTTTCGAATCTGGAATCGTTACTTAATAAATCGAGGAAAAACCTGGGTGTAGGCCTTGATAGTGAGATTTTTAGAGGCTCTTAATAGACTCGCAGCGAACTCCGGAGACAGCCGCCGAGCTCTGATCGGTTTCAGATACCTCCACGACGACGCAGCTAACTTGCGTGGGGTTCATACCACTGCCATCGAGATGGGCGATCTCAACTTTGAATCGTGCAAAATAATTTTTCGTCTGAAAACGCGGTTCCGCGCGGTGGATACGTAAAACCGAAAAGTCTGGCGTGAGCGTTCCAGAGTCCTCTAACAACCACTTGGCAAACAGTTGGGCTGAATTGAGTTGTAAATTGCCTGTCATTCCAAAACATTACCGCAAGTTTATTTCGGTGGCGACTGCCAAAATGACAGAAGAACTCTCCGATCAAGCGCGATTCGCGTTCCTGTTCGCGCGGCAACGAGAATACGAAATCAGAACTTCGCACGCTTTCCCGTCAGCCGAATCGACGACCTCCTGCCGTGGAACCTCGTCACCTCACTCAAAACCCACTCCTCTCAAGCTGCTTAGACACACTCATGAGGTGCCCACTAAAAAAAGAAGTGGGCACCTCATGACACACTCCACCTATCGTCAAGAGGGGATCTGCGTACGCTTACGATCGATCTGATCTCAGAGTTAAACATCAACAGAAATAGGGTTTGACCGCAACCATGACATCATTCTGGCTTCGATTAGAAAGGTTTCAGCCAATGAAGACGGGCGTTTGGAGGGTTTTCGCTTGCATTGGTTTTAAAATCGGCAGGAGCCTATGTGTCGGTTCGACTGTTGTCAACAATAGCGAAAAAATATACGTCCCTGCCCCACCGTTGCTGGACTCGAAGGGATAACATTTGTTAGCACTTGTCAACAGACGTTGTTCTCAGTTGTCTTCAGGCTATCGTCGCAGTAGTGGGAATTCCTAGATCACCTTCAAAAGCAGCAGGATAATCACGATAAGCAGGATCAAACTAATCCCACCGCCGCCGTAGTACCCTAGTCCTGGTCCGAGTCGATAGCCGCCAAAACCGAATACAACTACAGAATTATGAGGATGATCAGCATAGTTTCCTTTCCAAATCGAGTGCAGCGACCACAGTTCTATCCAAATTGATCTCTTACTAGTCAAAGGGCAAACTTCTCCTCTGATCTAGAGAGACGCAACAAGCCTTCGGTCTATTCGAACTCTAGCGCATCGAAAAGCGGTGGCAAAGTCTTTTCCTCACGCAGCCTTTGCTGAGCCCTTCGCGTTTCGTAATCCATCAGCGTTAGACAATCTACCGACGCGACAAGTGACCTTCTTCGGCCTCAGCGCACATAGATATAGTGATGTGCTGAGTTGGCCATACTGCCCAAACACCCGATTCAAACAGACGCCAACACGCAAACTTCCCAAATCCTCAAGAACCCTGCGGTGTTGCGGCCAATTTCAACAGGTTCCTAGAGGAGTTCGGTGAGCCGGCGTCTACCAAGGCCGATGGTCGCGGCGCAATCCCTGCGAGTGAATTGCCCTTTCAATCCCAAATAGCAAGAAGCAAGCGCGGGTATCGACGCGTTTCCGCAGAAGAACAAGGCCAAGGGCTGTTCACGGAGCTATCGCAGCCGTTGGTTTCGCGGATGGTGCCGGCAGAATGGTAAGTTCGACCGTCTTAGTTAAGCTTCCATACGTCGCAGTGATGGTAGCGGTTGTCTCGCTTGATACCGGCATCGTCTTGACGTCAAAACTCGCTTTATAAGCGTTCTTGGTGAAATGCACAGACATGGGTACGTGCGCTGCCGGATTATCGCTGGACAATGCAACGTCAACTGCCTCCGGCACGATGTTAGAAAAAAATACCGTAGAGAAAGTAGACGTGCCCCCCTCAATGGCGACATCGGCCAGCACTATAGAGGTCAATCCATTCGCTATGAGGATTCCCTTAAGAAGCGCAACTTTTATGTCGCCTCCGTATTGAGGCGTGGAACTTTGCAGCTCCCATCCAACATAGTAGTAACCCAATGGCAGGTCGTGCGGGATCGTAATGGAATGGGTCTGGACAGTGAATTTGTTTGCACCCAGTGTGCCGAGATCAATCGTTCCAATAAGAATCCCTTTGTTTGTTAGATTCTTACTCGTTGGAATTGGCGGTGCAACCGGTACCACATTTGCACGCAGGAGGTAGATTGCCGCCTTTGTTCCTACTGAGGGTAGGGAGCCCACATCGTAAGCGTTCACCTTGATCTTCATCTTGTCCCCGACGAAGACGTTGTCGGTGATGAGGGCTTTTGAGGAGTTGTCGAAGACGTATTCAATCAGCTCCGCGCGGTCTACTGGAGGTATTTCTGCCTGGTCGTCGCTGATCCTTCTGCTCAAATCGCTGTTGACCTGCGACGTGATTCGGGTAATTCCAGAGTGGGGCGGATTGTGTGAGACACCGGAGATGACCCCCTGAAGAACGTGGTCAGTCCCGGTATATCTCCAGGCACCGCCGCCTAGCTCGCCATGATAAGTGATTGCATCCATGGCAATGCGACAGCAGGTGGAAGAGGAGACATTTCCCGGATCGAAACTATCATATTGAAAAGGATTGTCGATTAGGTCTGGTTGTTCGATCCAATTGTCGAATGGATAGCCGCTCAAATGGAGAGAGGATGGATTTGGTTCCAATTCGCGCCCCATCCACCCAACGCGGTGTCCAATTCGTCTATCCAGGGTGATAAACCCAATGTCCCAGTTCTCGTCAGAAGTGTCTTTCCAGGCGTTATAGACAGTTTGCCTGGTCGCCTTGGCAACGCCGTAGGGAAAGTCTGGCCAGAATCCATAATCAATAGGAAACTGGTCGGCGTTCTCCGCAGGAAAGACGACGTCGGTCTCCGCAGGCCAGGCCCAAATCTCAGCCGCAAATCCGTCTCCTTTCGCCGAATGCCTATAGAGGCAGCTGCCTGACGTAAGCAAATGAAAGTCTGACACGGATGAGGCGCTGCAATAATGATAACTGTCCGCCCCCCGGGATTCTTGAACCGCACGAGCAATCGAAATTCTGTTCTCGTCGGAAAAGTGTAGGGCCGAATAACTCTGCCCGGAGGGGTAGGCGTGATGTTGGTACGAGTAAGGACATTCGACGCCGTTTTGCCGACGTCTGACTGTCCAGCGAGGCCTGCTTTAAAAGCGGTGGATCCATCCACATCCGCTGATTCGGGAAGTGTTCCGGGATTTTCTTTTTCGATCACGAGACTGTTCGGCTGAAGCTCTGGAGTTCCAGATGACACATGGAAAGACTGCCGCGACCGGATGTCATAGCTGAACATGCCTTCTGAAGGCGTTGCCGTGTCGGGTCGGTAGACATTTGCAGGGGGCATTGGCGTAGCTATTCTCATCCCCTCGCGCATTCTTTCCCAATCGGAATCTGTGGCGGATTTCGCGGGCGGCGTAATCGTTGTTTGTTCCTGCTGAGAACGGGCCGCAGCGGCGGCGAGCATGCACAGGATAACAGTAGAAAGATTTCTGAGATGCAAGAGGGTCTTCAATGATTCTCTCCTCGTTCGGACATCGTTGGAGCGATGTCGAAAATTACTAGCTGTCCCCGGAGGATTGAAGCTCGAACCGTTTTTTAGACTCAGCAGCCGTTGATTGAGTGCCTCGGGTTTACCTAAACTCACGTGGCGCGCACGACGATATCATTGTGCAGAGCAAGAGTCAAACGTTACGATGAGAAAAAGGGCGCTGTATTCACTGTTTGTCGTCCCCCTTTTAAGTCGCGGGCGCAATGATGTCAGCCGGGTTGAGGGTCAACTAATGTCAGGCTCGCGTGCCAAGCGAAACAGCCGAAATGATGGAAGCAGCAATGACAATGGTAGATGCGAAACGGTCTTGCGTTCTCCTGTCCGTTATCAGCGCGGACTTGATACACGCCCTCGCAACTGATCCCAAACTCTTCGAGCAAGCGCGCCTATACTGTTCTCGTGTGGAACCAGCCCAAACCCGGGATCAGCGACTTCTGCATTCGGTGCAAAGGATGCAACGACAACATTCCCGCCCGGGTCGTAACCATGCGCGACTCTGGATTGTGGTGAAGGCGAAAAACCGGTAGACGTTCCTGATCACATTGGCAGCTATATGCTCCATATGAGAGCGGCCAACATCAAGATTGTTGTGGAAGCAGACCGTGTCCTTTGATCTATTCTTTTTCGTAATTTTCGTGTCATCACTTACTCGTCCTGGTGCTTCACCAGTTTGTGAACCGTATCAGGACCTATGCCCAGATCAGCCGCAATTGCCCGAATTGACCGAACTTGTTCGCGACTTGAAGAGAGGCTTCATAACTGTTGAATTGGTCAGCGGAGGCGTTGGGGAATTTCCTGCTTCTGGAAAATGAGCATGACTAGCTTCTGAAGCGGAAGCAAAGAAATGGCCCGAAGAGTTTTAGACTCTCCGGGCCATTTATGAGCGAGTCAACTAGGGTACGACGCTTTGCGACAGAGCGGGGGATTTAGTGGCCCTGGAGGTTGCTGATCCGGAATACTCGGCTGTAATGGAGTGCGTTCCCAGACCGAGTTGACTGGTTGTGAAGGAAGCCTGTGTGGCGCTGAGTGCGACGGAGGCGAGAACCGTTGATCCATCTTTGAAGACGACAGTGCCGGTTGGCGTTGCGGTCCCTCGGAAGCTGGGAGTGACAGTCGTGGTAAACGTGACGGAGCTGCCAACATGTGAAGGATTGATGGAACTCTTCAACCCGACGTGCACGCCGCCATGGTTGTAGAAGACAACGGTGCCCATGCTTTGCGGAGAATACAGCGCTATGTCGGGAGCGCCGTCTCCATTGAAGTCGCCGGTGACGACATCGGATTTAAATGAAGAGCCGCCCCAGAGCCTAACGGGCGCCTGGAAAGTGCCATCGCCCTTGCCGGGGAGAATGTAGAAAGCGAGTCCGCCAGCAACGACGATGTCTTCGATGCCTGGCACTTCAAACGACTCCTGAGAAATGGACGTTGCCCCCGCCAGGGTCGCGGGGAAATTGCTGTACGCCTGAAAGGTGCCGTCGCCATTGCCGAGCAGGATAGCGACATTGGTTCCGTTGGCCACGGCGAGGTCGATTTTGTTGTCGCGATTGAAATCACCGGTGGTGACGACGGTGGGAGCAGTGCCGGCGGCATAGTTCACCGCGGGCATGAAGGAGCCGTCTCCTTTGCCGAGAAGAATACTGACGTTGTCACTGTCATGATTGACGACGATGAGGTCGGTTTTTCCATCGCCGTTCATGTCGCGAGTGACGACTGCTACCGGGTTCGATCCGACCGCATAGACAGTGGCGGGGGCGAATGTTGCGACTCCGGTCTCCAACATCACATAGAGACTGAGGCCGTCAGTGAACGCGATGTCGGCGAAGTCGCCTTTCTGTCCAGGGTTGAAACTTCCGGCGGCAAGAGCATTTGGATAGGCAGGCAGGGTGACGGGAGCCGAGGTGTTACCGAATCCGCCGGGCGACGTATAGAAGACGACTTCAAGTTGATCTCCGCTGACGTCACATACATCGTTAAATCCATCTCCATTGAAGTTGGCAGCCGCCAGCAAGGACGGTCCCTGCAGGCCTGACAGGATCGTGGTGAAGCCAAATTTTGTGTTGAGATTACCGAGGAAGGCCGTGACTTGACCGAAAGGGACATGGAACTGCTGAGCATCGGCAAGGACCACGATGTCCGCAAGTCCGTCCTTATTCAGGTCAGTAGTTATACCACCGGTACCATATTCCTCGGCATCCGCAGTGATGGGAGCACGCAGAGCTGCAGCGCCGAGATTGAGCAGCATGGAGACGCCGGCGGATTCTCCGGACGCGACGTCCAGCCTGCCATCGCCGTTGAAGTCGCCGATGGTAAGCGTGGCCGGGATGCGGTTCACCGCGAAGCTGGTATGGGCGGGGAAATTACCCGCGTTGTTGGGGAACACCGCAATCGATTTAGAACCGACACTGGTTGCATTGGAATTGAGGGTGAGTATGTCGGGCGTGCCGTTGCCGTCGAGATCGGCCACCGCGATGCCGGCTACGAAATAAGAAGCGGTATGCGATGAGCCGAGAATGGATGAGAAAGAGCCGTCACCGTTGCCGAGAGCGATGTTGAAGCCGCCGCTTCCTAATCCGTCGGGGTAGTTGTCGCCGGCCTGGGCAAGGATCAAGTCGACATTGCCGTTGCCGTCGACGTCCGCGGCTACACACTGAATAAAGGATGTTTGATTGAACGGATCCCCGGGTACGGGAGCGAGCGCAGTGAATGTCCCGTCGCCGTGGCCCCGCAGCACCTGCAGGTCTCCCTGATAGTCGGCGAGCGCAATGTCCAGTCTGCCGTCGTTATTGAAATCGCTGGTGGTGAAGAAGACGCCCTTCGCAAATGTAGTTGTGTTGGTGTGAATCGCCGTGCCGAAAACTCCTGACCCGTTGTTCAGTAAAACGTTGATGCCTGTCGTAGTGTAGAGAATCACGTCAGGCTTGCCATCGCCATTTACATCTGCGGCGGCCATCTTATCGTTTGCAGATAGCGAGGCGTGGTGGGTTCCATCGGGAAAACTGGTTGCCGCCTGGAAGGTGCCGTCGCCATTGCCGCGCAGCAAGTAGACCCTCGTACCGGGAAGCGGCAGATAAAGGATGTCCGGTTTGCCGTCGAAGTTGAAATCGCCGACGGCAATCTGGGCTGCGGTAGAGTTGGGCTGCGTGATTGTCACGGGCGCTGCGAATCCGCCCTTACCGTTGCCGGCAAGGAAGCTGATAATTCCGTTGGAGTTGCTCGCAATCAGGTCGAGTTTGCCGTCCATGTTGAAGTCGCCGGAGACGGTGTAAGTCGGAGATCCACCGCTTTGGAAATTATTGAATGGCACGAATCGCGTTGCGACGGATGCGTGGCTGATTCCAATGGCCAACAGGGTGAGAAGCCCAGACGCTGAAATCTGCCGTAAGAAATTTCCGGCGCGTTGTGAAATAGTTGCGTTGATTAAAAGTCTCTGAGTGAGCATGGCCATTCTTCCTTTCCGGAGGATGGTGAAGGTTTGCGGGCCGAAATTTCATGGCGTTTTTTTGAGTGCCGGCGGGCAGAACAAAACGTCGTGCGGGAGCTTAGGTTTTTTTGCCGCAGGTGTCTACTGAATTGAGAGTGAATTCAACAACTTTCGCCAATGCGCTGGACGCAAAACAGGCAGCTTTCGCGGTTTTTTTCCACGCAAAGCATTTCGCGGCCGCGCCGAGAAGGCGTCTAATACAAAGGATGGGCAGCAGTAACTCCAAAACCAGGCGGTACGCTTCTCAACCGTCCTTCCACAAGTCAGGACGGTCACGATGAAGTCCTTTTCAGCCCTATCTTCGGTATTGGTAGCAGGTGGCGCACTCACGATCAACTGCGTTCAGTCGGCAACCGCCCAAATGACCGTCTCGCCGCAGAGTATGAAAGTTCTCGGCGAAGTCGATCCCCGTTTCGTCTCCTACAATGTGGAGGCCGTTGAGGTGACCGGTGGGCGGTTCTGGGCGCCATACAAATCCGCAGCACAAAAAGCTGCTGCCGCTAGCTCCGACAAGCATTCCGGCAATCAGCCTGCTGGTCTCGATAGCAGCCTGTTCCAGTACCGTCCGCCCATCGATCTCTCGAACCCGAAGCTTCGCAAACTCGCTGCCGCGCTCGGTCCAGCGTACGTTCGCGTCAGCGGCACATGGCGCAATGCCACCTACTTCCAGAACAACGACGATCCGCCGCTAAAGAGTCCGCCGGAAGGCTTCAACGGCGTCCTCACGCGCGCCGAGTGGAAGGGGGTCGTCGACTTTGCGAAGGCCGTCAATGCCGAAATTGTTGCTTCGGTCGCGACGAGCGCGGGAACTCGTGATGCGAACGGAGTCTGGACCGCTGTACAAGCCAAACCATGGCTCGACTACACGAAACAAATCGGTGGTCATATAGCGGCGATAGAGTTCATGAACGAACCCACTCTGCTCAGCTTCGGCGGTGTGCCGAAGGGCTACGATGCCGCCAGCTTCGGCCGAGACGCAAAGATCTTCGACGCTTTCCTGCGTCGCGAGTCTCCGACGACAATCTACCTGGGACCGGGTAGCGCGGCCGAAGGGCTTCCACTTCCGTCAATGCCGGGCGGACGGCGTTTTGAGATTGTTTCTACCGACGACTTGATGAAGGCCACGGGCCCGATCTTCGATGCCTTCTCCTATCACTTCTATTCCATGCCGTCGCATCGCTGCCTGGGAGAGAGCGGCGCTGATCGCCAAACAGCTGCTCACCTCTGAGTGGCTGGACCGCGACCTGACCGTCTACAACTTCTACGCGAACGAGCGTGACGCCTACCTTCCGGGCAAGAATCTCTGGCTCACCGAAACCGGCGAAGGATCATGCGGCGGCGATACCTGGGCTGCCCAATTTGCCGACAGCTTCCGCTTGCTAGACCAGTTCGGCGCTCTTGCACAAAGAAGCGTCAAGACGATCATGTACAACACGCTGGCGAGCAGTGACTATGGCATGCTCGACGAGGAAACCCTGGAACCGCGCCCCAACTACTGGGCTGCTCTTCTGTGGAAGCGCACCATGGGAACTCGGTCTCTGGACCCTGGGGTTGTGCCGGCAAAGAATGTCCGCATCTACGCACAGTGCATGAAAGATTCAAACGGCGGAGTGACTCTCATGGTTCTTAACATGGACAAGACTTCCGAAGCATTGCTCAAACTGCCGGTCGCCGGAGAACGGTACAGCCTTTCGTCGCCTGATATTTTCGGCCAAGCCGTGCTACTCAATGGCAAGGAATTGAGGGCAGGCCCGGATGGAACGGTTCCGTCGATCCATGGAGAAGCATTGAAGCCGGGCACAAACAAATTCCCGCCCTTGACCATTACATTCCTCGAGATGCCCTCGGCAGGCAATCAACAGTGCCTCCGATAGGCGAAACACGGAAACTCAGTTGCTTGCGCACATGTTCCCTGGAGATTCGCGTCTTCTCCCGTGAAGATAAGCGCAGGGGCACAGCTGACACCACGAATGCATCGGCCGCGATATCCCTTTGGTCTAGTTCTGAGTGATTTGGCGCCGGAGACGACGGGGCTAGGTGGAATCGGGCAGTAAGCCGACACTGTCGTTTTCGTTCGTGCGAAGGACCGGTCGCAGCGACTGCCCTATGTCTTGGCTAGCGTTTTACCATCGGATCCCAGTGTTCATCGGCTTTGCCGCCGACAATTCTCCACATGTCAAACCACGTTGTTCTGTAGGTCTCTCCCTTTGAATCTTTGAGATTGGCGACCGTGACCACGGTGACGAGATCGCCGTCGGCCAGAACAGCGACGATCGGGGCATCGATCTTTTCGTCGCAAGTCCCGGGGACGGGACCGTTTCCGAACAGTTGTACGATTGCAGCCCTGCCAGAGGGTATGACGGGATTGTGTTGAATGTAGCGCTCGGTCAGCCATTTGTCGGCCTCATTCCAGCGCTTGCATTGCAGCAGGTCCCGAACGATGTGATAAACCACCTGCTTGTTTTCGTTCAGCTTTGCGTAATGGTCCTTGAAAAGAACCTCAACATTGGCAGCGGGCACGACCGGGTCTTGAGCAGAAGCAATCGCTCCTGCAAGGCAAACAGCAGCGGCGACAAAAAGGGTAGAGCACATTCTTATTCTCCATTGCCTCAAGCAGATTCTGGCTAGCCAGGGCCCGATGTGGATCGGCAGACTGCCCGCGTTTCCATCGGATGGGAGCAACATGGGGCGATGAGCGATCGCTGGCCTACTGCGTCAGCGATCGCTGCAATCGCAGTAAATCAATCGGAGTGCTCATTCACTTACTACTGTTTTGCCACATCAAGGTCGATGGTCAACTTAACTTCGTCGCCCACAACCGCGGACGGATATTTCGCAGCGATTCCGAATGCCGTGCGGCTAATCGTCGTTGTAGCTGAGAACCCGGAGTGAGGCTTCTTATCCATTCCAGGCACTGGTCCGGTGGGGCCCTCCACTTGGAGGACTACAGGTTTGGTAACGCCGTGCAGCGTCAGATTTCCTGAAACCATCAGCCCGTTGCCATTCTTTACGACGGCTGTGCTGACAAACGTTGCGGTCGGATACTGGGCAACATCGAAGAAGTTCGGGCTCTTCAAATCGCCGTCTCTCCCTGCAACGCCAGTGTCGACCGTATTCACGTCGATTGTCACCTTAACTGTCGATTTCGTGATATCGGATTCATCGAGGACGATAGTGCCTCCAATGTTTCCGAAGTGACCTCGCACCTGAGAGAGACTCATGTGCAGAATGGAAAAATCCACTCCGCTATGAGCTTTATCCGGTGTCCAAGTAGAAGACTGAGCTTGTGTCAATGAGGCAGACAGAAGCAATAGTCCGAAAATGCATGAGAAACGTTTGCTCATTAAAATTCCTTTCAGTGTCTTGCGGCCAATGGGCGGGAAACCGGCAACACGCCGGGACCCGGACGGCAAACAACGAAACTAGACAACTCGACAGGTTCGATCAGAAGAGACTCACCTGCGTGTCTCAAGGCTCCATTCGCTCCCAGAAATTCCTTTCCAGGCTGAACGGATCATCGACCACTTTGCATTCGGCATTGATCATCATCGTCGCCCGTCGTGTGGTGTCGTAGGCTGGCCACGCCGGTTGACCTTTTGCGCCCGGCTTGCCGGTTCTCGCAAAGGTGCTCCACATCTGGCTCATGTTCTCCGCCGTCTTTACGCTGGCCGGTCCGGTATCCATCATCGTGCGGGTGGCCGTTTGCGCAGGATCTCCTGTCGAAGGTTTGTCCGTGGGCTCGATCAGGTCGAACTTGTAGGCGATCTCGAGCGCGTGCGCCGCGCCAACCTTGTGCTGCGTGCCCGGAACGATGCGTTCCGACTCGTAGGTGAAGATGTAGGAGTAAACGGGCGCACCGTGCTGAGCGAACTTGCGTTCGGCAATGGTGATCGAACCGAAGCCGATCATCCGCGCCGTACTGATCGCGATATACAGGTCCGTGGGAGAAGCTTCAGGACGGCTCTTGTGGTACGCGATGTAGACTTCGTCCGCGTGCTCCCCGAACTCCTTCTGCAGGCGGTCCTTCAGCGAGGCCTCAGTCAGGTTGAAGACGTCGGTATTATGGGATTCCATGAAGAAAAAGATCGTCTCATCGCGGTTGTAACCCACCATCAACGGCTTGTCTTTCGAGATTGCCGGTGCGTTCGGATCGAAAGGATGGTGAGGCAGTATGCTGCCATCCACCACCGGACCAAAGCCGCCAGGACGTCCCCCGCCTCCTATCCCCTTGCGTCCGCCGCTCATCGTCAACGGGCCGCCGGGGCGCTTGCCCAAAGCAACCTGAATATCAAGAAGCTTGTCTCCGGACACCTCGAGCAGCTTCCGCCAATCGGTCTTTGTCAGCCCGAGTTCCTTCAGGACCATGATTGTGGTTTCTGTCGCCATATCGCGCGGCATCATGCGGACGCCCGGGCCGCTCTCGATCGATGCCTTATTGAAGTAAGGCGCCGCCGCGGGCATCGCGTAGAGGCAGGAAGTTTTCGCGCCCCCGCCGCTCTCGCCAAAGATCATTACGTTGTCAGGATCGCCGCCAAAGCGCCCGATGTTCTGGTGCACCCACTTGAGCCCGTCACAGATGTCAAGCAGGCCCTGGTTGCCGGAGGTAGCGTACTCTTCGCCAGCCAGGTCGCCGAGAAAAAGAAAGCCCATCAGGCCGAGCCGGTGATTCGTTTCGACCACAACCACGTCCCACGTACGCGCCAGCGTGCCGCCGTCCTGGTACGGAGCGCTTCCTGATCCAACGCTAAATCCGCCCCCGTGGCTGTAAAACATGACGGGGCGCTTTTGTCCGTCGGCTGCCGGGGTCCAGACATTTAGAAAGAGGCAGTCTTCCGCAGGCAATCCCTCGCTAATGCCGTAGTAAGGTCTCAATGGCGATTGCAGCGAAGGCGCGCCGCCTTTGAGTGCGTCGCGGACGCCGGTCCAGGGTTGCAGCGGTGGCGCGGCCTTGAAACGATGTGCACCCGAAACAGGACCGCCATACGGAATGCCTTTGAAGGTCTGAAGACCATTCGTCCGTAGCCCGCGAATGCGGCCATAGGTCGTCTCGACTTCGACATGCTCTTGGCCTGCGGTTTCAACCGCCTTGGCATAACGGCTCAACGCGGCACCGCTCGTGAGCGCCATTGAACCCTGTAACAGGAAATTCCTGCGTGAGATATTCCATCGTGTCAGCACTGGACCAGGCCCTCCGCGTTCTCCTCTAAGCTGCACGGCGAGTTGACGATCAACAAGGTTCTAAACGGTTGGACACAAGACGTTACGGGGATTCAGCATTGAAGCCCTTTGGAATCAGTCTCAGCAGCCTGTGAGGTTAAGGGCTCTGTCGGGGGTGTGGAGGGTCAGAAACCCGCGCTCTGTTAAGATTCTGGGGCACCGGGTAAAGAGGAGTTGCGAGTACGAGATGCCGCGGGCCGCAAACAGTTCGGAACCGATAAGAGCGAAAGCTGGTCCGTTCGGTGAGGAGTTCCAGGCGGCGGTCAGGGCAGAGCTCGAAGCAATGCTGGTGACCCCCATCTTCGTTCAAAGCGGCCGCTGCAAACGATTCCTGAATTACGTCGTGGAGCAGACGCTGTCGGGGCATGCCAGTCACCTCAAAGAACGGACGATTGGGATTAACGTCTTTGAGCGTGCTAACGATTACGACACCGGCGATGATTCGATCGTTCGAGTAACCGCCAATGAAGTTCGCAAGCGCATCGGCCAGTTTTACCAGGAATCGCCCCAGTCACATCTGGTTCAGATTGATCTTCCCAGAGGATCGTACGTACCGGAGTTTCGAATTCAGCCGTCGCGCCAGGTTGGAATCCAACCTTCGCATCAGGTTGAGAAACCGGCTGTTTCTGCAGACGCTGTAGAGCCCGAGCCCGTGTTGGGTGCGGATGCGATTGACCTGCATCCAAATGCCGCAAGGATCCCCATCCCGACTACCGGTCAGGAGCCGTTCGTGGCGGTCAGTAAACCCGGGCGTCAGGCGCTACGCAGGCTAATCTTGTATTCGATCCTCTTTGTTCTGATCGCCGCCAGCTTCGCAGCATTCTGGATATGGAAGGGAACAGAGGCAAACACCAGTCCCGATCTCTGGGCCGCCTTCGTGCATGCAAAGGTTCCTGTTCTCGTCTGCATCGATACGCATAACCTGCAACCGCTCGCGCTGGATCAATCCCCTGACCGCGACAGGTTTGTGAATCTGGTGCTTCGTCGACAGATCATTTCGCTCGACGATGCTGCGATCCTCTCCTCGATGGCCAGCGAACTTGGCAAGAAGGGCATTGCATTCCGCGTGGTGGGAGCCGAGCTGACGTCGCTCGAAGACCTTCGCCGGCAGCCCGTGATCCTGATCGGCGCCATTGACAACAGGTGGACACTTCGTCTGACTCAGAACCTGCGCTATCGCATCGAGGTTGCAAATCCTCCCGGCTCCGGAGCAGCGAAGGAGCCCATCGCCTCCATCATCGATTCTCAGAACCCGGCAAGCCGTGCCTGGGTCACCGATCTTTCGGTCCCCTTCACGCAGTGGAAGAGCGACTATGCAATCCTGGCCCGAATGGATGATCCAACAACTGGGGTCCCGGTGTTGATTGAAGCCGGTCTGGGAAACGACGGGACAGTTGCCGCAAGCGAACTGCTCAACACAGGCGCGATGGAGAAAATCCTGGCGGGCGATACTTCCTGCAAAGGCAAAGCCAATTTCGAGGCAGTCGTCGGCACAGAGATCATTGACATGAAATCCGGACCGGCCCACGTTCTGCGCCTCAACTGCTGGTGAAACGCGGCGTTCGCCAGACTAGAGCAAGCTCACCCCGCTCAATCTGGCCAGTGTGCCGATGAGCCGCTCCTGGAAGCCACGATCCGTTACCTGCGCAGCAGGGGTTTGCACCTGGCGATGATGCCAGTACCGGCCACTCACCGCGGCAGCAGCATCGTCACAAACTGCCAGCCACGTTTGGGTCAGGTGACCGAGTTCGAGGTCGTCTGTCGCGCCTGCGCCGCCCATCTTGGTTGGCACCCACCCCGGATCCACCGCATTGCTCAGAACATCAGGCCACAGCCGAGCAACCGCAAACGCGAGCGCTGTGACATAGAGCTTGCTGTCACAATAGGCCTGGGTCTGATCCCACGTCTGCTTCAGCCAGTCCACGTCGTCGAGCGAAGAACTCGCGCTGCGATGCATGCCGCTGCTGAGATAAATCAGGCGGCGAGGACGCTCGATCTGTGCCGTTAGGATGTAAGGCGCCAGCGCATTCACCGCGAGAGTTCTCGCGTGACCTTCGTCAGTCGCGCTCCGGTTCGGTACGCGGTAGATGCCCGCGTTGTGAATCACCGCGTCCATTCGACCGATCCGGCTGACCTGTTCCGCAACCTTGTGTGTCTCGGCAGCACTGCTCAGATCGCCGATCACAACCCCAGCGGATTGCGAGGCTAGATCGCCCAGGTCATCGGCACGGCTTTGCGACCGCGCATGCAGCAGGACTTCGTGGCCATCCTCGATAAGATCCCGTGCCGCAGCATAGCCGAGCCCATCTGTGCTGCCGGTAATGAAAATACGACTCATATTTCACGCTTTCCGATATTGCTCGTCAGAAACATGCTCCATCCAGTCCACCATCTTGCCATCCTTCCTCTCCTGAATGGCGATATGCGTCATGGCTGTCGTAGGAGCGGCGCCGTGCCATTGCTTCTCGCCGGGTGCAAACCAGATCACATCTCCTGGATGGATCTCCTCACTTGGACCGCCCTCTCGCTGTGCACATCCGCAACCGGCGGTCACGATCAAAGTTTGCCCAAGTGGATGGTGTGCCAAGCAGTGTGTGCGCCAGGCTCAAATATGACACTGGCGCCGGCAACCAACGCCGATCAGGGGCGGTGAACAGAGGGTCGCTGCAAACCGTTCCCGTGAACCATTCCGCGACCAGCCTCCATTGATCACCGTGGTGGCGCCGGTCACGAACCCTCCCAGGTCCGCCGCGCATCCCCGTGATCAGGATCGGCCGGCCTGCTGTATTCGTAAAAGTCTCTTCTGATCAGATAGTTACGCCCAGGATAGCTAGCTTAACTGTACCGAAACTGTACCGAAAGCGAATTTTAGGCGAAACCTGAGAGCCGTCAATCTCTTCTCACTGACTGCGAAGAGATGCCCAAGTGCTACTTTATCAAGTACATACAGTGGTGCCGGGAGGGGGAGTTGAACCCCCACGACCTTGCGATCGGCGGATTTTGAGTTTCCTGCGAAGACGCTATGTCTATGAAAATAAAGCAAATGATAGCGTAATCGAGCGTAATGCTAAGTAGCTGACGGACCGTAATTTAGCGCAATCCAACGCAAGCGAAAAAAGCTGATGTGTGTACCGCTACAGTACCGACAGTCCTTCGTTATGCTTTCATTTTCTGACGTTTGCGGAGCCTTAGTACTGGCTGTTCAGTCGTGTACGCGCCCCACGGAAATTGGTCGCTTCTTCAATGTAGCCGTCATTGATTTGCCCATCAAGAACGCTGTCATGACGGACTTCGTTCCACACCCTTGTCCGTAAATCCGGTATACGTTCAAGTGCAATACATCTGGATCGACCTGAACCGGTCAATGAGCGCATCGGCTGATATCGCCAGTAAGCAATCAACGCGACGGATCTTCAACACACACCGACTTCACGGGACCGGTCCGCTTTCGACTAGACCATTAGCGATGTGGCGATAACGAATGCCTTGCGAAAAGACGACTGTCACGCAAGCGGATGCATTGCTTGCGGGATAGATTTTCAGTTCAAAACTACCAAGGCACCGTTCCGTCGTCGTCGGTGAACGTACCAGGCGGACCGTCGGGACCGATCAAAGCCATCTTTACTGCCTGCTTTGCTCCCTGCTCGACCGTCTTATCGCGATGAGAACTCTACTCCTTACAGATATCGCATCTGACGCCTTGAGCACCCACTTGTGCCTGTCACACTGCATAAGTGTTTGGCGTGAAACTTACGCAAGCGCCAGGTTCATGTTGCTGATGGCTTCGTCGATCTCCTGCGTGCTCTTGAAGCCGATCGTCGCGCTGTCCACCCCTGCATTCTGGAAAGCGAACCTCATCGCCTTCACTCGGTCGTCATGACTATTCTGGAACTGCCCGCCGCCGCACAGCTTCATGCCGATCACACCGAGCCCTTCATTCTTCAACGGTGGATATGATCGACCACTTCGCTCACGTTGGCGGGGTGGTTGGTGTCCTCGTAGGTCGGCCCGTCCATGCGCGCCCCATTGTGGTTGATGCGGATCAATCCCACGTCGAGCCACTTGGTGCCCGGCATCTGGCGCAGACGCCGGCAGTCCGTGCACCGAGGCGCCATGCGTGCGGACGATCTTTCTCTGCTGCGCTTCAAGGATCCCATCCTGCCAGCGTTTCGTGGTCTCCGGCCAGTCAGCCGTGTGTTGCCAGTGCAGCAACATGATGTCAAAGTACTCGGTCTGCGAGAGTGCGCCGCAGCTCGTCGAACTTTGCCTGCGGATCAATGCCCTCGTGGAACGTAGTCACCTTGCTCATCAGTTGATAGCTATCGCGCGGCAAGCCTTTCAGTGCCTCGCCCAGCATTGCCGGCGTCTGGTAAGCCTCCGCCGTCTCGAAGAAGCGGATGCCGTGATCGTATGCATAATGCACCAGCCGCGTGAACTCCTGCTGCCCGAGCGCGGCCTGCACCGCACCGCCGTCCGTCCCGGTTCCGAAGGCCAGCCGCGTCACTTCCACCTTGGAGCGGCCCAGCACCACGGTATCGGTCGCAGTGCGCCTGGCGGCGACCAGCGGAAGAGTTCCTACGGTCGCCATGGCTCCGGCGGCCAGACCTGTTTTGAGGAAACTACGCCGTGTGATTGGACTCATCTCGACCTCCGCGGCTCAAGCCGTGGCGAGCCGAATGAGTGGATGTTAGCACGCGCGCTGCTGCAATTCGATCCCGGCTGGCGTAACGGTTCCGGTATGCTGGATTCCGCAGTTCAGCTCTCACCTTGCCCGGGAGCCCCATGAAGAAAGCTGTACTGGTCGCCGTCACGCTGTGCTTTTGCCCGGCGGCTTTCGCCGCATCCGTTATCACTACCCGTCTCGACGACCCCAAGGCCATTTATGTGGATCCCCCTGCGACGAATGCGGACAGTTCCGCCGCGCTGCAGGCAGCCATCGACAAGGCATCGGGCACCGGGCGCGAGGGCATCGTGTTTGTCCCGGCCGGCCGTTACACCATCACGCGCACCGTCTATTCTCTGGCCGGGCGTGCGGCTCATCGGATATGGCGCCACGCGCCCGGTGTTCGTGCTTCCGCCGAATACGCCAGGCTTCCAGAAGGGTATGGGCGTGATGGTGATGTTCACGGGCCTCACACCTCACGAGCGGTCTGCGGGCCGGAGATCGCATTGCGTTTCCTCCTCCAGGATCGGTACCGCCGAACAACAACGTGGCCGATGCCAATCCGAATACGTTCTATTCGGCGATGAGCAACATCGACTTCGAGATCGGAGACGGTAATCCTGCTGCGGTGGCGGTGCGCTTTCACGTGGCGCAACACTCATTTCTGACTCACATGGATTTTCACCTGGGCTCAGGCTGGCCGGGGTCTACCAGGCGGGCAATGAGGCGGAGGACCTGCGCTTCTACGGAGGGCGCTACGGAATTCTCACGGAGAAGACCTCGCCGGCCTGGCAGTTCACGCTGATTGACTCGGTGTTCGAGGGGCAAAGCGAAGCGGCCATCCGCGAGCATGAAGCCGGGTTGACGTTGATCCGCGATACGTTTCGCGATGTGCCGAAGGCGATCGACATCGACGAGGGCTATCCTGATCAGCTTTGGGTGAAGGATTCGCGCTTTCTAGAATATCAGCGGGCCGGTCGTGACGATCAGCCTGGAGAAAAGCCCGTTAACGGAGATCGGATTCGAGAACGCAGTACTGAGCAACGTACCGATCTTCGCCAAACTGCGCGAGAGCGGCAAGACGGTTGCAGGAAAAGGCGCAGTTTACGCGGTGAAGAACTTCAGCTTACGGGTTGATCGTGCCGGGCGAAGGGCGGATGGGGTCCATCGGCATGCGGTATGAGGCTGCACCGCTCTCCTCCTTACCCGCGGCACTTCCGCCCGCGATTCCAGCGCTACCGCCAAGCAGTGAATGGGTGAACGTGCACACGCTGGGAGTGAAGGGCGATGGGACAACCGACGACACTGCTGCGTTGCAGCAAGCCATCCATGCGCATCGCGTCCTCTATCTTCCCGGCGGGCATTACGTGGTGCGCGACACGCCTTACGCTCAGGCCCGACACCGTGCTCATCGCGCTGCATCCCACGCTCACGCAGATTGACCTGCTGGATGAGACGCCTGAATACCAGGGAGTGGGCGCGCCGAAGGCCGTGCTTCTTCGCTCCGCCAGGCGGAAAGAACATCGTCAGCGGAATCGGAGTATTCGCGGGCGGCATCAACCCGCGTGCGGTAGCCGTGCTGTGGAAGGCGGGCGAGCAGTCGCTGATTGACGACGTGCGCTTTCTCGGCGGCCACGGCAGCGGCAGCAATCCTTACAACAACAACCACACGGCTGATTCCGACCTGCGCAAGCGCTGGGACGGGCAGTATCCCAGCCTCTGGGTTGCGGATGGAGGCGGAGGAACATTCGCAGACATCTGGACGCCAAACACGTTTGCGCAGGCAGGCTTTCTGGTATCGAACACGAAGACACCCGGGCATGTGTACGAGTTGTCGAACGAGCATCACGTGCGCAACGAGATCAAGTTCGATCACGTGGAGAACTGGGACATCAACGCGCCGCAGACCGAAGAGGAGGCTGGGGAGAGCCCTGAATCGCTTTCCCTGGAGATGGATGACTGCCGCAATCTCACGATTGCGAACTATCACGGCTATCGCGTAACGCGTTCGCGGGCTCCGTTTCCGGCGGCTGTGCGCATCTATCGATCGTCGGATATCCACTTCCGCAACGTGCATGTGAACGCGGAGAGCGGGTATGGCATTTGCGACGCGAATGGCTGCGGCACCTTCCTGCGCCTAAGCAAGTTCCCTTACGAGAATGCAATCGAGGATATGACGCATCATCTCGAGGTGCGTGAACGCGAGTTCGCAGTGCTGGACATTCCGGCTGATCCGCAGCAGCCGCAGCAGAGTGATGCCTCCGCTGTGCTGGAGAAGGGAACGACCGTGAAAAAGCTGGAGGACGGTTTCTTCTCTATTTCTGGTGCAGCCGTGGATGCCGCAGGCAAGCTCTATTTCGTAGACCACCACAACCAGCGCATCTATGGCTGGTCCGAGAAGGAAGGACTCACGGTGGAACGCGACAATCCGCTCGACCCGGTGAACCTGGCGTTCGACAAATCAGGCAACCTGCTGGTGGTTTCGTCTGCTGGGCCGGAGAGCACCGTGTACACGTTCCAGCCGGGAACCTCAGCCGAAGAACTGACGGTGCTGACAGCCGCAGCCTGTACAGTCTCACGGCAGAGCCGCCGTGATTCTTCCGGTGAACTGGTGGAACAATGGTGAATTCAAAGACCAGTTGAACTTGGAGACAATGCGTTTCACGACGCTGGCGGAGATGTTTGCCGCGGATGCGAGCACGCCCAAGACGCGCGAATACGTCTCTGCAAGATGGCAGCGTGTTTCTGCCCGCCGGCCGGGTGTTCCAGCAAGGTCCGGCGAATGACACATCCGGCTGGCGATTCAGCGACAACCTCGATACTTATGGGTTCCTGGTCGCAGAGCCGGGACAGCGGGTGTATGTCAGCAGCGAATCTGAGGACATTACCTACAGCGCGACGGTCAAACCGGACGGGACACTCGCGGAGCTGAAGCCGTTCGCGCAACGAGGAGGCGAGAGCGTGGCCGTGGACACGCGCGGGAACGTTTACGTGGCCAACGGGCAAATCTTCGTCTACGCGCCGGACGGTCACCAGATTGCCGAGATCGATGTGCCGGAGCGACCTTTGCAGCTGATCTTCGGAGGTTCGGATCACCGCACGCTCTTCATTCTTGCGCATCACGCATTGTTCGCGGCGCAGGTGCTGTGAGGGTGTATGCACCCAGGCGCGATGAATCGCAGGTCTGGTCTTCAGCGCGCCATCGATGTGGCAGAGCCTTTCGTTTTGGCGCGAATTACAAAGCAGCATACTGCCTATCAGTCTGCCCCGCCGGCGAGGAAGTGATTGCGATTTTGAGCACACAGGCCTTCACAGCGGCAGACGAATTTCCGGAACTCCCCTTTGACATGAGTGAAGCCTGCAGCCTCGTCGCTCCGGCGGTCAGCGTCACTGGGACACTCGCAACAGCTTTCCCCGCCGAGTCCACTACCCAGACGTCAACGTGAATGCGAAGGTGTTATACAGCTTGTCCCAGTACACCAGCACATCCGTGGGTCCCGTGTACCCATAGGCCGGCCCGGTGATCGTCACCGTCGCAGACTGCGTCGAGCCCGTGCTTGTGCTGTCGGTGGAGCTGTTTGTCCACTCCAGTTCGGTGGAGCTCTTCAATTTGAAGACTCCGAAGTCGAGATTGAGCTTCACACCTACGGAGTATTTGCTCTCCAGCGTCTGCGAACTGGCGTTGATGTTCGCGGTAGAAACGGTGTAGCTATGGGCATCAGATCCGAGCCCCTGATCCGAATAGGGTGGATCATACGGAATCGATTGACTGAGCGGCTCATAGCGATTTGGGTCGGGAACATAGTTGGCCGATGCCGCAAACGGATTTAAAGCCAAAATCGTGGCGAAATCGTCAGTCGTCATGCCTACTTTGTCGAAGTCTGCCTTCACCCCCGGCGAGAGCAGCGCTGGGTTTTTAAGTTGCGCGACCGTCACCTCCTGGATCCTCATGGGACCGTCAGAGACTCCCAGTTTCCAGTTCACAGCCTTACCCGGCCCAATCGTCACCGTCAGGATTGGGTTCAGCCAGAGAGAGAAGCGGTCTTGGTTGTGGTCGATGCCGTCGCTAGACGGACCGCCCAGTGTTTCCGTCGATCCTTCCGTCTTCGTGATCTGGATCGAGTCGGTGTTGGAGCTGGAGTGGGAGTACCCGAACGACGCACCGCCGCCAGTCCCTTCCGCTTCTACTTTCACCGTCGACTTGAAGGCCGAGGTCGTTGAAACGGTCGTCCCCAACGAACTCCCCGTCGAGTAGCTCACCGACGAAGGGTTGGCCTTCCCCTCGGTCCCAGGAGGTGCGTACATCACGCTCAACACATGATACTTCGGTTGGATCGTTCCCGTTTGGATGAACTTCGACGATAGCGAAGGCGACGTCTTGCTCGACTGATTCACATTCGTCAGCCCACTCCAGGAACTGCCATCCGACGAAGACATCACGTACAACGTGTTGCTCGAGTCGTTCGCAACAAACGCCATCCATAACTGGTTGTTGTAGGTCACAAGATTCGGCGCTAGTTTGCTCGACTGCCCCGTAGATGCCAGTCCACTCCAGTTCAGGCCATCCCCCGAGGAACACGTCAGCAGCGTGTTGCTCGAGTCGTTCGCCTGGAACACAACCCACAGCCGCCCGTTCAGACTCGAAAGCCCCGGTGCGCCCTGGCATGTTTGCCCGGTCGATCCCATCGACCAATGCTTCCCATCCGCCGAAACAGCGGCAAGAAGCGAGTTGGTTCCGTCATTGGAGATAAACGCCATCGCGAGCCGGGAATCAGTGACTGCCAGACCGACCGGCTGCCGGCTCGACTGTCCGGTGGTCACCGTGCCCGACCAATTTGTCCCGTCGCCCGAAAAGCACAGCAGGATTTGATTGCTCGAATCGTCGGCGATGAACGCGATCCAGAGCTGATCGTTGAAGACCGTCAGCGACGGCGCGGCCTGACTCCTCTGATTCGTTTGGATCGGCGCAGACCAGTTAAAGCCGTCTGATGAATTTGAGAGCAGTACGGCATGCGAGCTGTCGTTGGCTACAAAAACGACCCAGTACTGAAAGTTCCACCATACTTGACTGGCACCCGCCGGACTGGCCATTGCTGGAGGAGCAGGCTAAGATCTTGTTATCGTTGTCATTAGAGACAAAAGTAACTTCCAATACAGGTGCGTTGGGATCCATGGGATTCTCTCTTCCTGGGAATTTTCCTTGGAGGGCCTACTATATCCCCATTCGGACAAAAGAAGGAAACGGGAAACGGAGCACTCGCCAAGCATCCCGCTTTGCTGTTTCTGAATCGCTCAGTGCTCACTCATCGCTGAACCATGCCGTGTTCTTCAGACCAACAAGGCGCTCGCTGCGCCCTCTTTGCTGGCAAGCTACTTACGACAAGATCGACCGTTCCCCTTGCACTTCTACAAGAAGTGTTATAGTTTTTCCTGTAGAAGCGAAAGGGGAAGCAATGACTGCCCAACATATCGACCTTCCACAAGGAACCCTGGATCTCCTCATTCTTCGCACGCTTGCCCTTGGCCGCCAACACGGTTGGGCCATCTCTGAGCGTGTCCAGCAGATGTCGAGTGACGTGCTGCGGATTCAGCAAGGCTCGCTATATCCGGCACTGCACCGGCTGGAGCGTCGTGGATTGATCAAGGCTCGCTGGGGAACGTCGGAGAACAACCGTCGTGCCAAATACTACGAACTCTCAAAGAGTGGGCGTGAGCAACTCGAGGTGGAGAAGGACGCCTGGGCGAAACTGACCGCCGCGGTGGCCCAGGTGCTGGGAACGGTTTAGGAGGTGCTGCATGCTGAGCGATTTGATTTTCCGTCTTCGATCTCTGTTTCGGCGGACCACAGTTGAAAACGAACTTGACGAGGAACTGCATTTCATCTTGAACAACAGGTGGAGAAGTATGTTCGAGCGGGCCTCTCGCAGAAGGAGGCGATGCGGCAGACTCGCCTTGAGTTCGGCAGTCTCGGCAGTGTCAAGGAAGACTGCCGTGAATCTCGCGGCATAACCCTTCTCGACAACCACGCCCAGGATATTCGTTATGCGCTTCGGCAGCTGAGAAAGACGCCCGCATTCACAGTTACGGTGCTGCTGACGCTGGCATTGGGAATCGGCGCAAATGCCGCGATCTTCACGCTGGTGAACGCGGTGCTGCTTGAAAAAGCTGCCCGTCACCGATCCTGGATCTTTGGTGCGCCTGGGCGACAACAACGATTGCTGCCTGGGTTCCGGGCTTCGGCAGAATGGCGACTATGCCATGTTCTCCACCGACGCGTATGAGCAGCTGAAGAAAAACCTGCCGGAATTTGAAGAGCTGGCCGCGATGCAGGCCGGCTTCGGCTACCGGCCTGTCATTGCGCGGCGCGATGGCATCGCAGACGACATCGCGCTCGGTGATGGGCGAGTTTGTCTCCGGCAATTACTTCCGCACCTTTGGGCTGCAGCCGCAGGCTGGGCGCTTGTTGATGGATGCAGACGATACGCAGGGCGCACCCATGACAGCGGTGATGAGCTATGAGGCCTGGCAGCGAAATTATGCGGGCGATGCATCGGTGGTGGGAAGCACCTTCTGGATCAATACGAAGCCGGTAACAATCGTTGGCATTGCGCCGGAGGGATTTTATGGTGACCGGCTGGCGACCGATCCGCCGGAATTCTACCTGCCGATCGAGACGATGCCGGTGCTGGCGAATGTCCCCTACGTTCACAACCCTAACCAGAATTGGCTCTACATTGTTGGGCGCATAAAGCCGGGCGTGGCGATCGCTCCGCTCCAGGAGAAGGTGACTGAGCTTGCTGCGGCAGGCACTTGCAACGAGACGAGTTTTTTTCATCGGAAGCAGGGCAAGACATTGCTGACGAAAGTCCATGTGGTGCTGACGCCGGGCGGCGCGGGGATTCAGGCAATGCAGGAGGGGTATGGATCGCAACTGCATCTGCTGATGTGGATTGCCGGTCTCGTTCTGTTGATTGCCTGCGCTAACATCGCCAATCTTCTGCTGGTGCGCGGGATGGGACGTCGCGCGGAGATCTCAATGCGCGCCGCGCTGGGAGCAGTGCGCGGAAGAATCATTCGTCAATTGCTTACGGAAAGCATCGTGCTGGCTGGAATGGGCGGTATCGTCGGACTCGTCGTTGCCTATGCAGGAGCGCGCATGCTGTTGATGTTGGCTTTCCCCGGAGCGCAAAATATTCCGATCCATGCCAGCCCGTCGCTGTCGTTCTTGGATTTGCGTGCGGGCTGTCGCTTGCTCACTGGACTTCTCTTCGGCGTGGCGCCGGCCTGGATTGCGGCGCAGGCGGATCCGATCGACGCACTGCGGAGCGGCGCGCGGAATGACGACGACGGGAGCTTCTCTTATGCAGCGTTCGCTCGTCGTACTTCAGGTGGGACTATCCCTGGTGCTGCTGGTTGGCGCGGGGTTGTTCTTGCAGAGCCTGAGAAAACTCGAGCGCAAAGATCTGAAGCTGGACGCGAGGAACCGGTACATCGTGCACATCAATCCTCAAGCAGCGGGCTATACACAAGTCCAATTGGAGGCACTGTACCGGACCATGGAGGACCGATTCCATGCGCTTCCGGGCGTGTTGAAAGTGGGCATCGCCTCGTATACGCCGATGGAAGACAACAACAACGGCTGGGGCGTTCAGGTGCAGGGACAGCCTTTCCAGCATGTCGTAGCCTCAGTCATACGGGCAAACGCGGAGTATTTCGATTCGGTGGGAACGCGCGTTGTGATGGGTCGCGGCATCAGCATTCGGGATACGCCGGCTGCAACGCCCGGTCGCAGTGGTAAACGAATCGCTCGTAAAGAAGCTTTTCAGTCCTGGTGAAAACCCGATCGGACATCACATCGGATCGCCGGGGCCGAATTCGCCCGGAGATTTTGAGATCGTTGGAGTGGTGGAGGACACGGCCTACACCAGCGCGCGTTGGAAGGATCACCGAATGTATTTCGTGCCGACGATGCAGCGGTCGATCAGCTCAAAAGTGCCGATTGAAAAAGATGATTCGCTCTATCTGGGAGCGATTGTGCATCGAAACCGAACGTCCGATGAACGACATGGAAAAACTTGCCCGGACTACGCTTGCCGGCATCAATCCGAACCTGACCGTGATGAAGTTTGAGACATTCGATGATCAGATCGCCGATCGGTTTTCCACCGACAGAATGATGTCGCGACTATCAACGCTCTTTGGCGCATTGGCCCTGCTGCTGGCGACTGATTGGCTTATACGGCGTGACCGCGTATTCCGTTGTGCGGCGGACTCCGGAGATTGGTATCCGCATGGCGCTCGGTGCAGAACGCAGAGGAGTGATTGCGATGGTGATGCGGGGGGCAATGATTCAAGCCGCCGCTCGGGCTGGCGATCGGAATCCCTGTTGCGCTGCTCTGCGTGCGATTTGTGAAATCTCAGCTCTATGAGATCACCAGCGCAGACTTCAACGTGATGGCAGGCGCGATTGTGACCCTGGCAATGGCGGCATTCGTTGCTGGAATGATCCCCGCACGCCGTGCGGCATCCATTGACCCCGTGAGGGCCTTGCGACTGGATTAGCTTGGACCTGCCCGAATTGACGGCAAAGAAGCCTGAAGTAACTTTGTCGTGCATTGGCGACAAATCGCCAAATCGTAAACTGACCCGCTGCCGGGTTGTTCTCCCGCTCGATAAGCGGTAAGTCCTGTTCTCGCCAGTTGAGCAGGTGCACTGCGCTGACCATGCCAATGAACAGCGGGACAGATTGACTCTGGGACTCGGTCTCGGGATGGCTTGAGTTCCCGGCTTGTTGTGAGTTCACCAAATGTTCGAGCGGCGATCCTATTTGCGAATCCATCCGACGAAACCACCACCCGGCGAGAGATCCACATTGATATGGTCCGTTCGCGTGACACTGTCGTCCGTGCGAATCCACGCGTCCAACAGCAGATGCGCGTCCGCGGCGTCCCTCGCCGTGTCGCCGAACCAGTTGGAGAGGTCACGATTGGACGCCGAAGGAAAGTCGATCTTTATGCAACAACCCCGGCCTCGACGGCCTTGCGGAAGAGGTCCTTTCTTGTTGACAGCCGAGAGGCTTTGCAAGGAATAGCCGGCGCGACCGGACCAGGCGCCCCTGATCGCACGGCTGCCATAATGTAGGATAGGTCGCGATTCAAACCAGCTTGAAGCAACCAAGTCAGGACCGATGAGTCTGCGTCATCGTGCGCGGATAAGCAGAAACGATTGAGGAGAACGGATGGCAGGACCGGAAGGACGCGAGGGAGAATGCAATCCAAACTAAAATTAGCGCTCAATCTGCTGTTGACGGTGGCGCTGTACCATCCCTTCCATGCAGTGGCTCAATCGCCCCTGAAGCTCGCCTACGACAAGCCTGCCGGACCATGGACCGAGGCATTGCCTCTGGGCAATGGCCGCATCGGCGCCATGGTCTTCGGCGGCACCGAGGATGAGCGTCTCCAGATCAACGAGAGCACCCTCTGGGGAGGCGGTCCGCGCGACTATGTGGCTCCCGACTCCAATGCGCACCTCGACGAGATCAGGAGTCTTATCTTCGCCGGCAAGGTAGCTGATGCGGAAAAGCTGGCTGCGTCGTCCATGATGGGCCAGCCGAGAATGTTGATGCCCTACCAGCCCTTTTGCGATCTACGGATGCACTTCGCCGGCCATGGCCAGGCCACCGACTATCGCCGCGACCTCAATCTCAACGACGCAACCGCGGAGACGACGTATAAGGTCGGCTCCACCACCTTCCGGCGCGAAGCTTTCATCTCCTTTCCTGACCAGGTGCTAGTCGTTCGAATCACCTCCAGCCAGCCAGGCCAGCTCGCGTTTACGTTACGCATGGATTCTCCGCAAACAGGCTCCAGCGTCGAAAGCACCGCGGAGAACTCGCTGCGGCTCACTGGTCAGATCCAGCCGCGGCCGGCCTCGCCACGCAACTGGACCGGCGGCTGGGACCAGCCGGGGATGCGGTTCGCCGCAGTGGTGAAGGCGCTCCCCGAAGGAGGCACGGTGCGAGCCGCCGGCGGGAGCCTTGAGATCTCCGGCGCCAACGCGGTCACCCTCCTCTTCAGCAACGCCACCAGCTTTAAAAACTTCCAGAACATCAGCGGCGACGCTGTGGGCGCGGCGCAAGGCTATCTTCAGCGCGCGGAGAAGCACTCCTACGCCGAGCTGAGGCAGAGGCATCTGCAAGATTTCCAGGGCCTGTTCAACCGCGTTCAACTAAGCCTCGGGGAAGATCAATCCACCGAGACAACCGACCGCCGCATCAAGGCCTTCGCCGCCAGCGACGATCCCACCCTGCTCGCGCTTTACTTCGAGTTTGGCCGCTATCTGCTCATTTCCTCCTCCCGTCCCGGCGGCCCGCCCGCCAACCTGCAGGGAATCTGGAACCAGGATCTCAGCCCCGCGTGGAGCAGCAAGTTCACCACCAACATCAACCTCGAGATGAACTACTGGCAGGCTGACACAGGAGATCTGTGGGAGACGCAGCAGCCGCTCTGGAACCTGATCCGCGAATTGCGAGTGAGCGGCGCGAAGACGGCACAGGTGGAGTATCACAGTGACGGCTGGGTGCTTCACCACAACACCGATATCTGGGGCGCAACCGCCCCAGTCGACGCCACCAGCGGCATTTGGCCCATGGGACAAGCGTGGCTCGCCAACCAGATGTGGGACCACTACGAGTTCAGCGGCGATCGCGAGTTCCTCCGCCGCGACGCCTACCCCGCCATGAAGGGCGCCGCTGAATTCATCCTCGGTACCCTGGTCGAGGCCCCGGCTGGCAGCCCCTTCGCCGGCCTCCTGGTCACAAGCCCCTCAACCTCACCCGAGAACTCCTACCTTCTCAACGGCCAGCCCGCCAGCCTCACCTACGCCTCCACCATGGACCTCGAATTGATACGCGAGCTCTTCGAGAACTGCCGCCGCGCCGCCAAAATACTCGCAACCGACGCCGAGTTTCAATCCCGGCTGGACCGCACCGAACAGCGCCTCCCTCCGCTCCAGGTCGGCAAGCGCGGCCAGCTTCAGGAATGGATCGAAGACTATCCGGAGTCAGAGCCGCACCATCGCCACGTCTCGCATCTCTACTCTCTTTATCCAGGACACGACATCAGTCTCAAGTCCACTCCCGCGCTCGCCGTGGCCGCGAATAAGTCACTCGACCTGCGAGGAATTGGCGAAACGGGCTGGTCCGACGTGTGGAGAATAGCCCTCTGGGCGCGGCTGCACAATTCCGAGCAGGCCTACGCCAACTTGAAGACCTTGATCACAAACAACACCCTTCCCGACATGTTCGATCTCTGCCCACCCTTCCAGATCGACGGCAACCTCGGCGGCCCGGGGGCGATCACCGAGATGCTGGTCCAGAGCACCGAATCCGAAATCACCGTATTGCCGGCACTCCCCCATCTCTGGCAGAACGGCAGCCTGAAGGGCGTGCGCCTACGAGGCGGAGGGAAGTTGGACATTGAGTGGACGGCTGGCCACCTGACCAAGCTCAAGTTATCCGCCGCCCACCGGGTAAAATATCGTGTGCTCTACGGCGAACAATCTGCCATGGTTACCATCACGCCCGGCAAAGCGGTTGTTCTTACAGGCACCTTCCGTTGAGCGGCGGCTCATGTCCCTCCCGCCTTGCACCGGGCAAGACGAGCCGCCGTGCCATGCTCCTCAAGTTGATGTTTACGGAGACGTAGACTGCCCAAGATCACCAGCGCACCTTCTCGATTGAGTGCGAAATCTCTAGTGCACTCATTGAGCAATGATTCAGGAAGCACATTCACCTGGAGGAGGAGTCGCCGTTCCGTAAACGTGGCGTTCCGTTTTCTCAGTCGATTTCAACCAAGTATCTGCTACATCAGGGGAAAACATGCTCTACTCTCTACCTCTTTCGCGGATCGGTTATCCGCCACGATTCCGAGAGGGCGGCTCGAGCCTACGAAATTTTAGAAGTCTTTTCATGTCAAACAGTTACACCCAGGATAACTAGCTCGACTGTACCGAAATTGTACCGAAAGCGAATTTTAGGCGAAACTTAGAGGGCTCCTTCTGGCAGGGATCAACCTTAGAGAAAGAGACAAGTGGTTTTATATCAGATATTTACACTGGTGCCGGGACGGGGGGTCGAACCCCGATGAGGTTGCCCTCGGCGGATTTTGAGTCCGCTGCGTCTGCCAGTTCCGCCATCCCGGCGCTCTCTTGAAACAGGAACGTCTCAAAGGAACAATCTTGCCCCATCGCTGAAGAGTCGACAGGATCTCTCCGGGGCCCTTTCAGTATCGCATAGCCGACAATCACCGCCAAGGCAACGCGGGGAAGGGAATATGTCCATTCCTGTTCAGGTAAACAAGACGGATCACGCCACTATTGCATATTCCCAGACTCGCAATTTCTCATCGCAAGCACTCCTCAGCTGCCGCTCTAATGACAAGTTTGGTTGTTTGCTTTAGGGAACGCGAGAAACGTAATGCTCGTTGGCGCAAATGTAATCACTCCAGACTTGGTGGCGACGCCGGCGATCTTTGGCAGTGAATTATCACCACCAACAGAGAGCGTGTTGCCGTTCAACTTAACTTCGGAGCCAAGTAGATCTTTGGCAGTCAGAGTGTACCGTTCTCCCGCCTTCGGCAACTGGATCGATTGCGCCGTTGTGCGATCGGCATTAATTGCCATCAACACTACTCCGCCTGAGTTCCCACGCATGCAGTGAGCGTACAGGTGCAGGTTTTCTGAAGGCGAAGCTCCGGCATCCAGTACCGTTGTCCCCATCAACTGTCGCCACAGAAGGGCTGCCCAATAATTCGGACGCGGGTTTAGCGTCTTTTCGTCGATCAGACCATAGTCGCTTGCCGCGAGAGTATTGTGCGCAACCACCTGAACCCCGTGCCTGGCGAGGCTTCCCAACTGATTTAGATAGCGAAAACTGTCAATGAAAGTCGCGGCCCAGCGATCTCCTCCGCAGGCGGCTTGCGCCGTTTCCGTATTCCACATTGGCTTGCCAGGCATGAAACGGTCTCGAAGCCCCGCATAAAAGGCCTCGACAGTATTCGTTCTTGATAGCCATTCGTTAGAGAGTGCGAGTTCGGGAGTGATCCCGCCCTTGCCTCCCCCCATGGAGGAACAACGATTCGAAATCGCACCGTAGAAATGGTACGAAAATGCGTCAAACACAGGCCCGCTCGCCGTCAGGAGATCTTCAGACTTCAGTAGACGCATCGCGCCCAGACTGGCGCCTTCGCCCACTGATCCTGGGCCAAGTAGGATCATATTCGGCGCCTCTCGTCGAATGAACGGAACAAACACGGATATGTCCCGACCATAATCGGCAGCACTGTATCCTTTTGGCGCCCCACCAATCTCGGCATATGTTGGCTCGTTCATAAATTCCGCCGCAGCGATGCTGCCGCCGATGGATTTCGTATACGCCAGGAACTGGTGTGCCTGCTCTGGTGTCCAGACACCTGCCGCATCCCGCGTTCCGACGCTTGTGGCGAAGGAAGTGACGATCTTCGCATCGGCATTGTGGGCAAAATCCACCACGCCTTTCCACTGCTGGCGTGTCAAAACGCTGTTGAACCCTTTAGGTGGAGGTGGTACCGACGAATCGTCCGAGTTCAGAAAATATGTGGAGTTCTGCCATGTGCCGCTTACCCGCAGATAGGCCGGACCCAACGCACCCGCTAGTTTGCGAAGTCGTGGACTACTTAAATTGATCGGTGACCTGTACTGGTAGAGATCTGGATTCATTCCAGTTGGCTGGCCCGCACCTGTCTTTTGAGCAGCTGCCTGTGCAGCAAGAATCGCGTCAACCTTCTGATCGTAGGGTTTCCAGAACTTTCCACCGGTCACTTCCACCATCTCGATGTTGTAAGACTGGAAGCGCTCATCCACCTCGCCAACTTTTGGCAAAGTTGATGGCGAGAGCGTGAGAGTCTGGCTGTGCGCGATGGTCCATGGGCCAAAGGCGCAAGCGAAAATAAGCAGTGTCGGTCGTAGAACTGGGAACACATCGGCCTTGATCATGATGACGCGCGTCCTTCCTCGCTGGGACAGACCCCATAATGAATCAAGAGGTGGACTGCTGTCTAGCTATCTGATAGCCTCCTAGGTAAGCTTAGAATCGAGAGTCATGTTACAGCCCATTGCTACGCAACGTCTTTATCAGCAGGTGGCAAGTCGCATTGAGGAACTGATTTCAGGCGGCAGAATCGGCGCAGGAAAGAGACTCCCTGCCGAAAAGGAACTAGCTCGCCAGCTCGGGGTCAGTCGGCCCACCATTCGCGAAGCAATGATCGCCCTTGAGATTGCTGGATTGGTGGAGGTACGGACAGGCTCTGGAATCTACGTTAGCAAGCCCTCCCCATCGCGAACCGTCATCATTGACTCTGGCCCGGGGCCATTCGAATTACTGAATGCGCGGTTGCTGATTGAAGGTGAAATAGCCGCAAATGTGGCGGTTCAGGCCACAATTGAGGATCTGAACGAGATTCAAATGACGATCGACGACATGGAGCGAGCCATGGCCGCCGGCAGCCAGGGCCGAGATGCGGATCAGGCGTTTCACAAGCGGATTGCTGCCGTAATGGGGAACAGCGTACTTACAGGACTTGTGGATACGTTGTGGAGCAATATGTTCAACCCCATGTTTAACAAGCTAAGCGAACGAACCGGGCTCCTGAAAAACCAGGAAAAGACGATCCGGGATCACAAGGCGATTGTGGCAGCCCTTTCTACACGGGACGCTCTGGGAGCCCGAACCGCGATGCGCCAGCACCTGCTCAGGGTTCAGGGTGTGCTCTCCGGAGAACCTATTGTAGAAACCACCGGCGTGTCTAGCCAGATGGTCTCCCCTCCCACCAAATAACGAGTGCCGTCAATTGGTAATCGGACTTAGGGCGCGGGCAAGCCCTTCCGCTTCAATGCTTAACTGGGACGGAAAACCACTTAGTAAAAGCCCCTTGAAGCGACGATCCAAATCGGAAAATGACCACCTCCGGTCGGGCGAATTTGTTTGACAGCTTTGGAAATGGGATGCTAACGTCCATCTGATTTCGGTAAAGCTATCTGACAGCCAAGTATGTTCCTCGGAGGCCGCAAGGTGTTCAATCAAAATATAAAAAAAATGATTTATGCTCTCGTCTTCTGCACGCTCCTCGCTGCAGGACAGCAAGCAAGAGCACAGGCCGTCAGCGCAACCCTTCTGGGAACCGTGACGGATTCCTCGGGTGCGTCGGTCCCTAACGCAACCGTGACAATAACCGAGGTAAACACAGGTCTTACACATGAAGCAAAAACCAACGATAGCGGCAACTACACGTTTCCTGATCTGTCGCCGGGGCGTTATTCCGTAGCGGCTACGGCAGCCAGTTTCAAAAAAGCGTTGCGTGAAAACGTGGATGTCAACGTCAACTCCACAAGCCGAGTCGACATCGCGATGGCCACAGGCGATGTAAGCGAAACGGTCACCGTTACGGATGCGCCGCCGATGCTGCAGACTGACCGCGCCGATATCAGCGTCAACTTCGACACGCGACAGGTGGCCGACATGCCGTTGTCGGTGAACCGTAACTTCCAGGGACTTCTTAACCTCGTTCCGGGAACGACACCCGCCACTTTCCAGCACTCGCAATTCTTCAATGCGCAAAGTTCGCTGCAAACGCAAGTGAACGGCTTGCCTCGACAGGGAAACAGCTACCAGATCGAAGGTATTGACGACAACGAGCGAACTGGCCTTTTGCAAATATTGATTCCGCCTGCAGAAGCGATTCAGACGGTTGATATTTCGACCAACAATTTCGAAGCAGAGCTTGGCCGCGCGACCGGAGCTGTAACGAACGTCATTCTGAAATCGGGAACCAACCAGTTCCACGGGTTCGTCGAAGAATTCCTGCAGAACCAGGCATTCAACGCCAAGAATTACTTCTCGACCACTTTGCCCCATGTTGCCTATAACTATTTTGGTGGTGGTATAGGTGGACCAATCGTGAGGAACAAATTGTTCTTCTACTTTGACTACCTGAGAACTTCGGACCACGAAGCAAATAACAACAGCCTCACAATTCCATTGAAGGAGTTTTCTACCCCGGTTCCTTGCTTGACCGGTGGTGGAGAATGCATCGATCTCAACGGCGCGCATAATCCCACTACAAACGCCGGCAACATCTATGACCCGACGACAGGTAATGTGGATGGAACCGGAAGGCAGCAGTTCCCCAACAATCAAATCCCGATGAGCCGTGTAAATCCTGTCACGCTGTCCATTCTTAATGGACTACCTGCACCTAATCGCACCGTTCCCAATGGATATACGCTCGCGAATGACTACAACGCCAATCTAGCTTTTACCAAGGGCAGCAATACTTATGATTCCAAGGTTGATTGGGTAATCGATTCAAAGGACACTCTGAGCGGTCGTTACAGCTACCAGGGCGTTCTAACTTACCAGGCACCCGTCTTTGGACCATTCTTTGGAGGCCCCGCACAGGGAGGCTTCGAGGCAACAGGCAACCAGGGCGCCTATAGCACCGGTGTCTATTACAACCGGGTCTTCTCTCCCACGCTGCTGACTGAGGCGAGAATTGGCGTTGCACATCTCGCAAACAACGCCACTCCATCAAACTATGGTTCGAACGATGCCGACACGCTCGGCGTTCCCGGAGTCAATATTCCCGGACAGCCGTTCACCTCCGGACAGGTCGGAATCACTCTTGGAAATTTCTCGAACCCCATCATTGGATATTCAGCCAGCGTGCCCTGGATCCGTGCAGAGTCTAACATCGACTTTGTAAACCATTGGACCAAGATCATAAAGAATCACACCCTCAAGTTTGGCGGTGATTTGCGGCGCATTCGAGACGACCTCCTCCAGGATCAGACGTTCAGTCCCAGAGGCGTCTACACCTTTGCGGAAAACCAGACTTCCACGCCGGGCACAGCTACGAATATTGCCAACGACATGGCCAGTTTCCTCCTCGATTTGCCCAGCCAGGCGGGACGTGACTTGAATACCTTCACTCCGGCATACCGACAGTGGTGGATCTTTAGCTTCGTCAATGACAAGTGGCAGGCGACATCGAAATTAACCCTCGATCTCGGCCTCCGTTGGGAACTCTATCCTCCTGCTACACCAGCGGTAACGGGCGGCTTTTCCAACTTTGATCCAGCCGCGAACCAGCTGGTTTTAGCGGGCGTTGGAACCAATCCATCGAATCTGGGAATGAAAACGTATTACAGCTACTTCGCTCCGAGAACGGGCTTCGCCTACCGTGTAAGCGAAGCTACGGTACTACGCGGCGGCTTCGGAATAAGCTATACACCGTATCCGGACAACAGTTATGCGTATAACTATCCCGTGCGGTCTAACAACTCGTACAACTCTCTTAACAGCTATCAGCCCGCAGTGCTGGCTGATAACGTCACTGTGCCAACATTCCAGGCAGGATTTCCGGCACCTGTGCCCGTTGTAATTCCATCGGATGGAATCATTGCGACGAATACTCCGCAACTCGTCGCGCAGAACTATAACGTGGTTCCAACTGACTGGAAGAATCCCTACGCAATGTCCTGGAATCTGACGGTTCAGCAGGCGTTGCCCGGGCAGTTTTCCCTGCAGATAGCGTATGTGGCCAATCACGGCGTTAACATTGCGTCAAACCAGAACATCAATCTGCCCAGTGTTTACGGTGGTGGGAGCGCAAGCGACCCGGAATATAACTTGCCCAATTCTCTTCCTGGCACGACCTTACATCGTACCGCCAGCACCAATGCGATCTTTCTTGGCTATTCGTCGAATTACCAATCCCTGCAAACGCAGTTAGTCAGACACTTTGTCAACGGACTTGCATCCACAACAGCATTTACCTGGGCCAAAGGGTTGAACTATCAGAGCGGAGACGATGGCGGTCTTTTGTTCTACGTCGATCAGCGGAGAAACTATGGTCCTGCCGACTACGATCGCAGGCTCAATTTTGAACAGAGCTTTACCTATGAGCTGCCAATTGGACAGGGCAAACGCTGGGTGAATTCTTCCGGTATAGCGTCCTCGATTATTGGTGGTTGGAAGATCGCAGGAATCATATCGGTAGTCTCCGGTATTCCCTTCACCGTGACTGCGAACGGCGGAACGCTTAACACGCCTGGAACCACACAGACTGCGAACCTGGTAAAGCCGTTTCACAAGCTTGGACATATCGGAGCCGGAAAGCAGTGGTTTGATACTTCCAGCTTTGCTCAACCGTTAGGGTATGTAGGGACCTACCCCAACGGACAAGCGTTCGTTGGAAACACCGGCCGCAACCAGTTCTATGGTCCGGGCTACTTTCAGAACAATCTTTCCATGTTCAAGGACTTCAGGATCACGGAAAGATGGATCCTCAATGTCCGTGCCGATGCTTTCCAGTTAACCAACACACCACAGTTTGCGAATCCCCAAGCGTCGCTAACCAGCGGTACGTTTGGACAAGTTACCAGCACACTCGGCAGCGGAAGCGGAGTGAACGGTGTCGGCGGTGGACGCGCACTTCAGCTATCCGCCAAGCTCTCCTTTTAGGCTCACGCCCTCAGCGGGGATGATCGCCGGAGAAATCCAATCGATCATCCCCAAATTTTCAATCACAGGGGTTCTTATGGATGCATCACGGCGTAGCCTATGTGCTTCACTACCTATCCTGTTCGCATCGATAGCCTCCTCTGCGCAGGACCAGGGTTTAGCCTCGTTCGTAACTCCTTTTGACAAATTAGAAGCTAAAAAGAGCGGCCCTAACACGATGAGGCCAATTCTGAATGGCAAGACTGAGTCCGGTGCGCAGATGGAGGTTCACGAAACGATCCTTGCGCCGGGAAGTTCTCCCCATCCACCTCATCATCACAAGCACGACGAACTATTTCTGATGTGCAAGGGAAATTTGGACGTCACGATCGCGGGCAAGACATCCACAATTGGACCTGGCTCTGCCGCCTACGTCCATTCGGGCGAAGAACATGGAGTTCGGAACAGCGGCTCCGTGGACGCGCAGTACTTTGTTGTGGCTACCGGGACGGAAACTTAAACCACCTCGTATGATTCGAGTGCCGCTCATACATTTTGCAGCCTGAAGATCATTCGAGGTGGCTGGTTCGTGGTGCTCGATGTTTCGCGCTCGCGCCAGTTCGCTCACATCGCTAATTGCTAACGCTGAATCCGCGCGGAACCGCCCTCAGCGAAAGCTCTCACCTGCTCCACTGTGGCCATCGTAGTATCGCCCGGATAGGTTGTCAGCAACGCTCCATGTGCCCAGCCAAGGCGAATGGCCTGCTCCGGTGACTCCCCATTGAGCAGACCGTAAAAGAAGCCCGAAGCAAACCCATCGCCGCCGCCTACACGGTCATACACATCAAGCTCGCACGTCGGTGAAGATACGGTTTTGCCGTTCACCCACGCAACTGCTCCCCAACTGTGCCGGTTTGTGGAATGAGCTTCGCGAAGAGTTGTGGCCACGATCTTCACGTTCGGAAAACGATGGACGACGTTTCCAATCATGGATAGAAACGCGCCGGGATCAAGTTTAGACCGTCCATGGACCTCCGGACCCGAAAAGCCAAGTCCCTTCTGCAAGTCCTCTTCATTGCCGACGAGCACGTCCACATTTTCTATGATGGATCCAAGAACTTCCTGAGCGCGCTTAATGCCCCCGCGCGATTTCCATAGCTTCTCGCGATAGTTCAAGTCGAAGGAAACGATGACGCCTGCCGCCTTGGCGGCATGCATCGCCGCCAGGACAAGTTCCGCTGTGCTGTCGGACAGAGAGGAAAAGATTCCACCACTGTGAAACCAACGAACGCCCTCGTCGAAGATCGCCTTCCAGTCAAAGTCGCCGGGCTTCAGCAGCGCGGCAGCTTCGTTGGAGCGGTTGTAAAAAACCACGGGTACCCGTACTCCGAATCCGCGGTCACTGTAGACGGTCGCCATGTTAGGTCCGTGCGTGCCATCGTGCTCGAAATGGCGATAGAAGGGGCGCACACCCATTGCTCGAACTCTCTCAGCTATAAGGTCGCCGACCGGGTAAGAAACCATGGCCGAAGCAATCCCAGTGTTCATCCGAAAGCAGTCGGACAAGTTCGCTGCTACGTTAAATTCACCCCCGCTTACATGAATTGAGAAATGCGAAGCTTTCCGAAAAGGAATCACCCCGGGATCAACCCGATTGACCAGGGCGCCGAGAGAAAGCAGATCCAAAGACTTATGCTTGGCAATTTCGAAACCTAAACTCATCCGCAACGTCCCCCAAAGAAATCAACAGCCGATAACTAAGAAATGTTAGTCTGCCGCGATCATATGCGGTTCCTTAAGTCGAAATAGAGTCTCTCCGGCGCGAGGAATAACCACGACACCCTCGCTCTCACGATCGCGCCACTCCTCAATGTTTATACTCGCCGGATCCAGATAGCCGAGATTCAATCGCTCACAGCGTTCTCGCGGTATTCCAGTGGCAAGTGTCACATTAATCCGCGGATATTCTATGCCACTCTCCGTATCGTATTGGCCCATGCCCTTCAGGTGCGTCGAGTGGGCCAGCACTCCACCAGGAAAGTCCTTAAAGCGGTCCCACTGTTTCGTAAAGTAGTCGCGGCAATGGTATCCAACCTCATCAATCAGCTTGCCATGCGTGTAGCTGACCTCTGTAATTCCTGGGCTGTAGATAATGACTTCACCGCCATCCGATACAGCGGGCTCCATCTTGTACATGCCCTTCGCAGCCGTCCACAAGTCGTCATACATTTCAGGCATGATCGCAAGCACTCTCTTGAAAGGTGCATCGACATAAACGATATGAGTTTTTGCCGAAAGCAATGCAGCTGCTTTCCAGGCCTCAGGAGCAGACCCAAAAAACATTCCTGCGAGACCTTGCTCCGTTACGACAAGGGCAAAGCACGATGTAGGCCGCGGGATGAAGGTGGCTGCTCGTTCGATCACCGCACGCACGGGCGTGTAAGTCGTTCCGATCACGTTATAGTTGGTGATCATCGCGCCCAGCCAGTGAGTAAGGTTGATGATCTCCGATCCGGCGATGCCTGGGAAGAAGTACTTGTTACCTCCGGAGAAACCCGCAACCTCGTGCGGAAAAACGGGTCCGCAAATCACAATATGATCGTAGTCAAGAATCATTCGATTCAAGGTAACGGGGACTTCCTGCGATATCAGACCCTTCGTAATGGAAGCAATCTCACTGGCTGAAATTGATCCAAAGCAGGTGAATGTCTCTGGATCTTCCCAGCGATGGTTGAAGATACGGGACTCACCAATTGTGCCGTCGACCACCGGATGTCCCATCAGCTTACTCAGTTGCGCATCGTTCATCGGCGGATGCGTGCCGAGAGCAACTAAGTAATCGAGCGCAGTGGTCCGAGGTTTCAACAGCTCCAGCAGCGCGGAGTACATTTGCGCCATCGGCATTGTGCGAGTTCCATCAGGGATAATGACCAATACTCGCTTGTTATCGAATGGGCCAGACGAAGCAGCGTCAGCGACGACCTTGCGCAGGTCCTCATCGCTCATATACAACCCTGATTGTGGGAGTCCGCTAACCAAGTCTTCTCCAGTTGAATTGCATCCTTCAGTGACTACTTCAACGGACTAAAAGTTTCCTAATTACATGTCCGTTGAGCGACATTTCTAACTCGACTCGCACACATCTACAACCTGTACGCCCGATGCGCCAGTCCATATGTAAGTTCATGTGCGAGTTCGTGAGCTTCATCCTCATCCAGTCGATGTTCCGTTACCAGCCTGCCCAGGTACGCACAATCAATTCGGCGCGCCACGTCATGCCTCGCCGGAATGGATAGAAAAGCGCGCGTATCGTCATTGAAGCCCACTGTATTGTAAAAGCCAGCAGTCTCCGTCGTCGTTTCACGATATCGCATCATTCCCTCGGGGCTGTCGTGGAACCACCACGCCGGTCCAAGTCGAAGGCAGGGATAATGGCCTGCCAACGGTGCAAGCTCACGGCTGTAAGTAGATTCGTCCAACGTAAAGAGAATGATTGTCAGGCTCGCTTCATTTCCAAAGCGATTAAGCAGAGGTTGCAGATTGTGGGCATAGTCAGTCAGCGTCGGAATATCCGCGCCAACATCCCGGCCAAAAGTCTTGTATAGCTGCAGATTATGATTGCGGAAACTTCCCGGATGGATCTGCATCACCAATCCATCATCCATACTCATTCGCGCCATTTCCGTAAGCATTTGTGCCCGAAAGAGTTCCTTATCCGCAGGCGTCGCAGCGTCACCCAGCACGGTGTTGAACAACGCTGCAGCGGAGGAAGAATCCAGATCAGCCGTCGCTACGGTCGGATGACCATGATCCGTTGCCGTGCAACCCAATGCTTTGAATTGCTCACGCGACCAACGCAGTGCTGCCAGATAACCGCTCCAACTCGTCGTATCTTCAGCAGAGAGTGTGGCCAACCTCAGAACGTTAGCCTTGAAAGAATCGAAGGCAGGATCAACAACCGCGTCAGGACGAAAGGTCGGAAGAATGCGCGTCGTCAATTTAAGCGTCTGGAGTTTCTTGTGGTGTTCGAGCGAATCCAGCGGAGAATCGGTTGTCGCCAAAACTTCAATCTTGAACTTCTCCAGTAATGCGCGAGGCCGAAACTCCGGTTGGTTGAGCCTTTCGGAGATTGTGTCGAAGTACTGATCCGCGTTTGTCTCCGACAGTCGCGCCTGCAACCCAAAGTGTTCCTGAAATGCGTAATCCAGCCACATCCGCGTCGGCGTGCCACGAAACAAATAGTAGTGCTTCGCGAATAGTCGCCACACGCTTCTCGGATCCATGTCCAGCCGCGTGCCTACTCCAAGGTCCTCTAAACGAAGACCCTGGCTGTACAACATTCGATAGATGTAGTGATCCGGTGAAATGAAGAGGCGCGCCGGATCAGGAAAGGCCTGGTCCTCCGCAAACCATTCAGCATTTGTATGGCCGTGCGGACTGAGAATCGGGAGCGAACGAATTTCGGAATACAAGCGCCGAGCGGTCGCACGCGTAGTAGGATCCGAAGGAAATAGCCTGTCGTCATTCAATATCGTCATAACCCGCAGTCCAAAATCGTCAAATCGGCGACCCTTCTTATCTACTGGTTCACTCCGCTCGCAAGAAACCCGCCGTCCACCACAATAATCTCGCCGGTAATAAAACCTGCCGCATCCGACGCGAGAAAGACGGCTGCCCCGACCAGTTCTTCCGTTTTTCCAAATCTCCCCATCGGTGTGCGAGTCAGAAATTCGCGGCCTCGATCGGTCCCATCCAGCAGGCTCGCGTTCAAGGCTGTTCGGAATAGTCCTGGCGCGATCGCGTTCACAAGAACTCCATGGCGTGACCACTCCACCGCCAGCGTTTTCGTCAGCGACCCTACAGCGGCCTTGCTGGCGCCATACGCCGCAACTTCGAAGAGGCCTACAAACGTGGATAGGGAAGCAATATTGATAATTCGGCCATACTTGCGATCAAGCATGTGCTGCCCAAAGACCTGGCAGCCGCGCAGAGTGCCGGTGAGATTGATCTCCATGATGTCAGACCATGTCTCTTCGGAAAAATCCAAGGTTGGTGCGCGCTTCGTAATACCGGCGCAGTTGAACAATATATCCACCTTGCCGAAAGTGCTTACAGTCTGATCGCGGACCGATTCGAGCGACTTGCGATCCCGCACGTCGGAAGCAATCCTCAGCGTCTTTCGTCCCTTGGCTTCAATCTCGTCAGCAGTCTTTGCCACCTCCGCAGTCCTGCGCGATGAGGCAACTACATCGGCTCCAGCATCCGCCAGTCCCAACGCAATCGCGTGACCGATCCCTGTTGTCCCACCGATGACGACTGCTGTCTTTCCATCCAGCGAAAATATCGAAGTACTCAAGTTAGAACTCCTTGATTAGCTTTCCTTCGCTTATCGCGCGAAGATTATGCTTCCATTGCTTTCCGCCCTCGGTCATGAGTAAGCTGCGGAACTAGAAACTGGAAGAGGCACATGGCAACGGTGTAACTGCATCCGCATATTACAAATAGGATGGTGTAATTATGTGTGCTGTTCAACACATAACCTGCGAGTTTCGCAAAGAGTGCTCCTCCCAGCGCGCCTGCCGTCCCGCCAATTCCAACTACAGTTGCAACTGAACCTGCACGAAACAAGTCAGAGGGTGTGGAGAAGATATTGCAAGACCAACCTTGGTGCGCCGCTGCGGCAATCGTGATCAGCGAGATGGAAAGCCAATAACTCGAAACCTGGGCTGCCATTACCACCGGTATCGCACATATTGCGCAGCAAATCATAGCAGCCTTGCGGCTGAAGTTAACCGTGTGTCCGCGCCTCATCCACATTCCGGAAAGCCAGCCGCCAAGCACGCTTCCAAAGCTCGCGCCGAAGTAGATCACAATGAGAGGACCTCTCATTTCCGTGAGCGAGACATGAAAGTGGTCGCTGAGAAATTTGGGTCCCCAAAAAAGATAGAACCACCACGCAGGATCGGTCAGAAGCTTTCCACTCCCAAATGCCAGCGTCCCGCGATCTTTAAGCAGGGATAAAAAGGATCGTCTCTCCGCTAAGTCTGAAGCGGTCAGATCACTCTCAGTTAGCTGCAGGGCTGCAGGTCTTAGCTTGTTGTAAGGAAAACACAGCCACAAAATCAGCCACAGCATACTCAGGCCCGCGGTGAAGAGAAACGCATACCTCCAACCGAATCGGATTGCGATGATTGGAATTATCGCGGGAGCAAGCAGGGCCGCGAAGTTCGATCCGGAATTGAAGAGACCGGTTGCAAAAGCTCGTTCTTCTTTAGGAAACCACTCGGCCACAGCCTTCAGCGCAGCAGGAAAGTTGCCGGCCTCTCCGACTCCCAGGAAGAATCGCGCAACGCCGAAGCCAAATACGCTGGTCACCATAGCGTGCGCCGCGGAGGAAAGACTCCAGATCCCCACAAAAATCGTATACCCCTTGCGGGTTCCAAGCCGATCGACGATTCTCCCCGAAAGCAAGTAGGCGAGTGCATACGCAAACATGAAAGCTGCCACCATGTTCCCGTAGCTTTCTTCCGTCCAATGAAGTTCTTTCCCGAGCAGGGGCGCCAAAAGGCCCAATACCTGGCGGTCCAGATAGTTGGTGGTGGTCGCAAAAAAGAGGAGTCCGCAAAGCACCCAGCGGACACGGTTGCCTGTTGCGACCGGGCGATTCACGACTTGGGTATTCACACCTTGCCCGTCATCCATCTCGGCCCCAGTGGCGAACGTAAAGCTAACTAGCGAATGTAGTTGCCTGTCCCGCAGAGCTTGCTCATCAATACCATACAACGGAAGGAGCCCAAGTGCCTGTCTGACAGCTTTACAGCATCAACCTACCAAGCAGTAAAGACTGCTGTCAATCGATCGTTGATCCGCGAACCAAAATCGGTTTATTGATTTGCTACTCACTCGCAAGGTCCGCAAACACATTTCGTTGTAGCACCTGACGCTCTCTTTACCGGAGGGCAAAACTTGCGACTGGAAAGAATCGATCCAGGCTGGTAGTCCCTTACTTTCATTAACATAGTACCTCGCTACCTACCGTCCGGAAAACGCTTTGCTTACCGCTCGGACAAACCCCACTTTAGACCTCAATCCGACAACTGAACAAGATTGGTAAGATAGCTTGACAACATGACTTAGCTGGCCGTAGATTTCCCTGCATGAACTTTACAGCGAGTCGTAGAGGCTTTCTACGCGGCAGCACGCTTGCCGCCGCCGCGGCGTGCATCTCCCCAGGTATACCAGTGTTTGCAAGCTCGAAGTCGAACGAATCCAAGCCGTCGCCCATCCGACTGGGAGTTGCGAGCTACTCTCTTCGCAAATTCCACCCGGATCAGGTCATAGCTGATCTAAAACAGTTGAGGACACCTTACCTGAATGTCAAAGACATTCATTTGCCCATGGGAACGGCAGACGAAGTTAAGCGCGAGGCAGCAGCTTATCGTGACGCAGGAATCACCCTTACGGCCGCTGGCACCATCTATTTCACCAAGGACGATGATGCTGACATGCGCCCCAAATTTGAATACGTAAAAGCGGCTGGCATCCCGATCATTGTGGCTGGTCCCACTCGCGAAACGCTGGCGCGCGTCGAAAAGTTTGCCAAAGAATACGACATCAAGATCGCTATCCATAATCATGGCCCGGAAGACAAACAATTCCCGTCGCCCCTCGATTCGTTAAAGGCGGTTCAGCACATGGATCCTCGGATGGGAGTATGCCTCGACGTGGGGCATGCGGCGCGCGCAGGAGCCAATGTGGTCGACGCAATTGCCCAGTGCGGTCCCCGCCTCTTCGACATACATATGAAGGATCTGTCCGATCTCCAGGTTAAGGAGAGCCAGGTTGCTGTCGGACAGGGCAAGATGCCGGTTGAGGCAATCTTCGAGGCAATTATCAAGCTCAACTACAAAGGCTGTGTGGACCTGGAGTATGAAATCCACGAAGATGACCCAATGCCCGGAATGATGGAGAGCTTCGCGTACATGCGGGGAGTCTTAGCCGGGATGGGATATTCCGCGTAACGCAAATGGTAATCGCAATAGCGTTGTGCAGCGTCAAAAGGAGCAGTGATGTCGGATATCAGTCGACGAAACTTTCTAGCAGGAATAGTTGCGGCGTCTGCCGCTGCCAGCACGCCCAGCTACTTGCGGGCGATGGCCGTGGATAAAGCCCAGGTCGCACGCTTGAAATCGCAATTTGAGCTCGGGGTCATCACGGACGAGATCTCGCAGGATTTCGATCTTGCCTGCTCGGTTGCCGCCAACGAGTTCGGCATGCAATGGGTGGAGTTGCGTGCGATGTGGAACAAGAACATCCTCGCGCTTGACTCGAAAGAGATCGCGGAAGCACATCGGATCCTGACCAAGTATCAGCTTCGTGTAACGGACATCGCCAGCCCGCTGTTCAAGGTGGATTGGCCGGACGCTCCTCTATCCAAGTTCAGTCCGAAGCGGGACCAGTTCAAGGCAGACTATACATACAAAGATCAGGATGAGGTCCTCGAGAAAAGCGCGGCACTGGCCAAGGAGTTCAAGACCGATCGAGTTCGTGGTTTTGATTTTTGGCGGCTGGAGGATCAGGCTCCCTACCGAAAGGCGATCAATGCCAAATTGGCAGACGCCGCGGACAAACTTGGCAAGCAGGGAATCATCTTCCTTCTTGAAAACGAGATGGCATGCAATACAGCCACGGGTGCGGAAGCGGCAAAGGTTCTCGCTGCCGTGCCCTCGCCTCACCTTATGTTGAATTGGGATCCCGGCAACGCAGCGGCCCTGGGCGAAACGCCGTTCCCCAACGGCTACGACCTTCTTCCCAAGAAGCGAATCGGTCATTGCCATTGCAAGGACACGATCTTGAAGTCCGCCGGTGGCTACGAATGGGCCCCCGTTGGCAAAGGCGTTATCAATTGGGTCGGCCAATTCGAAGCCTTGAAGAAAATCGGCTACGACTATGCAGTGGTTTTGGAAACACACTGGCATGGAGCCAGTACGTCCGGAAGAATCCACGCGCCAGAGCTGGGCTGGCATGAAGAGCAGATTTGAAAACTGCCGGATGTTTGGCATAAGAAGATGCACTGCACTCAAGGAAAAGAGGAGTTGGGATGAATCGACGAGAATTTGTCGGCGGGATTGCAGCAGGAGCGGCAGTACTGGCGGCGCAGCCTACAGCGCGCGCCCTGGGAGCGAATAACCGTATTCGCTTCGGACTGATCGGCGCGGGAGATCGGGGCACGCAGGACCTGAAGGAAGCGCTCAAGCAGCCAGATGTAGAGTGTGTCGGTATTGCCGACGTCTATTCGCGTCACCGCGATGCAGCCAAGCAAGTCGTGCCAAATGCGGAGATGTACGACGATCCCCGCCGGCTTCTCGATCGCAAGGACGTTGACGCCGTCATCATTGCCAGCCCACTGCATCTGCATGCGGAACACATGCTCGCTGTGCTCGCGTCGGGTAAGGACGTTTATTGCGAAAAGACAATGACTTGGGATATCCAAGAAGCGGTTGCCTGTCTGAAGGCGGCAAACGCCTCCAAGCAGGTCGTTCAAATCGGCCTGCAGCATGAGAGCGACGGCGATCTCGCCGACACCAAGAAGTGGATCCAGGATGGCCTGGTAGGTAAAGTCGCCATGGTCGAGTCCTGGATGAGCCGCAACACTCCGCATGGTCACGGTCAATGGGTCCGCCCCGTACCAGACGACTGCAATCCGGAACACGTGAAGTGGGATCTGTTTTTGGATGGAAGGCCAAAAATTCCGTTTGATGGTCAGAAGTTCATCAACTGGCGATTGTTCTGGGAGTTCTCCGGCGGAAACGTCACGGAAAATATGGTCCACCAGATCGCTTGGATTCAAACCGCTCTCAATCTTAAGGAGCCGCTCGCCGCAACCATGTCTGGTGGGGTTTTTTCCGAGCCAGATGGTCGGCAGGTTCCCGACACGATTGCCGTAACACTCGAATATCCTGAGACGGTCGTCTTGTGGCAATCAACCTTCAGCAACAGTCACTTCGGGTTAGGCGAACGCATCCTGGGAAGCGATGGAGCGGTCGAACACATCAGCGGCGCGACAGACATGATTACTGGCAAATACACCTCCAGCATCAACTACTATCCGGAAAAGCTCAACCGCCCGAATGGCGTTGCAATCAAAGGCGAAGCTCCCGGCGTGAATCATATGGGGAACTGGATGGATTGCATCCGCTCTCGCAGCAAGAATACGAATGCGCCCGTGGAAGTTGGCTATAACTCCGCCATCGCCGCGCACATGGCCAACCTTGCCTACCGCCAGAAGAGGCGGATTACGTTGGAAGAAGCAATGACGGCCAAGCCAATGTACTGATCACCTCTTGTAATCGAGCTGTGAAAACTGAAATCCAGCCCTGCGCCCCCCTGAAATTCAGTTGGGCGCAGTTTGCTTTTCCGGCGCATTGCAGAACGGTAGTATGGTGTACGTTGCATTCGCGGAGATCGATTCCCGCAACCCACTTCCACTCGATGACGTAGGAGAGCCCGTGGATTATCGCAAGAAATTCTTGGTCGAACCCGGAAGCAAAATCAAGTTGAGCAAAGTTGATGACGCATACAAAGGGAAGGGAATTAACGAGGAAGATGCGCTCGAAGAAATAAAGAAGGACTGCAAAAGAATTGCTAAACAGCAATTCCTGATGTACTCGGAGAAGAAACATTCGCTCCTCATCGTGCTGCAAGCCATGGACGCAGGCGGCAAGGATGGAACAGTCAACCACGTCATGGCCTCGATGAATCCTCAAGGAACGGTGGTGACTGGCTTCAAGAGCCCTTCATCGGAAGATCTGCAACATGATTTTCTTTGGCGAATTCATCCTCACGCTCCTCGAAAGGGCGATGTCGCCATCTTCAACCGCTCGCATTACGAAGATGTTCTCGTTGTGCGCGTGCATAATCTCGCTCCTAAAAGCGTGTGGTCAAGCCGCTACGAACGCATCAACGACTTCGAAAGACTGCTCCGTGATCAAAACAACACCCACGTCATAAAATTCTTTTTGCATATCTCGAAGGAAGAGCAGCTTTTGCGCTTCAGGCAGCGGCTGGACGATCCTGCTCACAATTGGAAAATTAGCGAGAGCGACTACAAGGAACGCGAGTATTGGAAGGAATACACTCGGGCATTTGAGGAGGTGTTTGAAAAAACAAGTACTCGGCACGCTCCGTGGTACATTATCCCGTCCAACCACAAATGGTTTCGCAACCTGGTAATCTCCAGGATCGTTGCGGAAACTTTAGAAGATCTCGGGATGCAGCTACCCGCGCCACAGGTGAATCTCGAGGGGATTCGTAGGGAATATCATCAAGCGGAAGAGGAAGAAAAGACCAGGAGTCATCGCGGGAAAAAGAGCGTTGTTGCCCGGTCCAAAAGAACATGAATTGCTCTACGAAATATAGAGACAGGATTGCCGTAGGGCGTTAGGAGAAACGGGTGCCAGATATTCCCAGGCTGCTGGAGCGAATTCCGGACGATATCAAACCCATGACTGCGCTTGGCATCGGCACTTTCCTGCTACTTTGTGCCGTTCTCTTTCATGGTGCTGGGCTGCATCGTATCCTTATCTTGCACAAGCGTGGTGAACGCAGATTGCTCTCGGGCAGACCCCACTTGCTCGGCGCCGCTCTGCTGTTCGCGTTGTCGGTCTTTCTCATGCTTTCTCTTCATGTGTTCGAGATATTGTTCTTTGCCGGAGTATTGACGAAGCTCGGATTGATATTGCAGGCTGCCGATGCCGTCTACTTCTGCGCGAATGCCTATACCACCCTCGGATATGGCAACGTCGACCTCGGCCCCTATTGGCGAAATATAAGTCCCATCATCGCCATGTCCGGACTCTTCACCTTAGCTTGGACGACAAGCGCTTTGGTTGATGTGGTGTCTACTCATAGCGTGCTCGTCGATAAACTGGAAAATGAGCGAGTACTTGAAAAGGAGCTACGCTCGGCTTTGCGTCGCGATGAGTGGAATGTGCTCCAACATGAACGCGAAGCTGCTCATGGGGAGCGTCAGAAGACCCACGATCTTGTTGTCGGGGTGTCCTTCCTTCAACGGCGACGAATATGGAAGGAAGAGAGAGAAAAAGAAACTCAACTCATCAAGGACAAAGTGGCGGAGATTCGAGATCTTCGTCGAAAAGAGCGTCAGGCAGAAGAAGAATTAGGCCCCGGTGGTCCGCCGCCGTCATGATGAATCCTGCCCCGTCCTTATGCTCGTTGGCTCATCCGAGCACGCTGAAATAGAAAAGCGACGGAAAAAACTTCCGCCGCTTCAATTGAGTCTTTCCCTCGTTTAATCCGCACTGGCTCCGAGTTCCAGCGGTTGCGGCACCGGCTTCTTCCGGCTGAACCGTCCGAGCGCCGTCTTTAGAATGACGTACAGCGCCGGTATAAAGAACAGGTTAAGGATGGTCGATACCAGCATCCCACCGACGATCGTGGTTCCAACCGAGTGACGTCCCAATGCGCCTGCCCCCGTTGCAAAAACAAGTGGCATCACGCCGAGAATAAAAGCGAACGAAGTCATCAGAATTGGACGCAGACGCAATTCGGCAGCTTCAATCGCAGCCTCAGGAATACTCCTGCCCTTGGCGAGCAATTGCTCCGCAAACTCAACAATGAGAATTGAGTTCTTTGCCGACAGGCCGATGAGCATCACCAGGCCTATCTGGCAATACACGTCGTTTGACAAACCACGCAGCGACACCGCGCCGAGCGCACCCAATACAGCCATTGGCACCGCCAGCAGAATGATGAACGGGAGCGCAAAGCTCTCATATTGCGCCGACAGCGTGAGGTAAACCACCAGCAGGCCAAGCCCGAAAATGATAAGTGCCTTGCCGCTCGACTCGATCTCTTCGAGTGCCAGGCCCGTCCATTCGAAACTCATGCCTTGCATCATATTCTGCTTGGCAAGTGCCTCCATCGCTTCCAGGCCATGACTGGAACTGTAACCCGGAGCAGCGGATCCCGAGATCTCCGCGGAACGGAACAGGTTGTAGTGATTAATCACTTGCGGTCCAGAGGTCTCTTCGGCAGTAACGATGTTGTCCAACGGAATCATCTGGTTCGAATCGGACCGAACGTAAAATTCCCGCAGGTTGCGTGCTGTCATGCGGAAGGGTTGATCCGCCTGGATGAAGACGCGATAGGTGCGGTTGTTAAAGTCGAAGTCGTTGACATACTGCGATCCCATGAAAATATTGAGCGTCGACGTAATCTGCGAAAGCGGGATACCCATCGCCTTGGCCTTCTGGCGATCGATTTTGACTAGCAATTGCGGATCGCTAGCTCTGTACGAGGTATAAAGACCAACGAGATCCTTACGTTGACTCCCTGCAGCAATCATCTGATGGGCAACACGATCCAAATCTTCGAGCGTGTTCTTACCAAGATCCTGCAACTCAAATTGAAAACCGCCGAAAGAGCCAATTCCTTGAATCGCCGGCGGTTGCATGGCAATAATAAGCGCTCCCGGTATTCGAAAGAGTTGCGGCGTTAGAGCGGCGACTACGTCTGCGGCTGAGTGGCCCTTCCCAAGGCGTTTATCCTGGGGCTGCAGATTGACAAATACCATGCCTGCGTTGGGAGCGGCACCTGAGAAGGAGAAGCCCGTTACGGCAAATGCCCCCTGAACGTCCTTGTTCTGGGCAAGAACAGCTTGTGCCTGGTCCGCAATTCTTGATGTATACGAAAGAGACGCTCCCTGGGGAGCCTGAATGATCAGCATCAGGAAGCCCTGATCTTCTTGCGGTACGAATCCGGTCGGAACAGTCCTGTACAACCACACGGTTGCTCCCAGTCCGAGGAAGAAGAGGACGAGCATGACATAGCGGACGCGAAGCACCACGTGAATCAACCGTGCATACCCACTGGAAAGCATACGAATGCCGTCGTCAATGAATTCTGCAAAGCGGCGATAGGCACGCGAGAGAAACTTGACGTGAAGAAAATCCAGTTGCGTAAACTTTGCGTCCTCACCGCGAAGCAGAATCGCCGAGAGTGCCGGAGAAAGGGTAAGAGCGTTGAACGCCGAAATCGCAATGGCAAACGCAATGGTGAGAGAAAACTGCCGGTAGAGAATGCCCGTCGTGCCGGGAAAGAACGAGACCGGCACGAATACTGAAATCAGCACCAGAGACGTCGCGATTACCGCGCTGGTCACCTCGCCCATGGCGACGGATGTTGCCGCATGCGGATCGGAATGGTCCTGGGAGATGTGGCGCTGCACATTCTCGATCACCACGATGGCGTCGTCGACCACAAGCCCCGTCGCCAGTGTTATGCCAAAAAGCGTGAGCGAGTTAATCGAGAAGCCAAAAAGCTTGATGAACGCGAAAGTTCCGATCAGCGAAACCGGAATCGTGATCGCCGGAATGACGGTCGCGCGCCAATCCAGAAGAAAGAGAAAGATCACGAGGATGACGATGATGATGGCTTCGGTCAGTGTCGTGATCACTTCTCGGATAGAGTCACCAACAACAGTCGTCGAATCGAAAGCGATTGCGTATTCCAGTCCGGGAGGGAACTGCTTCGACAGATCAGCCAGCACCGCTTTCGCTGCTCGGTCCACTTCGAACGCATTCGCATTCGACAGCTGCTGAATGCCGATACCGTCTGCTCTAAAACCGTTGTATTTCAAGTCCGAATCGTAAGTCTCTGCGCCGATCTCCGCGTGGCCCACATCCTTCAGCAATACCAGCCCATTCGGCGTGTTACGAATAATGATGTTGTTGAACTGGACGGGGTCCGTCAGACGCCCCACAACGCGGACGGAGATCTGGAAATTCTGTTTTGCGTCACTTGGTGGCTGCCCAAGTTGGCCGGCGGCCACTTCAACATTCTGCTCAGAGAGTGCAGCGCTCACATCGGACGCCGTAAGTCCGCGTGCCGCCAGCCGGGAAGGATCCAGCCAGATTCGCATGGCATACTTGCGTTCGCCAAAAATCATGACGTCGCCTACACCGGGCACGCGCTTCAAAGCGTCTTTTACATAAACATCCAGGTAGTTCGAAATGAACGTATCGGAATAGCGATGATCGCGCGTGAAGAAGCCCGCGCCGAGCACGAAGTTGCTACTTGCCTTGAAGATCCTGATTCCGGTGCTGTTCACTGCCGCGGGAAGTCTGCCTTGCGCTGAAGCCACTCGATTCTGGACGTCGACGGCGGCAATCGACAGATCATATCCGGTCTCGAAATGTGGCGGTGATATGGCTGGTGCCATCGTTGCCGCTGGTGGACGTAATGTACTTCATGCCCTCCACGCCGTTGATTGACTCCTCCAGCGGAATGGTTACGGCCGACTCAACCGAGCGCGCGTTGGCTCCGATGTAATTGCTGACAACGCTTACTTCCGGCGGAGCCAATTGCGGGTAGAGCGAAATGGGAAGCGTCGGGATAACCACAGCGCCCGCAAGAATTATTAGCAGCGCGCAGACGGTGGCTAAGACTAGGTCTGATGAATAAAGAAATCAACGAACAAGGGACATTCCTCTCGCGTGTGAGTGGCGCTTTTGACCTGCGCCACTCGGGTTCGACTCAGAAAGACTCAAAGACCGCAGAAGATTAGCCGAGCGGTTGCACCGGTGCAGCCATCAACCAGGAATCTGAATGCCGGAGACAATCACCTTATCCCCGTTCTTCAAGCCGCCCTGAACCGCATAGGAGTTGCCGATTGTATCCCCAAGCTGACCGCGCGCTCGCGCGCAAAATACTTCCCGTCCTGCTCTGTTGCTACGAAAACGAAGGCTTGTCCGCCCAGCCGGGTGACGGCGAGGACCGGAACAACTGGGGCCGGTTTCGTGCTCCAGATGACCCGGGCCTTCACCAGTTGCGCGTTGCGAAGGACATCGAGACTGGAGTGAACCGGCGCCTTTGCCAGAATGCTCTGAAGCTGATTATCCACCTGGGGCGACAGGAAGTCAATATTCGTGCGCTCCAGTATCTTGCCGCTGTTGTCGAGAAGATCCACCGCAAGTCCGTTGCGAACCTGGCCCACGCGCTCTGTGGGGATGTAAATGTAGGCCTCGAGATCGCGATTCTCATCTACCGTCGTAAGCATCGTTGTGGGAGAAACATAGTCGCCGATGTGAACAGGGATATCGCCGACAATCCCTGACACCGGCGCTACGATCTGGTAATAGCTCAGCTCGACGCTCTTGCGTAACGCGCGAGTGGCCAATGCAGAATCGTAATCCGCCTTTGAGTTCTCATAAGCCTGTTCCACCTGGTCGAACGCGGACTGGCTGATGATGCCCGCATCATGAAGCTTTTTTTGCCGCTCAAGCTCGGTTTCGTTGTACTCGATAGAGTGCGCGCTTCTGGTTCTCTGTCGCGCGAGCCGCCTCAACCATCGCCAGACCTGTTTGATTGGATCGATCTCCATCAGAACCTGGCCGGATTTCACTTTGTCGCCTGAGTGCACATTGATCTTGACGAGGTTTCCATCAACCTGGGGGTTGATCGTGGCCGAGTGGCGAGACTTAATCGTGGCGACGTACTCGTCGCTCAGTGGTACCGGAGCCATTTCAACAGGCATCGTTTTTACCGGCATCGCCTGCATAGCTTGACCTTGCGGCGCAGCGGGAGGCTTGGCGCATCCGCTCAACACGGCTACGGCGAAAAGAGGAATAAGTGCGGTACTGCGAGCAAACGTTCTCAACGGAATCCTCAATAAAAACGGTTAGAGCAGTCGCTACACACCCTGAGCTTTCAGCTCAGAGGCACTTTTGAGCGCTGCGTTCCCTACCTAAATCTATAAATCTATTAGTACTTTCCATTCTAGGCTGTTATAGACGCGACTACGCCAAAGATTTCAGCCTGTAGCGAAATTCCCTATTTTGATGATGAAAAGGGGAAGATAGCTGCAGAAAAACTGAGCTTGTGAGGAAATCGCCGGATATTCCGGCGCGCCCGTGGTGTCCGTCTAAACCTAACTGCGCAAAGGCGATAATCGCTAGCCTCGGCTTTTTGACATGGACAAGCTCAAATTGATAGAGTCAAGATTGATTGCGTCTGTCTAATCCACTCTGCAAGCAGACGTTTCATAGCGCGTCCCCGTCGTCTAGCCCGGCCTAGGACACCGCCCTTTCACGGCGATAACACGGGTTCAAATCCCGTCGGGGACGCCAACTAAACAATCGACTTCGCTGAAATCCACCGTTTTGCCGACGGCGCGAAAAGGTCCAAATGGCGCAGTGACATTCTGCGCTCTCACATCATCGGCGGCAGATACTACTTCCTTTACTTAGGCCTCGGCTTCCTCTACTTCAGCATCTTCGAAGGTATCTGGGGCGGCGGGCTCGGCCTGTGGCTCAAAGGGTTGCAGGTCGTTCGGCGAGACGGCCACCGGCCAGGAGTTGGCCGGGCCCTGCTGCGAATCTTCATCCCCATTCTGTCGGTCGAAGGGGCCCGGATGCCGCTATCTATTCGATGGGCGATCATTTGGCTGCCGCTGTTGCTACCCGCGGCGCTCGTGGCTCTGTGGTTGGACAGAGTTGAAGGGATCGCTGAAGTCTTCTTTCTCTTGCTGCTTCTCCTGTGGGTCGGCGCGGCGGCTTACGTCGTCGTTAATCCCCGCCGCGGATTCCACAACCGGCTGGCACGGACTTGGGTTGTGGGACAGTGAGGCCGGATAGCCACTGGCACCAGAGTGGTAAATTTCTTGGAATCGAACCTATGCGTTTACTCGAGGGGTTGCGCCTTTGGCAGGCGGTTCGCGCCTGGGTCAGAACAGTCAGGTTGGTCTTACGTGAACTGAATGGCTTCGAGAACGTGCATAACGCCGGTGTCGGGTCATGGGATCAAAAAGAGTTGCATCGAATCACCTTTCGGTGAACCTGTCCGCTTACAATTCATTCCACGATCCTGCCGCAGTGCGACTCGAATATAATCGCAGCTTGCTTATTGCTGGGTCGTGAGGCTGATATTGGTTGGTGAGTCTTCGGCAAGTTGGCGGCTTCGATAAGGTCTTATGAAATCTGATGTCTCGCGAGCGAGATAATGCCCCTCCGCTGGCACAGGCCCCGGTTCAATTCGTCCATTCAAATCCATTCAATTCATTCAGGAGGACTGTTCATGACTCGCGTTCCCGATTCAGAGTTAGTTCTTGTACCCGGCGGGACGTTGATTACCGCTACACCCGAGGAGGGGCGAGCGCTGGCGTTGAAACTGGCTCGTCACATGATTCACAATATCCAACCGGACCTCGACATTCTGAAAGGCGGCCGGCCCAGCTATTCAACCAATCCCGAAAGCCTCATCGCTTCCGCGCAGGTGGTGGCGATCGAGTTTCAGACGATCGCTGCGGCTAACAACTATTGGCGGTAAGGTGACGTTCGGAGAATCCGAGGTCTCGAACCGGAGGGCCTCTGGCCTACAGAGTCAGTATGCTGTCGGGGGCCAATCGGGACAAAGCACCACGGACACCGCTGTGCAAGGATCGATAATGCGCGTTGCAGAATCCAGGCGCTCCGTTGTAAGTGAGCTGGCGATAAGTCTCGCCCGCTGCGTTACCGCTTTCCTCCTTTCCGGAATATGGGCTTCTCCTGATGCCGCTGCTTCTCACCTGGTCACCGGCAACGGCTTTGGATTTGCGGTGGTGTCACCTGAGACCGCTGCACTGAGCAAGTTCTACGCGCATCCCTACAGCAATGTTCGCCCTGACCCCACAAACGCACTGAGCGAAGGAATCGAAACCACCAATTTCATCAAAGCGCTCGATTGGGGTAAGGGATCGGGGCGAAATGCGTCGGCAGCATATGAAGAAGACTCCCAAATCATCCGGGTACACAGTACTGATGGCGATGGTCTTTTCTTCATGCCCTTTGGTTTGCGGCACGCCGCTCTGGTCCTAAGCTGGAAGCCCGGTTTCGAGAGTGGCGCGAAGAGCGGCTTGTACGTGGAATGGAACCATCCTGTCAGCTCTCAAAAAGTTATTCGGATGTCTGGTACCGAGATGCAACTTCTGAAATTTAAAGATGTGCAGGAGTCCTTGCTGCTGATTCCGCTCGGGGCCACGCGGAATCACTCGGCACCAGCGAAGCAGTATCTCGCTTCACGGCTGGCATGGGTCTTGATTTCTCTTGAAAGTGACGGCGAATTAAAAAATACAGTGAAAGACTTCAACCACTGGCGGCAGGGAATGACACCGCAGGCGCTGGCGAAGCGGGAGATTGCAGAAGTCGATCACTGGCGGGCGAAGCCGACTGTTCACTTCGTGAGTGAAGAAGAACGGCATCTGTGGCGTCAAAGCGAAGTCATGCTACGCATAGCGCAAAGCCGCGAGCCCAACCGTCCCGGTCGATACAACGACGGCCTGATCGTGGCCAGTTTGCCGGATGGTGTGTGGTTCACACCGTGGGTGCGAGATATGGCGTATGCAACGGTTGCGTTCGCGCAAATGGGGCACCAGGAGGAGGCGCGTGCCGCTCTTCTAGCCTACTTCAACGCTCGGCCAACAGGGAAAATGCGCGCGGAGACGCAGGGCGCTGATTACCAGATCTCGGTTGTCCGCTACTTTGGCGACGGCTCAGAGGAGCCATTCTTCACCATGGAAGGCAGTACTAATATCGAGTTCGATAATTGGGGCCTTGCTCTTTGGGTGCTGGGTGACTACCTGGGACATTGGAAAGATCCCGGCTTGCTCCAGGCCTCATCCTATCGCGGGAAAGTGTATGAGAGCGCCAGAGATTATGTGGCGAAGCCTCTGTTGGCAAACCTTGAGACTTACGGCGATGGCTTGATTGTCGCGGCCGACACTTCGATATGGGAAGAGCGACAGCGAGACAAAAAACACTTTGCCTTTTCTACGGCAGCCGCCATTGTAGGCTTGCGAAACTTCGCGGAAACGGCGCGACTAGCGGGAGACGAAACAACCCGCACGGAGATGCTGAACAAGGTTGCCCTGCTGCAGACGGGATTCAATGCGGCCTTCATCCGGGGAGGAAAGCTACGCGGCACATTGGAAGACGGTGTCAAGAACGACATCGATGGCGCCCTGCTGGCGGTGATCAACTTTGGCGTCGTGACGGATCCCGTGATCGTGCGTGACACGGTCGAAAGGATGGAGCTTCTGAGAGTCCGTTCCGGCGGCTATCGGCGTGTGCGCTGCATCCTGACGGATCCCTCCATTTATGAGTACTGGTATGAGAGGCAGGAGTTCCTGTTTGTGGATCTCAGCCTGGCCGAGGTGTATCGGCGGCTAGGAAGGGATGCAGAGGCGTCCGTAATTTTCAAGCGGATTGTCGATAAGGCCGCGGCCGACCACGACGTTATTCCTGAAATGTATGTAGCCGAGAGCTGCACACTTTTCCCCGGTGAGGTGGGCGATCCAACAGGAGCCATGCCGATGGTCGGATACGGTGCGGGAGCCTATATCCTCTACGTCTTGCAGCGCGAAGGGATGGAGAATAGTCGGTAGTCCTTGCGTTGTAACTGGCGCCTCGCCGAGATTCGTTGCGTTCTTGCAACTTTGCCAATCTAAATCACCTTATTGCGATCGACTGGATCTTATCGGTTTCTGGACAGCTCAATAAGACTTCCCCGCTGATGTGGAATTCGTGAGGTCTGCTGCGGCGTCCCTTCGACCGTTTTGAATGTGCTATCCTGCCTTCGTGTTACCGTTTAAAAATTGTGCTACCAACTTTCAAGATGCCGCTCTGCAAGATTCACATTGTCGATCCGCGCAGCATTACTTCCATCTTTATTCGAAGACTCAGAAATAAGCATTTGTCTTGGTTAGGAATGTTCCTCGTATCTTGCGTCAGCCTGTTCGCGTACGCAGATGGCTCCCAAATCACAGGAAGGACCCGAAGGGCGCGCCTGTAGCTGATGCCCATCTCGAATTGTTGTCGGCGGCAGCAGTTTCTGTGCGCGAAGCCACCAGCGTCGCCATAAAAATCACCGGCGGGCCTGGCAAAGCACTTATTTATCTTTGTGCTTGTATTCCGAGGCGGCGGGAGCGAATTGATCCGCATCGAGCATTAGGGCTCTAACCGAACGACAGCTTGGGCGCTCCTCGATTGGATTGGAAATGGGTTCGCTCATCCGATCAACACTGTGGGCGCTCCTGCAACAATCGTGTTTGGAGCACTGGCTTCGATAATCATGTCGCCCTGTCGCGCAGCTGGCAGACCACCGATGAATACGCTAGCGGAGCCTCCTGTCACCACTCCTCCGACGTGCGGGTTCGGCCCATCAAACAGTGGGCAAACATGGAAATCTGAATCGGCCCGCCAGGCCGGCTGACCGGCGATCAACACGGTCGCGCATCCGGGTCCGGGGCCCAGCGGAGTTCCGTGACTCGTTAAGTCTCCCAGGCGTGCGGCAGGCTGTCCCAATGTTTCCTCCCACGTCAGTTGATATTGACCAGCGATCCCAGAATCGTCAGCGTCGCGCTGGCCTTCACTTCTATCGTTCCGGTGGACTCGATCGAGATAGAGGCAGCCCTAATGCGGAGCCGGCCCGTGGCCTCGATGGTCATCGCACCGGAGTTGCTGTCGACTTTCACCGTGTTGCCGTTTTCGTCCTGGACCGAGAACCCTCGATCGTCGAGCGTGATCTTACGTCCTCTCTCATGGGCGAGTTCGACGACCCCGTTTTCGCCGTCATCGAAGAGCAGGTAATGTTTCTTTCTTGAGAGTAGTCCGCGCTTGTCGTTCTTACCGTTGTCGTTTGAATACGGAGGCTTGTCATTACCGTTCCACAGCGCGCCCAACACATACGGAAAACGAAGATCGCCGCGTTCGAAAGCGACCAACACTTCGTCGCCGACTTCGGGGACGAGGACGAGACCTCGCCCGGAGCCCGCCATCGGCATGGTGAGGCGCGCCCAATAGCTCTCAAGTGGTTTGTCATGCCAGGGATAACTAACCTTGACACGGCACAGTCCCTCTTCATCGTTGTTCTGGGTGACTAGACCGGTCATAACGCCAGTAATGTTGTCCGTGCGACGAATAGGATTCATAATCCGGTCTCCTTGGTCTTAATGCCTATGCGAAAGCTGCTTGCGTCAAGCCTGTGGGCGTTCTGCAATCCATACAACTCCGTTTGAACGTTGCTCATCGCTTTGTCGTTGCTTGAGCGAAGCTGGATCCACCAGCTATCAACGAGAACAGACCGCAACATATCACGCGTCTCCGTAAACCGGCACGGCGGCACCGTGGATCGTTTTCGCGAAATCACTGGATAAGAAAAGGACAACATTCGCAATGTCTTCTGGCTTAGGCCAGGTAGAAAAATCAGAGGCAGGCATTGCCGCACGGTTTGCGGCGGTGTCAATAATGCTGGGGAGAATGGAGTTCACGCGCACGCCGGTGCCCCGGACGTCTCCGGCAAGCGAATCCATCAGCGCCAGGGCGGCGGCTTTGGAAGCAGCATAAGCAGCGGCGCCTGCTCCGTGATCCAACGCTGCCTTTGCGGCGACATTGACGATGGAACCATGTCCTGCCTTCAACATTGCCGGCATCGCGGCGCGGGCAAGGCAATAACCGGATCGAAGGTTGAGGGCCAGCATCTGATCGAAGACACTTGTCTTCAAATCCCATAGCTTCACGCCGCCTGCGTAGCCGCCTACGGTATTTACAAGCGCCTCCAGCGTGCCATGCCGGGCGAGTATTTCGTTGATGAATCCAGCGGTGGCAGATTCGTCGGTGACATCGACCGGATGACCTTCCAGAGAAGTCAGTTTTGGACCGGCTGATTCCTTCAGAGCAAGGAGTTCATCTTCCTTGCGATAGGTGACAATCACCTTTGCGCCTTCCTCAAGGAATGCGAGACTTACCGATCTGCCAAGTCCACCGGTTCCCCCGGCGACAACGACCACTCGTCCTGCAAAGCTGATATTCATGCTGCCTCCCTCCAGTAGGTTTTTGTGCGTTCAATTCAATGCGAACTCAATGGTTTTGAGACGAATGCCCGCTTGAGAACGATTCAAAAGATCGCCAGGGCCGATTCTATTCAATCTGACGGCTTGGATCGCGGAATTTCCGGAAACGACAAGCAGGACACATCCATGTGTCGCCGTACGTTCTCAAAATTCTTGCACCTTTATCTCCATGGGACAATAATCACCAGCAACCATTGGAGGAATCTGTGCGCAAATTGGCGATGTTTGTTTTGTTATGTATGGCGGCAACCGGCATGGCTGCCCCGAAGAGCATATATGACTTCACGCTAAAATCCATTGACGGTCAGCCAGTGGCTTTGAAGAGCTATCACGGTAAGGTCGTCATGCTTGTGAATGTTGCCAGCAAATGCGGATTCACACCCCAATACGCCGGGCTGGAGTCGCTTTACGAAAAGTATAAGGACCGGGGGTTGGTGATCATCGGCATCCCGGCCAACAATTTTGCCTCACAGGAACCGGGGACAAACGAGGAAATCAAGAAGTTCTGCAGTAACAAGTACAACGTCACGTTCCCGATGATGGCGAAGGTTTCTGTGCTTGGTGCAGACGAAGCGCCGCTTTACACGTTCCTTACCGACAAAACGCTGAACCCCACGATCGGTGGAGACATCAAGTGGAACTTCACCAAATTCCTGTTCGATAGAAACGGAAAACCGCTGGAGCGTTTCGAGCCTGCCGTTACTCCCGACTCGCCCCAGATGGTCGCTGGGATAGAGACGGCCCTTGGAAAGTAAGGGATATTAGAAGCAGTCGCGGGCCTGTCGAGATGGAAGTGAGATGCTGGGTCTGATGCCGAATATTCTGCCGATCGGCCCAAGTTTCTCTACAATTAATTGCCAATCCGCCCTCGCACTTTCTTCGATTGTCGAACGCCTCATAAGCGCTTATCAGCCAGAGGCGGGGCGTTTTTTGAGCGCGTCAAAGGGTGGAGATATGTCTCTTAAAAATTTTCCATTGAGCGCATAGAACAGTCGGTTCATGCTCCTTTAACACTAGATGATCGTGCTAACATCTTCGTCACTTGGAGATGCTTTTGGTTTCTGGCTCTCTTGTGCAAGTTCTGCGCACGTTCTCTTTCTTCGGTCATTCGGCTCCCGGGACAAATTAAATACATCCTTACCTGAGGTCAGCTTTCATGCGCGCCCGTGCATTCCTTTGTGGATTTCTGCCAATCATTTTCTCCCAGATGAGTCTTGCTGCCGTAACAGTTTCGCCCAGCAATCAAACAATTAAGGAGAACGCGACGCTCCAACTCAAGGCGAGCGTCCCGAGTACCTGGTCAACGACGTGCGGCTCTGTCTCGTCTACGGGACTGTTCCACGCAGGGCTCTATCCGGCGACCTGCACGGTTACGGCGAAAGCGACGAGCGGCGGTACAACGGGATCGACCACGGTCATCGTAGTTTCGCCGGTCATCATGACTCCCGTTTCGGCCAGCACACCGAAGGGCAAGACGCAGCAGTTCAAGGCCTCCGCTCCAGTCACCTGGACGGCTGGTTGCGGCACAATCACCGCCGGGGGGCTCTACACTGCCTCTGGCACGGTAGGCAGCTATTGCACTATCAAGGGAACTGCTACCACGAGCCCAAAGTACAACGTCTACGGTTATGACCACATCATTGCCGCAACTGCTTTCACCATCTCGCCCACGAGTGCGAGCCTGAGTGAGGGAACCTCGAAGCAATTCACTGCGAGCGCAAGTGCCACCTGGAAGGCTTCCTGCGGTTCCGTCTCAAGTTCCGGCCTCTACGTCGCACCGCTGGTAACCGGCGCTTGCACGGTGACGGCAACGCCGACCGCTGGAGGCACGGCAGCTACCGCGTCGGTGAACGTGACTTCTCCAATCACCATCACGCCGATGACTGCCAGCACCCCGCAGAATGCAACTCAGCAATTTACCGCGAATATGCCGGTTAATTGGGCGTCTTCCTGCGGTTCGATTTCGGGCTCGGGACTCTTTACGGCGTCAGGCCCCACGGGCACATGCACAATAAAGGCGACCGCCTCATCTGGAACGGCGTACACGGCAACTGCTTCGGATACGATCACGACCGCAACTGCTTTCACCATCTCGCCCACGAGTGCGAGCCTGAGTGAGGGAACCTCGAAGCAATTCACTGCGAGCGCAAGTGCCACCTGGAAGGCTTCCTGCGGTTCCGTCTCAAGTTCCGGCCTCTACGTCGCACCGCTCGTAGCCGCATCTTGCACCGTGACTGCCACTCCTACTGCTGGAGGCGCTGCGGCCTCGGCGTCGGTGACGGTAGCTTCTCCCATCGTCATCACTCCGCAGACCGCCAGCACGCCGCAGAATGCAACTCAGCAATTTACCGCGAATATGCCGGTTAACTGGGAGTCTTCCTGCGGTTCGATTTCGGGCTCGGGACTCTTTACCGCCTCAGGCGCCACGGGCGTCTGCACGATCACGGCCACGGCATCAAGTGGGACGGCCTACACGGGAACTGCTTCCGATACGATCGTCAACCAGGCAATGCTCCAGGTTACTCCTGCCAATCCTTCGCTTACTGAGGGACAGGATCAGCAGTTCTCCTCCGGCGCTCCAGCAACCTGGTCTGCATCGTGCGGCTCCATCACTGGCTCTGGCCTCTTTACGGCTCCGCTTAATGAGGGTTCCTGCACGATCACAGCAACCGCTACCGACGGCAGCGGAAACACTGCGAGCACGGCGGCAGCGGTGACATCTCCAATCACAATCACTCCAGGAAGCGTCAATCTCCACGCTCTGAATACACAGACTTTTACAGCGAGTGAACCTGTTTCCTGGACCTCTTCCTGTGGCTCAGTTTCAGGTTCGGGCTTGTTCACGGCGCCCACATCTCAGGGCACCTGCACTCTCACGGCTACCGCTTCCGGCGGCACGGCCTTCACCACCCAGGCGACTGCCAATGTGGATGTTGTGAACTACACAGCATGGAAGGGTGGCGGTGGCACCACGGGCGACCAGACCAACGAAACTCTGCTTACTCCCTCGAATGTGAACGCGTCCTCTTTCGGGTTAAGCTGGAGCGCCGCAGTGGACGGCTGGGTCAACGCACAACCCCTCTATATGAATGGGCTTTCGATCAATGGATCGCCGCATAACGTGGTCTTCATCGCCACGGCGAACGACAGCGTCTATGCGTTCGACGGCGACACCGGCTCACAACTCTGGCAAACGAGCCTGATTCCAGATGGCGCCACCGCTGTCTCGTCAAGCACGGTTGGATTTAACAGCGCACCGCTGATCGGAATTCTCAGCACTCCAGTAATCGACCCATCCACCAAGACAATGTACGTCGTCAGCGAGACGTCAGAGCAGAACGCCACGTATTTCCCCCTGAGGCTCCATGCTCTCGATCTCGCCACCGGAAACGAGAAACTGAGCGGACCGGTGTTGGTGTCTGCCCCTGACATGCCACCAATCGCCAAGTTGCAACGGCCCGGACTTCTGTTTGCCAATGGAAATATCTACATCGGTATCGGGTCGATGCAGGACCAGACGCCCTATAAAGGATTGCTTTTCTCGTTCGACGCCCACTCGCTGGATCAGCAGGCGGTGTGGGTAGTGACTCCGTCCGGCGTTGAAGGCGGCCTATGGATGGGAGGCGCGGTGCCATCGGTCGATGACAGCGGAAACATCTATATCTCCACTGGAAACGGAACCTTTGATGGCACAACGAACTTTGGCGAGGCCGTGGTCAAGCTGAGTCCGCAATTGCAGGTCTTGGATTACTTCGCGCCGTACAACTATGCAGCCTATAACGCCAAAAACGGTGACTTGGGATCGGGCAACACGATGGTTTTAAAGGACCAGAACGGCCCCTATCCGCACGAATTGATCGTTTGCGGTAAGCCTTCGCCTGTCTATGTATTGAACCGAGATAACCTCGGTGGTGTTGGCACAACATCAGACAACATCGTTCAGACTCTTGACAACGCCGTGGGGAGACTCGGTCCGAATACTTCCACTCTCTATGCGTGTTACAGTTCGCCGGCAATGTGGAAACACAACGTCTACTTTGTCGGCAAGTATGACGTTCTGAAGATGTTCACTCTTGATCCAAGTACCGGAATGCTTTCTTCAAGTCCCGCGTCGCAGGACAACCTGGTGTATGGCTATCCTGGGTCGGAGCCGATTGTTTCGGCTAACGGTTCGAGCAGCGGCATCGTTTGGACGATCGATACGGGTACTAACACGCTTCGTGCCAACGATGCCAGCGATGTCTCGAAATTGCTTTTTTCGAGTGCCTTAAGCGGTGGGGCAATTCGTTGGACTGTTCCGACAGTTGCGAATGGACACGTGTACGCGGCAGGGAAGGGCATGGTCTTCGGATTCAGCTTGCACTGAGATGGAACAACGGCGGCAGTCTCTTCCGTGACTGCGCAGTTCGGGCGTGAGGGTCTGCAGCGTTGCGATTCACATATTGTGCTAGAGGAGCGAGGAGCACCTCGCTCGATTCACGGTCTAAGCTGAAACACGCAGCATAATTGATCCCAAATGTCTGCGTCGCAACGCAGGCATTTGGGATCAATTAGCTAGCGGGGCTCTAACAATCCTTTCGTTTCAATTTCGAGGTGAGGCTGAGGCTTCTTGCTGCACCACCGAGAAGCTGCCATGCAATGAGGCCGTCGAACTGTCGCCGACCCAGACGTCGAAGTCAGATGGTTCTACGATCCAGCCGTTCCTGGCCGCGCTCCAGTAGTTGCGCTCATTGCGGCCGATCGTGAAATTGACTTCTTGTTTCTGTCCCGGTTGCAGCGTGACACGACGGAAGCCTTTCAACTCGCGCACCGGTCTCGATGCCGAACCATACTTCTGATGCAGATACAGCTGAACTACCTCATCGGCCGCCTTTGTCCCGGTGTTTGTAACCGTTACAGTAGCAGTAATAGATCCCTCCAATGCCGAAGTCTTAGCACTCAGGCGAAGATCGGAAATTGTGAAGGTGGAATAGCTGAGCCCATAGCCGAATGGATAGAGAGGAGACGTTTCAAGGTCCCAGTATCGAGATGTGAAATCCGGAGAGCTATAAGGTTTATGAGAAGTAGTGTGCGCGTAATAGATCGGCACCTGCCCAACGTTTCGCGGCCATGTGACGGGTAGCTTTCCACCGGGTACCGCATCTCCCACGAGAAGATCCGCGACCGCATTGCCAGATTCCGTGCCGCCGAAATAGCAATCCATGATCGCGGGAACGTGTTCGGAAGCCCACAAAAGATCGAGCGGCCGAGTGCTGAACAGCAGAAGTACCACGGGCTTGCCCAGCGCCTGGATTTTCTCGAGCAGTTCCTGCTGCTTACCTGGAAGACTGAGTGAAGAACGCGAGGCATACTCAAAGTCCATGCCGCTCAACTCTCCAAGCGTCATGATCACCACGTCGGAACGGCTGGCCAGGTTAATCGCGTTCTTCATCTGGCTGTCCGCCTCTTCCGCGGCCCAGGGCTTTTCGATCTTGGGCCCAATGAACCCATCGAACGAGGAAGGGAATTGTTTCGCAATCTGCACGCCTTCCGCATATTCCACCTGTGACCCGGTGAACTTCGCGCGAATGCCTTCGAGGACTGAAACTGTATCTTCAGCCTTCGCCGTCAGACTCCAGGGTCCGTTCATGTCACCTTTGCTGTTGCCCAACGGTCCGATCACAGCGATTTGTTTGACCGTCTTCGAGATCGGTAGTAGACCGCCATCGTTCCGCAGTAAGACGGCAGAACGTGCTGCTGCCGTCCTTGCTGCCTGGCGATGTTTTGTAAGCATCTCGGCATGGGTCTGGTCAGTGGCATCGGCAAACGGGTGATCGAAGAGTCCCAGATGGTACTTCGCCGCGAGGATTGGACGGACCAGGTCATCGAGCTGGGCGGCAGTGAGCCGCCCCTTATCCAATAACGACTTCATGTGCTCCAAATACGTGGCGCTGCCCATATCCATATTCACCCCGGCCGTAGCACCGCGTAGTGCCGCATCTGTACCGTCGCGCGCAAAGCCTTGTGTTACAAGGCTGCCGACGGCGAAGGCGTCGCTAACTACAAAGCCCTTGAAATTTAGTTGGCTGCGCAGCAGATCCTGAAGAAGATGTACATTGCCGCTCGCCGGGACGTTGTTAAGATCCATGTACGCGCTCATGACGGAGCCAGCGCCTGCTTCAACACCTGCCCGAAAAGGAGCGAGATAAATGTTCTGCATTTGTTCTTCCGGAATGTATACAGCGTCATAATCTCTTCCACCCTCCGCGGCTCCATAACCGGCGAAGTGTTTTAACGTTGCCATAAATGGGCGAGGATTTTCCGGCGTACCCTGAAAACCTCGAACCTGCGCGCGTGCCATCGCCGCGCCAAGGTAAGGGTCCTCTCCCGCGCCTTCAGAGATGCGTCCCCAGCGTGGGTCTCTCGCTATGTCCAACATAGGCGCGAAGCTCCAGCGCACGCCTGCATGGCCAGCCTCTTCCGCGGCAATCGCCTGCGCTTGTTCGGCCATCGCTGGATCCCACGAAGCAGCGGTGGCCAGAGGTACAGGGAATTCCGTATCGAAGCCATGGATCACATCAAAGCCAAAAAGGATGGGTATATGCAGGCGCTGCTCAGTCATCGCGATCTTCTGCAGGCGATTAATTTCTTTGGGATCGGTGACGAACAAAAATGATCCAACCTCGCCGCGCCGCACATGGTCTTCATAGGAGACGGGGTCAGTCTTCACTCCGGGAATTGGGAGCTTGAAATAAAAAGGCTGGTTGAGTTGCCCGATCTTCTCCGCAGTTGTCATTTGTTTCAAAAGCGCATCGGCTCGAGCCAGGTCGTTTGGCGAAGTGGGATTCTGTGCTCCCGCCACACTGGAAAGAAGCAGACCGATAAGGCTAAGCAAAAGTGAAGCTCGCAGCTTATTCATGATGTCCTCGTAAAGATTCGTAGACCGCAGCTAACGACACACCTGCAGTTTGGAAAGTGTTCTGTATGACAGCGAGATTCTCAGGATCGGATGCACATTTCTGCCTTCTCCTATGATCCTCAGGTCTGGTTAACGATCTTAACTACACTGAGCCACTCATTGCGAGCGGCTTTAAGTGAACGCTGGAGAAGTACCAAATGATGCGGTGGGAAGCCCTCTACGAGCTTGCTCCGACAACATGAAAATGGTCTGAAAAACTGAATCCTTCGGTTTTCAATTCCCACATTCTTCTCGGCAATGATCTCCGCTTCAGATGTCCTTCAGGTTCACCTGCGATTCTGCAAAGCGAAAGTCCAGGTGAAAGAGTTGACCCTTAAAATATCTACCAAAGTTCAAAATGTCGCCGCCCTCTTAAATTTCAACAGCAATCATAAGCTGGCAGTATCGGGGATGCTCCTGTCACTTCTTCTGACGCCTATTATGGCGGCGCAGGAGTCGGTCAGGTCTGCGACCGCTGGTGTCACACCTCAGGTCGGTGTGGCTCAACCGCCGCGGATTCAGGAGCGCAGTTCGGATGTGATTTCATATTGGTATGGTTCTGATTATCACACTCCTTTCGTGGTGGACCCGAACACAGGAAAGGCGGCCAACATTGCGCGCAATTCCATCGAGTACACTCACGTGGGAACGTGGGGAATGTTATCCAACTTTGCAGACGTCATGGTGAACATGTCCGATTTTGCGGAACCGGCCAACGGGGGCGGTTCGGGAGCAACTGAAACTTACTTCATCCTGCGGCCAGGGATCGCCCTCAACGAACTTACGAAATCGAATGCCTTCCATCAAGGACGGCTTCGTGACATTGTGTTTGAGTTTGGCGCAAATCTCGAAACCAAGAACTCCTCGTATGCGCCTGCTGAGAGGACGATCTACGTTGGTCCGAAGCTTGAGTTCGCCTTGCCGAGAGGTTTCTTTAATGTTGGACTGCATTTCCGCAAAGAGTGGAACCACGAGGGAGTTCTGGGTAAGTCCGAAAGCTACGATCCGGATTTCAACATTGAACCTACGTGGTTGCTTCCATTCAAAGTTGGCAAGGCCCACTTCGCGTTCAGCGGGTTCGCGGACTACAACACTCCGAAAGGCAAGGATTCATTTGGAGGGGAAACCGTTCCTGAATTTCTGGTTCGTACCGTTGTGGCGGTAGATGTTGGTTCCTTTCTGTTTCGCAAACCGCAACTGCTGGATGTAAGTGGCGGCCTTTGGTACTGGCACAATGAATATGGTAAGCCATCATCCGATCCCGGAGCAGAGCAGTTAACACCGCTCATCGGAGTAAACTTTCATCTGGACGGCGTGAGGGGCCGTCGCAACCCATGATCAACATCAGCCAGGTCGGTTCAAAGGTGGGAGCAGGCAAACATGACTGATGCATTCCAATCCGCATTAAACGTGCTCGTGATTGAGGATGACAAGGAACTTGCCGGCTTCGTGCAGCAGGGCCTCGAAGACGAAAGTTGCATCGTGAAAGTCTGCCACGACGGCGGTTCGGGTCTGCGCCAGGCGGAAATCCATGCTTTCGATATCATCCTGCTCGACGTCATGCTTCCTGTCCTGAATGGATTTGAGGTCACCAAGCGCCTTCGCCTGCAAAATCTGCGGACACCGATTCTTCTGCTCACGGCAAGAGATGCACCCGAAGACATTGTGAAGGGTCTGGATGCCGGCGCCGACGATTATCTGACCAAGCCATTTGATTTCGAAGTACTACTGGCGCGCGTACGTGCGCGCACCCGCGTTGCTTCAGGGAAGAGTTCTCCACAAATGCGTTTCACGGATCTGTTTCTAGATGTGGAAAAGCGCGAAGCTGTGCGGGCGGGCAAACGGTTGGAGCTGACGCGAACGGAATTCTCTATTCTCGAATGCCTGATGCGCTCGGCCGGCCGAGTGGTTAAGCGCGACCGCATCATTGAGTTGGTCTGGGGAGATCGCGACGTCAGCGAAAATAATCTGGACGTCTTCGTCCGCTACCTCCGATCCAAAGTGGATCGCCCTGGCCTGCCACGCTTGCTCCATACTGAACGTGGAATCGGATACATCCTCCGGGAAGGGTCCGATTGAAGAGCCTGACGATTCAACTTCGACTTACTGCCTGGTACTTTTTGAGTCTCGCAATCATAGTGGCCATCTTTGCGGGCGGAAGCTGGTTCGCTATGAAAGCGAGTATGTACCATGCTATCGACCGCGATCTTGGATACAGGATGGGCACGGTTGTTCCTTTCATTCAGAGCCATTCGCTCGACAATCGTGATCAGTTTGCGAAGGCGTTTGCGACCTCAGCAGATTCGTCGGTGATTGGTGTGTTTGTACAGGTCACGGATGAAACCGGCATCCTTTATGAATCGGATGTCCTGCGCTCGCACCGGGTACCATTGCTGCCCGCGGGCCCATCGGATGGCTCAATGTCAATCACATCTGTGCACGGACATGGGTGGCCCGTACGATTCGCAAGTCAACACCTGGTGGTAGGGGGCGCTGGCTTAACTGTTCACGTTGTGGAACCGCTTCGTGACGTGATGGGATCGCTACGCGACTACCGGCTCTACCTCACACTGCTGATACCCATTGCATTGCTGATCACGACGACGGCGGGCTACTGGATAAGCCGGCGTGCTTTGGCCCCCATCGAACAGATCAGGAGGGAAGCCGAGGCAATCGATCCAACTGACCTGGCGACACGCCTCCGGGTTCCGCCGACCGATGATGAAGTCGCACGGCTTGCGCGAACATTGAATGCCATGCTGTCGCGAATCGAGGAGGGATTCCGTTCGATTGAACGATTCACCGCCGACGCTTCTCACGAACTCCGCGCCCCGCTCGCGCTCATTATGACTGCAGGCGAGGTTTCACTGCGGCGCGAACGCTCTCGCGAGGAACTGGCTGAGGTTCTGCGCAAGGTTGTCCGAGAATCGCGCCACATGTCCCGGCTGGTTGAGAACTTGCTCGATCTGGCTCGTGGAGACGCACGCCGAAGGCATACCGAGTTGACACCGGTGGATTTGACCCAGATGCTTCGCGATCTATACGTCGAGTTGACGCCATCCGCAACAGCCAAGGGACTGACGCTGACTGCGGCGCTCCCTGAAAACGAGATACGCGTTCTCGGAGAAGGCACTGAACTAAGAAGGCTCTTCCTCATTCTGCTGGACAACGCGATCAAATACACCGAAACAGGGTCGGTCCATCTGGTTCTTACTTCGAAGAACTCGTTCGTCGAATTGACTGTAAGGGATACCGGGATCGGCATGGAGGAGTCATCCGTGCCTCACGTCTTTGACCGTTTCTGGCGAGCCGACAGGGTACGTTCCAGGGCAGAGGGAGGGGCGGGACTCGGCCTTTCGCTCGCATCGCAGATAGTGCAGCGACACGGCGGCACTATTTCCGTTGAAAGCGAATTCGGAAAGGGAAGTTCATTCACTGTCCAACTTCAAGCTGCCAGCGACTCCGAGATTTCTTAAGAGTTTTTCAGACTGCTTTCAGGTTCATCGTCCATATTGGATCTTGACGAATGGAGCTCCGACCATGAAAGCAGTGCGCCCTCTGATTTTCTGGCTTCACCTCACTTTGGGATGCGTCGCAGGTCTCGTAATTCTAGTCATGTCGGTTACGGGAATTCTGCTTGCGTTTGAAAGGCAGATTAACGGCTGGGTAGATTCGCCCGCAGTTCTGCAAGGCCAGTCCGACTCATACGCGCAAGCGTCGCTCGATTCCATGCTTGCGGTTCTCAAACGTGATGGCCAGGGTGTACCAACCGAACTGGTCTTGCACAAGAGCGGGAATGCGCCGGTTGAGGCGCGGTTCGGACGGGAGCGGACGCTCTACCTCAATCCATGGACCGGAGAAATCATCGGGCAACCCTCAAAGGCGACGCGTGAGTTTTTCGGCACAGTAGAGCGTTTCCATCGATCTCTTGGGCTTGGGATGCGGAGCGCGGCTGGCCGGGGAATCACTGGTGCGGCAAATCTGGCGTTCCTTTTCATGCTTATTTCAGGCCTGTATCTTTGGCTTCCGAAGCTATTCAACATCACGAGTCTCAAGCACCGTACTATTCTGCGCCGAGGACTAAAAGGCAGGGCGAGAGAATGGAACTGGCATAACGTAATCGGCATATGGACGGCTACTCCGCTGTTCTTCATTGTGCTCACGGGAGTCATCATGTCCTATCCCTGGGCATCCAATCTGCTCTACAAAGTGACCGGCTCACAGGCACCGGCGTTCGGTTTTAGAGAGGAAGGTGGCCCTCGTGGTAACAATACGAACCGCGCAGCTGCGAATGAAGAACCATCCGGAGCGCAGTCCCAATTTCGATCCCTCGATGATCTTGCCCAGGTCGGCAAGCAGCAGGTTTCTGACTGGAAGTCGATCACCATCACCGTTCCCTCCGCGCCCGATAAAACTCTCGACCTCTCGATCGACAGAAGCATTGGAGGTCAACCCGAACAGGCATCGCAGTTGGTAATCAGTCGTGAGAGCGGAAGGGTAATTGTCGTAAAGCGCTTCAGCGACAACAACACAGGGCGCAAACTCCGAGCCTGGGCGCGATTCACGCATACGGGTGAGGAGTTTGGTCTGGTTGGACAGTCAATCGCAGCTCTCGCCAGCCTCGGCGCCGTCTTCCTGGTTTGGACCGGGCTCTCGATGGCGATTCGGAGAGCACTGGGACGCAGGCACAAGTCATCCGAATTATCCGAAGAAGCTCACTCAACCAACGAAGTCCAGGCAACAAGGTAACGGAGAACAAAATGCAAGCACGGCGTGTTGTCACAATGGCATTAGCAATAGTGATGTTTTCTTTTATGGCCCTCCCCACATCGGCTCAATCCTCATGGAACATAGCGAAGACATTCAGCATTGGCGGAGACGGTGGGTGGGATTATTTGAAAGTGGACTCCGTCACGCATCGGCTCTTCGTCACGCGCGGAACTCATACGCAGGTTATCGATACTGAGTCGGGTAAGGTCCTCGCCGACATTCCAGGGCAGACGCAGGCTCATGGTATCGCCCTAGTTTCCCGCCTCAATCGCGGATTCATCACCGATGGCGGAGGCACCGGATCAATCCTGATCTTTGATCTCACAACCTACCAGGTTCTTGGGAAACTTGCAGCTCTGCCTGATGTTGACGCCATGATTTACGATGCCGGCGATGATCGTATCCTGGTCGCCTCTGGTGATGGCAATGCCTTGATCACCTTTAGGCCCGACGTCGATCCGAAGACTGGCAAGATTGATCCGCCAATCAAACTTGGAGGTGCGCCTGAATCCCTCACTTCCGACGGCAAGGGAAAGGCCTACATCAACCTTGAGGATAAGAACGAAGTCGCGGTGGTCGACCTGAAGGCTCGAAAAGTAACTTCACTGTGGCCGGTCATACCCGGCGGACATCCTGTTGGAATCGCAATGGACGCCGCTTCTCACAAGCTTTTCGTTGGCTGCCGGAATCCGCAGAAGCTCATCATCATGAACTCGGAGAACGGCAAAATTGAGGGGTCACTCCCCATCGGAGTGGGAATTGACGGGACGGCATTCTCGAGTGGTCAGGTATTTGTCAGTTGCGGAGATGGTTCGCTCGCCATTGCAAGCAGCAAGTTGGGCAAGTTTGACATGGATCAGGTCGTAAAGACAAAGAAAGGCTCACGCACACTTGCTGTTGATGGCGCTAGTCGGCGAATCTATTTGCCCACAGCGGACTTTGAACCTGTCACCACCGGGTGGCCAAAGGTAAAGCCTGGCACCTTTGCAATCCTGGTGCTGCTGAGTAACTAGAAGCGGAAGCGCCGAGACGGTCCGGCATGCTTTTCAGAACCATCGGAGATTCCTCGTCAATAAATCCTGATCTGCTGCAATCCTTGGCCTCAAACCAGCACTAGACTGAAGCCATGATCTCCTATTCAATTCGTTGTGATCTTTGTCAGGAAGATTTTCGCGGACGTTCCACCAACTCTGCTGCCCTGGTTCGGGAGATGGCCAAACAGCAGGGTTGGAATACGCAGATACAGTCGTGGTCTACCGACGTTTGTCCGGAGTGCGCGACCCGAAAAATCAGGAATGCGCGAAGAGATGAATATGCCGCACAGAGTTCACAAACAACGGTCCCAGGTACATGAAGCAGATGTGCCGACCGGGGAGCCCTCAGAGATCGAGCCCCAATGAAAATGGGTCCGTTGATTGCGACTCAACGGACCCATTTCGAATACTTTCAGATTAATTGCGACTTTCTTCTCCCGATGCTATTTGCAGGCACCGGCAGCTGACGAAGAGTATCCCCAAGTTGAAGAATAATCATCGCGGACTGCGGCTTGCCAGCCCTTGAGGTTAGTTACATGCCCCCCGCTAAGCGAGAATTTGTTAGTCGATGTCGAATCGTACCAGTGGTTTCCCGAACCAGTAAAGTTCGCAGTGAAGTGGCTGAAGTCGCCGGAGGACAAGTAGGTCCGGAAGACGTTCTGCCCACTGCCGCTATCCTGGAATATGTTATTTTTCAAAGTCGTGTTCTGAGTATGCAGAAAGTAGCTCTGGTGATTTTCCCAATCAGTGACCTGTCGTCCGCCAGGATTGCCAGCCAGGAAAAACTCAGCCCCTTTGCCTGAACTGCCTCCATTACCGTAGAAGACATTCGAAGTCGCGGTGAGATGATCTGTATCGATAACGTTCATTCCCAAGTCACCAGAACAGAAACTGCTATTGCTGACGGATATCGGTCCCGGATTTGCCTCAAGCTGCAGATTGGCGACCTTGTTCCCAATCAAATGCGCATTAGTAATCGTGATGTTCCTGTTGTCTGTATCGAACCATAAGCCTTGCGCCTGATTACCAACAGCACGGAAACCGTTCACTGTGACAGTGTGCGCCTGGAGTAACTTCAAGCCGCCCATACCCCAATCGTAGAGACCGCCCATCGCGCCGCGCCAATTGTTGTAGGAGGCTTCATTGTTTTGGTAAAGAGCATTTCGGTCACGAATGCCGCCGAATCCCTCGCCGCCATTGTGAGAGGCAATGGAATTCTTGACGGTAATGCCGCTGCTGCCAGAGATACCCAAGCCGCCCCAGTTGTTCCACTGAAACATATCGGTGTCGAACAACACATTCGAACTGCTGGTGACAGTGGCTCCGTCCTGATTGATGCACGTGGAAGCATGCTGGAATACCATGCCTTTGAATACCACGTTGCTGCGACCGCTAACGCTCAACGTCTTTGTACGCACCGCCGCTTCCACTTTGGCGGTTGTCATGTTTGTTCCGGCCTTTGGCCAAATGCGTATTGCATTTCCCGACTCATCTACGTAGAAAGTGCCGGCCTTCAAGGAAGAAGCTGACAGAACTTGAGTAAGCAATACGCCGTTGACGAATACCATCTCTCTGCGCCGAACAATTGTTGTTACTTTGCTGGCTGGCCAGCCGCTTGGGATCGGGCAAAGGCCAAAGTTGTAATTCCATGTATAGGAGAAGATGGACTGGTTACTCGACGCATGGAATGGGTGAGTCAGGATATCGGATCCTGATACAGTTACCGTGCCCGCCTGCAAGGCCTCAAAAGTGATTGGGGCTGCCTGGGCGGCCGGCTGATTGATACTCAGCATTTCCCGATATTCGCCGGGGCTAACTAGTACTTTCGTAGCCAGTCCCCGCGAGCTGTTGATGAGTGCTTTGTCGACGGCTGCTTGAAGCGTTTTTAACGGTTGACCTATTCCCGCGTTGACGTCGGAACCGGAGTTCGCATCGACGGAAATAACGGTGCCTGCTGTTCCTTGCAGGGCAGCGAGGTTCGCTTGCGCCAGTGCACTAATGGAAGGTACTAGGGTGATGGCGGAGAAAGTTAGCGCGACTATAGTTTTCATAAACTTCATTGTTACCTCGGAAAAAGTGAGCTGTGTGGGAGCATTCTCCAATTGACTAATCGCTTTGAAGTCCGTATCGATCATTGCGAAGCTGTGCGTTGGGAGTCCGAGTTATCTTTCCTTCGGACGGAGCCCAATCATTCCTTGCACAGCCCGCGTCAATTGAGAATCTTGTACCGATTTTTATCACGAAGTTGCCCGCATTTGTGAAGACGGATGCAACTTTCTTTACTAATAAAATCGCCGTAAACAAAGTTCCAGAGAACGTGTAAATGCTACCCGGGAATCTCGCCGATCTTACATGGCAACAGCGATCAGAGCACTGTTGCGGCTCTTCCTGTGAAAGTTATTTTGATCGCGCCTGACGTCTTATTTTGCGATATCTGTTCCATCGGTGGTCTGTATGGCGAGAGCCTTTGTGGCAGTCGATCTTCGAGGGGCTTGGCGTTGGAAATATCTCTCGCAGCGCATTGAGTTATTGGACGCGTATCAAGATAGTGCCGCGGTGTAGTTGTTCAGTGGCAGTACAAACAATGAAAAGCAAATATGGGTGCGTCTTATTCGAAAGATCAAATGACGAGCTGCCAGTTCGATCGATAAGTAGAGCTGGTTCATCCGCGAGCGATGTCAAGACGTGGCGAAGCAAACTAAGCCACATGAGATGGCTTATACGCAGTCATAGTTAGGATAGATAAGTAAGTACAATATGTACTAAGTGGAGTGCTATGGCGCTTCTTAGTTCACATAGGCGAGACTATCACCTGAGCCAGTGAGGGGCGTAGAGTAAGGGAAGAACGTAAAAGTGTGAATTAGTTAGCACACGAAACATTTATGAGTTACGGACTGAATGATGTTGATAGTCCGTAGTCGGAATGCTAATTCCGGCGAACAAACATTCCAGCTTTGTGGATCCCTGTCGCAGTTCCTATGCCTGAGATGAAGGCGTGAAAAGTCTGTCGCGATGCGGATCTGGGAAACGGATTTTTTAGGCCCGTGGGACTCAGCGCAGGATCTACAATATACCCACTTCAATGTAGTTAGTATGGCACCGGGCCGATCAAGAAAGTGAAATGCAACGCGTGTTCCGTTCTCGGCAGCAACTTATAAGCCATGGGACGGTGGATTAGCCCATGAAGCATGACCTGTGGCCTCACTTCCTCTACGGCCTCGTTGCAGTGTTGCTCCTCAGCACTGCCTCAGGCGAGGCAGCATCCATGCAGTCGCATGATTCTCACGTGCCGCCTTGGAATAGCGCAGTTGCGTCGACCAGGCTGGTGCACATCGGCAACAGCACACTGCAAATCGATTTTGGGCCTGGGGATTTTGATCTAAAGTCGGACGAAATCGTGCGCTGGGTTGAAACCGCGGGGCAGGCGGTTGCTGCTTATTTGGGCAAGTTTCCTGTGACTCGCGCACGAGTGCTGATCTTGCCGATTGCGGGAGAGCGAGGAGTTTTGACGGGCACAACCTGGGGCGACGTGGGTGGATATCCAGCCTTCACGAGAATGCGACTGGGGCAGCGTACGACGACAGTTGACCTGCAAGATGATTGGACTATGACACACGAATTTGTCCACATCGGCTTTCCTTCCTTGTCAGAGAATCACCATTGGCTGGAAGAGGGCCTGGCAACGTATGTCGAGCCCATCGCTCGTGTGCAGATTGGTACCCTCACTCCGAAACAAATATGGGGAGACATGTACCGGGATATGAGAAAGGGAGAGCCCGGCTCTTCTGACAAAGGACTGGATCAAACGCACACGTGGGCGAGCACCTACTGGGGCGGCGCTCTCTTTTGCATGATGGCGGACATCAAGATCCGCCAGGAGACGGGAAATCGCAAAGGGCTGCAGGACGCTCTGCAAGCTGTACTTTCTGCTGGCGGGACGATTGATCAGGATTGGCCCATTGAGAAGGCTCTTGCGGTGGGAGACAAGGCTACGGGCACCACAGTGTTAAGCACGCTGTATCGCACGATGGGTGAGAATGCAGAAGCCGTCGATCTCGACGCTGTATGGAAAGAACTCGGAGTGGGCGTTGTGAACGGAGTTCTGGTGCTGGATGACAAGGCCCCGCTTGCCAGCATTCGAGAAAGGATTACATCTCCCGCGTTACGATCTACGGCTAAGTAAATATCTTCGAAAGGTCCAGATTCCGCCGTTCTCGGCAAGCATGGCCGTTTTGATCAATCCGCTATTTTGCGGAAGGATCCAGCTCTTGCCGGGTGACTTCACTGGCAGGCTCGAGTACGCCAGCGCTTTGCGTTCGGGCTTTCTGCCGCAACTGCTGATATTCCGCAAGCGCTTTCTTCTGCCCCTCCAGGTCCCCCAATGACTTGTCTACCTGCGCCAGGCGATACCACGACACCTCGTTGCCCGGGTTCAAATCGATCGCCTTTTCCAGTTGGACTTTTGCGAGTGCGGATTTTTGTTGTGCCATTAGGACTGCAGCCAGGCCGATATGGGCCTCCTCAAAACCGGGATAGTTCGCCAGGACACTCTCAAAGAGTTGCTGCGCCTGATCCAACTCGCCTGCGCTCCGATGTATCTCAGCCAACTCGTATGTTGCGTTGCCGTTGCGTGGATCAATCGCCAGCTCCTCTTCGAATTCTTTCCGCGCTTCGGAGATGTCGGCTGGCGAGTTGGCTTGGTGAGACTGGGCGAGCAGCGTTCGACCAATGCGATAGTGAACACCGGGACGCCGTGGATCAAGGACGAGGACCTGACGATAGTCACTGATCGCATCATTGTATTGACCCTGACTTTCATAGGCCTCAGCCGCAGCGAGATGCCGCCAGACGGAATTGGGCGCCTCGCGCCTGAGCTTCTGCATGTTCAGGAAGGCCGCATTCCCGTACACGCGGCTCGTCTGGTAAAGAACTTCGGGATCACTCGGGAAGGCGCTATTCATTTTCAGCGCAATATCGACGGCCTGGTCATCGCGTTGCAATCCTGAATACCCGCGCATCAGTTGAAGGCCGCACATTCGTTTGACGGAAGGCTCGGTTGACTGTTGGAAGCCGGTCTCCAGGTCTGGAAGAGCCTCTTCGTACTGACCAAGTTCGGCGAGCGAGAGCGCCAGCAGCGTGCGTAGGTTTGGAAGTCCCGGCTTCAGTTTCTCCGCCTGACGGATCTCCGCAACTGCATTGTCGAATTTCTTCTCGGTATAGTAGATCACCCCAAGTGTGGCGTGAACCTCTGCTACTGAGGGCTGCAATTTCTCCAATGCTACGAAGTTTTTTTCCGCCTCGGCATATTGATGATTAGCCAATGCTTTCTGGCCTTGCTCTGCGTACTTCTGTAGCAACTCATCGTTTGTTCCCTGGCTGAGAGCGAAGGAGATTGAAATACAAACAACAAGCAGGACACCAGTGAAATGCCGAGGCGAATCGATCATGCGGGCCAGTTTATCTCGCTCAAAAAATATCCGCCACTCCATGATGGAGTGGCGGATTTTGGAAGGCTTTGATCAGAAGGTTAACTTCCCGCCTAGTTGAATGATGCGTCCAGGAGAGGCCTGAGTAATTTGTCCAAACTGAGGATCTCCAAATCCATTGTCCACACTGGACCCGCCGCCAGAGCCGCTTGCTGTGAATCCGCCGACGTTGACGTTGTACTGAGGATGGTTGAAGGTGTTGAACGATTCCACGCGCAGGGAGAAGAGCACGCTCTCCCAAATTGGAAAGTTCTTGATGAAGCCCAGATCCCAGTTTCTGATTCCCGGCTGTGTGAGAATGTTGCGACCGGTATTGCCGTAGACGCCGATGGCGGGCTGATAGAAGCAATCCGTGTTGAATTGCTTTGTAAGGCTCTTGGTGAACCCGTGTCTCGGATTGCAGCCCGGAACCAGGCTGGCGCGTTGGGCTTGTGTGAACAAGAGTCCAGCAGAGTCGGATGCACCGATCGAATACGGGAATCCTTGTTGAAAGGTTGCGATGCCGGTGACTTGCCATCCTCCAATGGCAAGGTCCGCAGCCCGGTTGACGGACGATCCGAATTTTTGGCCGCGTCCGAAGGGCAGCTGATAGACGAAACTCGCGACGAAGCGCTGTCCTACGCTGAAGTCGGAAAGGCCGTAATCTTTCTGAGGATTGTGATTGTCCTGGAACCCTTGATATCCGGAGCCGGAGGCCCCGATACCAGCGGTAGCGGACTTGTCATCCATGCTCTTGGCCCATGTATAAACGGCGGTTCCTGCCAGGTTTGCCGAACGATGCTCAACCTTAACGTTCATTCCGTTGTAGTTGGAGTAGCCATGCCAATCGCTGTTGATGTAGAAACCAGGGAAGTGTTGGTATGGCAAACGGGTGTTCACGGGGCAATTGTGGGTTACGTCGGATGGATCGGCCTGGCAGTAAGGAAGATCAGCATCCGGTATGCCGTAGGGCTGAGCGATCTGTCGCCGGTTAAGAAAATGGGTTCCCTTGGTGCCGATGTAGTTCATTTCTAGGGTTGTGTTCCTCGACAGCTCTCGCTGTACGCCCAGAGACCACATCTGAATGTACGGGTTGATCGGATTCTCCGATTGGATTACAGCGATAAAGGTCAACGAATTCGGATCGATTGGACCCAGTGCGCCGTAGGGAATGAATAAATTGTTCGTCAACTTTGGAGCAGCTGGGTTATTGGTGGGGTTGAGACTGGTACGAATGCTGTAGGGATAAAGATCGCCGGAGTCGTCAATTTCACGACCTTCCGAGGAGTCCCAGAAGATTCCGTAGCCGCCTCGAACCACAGCCTTTGCGCTGGGCAGGCGGTAGGCAAACCCAAAGCGCGGTGCAAAGGGCGTTTTCGAAGCCGGCTTGGGAATATTGGAACCGCAGTACCGGTATACTCCGTTGCCTTCAGGCGCGACCCCGTTCGTTGACAGGGTTGTATCGGCGTAGCACATTCCTCCCAGTGGATTTTGTGTATCCAGCCAGAAGAAATGATTGTGCGTCTCGTATGGAGCGGCGCGGTAGTCCCAACGCAGGCCAAGATCCAAAGTGAGGTTGGGTGTCGCTTTGAAGCTGTCTGTAATGTAAGGGGCGAAGTAGCTGAATTGGTGTACCTGAGGGTTGCCTGCCTGGTCGGTTGGGCTTTGCGGACCCGGCTGATAAGTGGAAGCGCCGGAGTAATAGCCGAGCAGGAAGTCGGCCATTTCATTGCCGGTGCCGCACGTGACCGTTGGACATCCAGTGTTATTGGTTGCGACTGTGCTTGGAGAAAAATTGTAATCACCAAGAAAGTCATCCGCCAAGTTGCGCTGGAGTTGCCATGTGCGGTAATCGACGCCCATGCCAATTGTGTGCCGCCCCTTTACCATGGAGAATGAATCGGCAAATTCCCACGCAGGTTGTGCGCTGCCTGTATAGGCATTGCCTGAACCGCCGGTTGGTGCGTAGTTGCTGAAGCCGACGCCGGGATAGGTCAGCTGGAGTGGTCCAAAGGTTTGGAAGGTGCCCGTTAAGCCGAGGGAATTAACAAAATCCGCCGACGGCGTGAGCCCCGGAGCCGCACCCTGGGGTGCTGTCGCGTGAAGATATCCAAAGCGGAAATTATTGACCTTTGTGGGGCCGAGGTTGATGGTGTGAGAGATTTCCCAGTTCGTCTGGTCCTCATACAGGGCCAGAAAAGCGATGTTGATATTGTCAGAACCGTTCAGGAACTGGTTGTTGTAGTTCGATTTGGTATAGCGACCGAAAATCTGTCCAAACTTACCCAGGTTCTGGTCTCCTCGATAGGTTTGTTGGTTGGAGGTCAGCGGGAAACCGACGTTGACCTGGCGGTTAATGACGCCCGGAGCGGAGTTCTCCGGGGCAAGACCAGGGGTTGGAGAAGCAAAGAAAGGATTGGCAAGTGCCGCGAGTGCCAACCGCGATGTGATGCGATTGGAAGGGATCTTGTTTCCGGGGAATGGCTGTCCGGTTTCCGGATCAATTGGCAAACAATCCTTGTTGTTCTTCAGAGCTGTTGTGCATGCGTCCGTTCCAAATACCGGAAGAGGCTCGTTCGAGAAGTCTCCCATCAAAACAGGAGGGTTCGGAACGGAGTCGCGGATTGTACCGCCGCTTGTGATTCGCCATCCTTCATAGTTTGCCAACCAGAAGGTCTTGTTGCGTCCGTCATACAGCTTGGGGATATAGACTGGTCCACCGGCCACATACCCGAACTGATTTTGCCGCAGGGGAGGAATCGAGGTTTGAAATGGTCCCCGTGCGTCGTATGCGTCATTTCTGTTGAACTCAAAGAGAGAGCCGTGTATTGAGTTTGTGCCGCTCTTGCTGATGATGTTGATCTGGTTAGCGCTGAATCCATATTCAGCCGAGTAGTTTCCGCTCTGAACCTTGAACTCCTGGATCGCATCCTGCGACAGGATCACAGCCGGCGTAACCAGCGATGTATCCGTGTTGATCAGACCATCTAGCGTGTAGTTGTTTGATTCCGGACGGCCACCATTGATGCTCATGGCATTGCCTTGCCCTGCGCGCATGGTGCCCTGCTCGCCGCCCACTGTGACGGCACCAGCACCCACCAGCAGCAACGTCATGAAATTACGACCGTTGAGTGGCAGCGCATTCATCTGCTTGGCGCCGATCTGTGAGGATAGTTCAGCGCTATCCGTATCCAGTTGGACCCCGGCCGCTTCAACGGTGATGGTATCGCTTGCAGCACCCGGCTTCATGTGGACGTCGATACGGGCCTTCTGATCGACAGCCAGTGTAATGGTGTCAGTTACGGCCTTCTGGAAGCTGGGAGCTTCAACGGTCACGGTGTAAGGGCCGGGATTGAGTGACGGAGCCGAGAAGTCACCTGCGGAACTTGTTTCCGTCGAATAAATAAAATTTGTGCCGGTGTTCTTGACTTGTACTTTTGCGTTGGGAACGATCGCGCCTGAGCTATCCGTCACCGTTCCGAGAATTGTGCCAGTGCCGCCGCCCTGACCATGTGCAAACCTTGGTGAAACTATCAGAAGCGTGGCCGCAAACACCCACACCAAGGTCCAAAATCCCGTTCTCCTCTGCTGCATGTCCTGCCTCCTGGACTTCGTCGACTGCACTTCCTCGCTTTGTTTGCGCTGCTTTTTACTTTTTTCAACCGTACTTAGGGAATTAATTCTCTATTGGAATTGGTTGCGCGCACTGCGGGTTTCATATAAAGCCGGAACTAGGAAATTAGCACTGCCAACCGGACCCAGAATCTTATGTCGACTTACGGTATGACCAAGAGGTAAACAGAAACTTTCTAGTAGGCGAGGACTGTAAATACCCGCTTAAACAGATGTCAAGGAATTTGATTGCGATTTGGGAACTGTTTCTCTATTGCCGAATGAGATCGGAAACACTCAACTTCTTTTTGCCTATTTGTTCGGACTCAACGGCTTCTCCTTGTCTGGTTAAAGCTTCACAAGTTCACGGTTTCTCATCGACTAGTACAACGATTTAACGAGCGTAGTTTGGATCAAGAAATGTGCAGAGGTGCCTATTCAGGGAGTGGCCAAGGTTCTGAGCCATGCCTTAGATCAAACGCTTCACTAATTGGAGATGCCATGGCAAAGGCTACGAGGTAAGCATTTGTGGGTGTCCATCTGTACTGAGTTGTTCGCAATCATCATGGTCACAAGCAGAGTCGAATATGTCTGGATCTATCGGGTGGCACTCGCAGCGTCGACTGTTGTAGCAGGTTGATTCGCTTTGATGTAGTTTCCGTATCCCACGACAACGGTGGACCCAAGTAGGAAGAAGAGTCCGGCTGCCACGAGTGTTCGTGTGCGGACACTGGTCCCGCGCCACTCATGCAGCATCATCCCGATGAGCGTGGCGAAGATCATGATGCTCGCCATGTGTAGTGTCCAACTCGAAAAATCGTACTTGCCCATCTTGGTCTGGCCCATGCTGTAGAAGAAGAATTGGAAATACCAGGTAATTCCGGCAAGGGCCGCCCAGCCGTAGTTGGCCAGCATGGTGTTCAGCTGGAGGCGGATGGTCGTTGGACCTTCGTCGGCGTCTGCGGGAACGCCAAGGTATTGACGCGCTGAATGGTTGCGCACCAGCAAAATGATGCACCATAGGAAATTCGTCGTAAATCCGCCAAGCATGACGACGATCAGCACCGGAAGGTTCTGCCAGAGGTCTATGCGGTTGTTCGCGAGGAGCGCCTGCTGGGCGAGCACTGCGATGGGCTTACCTGCTGCTAAACCATACGCAAAACAAGCACTCATAATTCCGGAGAGGATGGAAACAGCAACACCGCGGCCGTAGTGAAACTCACTCACGGATGCCTGCTTCTGTTCCTCGGTTAGTTCTTTCTCTTTGGACCTGCCGGCGAATCCGCTGAATAAGATACCCACCACGCACACGCCGAGACCAAGCAAAATCACCTGTCCGGAACTGCTGTGAGCGATCGCTCCGATTTCGCCGCTGAAGATGGGAGGCATCAGCGTACCGAATACCGTGCAGAGACCCAGCACTAAGGGATAGGCGAGAGCGAATCCAAGATAGCGGACGGCAAGCCCGCAGGTGAGGCCTCCGAAGCCCCACATGCATCCCCAGAAATATGCCCAAAAGACGCTGGACGTGGGCGCTGCGTGAAGAATGGAGGGAACTCCCGGCACAAGAAGCGTGGCCATGATGAGCGGCGCGAAGATCCAGCTGAACGTCCCCTGGACAAGCCAATAAACTTCCCAGGACCAGCGCTTGATGCCGCGAAATGGAAGATAACAACTGGCCGAAGCGAGACCGCCAAGCCAATGGTAGAGGACTCCAATGAACGGGTTAACTCCCAATTTTCCCTCTTCCGCCTAATTCTGGAATCCCCAAGCTTGTTCGGTCTGGGATTTTGTCGGCTGCTCGCCCCCGAAATCATAAAGCAGCGAGACAATTCTGGAAACAGTACTCCTGCAGTAGGCGTGGACTTGCGCTTCAATGGTCCGCGCCTTTGAGGAGTTATTTTGTGGCGACAGCAGAAATCGCGACTGGGCCCATCAGTCCGGATGGCAGCAATGGCGAGTTCGCTTTGTAAGGTTTCACAACCGTGAACGTGTATTTTGTCTTGGCGTCTGGCTGCTGGTCTCCGATCAGCCTGTTAACCCACGCATTCGTCACTTTGATCGTCATCTCGTTTGCACCCGGCTTCAATGCACCGGTTGCATCGACGCGATAGGGCGCGTGCCACACTTGTCCCAACGGCTTGCCGTTGACCGCGACCTCGGCGAGATTCTTAACGTCGCCCAGATTGATCCACAGCTTTGTTCCTGGCTTGAACCAGTCCGGCGACGCTTGAACTGTCGTCGTGTAAGTCCCGATGCCCGAGAAGTACTTCACGCCCGAGTCCTGACTATCGGTCCAAGACGCGAGATTATCCGTAGTGATGGAAGCTGGCGCGCCGCGACCGGGTTGGAATGCGACATTCCATGGGCCCTTCACGGTGGCGAGTTGCGTCTCCGTTTTCTGCGGAAGTGTGTGCGAGGGTGCAGATGTCGCCTTGCGGAACACAACGAATACCGTGCCCCACGGTTCAAGATGCAATGGCACCGTCGTTCGCCCATTTGCAATGGTGTACGACGCAGGCTCCATTTCGCCTGTCTCCGCATGCCAGAGCTCCGGAGCCTTGCCGGTTACGCGAAAACTCGCGTCCACCATTTCGTCCCGTTCATTGCGGTTGTCCACGAAGTAGATGTCACTATCCGGCAGTTTGCGATGAACAAACAGGATTCGCGTATCGCTCTCGGGCTTTGTGTGATCGAAATCAGGAACCACCGCCAACGCTTTCAGTACCGCCTCGGCATTCTGCCCCGCGTATACCTTGCCCTTGCCGACAGTTTGAACCCCACTTCCGCCGCCAAAGAGCTGGTCGTTGATCTTCTTGAACTCCGCCTGATCGTCGGCGAGGCTGGGGTCATCTATTGGCTTTTCTCCTGCAACAATGGCGCCGTTCTGCACCAGGCGCTGGATCGCACGCAGCACCGGCAATGACATGTGTTTGCTGTACGCATCCAGAACTAGCACCTTGTAATTCATGCCGCTCTTGGTTGTGATTCTGCCGTCGGCAACATTCAACTCGTGAATCAGCCCGTCCGCATTGATGTAGTCGAATCCATACCCCGGCGGCATATCCGGCGATTTATCCGCGAAAATTGCGGTTAGATTCGAATCCTCACCGTAGAAGTAAATCACATCGGCAGCGAAGTGTCCCTGTTGCAGAAGATAGCTGCTTCGCGCGAGGTAGTTGACCCAGGGACCAGCTTCTTCGGCCCAGGTTTCATTGCGATTGAACCATTGCCCGAACGGCCCGAGTGTCAGTCCCGGAGCCTTGCCGATGAGGGGTTGGTGAGCAGATTCGTGAATCACGAACCTGTTAATGCCCGTTCAAAAACTCCTGATCTGCCGTTGGCTTCAGGGTCTCCGGCGACCACGCCCACGCGGCTGCGCCCGCTGTCATTGACTCGGCCGCAACGATGTTTTGTCCATAGACGTGTGCGACCGATGCGGATTCGCGATCATCCGCGTTGAATCCAAACTGCTCTTTGTTCACTCCCGGTTTCTGCGTCCACATCGCGCTCATCGGGATGTCGTCAAGCTTCTTTACCTCCATGCCATCAGCGATGAATGCGCGACCTGCTTCGTGCGACTCGCCATAGTGTCCCATTCCGTCGCGCATTAATCGACGCCTCCACCTGCCCGTAATGTTCGTCCGCCGTCAGGTCCGCGATGGTCTTGCGCAGATCCCAGAGGAACGCGATCGCTTGCCTGGGCACTTTCCACCACATGCCCGGAGAGAACCGGCAGCCACGGCCGCGGATCGTATCCACGCCGCTTGGTGAACTCGACGATCATGTCGTCCGTCCAATTCTGCGCGCCTGCCTCCCAGCTATCCGTGATCACGTACTTCACACCGCGTTTACCCATCATGTCCACGCCCACCGTACTCGTGTAGCTATCGAGATAGTCCGTCCATGTAATTTTTTACGAAACCCGCGTTCAGCTTGTCGACTTCGAGACCGGTCGCCTCTTTCGGTTGCCGGATGATTCGTAATGCCGAGCAGCGAGTAACCAATGCGAATCATCACCCAATTTCCGGCGGCGGGGTCCAGTCAAGCGTGCCGTCGGCACGGAACCTGCTCGTCAGATCAACGACGTCCTTCTTTTGATCGAATCTGCTTGGTGCAACGTCGGGTGTGGCGAAGCCGGTAGAGATCCGGCATGGGGTTAAACGCAGCCTTCTCTTCGAATCGATTCACCCGTGCACCCGAATGGAGTTCCAGCTCCGCAATTTGGTAATCCTTGGAGAGGCGTCGGAAAATCGTATGCCCCGTTCCAATATCGATGTCGATCGCGCCGAACGGATTTGGGTCGGCGGAAGGGTCTTGAAGGTAAGGCGAAAGAACTTTGCCGTCACCGGCGCGAAAGAAACTCGTATGCTCCGTCGATCCGCCCTTGGGTACGGCGGCGACCACGGAAAGTCACCCATCGTCACTCGCTTCCAAGCCTTGCCGCTGTCCCCTCCCGGAGGAAGGAAGGCGTCGAACGGGTCTTTGCCCCCCAAGGCGATGTGAACGAGCGAATGGTCTGCGGCTTGAGGAAACTCCCACTGGATCCAGGACGTCTCACCCTCCGGCGCGTTCGGTAGCTGGGCGAACTTGACAGGTCGCCGTCATCAAGAACGCGAAGTCCGAGCTGCCGCCGCTCGACGTGACTTGTCCTGAAGCTTGGTCAGCGGGCAGGTCGCTCGCAGGCACGCGGTACGCGACGACCACGCTGTCCGCATAGAACTGCGGCACTTTGACCCTGATTCCCATCACGCCCCCGTCCTCAATGGCAGATCCTGAAACGCTCCCGTATTCGACGGCGGTGAGCGCAGCTTTCCCGTGAAAGGCTTACCGCCCTCGATCCGAGTCTCACTCCACACATACTTCTTCATTCCCTGCGACGCCGGGACCCACGGGCCGCCGGTCTCGCTCCAACCGGGGGAACCAGCGATTGCCTCTTCCACCCCAATTGGTCGGCCAACTTCGGTGGCATGTTTAAAGGCTTCCTTCCACTCCGGAGTCATGTAAGCGAGTCGCTTCGGCACCACCTGCGGGGTGAACAGGGCCGCATCGAAATTCTGGAAACCGGCAAGCCCCACCCGGTGCATCCACTCCAGATCCAATGTGATTCCCTCCTGCGAAATATTTCCGTTCATCCAATGCCACCACACACGCGGGCGGGCGCCCTGCGGCGGATTCTCAAAGCCGTTCTTGAGGGGATCTGTCCCACTCTGCGCAATCGCAGTAACCGCCGCAAAAGACAGCAGCAGGAAACATGAAGCAAGCTTCATCGACAGTTTTTTAGGCGTGGCATTTAGATCTTTGATCATTTGGCTGGGCTCCTCGACCGGCAAGGGCTTCCGCGAGGCAAGACTTCCCCACGACGGGCCTATCCCCGGCGGCGAGGATCATAGCACGCGAAACAATGCAGTCGAAAGAAAAGAATTACGTTTTGAAACAATTCCTTATGGAATATGGCCTTCCAAATTGTCCGGATTGCTGGCCCGGTGCCACCGCTATCTCAAAAATGCCTCTGTAAGGCCTCCGTCCACGGGAATCAGATGTCCGGTTGTGCAGCGAGAAGCCGGACCGGCGAGATAGAGGATAGCCTCAGCACAGTCACGAGGATCGATTGGTTGATGGGTGAGAGTCCTTTGCGCATAGAACTCAGCCAGCGCGCCCCGCAATTCTTCGTCGGTGGCGTTTGCGCTAAATGGGATCTCGTACTTTGTGAGCGACGCAATTACACGATCCCGAGGGAACATGGTGGAGCCCTTTACCACTGTGGCGGGACTGATCCCGTTCACCCGCACTCCCGGAGACAGGCTGATGGCGAGCTCGCGAACCAGATGACTCAAGGCCGCCTTGCTAACGTCGTAGGCTTCACTTCCGCGCTTGGCTACCACGGCATTGGCCGAACTCGTCAGCACCACGCTGACGTTGAGTCCCTGATCGCGAAAGAGCTTTGCCGCCTCATCTGTCAACAGGTAGTTGGCAGTCACGTTTACGTCGAGTGTCAGTGCCCACTGTGCGTCCGTGATTACGCCGTCGGGCGATGCAGGGAAGATGGCGGCAGTATTGACCAGTATGTCGAGGCCGCCGAACTGGCTCAACGTCTTTCGCAGGGCCTCTTGGATAGTCTCTCGATTCCGTATGTCGATAGCGACAGCCGTCGCGTGCTCTTTGCCGGCGAGCGCCTGGGCCTCAAGTGCAACGGCATTAGCAGCCGCGAAATCCCGATCGGCCACGACGACATGCGCTCCGCGCTGCACCGCAAGCAGAGCGACCTCACGTCCGATGCCACTGCCTCCGCCGACGATAAGCGCAATCTGTCTGCTGAGCTGCTTTTCCGGTGGCTGTCTGCGTATTTTTGCCTCTTCGAGTTTCCAGTATTCAATCCGGAAAGCTTCGGAAATCGGCAACGCCACATAATTGGAATGAACCTGAAATGCCGAGGTGGGAGCGGCCGGACCCGCTTGGGGAAGCACTTCCGGAACCGTCTTGCCCGATAGCGCACTGGCTCCTTCCATCACATGAATCGCGTTCACATAGAACTCGCCCGTGATTCTCGACTCGGTTTTTGTTTTGCCAAAGGTGAACATGCCAATTCCGGGGATCAGAACGACCGTCGGATTGGCGTCGCGAACAGGAGGTGAATCGTCGATAGCCTGTGAGGCGTAATACTTGCCATACTCCGTGCGGTAATGCTCCAAAGACGAATTGATGAGGCTCTTTAACGTATCGAGCGTTCCAGTGGGATCCCACGGCACGTGCATAGGCCGGATCTTGGTGCGGATGAAGTGATCAGGACAGCTGGTTCCAAGAAAGGCAAGTCGGTCCGCGTCGACAGAGTTCACAAATCGGAGAACTTCGGGAAGGTCGGAGTAGGTTCCGAGCAGCCGTTGTTGAGCGCTGACGCGCCCTCGCAGAAATGGCATGATCTGCGCAGCAATCGATTCGCGGTCGCTGCGCGCGGAATGTTGTTCTCCGCCAAAAATCGGTTTGGTGCCCGATTCGGAATGAGCGAGAACGAATTGCCCAAGATGATCGATGGCGGTGATTGTGTTCAGGTAACACTCCCTCTGCGTGTTGCCCCACGTAAACAGGCCGTGGCCGCCAAGTACGATTCCGTCGCAGCCCGGTGTCTGCTCAACAGCTTTCTTGAGCATCATCGCTAGTTCAAATCCGGGCCTTTGCCAGGGCAGCCACAAAAACTTATGTTGGAACTTGTCATTAAATTCCGCCATTTTTTCATGGCCGTTCGCGGCGGCCGCCAACGCGATTCCCCAATCCGGGTGCAGGTGATCAACGTGGGCGAAGGGTAGAAATCCGTGCAACGGCGTATCGATGGAGGCGGCGACAGGATTATTTCGAAAGCTGCAAAGGGAATACATGTCGACCATTTCGTCTTCGTAGTCAACACCCCGATAAAGACTCTCCAGCCTGAGCAATTTATCCAGGTACAGCGTGGCGAAGCCGCTGCGCTTGATGCTGCCGAGATCGCCGCCGCTGCCCTTTACCCACAAAACAGTTGTGTCCGTCCCATCGAGAGGGTCTGGCTCAACGATTTTGGAACTCGTATTTCCGCCGCCAAAGTTTGTGATCCGCAGGTCCGATCCCAGCAGGTTCGACCTGTATCGTAAGAGTTCAGGAGCGTCCAGGGCGCTGGCAATTTTCTCATCCCAGCGGTCTTCCAGGTAGCGAAGGGCAACGGTTGTAGTCATATGGATTCCTCAATTTTCATGGCAGGTTGAAATGTGCTACGCGCTTCTAAACATAAACACGGGTGTGCTACGTCCAACCGTCTATCCCTTGACGCGCAAAGACCTGAACCTTAGTTCAACGTCATCGAGGCAATAAGAGGCGTGCACGATTGCGTGTCAGCAACGAAGTAATACCACGATGAAAAAGAATCGGGCAACATCGGCTCAAAATCTTGGATGCAGCGAGAGACCCACAGCGATTCGAACAGTCTACCTTAAAGAGAATCTTCTTCCTGGCAACTGCCTGAATACCCGCACCGCCTGATTTCCCAATTCCACGGACTTCGGCATACTTTCCAGCAAGTGTCTGAACGAATGGTTTGCGTGTACGTTGATAGAGCGGCTACCGCACGAATAGAATCCGGAGAGAGAGATGAATCGGCGCGAAGTTCTCAAATTAGGATTGTCGGGCTGTGCGGTTTTAGCGGCGAGAGGGACGACGGCCGCTGTTGACCCTGGGATCCCGATCATTGATACCCACATCCACCTTTTCGACCCGACGCGGCCCGGAGGAGTGCCTTGGCCTGAAAAGAGTGACACCGCATTGTATCGGCCGGCGCTGCCTGATCGGTACCAGCAAATGGCCGGTCCTCTCGGGGTGGTTGGCGCCATTGCGATTGAGGGAAGTCCCCTGGCGAGTGATAACGACTGGCTCTTGAAAGTGGCCGCGAAGTATCCATTGATCGTCGGTGTGGTCGGAGACCTCATCCCGGGATCTCCTTCCTACGTTAGAGATCTAGACCGGCTGCGGGCGAATTCGCTTTTCCTCGGCATTCGTTACGGGAATTTATGGGATCGAGACCTGGCAATCGATAAAGAAAAGGCTGGATTCGTTGACGGATTGAAACAGCTTGCCGAAAATGGACTGGCGCTCGAAAGCGCGAATCCAAACCCTGCGCTGATCGCTGCACTCGTCAACGTCGCGGACAGAGTTCCAGACTTGAGAATCGTAGTGGATCACTTGCCCCATTCGCCGATACCAAGTGACCAAAAAGAACGGGAGAAATACCTTGGGGACCTTCATCATCTCGCGGGCAACAGTAATGTCTTTATCAAGCTTTCCGAGATTCCCGCGCTCGTGAATGAAAAAGTTTCGTTAGATCCTGAATACTATCGTGAGCACCTGGACGAAATCTGGGCAACTTTCGGGGAGGACCACATCCTGTTCGGCAGTGACTGGCCGAACAGTGATCACGTTGTCGGCTTTTCTGAGACGCTCACTCTTGTTCGGGAATACATGTCACACAAGACCTCCACGGCGCGCGAGAAGTTCTTCTGGAGAAACTCGCTTGCCGCATATCGCTGGCATCCAAGAAGTCCAGCACAGCCGAGACTCTAGTCAAGGCTTGACTACTGAATTGAGCGAGCCAACACCTCGCATTATTCCAGGTGAAAGACCTCTTCCAGCCTCATCATGTTATCGTCGGCCTTCGAGTCGCCCATCTCAACAAAAAAACTTGCCATCTCGTTCTGCCAGAGTTTGTTCACCTCTGTCTTTTTCATTCGCTCACGCGCTGAATTGAAATTGTCTGTCTCCAAATAACCGACCAAAAGGCCATCAGGCGCCAGGAAGAGCGAATAGTTGTGCCATCCTGCATCGTTCAACGCAGCCAGCATGGCGGGCCATACTGCGGCATGTCGCCGGCGATACTCATCGATTCGCTCCTGCTTTACGCGAAGCGTGAAACAGACTCGCTGCACCCTATTCTCCTCAAAAACTCCCGTTTCCAATACAGAATCTCCTCTTGTGTTTCCCACCGTCACGATGGGCGCGCGTTATTTGGTGGCCTTCACTACCATCACGGAAAACGGAGCCAGAGTGGCCGTGTCTCCAGATATGCTGGCTGTATGCGGAGCATCGTCACCGGTTGACTCATCGACAAATGCCGCCGCCCCGTTTGCGAACTCAGCTGGAATCTTCACCGGTACCGGCTTGTTTCGCTTGTTGATCAGCAGCAGTTTGTTCCCGGCGGAAGTTCCGAAAGCCTGGACCTCAATCGCCGAATTTCCCTGACTCTTAGTTTCCAAGAGTTTGTCTCCGGGGCCAAAATTGTCCTTTAGCAGTTTCAACACCCAGAACCTGGCGTTCGGCTTACCACTGCCGTTCCAATTCATCATTGAGACACTTGGGAACTGCGTTGGATAACCCACCAGTTGCGACTCACCCGCGATGTCGATTCCAATCTTCGCCAACTGCATGTAGAGGTACGCATACATGCCGCCCGCAAGATTCCAATATCTGGGCGGGATCGGAATCTCGACATGGTTTGGCTTATCCTGGCCTTCGTCGGACGGAAGAATGATGCCCAATTCATCCAGATCCGTTTTGGTTGAAGGCGACAGCCGCTTGCGGATGGACTCCGCATAACGAACCGTGTTCAGGAATCCATTGGCCTGGTCAAAGAACGTGTACTGCCAGTCGTCAATGGTCTGGTCTGGTGTGGAGTTGGCATAAAAGTGATATGAGACTATATCCAGGGGAATGCCCGGCTTATGGTTCTTCGGGTCAAGAAAATATTCAAAATACTGCGGCTCTATGCTGGGAGTAGCCAGTGCCAGGCCGACAAAACGCGTGGTCGGAGAAACCACTTTGATAGCGCTCACGATTGCGTCGTATCGGGCCGTGTATTGTTCGGGAGTCATGTTGTGCTCATATTCAACTTCGTTGAGCACCTCCCAATAGGGCAATGAGTAGTGATATCCGGACACATGCTTCTTGCCTAGCTCATCAGTGAATTCGCCTTTCGTGTACCAGCTCACCAGCCTGGCATAATAGTCGCCGAGCTCTTTCATCGAAGGGTCTCGCAGTTCCGTTCCCTGTGTGTAGGTCCAGGTCACCTGGTCAGGATCACTCGGATATTCCACCGGCTTATCCGTCTTGAACATCCACTGCGGAATCGTGCTGAAGTTAAGGATTGCGGAGTGACCCTTCGTCGCGTTCAGAAAATCGATCGTCATAGGATCGATCAGGCTAAAATCCCACGAAGTAGACTGGCTGGTAGGAGGTGTCAACTCGGCGACGCCCAGTTTTGGGTAGGGCAGCCATGGCACATAACGAACGTAGTCGGCGCCGAGATCACGGACCGCAGCATAGGAATTCGTGACGATCGGAGAGCCGGGCCGTAGCATGGGATTAACGACTACCTGCAGCGTAGGAGTCGTTTTGGAAACTGCCTCCACCTTGTTCCAATTAACGGTAACCGTTGCCGCGGAATCCTGCGCACCAAGGGATACTGCGCTTACGAATGGGAACAGTGCACCGCCGCCTAACGCCACGATGGCAATCGCGATCTTCTTCTGAACAATTACGTGAGACATTCAGATTCTCCATTTCACGGAAGGCAGGTGGCGAGCCCTCGCTCTACTTGTCGGTGTCAATTCGAGATGTTTGAAATTACGCACCGTCCAGATCGTTGCTCAGACGGTGTGAATATAGGTAATCTCTCACGGCCCTATCCGTCAATCGCCAACTAATCCCCAGCTGAAATTGTTTACGATTTCGCAGTGTGGCCGATTTCCGCGTATCGTAGCTTCGAGGATCGCTTGTGCCGGGAACCGACTTCACTCCTGAGTCCTGGTGTTCAAATGCTGATCTCAAAGCGAGCCACTATGTTTGACCAGTGAGGGATGGATGAGCCGATGACCAGGATGAATCGGAAGCGCTTTGCAATTGCGATGATGGCGATCTTGATCCCCTTAACGTTTGGTCGCAGCATTCAAGGAGAAGCAGTGTCCACGCATCATTCCGTCATGGTCCCCGTGAATCTTCGCGTGGAGTCCCTTAACAGCCCTGTCGGCGTGGACAACGAACGGCCGCGATTGAGTTGGACGTTCGAATCCACTGATCCCAACGCACGCGATCTTTCTCAGACTGCGTATCGGGTCATCGTCGCCACCTCGTCAGATTTACTTGCTAAAGATCGTGGCGATGTTTGGGACTCCGGTCAAATTTCTTCTCCCAATTACATCCAGATCGAATATGCAGGCAGGCCGCTGAATTCGCACGCGAAATATTTTTGGAAGGTGCGAACGTGGGATCAGGATGGCGTCGCGTCGAACTGGAGCAAGCCGGCGGCCTGGACGACAGCGCTACTCGAAAAATCTGACTGGCAAGCGAAGTGGATTGCTGCGGAAGCCGACGGCCCTTCGCAAACTCCTGCAATCGAAAACGTCGGTGCCCTCAACAACCCTGCAAAGCCTCTGCCTCTCTTTCGACGAGATTTTGAACTCAAGGGAACGGTTCGCAGCGCGGTGGTTTACGTCTCTGGCCTGGGTCAATATGAGTTGCACCTCAACGGGAAGAATGTGAGTGATACCGTTCTTAACCCCGGCTGGACCAACTACCGCAAGACCGTTCTGTACAACGCCTACGACGTGAGTTCCGAGGTCCACAAGGGCCGGAATGCGTTCGGCGTGCTGTTGGGAAACGGTATGTACAACGTGCCCAACAATAAAGAGCGTTACACGAAATTCACAGGCTTCTTCGGTCAACCCAAACTTATCCTGCAACTCCATGTCACCTTTGGCGACGGCACTTCCGCAACTATTCTTAGTGACAGCTCTTGGAAGTCCGCGAGCGGTCCGATTGTCTTCTCCTCTACTTATGGGGGGGAAGATTACGATGCCCGTAAAGATCCTAAGGGCTGGGACTCACCCGGATTTGACGACTCGAAATGGTCTCCTGCTCTCGAAGTGAATGGCCCTGGCGGCTCACTCTCCGGTCATTTAATTCCACCGATACGAGCGGCACAAACATTTCAGCCAGTTAAGATAACCGAGCCCAGAGCGGGAATTCTTGTTTATGATCTGGGGCAAAATCTTGCGGGATGGCCGCGAATCAGCGTCCGCGGTCAAGCTGGCGACACCGTTAAGTTGACCGCCGGAGAACTGCTGAATCCGGATGGAACGGTATCGCAGCATAGCGCCAATGCCGATCCCACGTCCGCCAATTTGTTTTCCTACACGCTCAAGGGCGGCGGAGAAGAGGAGTGGCATCCGCGCTTCAGCTATTGGGGATTTCGCTACGTACAGGTTGAAGGAGCAACGCGGTCTAAATCCCGCGACGGCAAGCCCGTGCTCGTTTCACTGGATGGACAATTCCTTCACGATGATGCAGCGGTGGATGGATCGTTCGTCACTTCTAAGGCGCTCTTCAATCAAATTCATCATCTGATCGACGCGGCAATCCTCAGCAACATGATGAGTGTGCTCACGGATTGTCCTCACCGTGAAAAGCTGGGATGGCTGGAGCAAACTCATCTCGCCGGTACGTCCATCATGTTCAATTACGACGTATTGCACCTCTATCAGAAGATCGCCAACGACATCGGTGATGCGCAACTGCCAAATGGCCTGGTTCCCGCAATCGCTCCGGAGTATGTGGCATTTGTCGATCGCAACGGAGTTAGCACCAGCTTCCGTGATTCACCGGAGTGGGGAAGTGCTGCGATCATCAGCCCCTGGATCGCTTATCAGTTCTACGGCGACAAGCGCTTGCTGGCCGATCACTACGACGAAATGCGAAAGTATGCTGACTATTTAACGACCAAATCCCAGGATCACATGCTTGCCTATGGCTTGGGCGATTGGTATGACATCGGTCCCAATTCTCCGGGAGAGTCGCAACTTACGGGGAAGGGGCTAACCGCGACCGCCGTTTACTATCAAGACCTGAGGATCCTCGAACAGATTTCAACGCTGCTCGGGAAAACAGCGAACGCGAGAAATTACGCCGAGCAGGCTAAGGAAGTGAAGACCGCTTTCAATCGTCATCTCTTCCACGCGGAAACCAATCAGTATGATCGCGGTAGCCAGACCGCCCTGGCAATGCCCCTCGCGCTGGATCTTGTGCCAGACGGCCATCGTCAGGCTGTTCTGGATAATTTGGTCGCGGACATCCGCAAGAACAACAATCATGTCACCGCCGGGGACATCGGCTTTCACTATGTAGTACGCGCACTCTCCGATGGTGGCCGTTCCGATGTTCTCAACGACATGCTTTCCCGGACGGACTCTCCAAGCTATGGCTACCAGCTATCGCGAGGTGCTACGACTCTTACTGAGGCATGGGACACGAACCCTGATAGCTCGCAAAACCATTTCATGCTTGGCCACGGAGAAGAGTGGTTCTATCGCGGACTGGCTGGAATCCAATTTGATTTGAGCCGCGACAAGGCCCAACAAATTGTCATCCGGCCAGCACCCGTTGGCGACATTGAGATGGCGACCGCCACTTACAATTCCGTACTCGGGTCCATTTCGAGCGGCTGGCACATTGACGGCAGCACCTTTACTTTGGATGTGCATATCCCACCCGGTGCCACGGCCAAAGTTTATCTTCCGTCAACTCATGGCTCAACTCCTAAGGAAAGCGGACGTGCTCCCAATGCGGCAACGGGCATCAAGAGCTGCAGTGCAGAAAATGACGCCGCCACTTTATGCGTCGTGGGATCTGGCGATTATCACTTTGCCGTCGCACGATGAGTATTGCTTTGTCGCGGCGTCAAATGCCCAATCACCAGCTGGCGTTGGTCATCGCAGGGGCTAAAACCGTGACCACAGCCGGTCTGGATATGGAGGCGGTGATTGTTTCATTGCCGGCAAAACGAGCGGTAATTGTATGCATGCCGACGGCAAGCGTCGTCACTTTCAGAGAAGCTACGCCCTTTGAGTCAAGGAAGGCACTTCCGAGTCCCACGCTGCCATCGCTGAAGTTTACTAGTCCGGTAGCCGTCTCGGCTGGAGGATAAGTCACGCTCGCGCTCAACGTCACAATCGCCCCAGGCATCACAACTGCGGGTGTGGCGCTGAGGCTGGTAGTCGTCTGGATCATCGGGGCAGTGGGCATCGTGGATCCAACTCCGCCACACCCAGCGATAACAAGCGCGCTCAAGCAACACAGGCAAAAGTCAAGGCCCCGATGACGTCCCAGTTGCCGACGAAAGTCCTCCGGCCGGGCTATCACCCCAAAGTGTCTCGTGATGAAGTAGCTCATATTCCAACCCGATTCTCAGGAACTATTACTTCGTGGGGAAACAGCACTCATGCTTTTGACGTTTCGCCTGGCGAAGAAATGTATTTAATAATCGATCTTATCGATCAGAAGTCAATGTTCGAAGGGGCGTTGAAGCCGACACTCCGGATTAAGGCGCACGCCAAACCCAGGACGATCCGGCAACTTCATTCGACCGTTTTGCGGGACCGGCTCATCCAGCAGCAATGGCGAGAACATAGGAATAACCTCGTCTGCCGCCGGCGCCATCATAAGAAATTCCGAGAAGGGGCTGTTGTGTTGCGTGATGACGAAGTGATAGCTGTACACACTGGATCCATGAGGTACGACCAGAACTCCACATGCATCCGCGAGCGCAGATATTTTCTTGAGCTCCGTGATGCCGCCGCACCATCCCACATCGGGTTGCAAAATATCCGCACATTCCATTTCAAGAAGCATACGGAAGCCCCAGCGGGTGGCCTCGTGCTCCCCCGTGGTAGACAGCATGCCGGACGGCATTCTACGCCGTAGTTCAGCATACCCCCAGTAGTCATCGGGAGGCAGAGCCTCTTCAATCCACTTCATGCCATAGTCTGCCGCCGCATGAACAAGCCTCACAGCATAGTCGACATCAAGACTCATCCAGCAGTCATACATCAACCAGAAGTCATCGCCTGTTCTTGAGCGCATCTCTGCCAATAGCGCGATGTTCTTGCTGAATCCCTCCTCGCCTTCCGCCGGACAATGAAGCAACGGCATCTTTCCACCAATAAATCCCATTTTCCTTGCGAGGTCTGGACGACTTCCCGTGGCATAAAAAATCAATTCGTCGCGCACCGCTCCGCCGAGCAAGTGGTAGACCGGTTCCTCTCTCAGCTTGCCAAGCAGATCCCACAAGGCAAGGTCGACACAGCTGATCGCATTGACGACGAGGCCCTTGCGGCCATAGAAGAGGGTTGATAAATACATCTGTTCCCAAATAATTTCGATGTCCGCAACGTTCGCGCCTTCAAGAAAGCGGGCAAGATGACGCTCGACAATCCAGGCGGCCGGTTCGCCACCGGTGCTCACTGCGAATCCAACGACGCCATTGTCCGCTTCGATCTCGACAATCAATGAACCCAGCACATTTAACCCGAAAGACTGCCTGCTGTCGCGATACGAAGGATACTTCGCCATCGGTGTCGCGATGTGGCCGTCAATCCAATGGTCCCTGCCTTGATCGTGATAATCCCCTCCACCACCGCGCGCAATGTAGGCGCGTACCTGACGAATCGTGTTCTGTGCCATCGGCGTTGCTATCTCCTCGATCGGATGTATTCGGTCATGTGTTACTCGGTTCAATCTGACTCGGCCGTTTGCCTGCGGTCTACCATCGCGATCAGCAAAGCAGCGCAAAGGGTAGTTCCCGCCAACACATACTGGCCCGCTTTCTGCGATCCAAAATGTACGTCCGACCATACCTTAATATTGGGCGCGACAAATCCCCCCAGCGCACCAATCGCATTGATCAACGCGATCCCGCCCGCAGCCGCGCTACCAGCAAGATAGCCCGTAGGGAAAGTCCAGAACAATGGTTGAACTGAGAGGAATCCGGCAACTGCAACACAGGCTGCCATCAGCGCAATACTTGGCCGGCTTGCCGGGAAGATAGCGCTCGCCACCGCGGCGACCACCATGGTCAGACTTGCAACGGTTCGGTTGCTCTTGTAGTGATCCGCCAAACGCGGCAGCCACAGCACCATTATGAGCGCGCAAATCCATGGGATTGCCGACACCATTCCAACCATGATCCCCACTGATGTACCCAACGCCGAAGCAATCTCGGATGGAAGATAGAAAACCACTCCGTACACGCTCATCTGTATGAGGAAATAAATCAGGGCGAACAGAAGAACGTGCGCGTCAGCGAACACGGATAAGAACATTGAAGGTCCATGTGCGCGGCGTTCTAACTCCTCTTTGCGAATTTCCCGCAACAGAGCAGCTTTCTCCGGCCCCGGCATCCAGGACGCTTTCTCGGGACCGTCATCGAGATACCAATAAGCAAGAATCCCTCCCCCGACCGCCAGCAGGCCTTCCACCAGGAACATCCATTGCCATCCCTGCAGGCGCCCTACTCCATGAAGCTGAAGCAGCAGGCCGGATATCGGTCCGCCAAAAATGAAGGCCAGCGGCGCGCCGAGATAGAAGAGGCCCAGAATCTGCCCGCGTTTATTGCTTGGAAACCAGTAAGTGAGATAGAGGATCATACCCGGAAAAAACCCGGCCTCCGCGGCCCCGAGCAGCAGGCGGATCGCGCAGAAAGACTTCGGCCCCGTGGCAAACATGGTTGCCCCTGATGCTATTCCCCATGTAATCATGATGCGCGACATCCACACCTTCGCGCCAACTCTGTGCAGGACGAGATTGCTGGGCACTTCAAGCAAGGCGTAAGTGAGGAAGAATAAGCCTGCACCGAACGCGTAGGCCGCCTCTGAAATGCCCGTTGATTGCTGCAAAGCCAGCTTGGCAAATCCGATGTTGGCGCGATCCAGAAACGAGACAACATACATGAAGAGAAGGAAGGGTATCAATCTTCTTCGGGCGCGCGCAATCGAATGATCCAGTGAGTCTTCAGCAACGCCCATAGAAGGTTTTCAGCAACAGATCTTAATGTAAAGTCGCCTGCATGTAAGCGGTGCCGTGGATCATAACACGCTGAAAGAATTCAATCCTTGCCAATCATTTGACGACAGTCCTTCCAGCCAGTCATCCCGCAGGCGCATCGGAACATTTTCTCGCGAGTTCTGCTTCCGCTGACTCGAGCACCGTGAGCCGGTCCGAATCCTTCGGCAGTTTCGACGCGAGCGCCTTTGCCTTTTCGAAGGAAGCTCTCAGGTTCAGGCAATCCTCACGCGGTAGGGCGCGAACGGCTTCCGCCAATGCGACCGCCGCCTGGTAGCCGACAAAAGGAGCCTCCACGACGGGATTGTCCAATCGCGTCGCGAGCCAATCCGCGTATGGCTTCCTGGGAAACATTTGGAGAATCGCAATCGCCCCCAGCCTTGCGCCCGCAGAAGGACTCACAGTGAATTCATCCAGCAGCGCTTGCGCGTCCGGCGCGGCCGCCTTCATCTTTGCAAATACCGCCGCCATCTGGCGAGTCCTCTCCCAACCAGATGGCATGGAGCTTCGAGTGGTTTCATACTCCTTCGCAAGAGAAGTAAATGTAGCACGCGATATCTCGCTGACTGCCTGGTGCGCTGGTGTATCAAGCGAGTCTCGTTCGACGGCAGTAGTCGGCGCCTCTTGAGCGTGCAGTGCTTCATCCTGCAAAATATCGCGTATAGCCCGCAGGAGACCTCCGCGAACGTGCTCGATAAACTCAGCGTGGCTCGGGTAACTGGACGTCAATCCAAGCTCGTTAACTTCTCGTCGAAACTTCAAAACCTCCCCAAGTTGTATCAACTCTTCTTCGCTGGGCAGCGCGATCGGCTCATCGCAAAAATAAAACATGATGCGAGGCAAGCCGCCTTGTTTCCGCTTCTCGCAGGCACGCCTGTACTCTTCAACGGTGCCACCGGGGGCGTTCTTCGTGGGCGTCCCGCATCGCTTCCACATAATGCCGACGAAGATGTCGTAGTCGACTGGTATCTGGCGGTTGATGACATCCTGTGGCGAGCCAAAATCTGGATAGGAGTCTGTCTCATATCCAACTAGCTCGGTGCGAAGATTTCGTGTCGGAGCAAGAAACGTGAGCACATCGTTAATGTCGCGTAGCAGGCGTCTCAACGCATTTCGTTCGTCCGTCACATCGCTGGGCGACGCGATGAACACTCTCAGAGTTCGCGGAGTTTGCGTGACGTTAGCCATCGTGAGCACAGCTCCTGGAAAAGCCAGATTCCGATCCTGGCGCGTTGCCCGTCGGAATGGATCAATAATCGTCACCACTATGCATGACGCACAACGTTACAGGAATCTACTTTGCGCGTCACGGCCAGTCAACCGTTTTTGCTCACCTCTCCAACGAATGACGACAAACTGCTTGCTCTCCTGAAGTTGGCGATAGGAACGCGTTGGATGTGGCTCCCGTGTATAGTGGCATTGTCGTTTCGCACGCTTCAATCGCTCCCTCTAAGGCTACGCATTGTCCTCCGACCGCGCACTCTACGGCTCCACGATTTTTTGCTCCGCATTTCTGCTTTTTCTTATCGAACCAATTGCTGCCAAAGAGATACTGCCTTCGCTTGGAGGCTCCTCTGCCGTTTGGATGACCTGCCTGGTTTTCTTTCAGGCCATGCTCCTCGCCGGCTACCTGTATGCGCACTGGCTAACCCGTCTGTCCGGACAATTGTTTGGGCCTACAAACATTCATGTGACTCTTTTCATCGCCGCCGCACTTCTCACAATTGCGCAATTGGCGATTCATCCCAATCTCACGCGAGCCGCGCAATACCCCGCCTCCGCCATATTTCTCAATCTCACCGCGACCATCGGGTTGCCATTTCTCCTGCTTGCCTGTAGCAGCCCTCTAATTCAGGTCTGGTTCGCGCGAAGAGAAAACAGCCCCATACCTTACCGATTCTTCGGACTCTCGAATGCCGGCTCGTTGCTCGCACTCATCCTCTATCCAGTCGCGATCGAACCGTACATTACGCTGCGTCACCAAAGACTTGTCTGGTCGATTGCCTTTGTTTTCGTAGCCATTCTTCATAGCATTCTTGCTGCCCGTAACAGCGCACTGCCTCGAAAAGCTATTTCTGAAATCCCGACGGCGACGGCGCTCACCCGTCTCCCCTCATCCACACGGAAACAAAGGCTGCTATGGTTCATTCTTCCCATGGCTGCAGCCATGCAGCTAAGCGCGATCACCGGCTTCCTCTCTCAAAACATTGCGGCCATCCCGCTTCTTTGGATACTGCCCCTCGCCACCTATCTACTTACATTCATCGTTGCCTTTGACGCCCCTCGCTTCTATCGCCGCGGCCTGATTCTGAGATTCCTGGTCGTCCTCCTCGCTGCGCTTGGCTATATGCTCAGCAAGATGGATATGAGCCTGCCGATTGGCCTCAGCGTAGCCTTCTTCCTGATTGAACTCTTCTTTGGCTGCTATTTTCTCCATGCTGAGACGTATGTGCTCCGGCCCATTCGCGATTCCGAAGCAACGCTCTTCTATTTGTTGATTGCGGCCGGCGGTGTCGCAGGATCTTTCTTCATTGGCGTAGCGAGCCCGTTGCTATTCAACGCCAACTACGATATTGCCATCAGCTTTGCCGCTACCGCGACGGCAGCTATGCTGATCACCTGGAATGGCAACACAGTCGTTGAGGCCGGCGAGACCGGCGAGTCAATTAGCCAACCGGAGAATGTTTCTGCGCTCTGGGCGCAACGACTTCTCTGGATCACCGCAACCGGAATGATGTTTGCCCTGATCATCCTGATGAACCGTTCCTTCGCTCATGACTCTCTGATACTGGTCCGTAATTTCTATGGATCTCTGAGCGTTCGGCAATCAAATAACCCGCCGATCGCCCTGACCGTACGCAGCCTCCAAAATGGCTCCATCCAGCACGGCACACAATGGTTTGCACCGGAATTCCGCACCACCCCAACGACCTACTATGCGCAAAACTCCGGCGTCGGTCTTGCGCTCGAATACTGTTGCGCTGAATCAGGAGCACCACGTCCAAAGAACGTCGGTATTATCGGTCTTGGTGCTGGAACCCTCGCAGCTTACGGTAAGCCCGGAGATCGTTTCACCTTTTACGAGATCAATCCGGAGGTCGAGCCGATAGCTCGAAATCTCTTCACCTACATCCGCGATTCGGGCGCGCGGGTCAAGGTTCTCGAGGGCGACGCTCGCATCACGCTTGAGAACCAGCCTCCTCAGAACTACGATGTGATCGTTGTCGATGCCTTTTCCGGAGACGCTATTCCGTTGCACCTGCTCACTCGTGAGGCCATTGCTCTCTACCGCCATCATCTCGCGCCCGGCGGCGTGCTCGCCTTTCACGTCTCGAACCAGTATCTCGACCTGGCCCCCGAAGTAGCCCTGTTAGCTGCTTCTCAGCGCATGCAGGCGGTTTCGGTGCAATCTCTGCCAGACGAGCAAAGGGGAGCCTTCTCCAGCAACTGGGTCTTGGTAACCGCGAACCTCGCGTTCCTCAATAGGCCCGAGATAGCGAAGGTTGCCAGGCCAATCGTTCGCAGACGGTCTGCATCGGCGCGCAAGCTTCGACTGTGGACAGATGATTACTCCAGCTTATTGCCAATCCTTCAATGGCGCAGGCGCTAATGCCGATCATAGTTCAACGAAGAGAGTTGATCCGCGCATGATGCCGCGGTCATCGAGCTTTCGGCCCGGGAGGCGGCAGCGTCGCCGTTTTCCTGATAGCCTCTCCCTCTTTGATTTCGTAGATTGAATCCGCGGCAACGTCGCTGAAGTCCTGCTTCAGGCCGCTCGGCCATCGCACCTGGACGTTCAACTTCATGTTATTGCCAACACCGAAGTGCAGCCGCAAATCACTGCTCGATAGATAACTGCCTCCGCCGCGAACCTCGTCAACCTGCGTCATCGTCGGAGTGGTCACGGTGACACGAGCTCCGATTGCCGCGCGGTTGCTCTTCGTGCCGATCAGCCGGAAGAGCACGCGATGATTCGTATTGGCGCCGTCGTTGAGAAACAAGGATGGCGGACCATCAACATTGAAGACGACAAAATCAAGGTTGCCGTCGTTGTTCACGTCTCCAAATGCCGTGCCTCTCCGCGATTGCAGAGGGCTATCATTTAGACCGGACACTTTGCCGATCTCGCGAAACGTCCGATCAGCTTGGTTGCGAAAAAGCTGGATTGGTTCGGCAAACCGCGCATCGTAGGGCAGCGTGTCCATCAGGCTGGAAAAGTTTCCGCTCACCATCAGGATGTCCGGCCAGCCATCATTGTCAAAATCTCCAAAGCCCGTGCCCCACTTCACTGGCGCGAACGTATCCCTGGCCAACCCGGCCCTGTCCGCGATGTCAGTAAACTGGTCGTCGCCCTGATTCCAATAGAGACTCGCAGGCTGGTTCCCAAATCGCGTAACAAAAATATCTAGCTTGCCATCGCGATCGAAATCGCCAAAGTCCGCAGCCATGTTTCCATAGGGTTGTCCGTCTGCGCCTGAACCCGCCCCTGATAGAACGCCGATTTCTTCGAAAGTTCCATTCCGTTTGTTGTGGTAGAGAAAGTTCCACCCGGAATCATTTGTCACGTAGAGGTCGGGCCAGCCGTCTCCGTCGTAATCGCCCCATGTCACGCCCATCCCATGAAGCTTGTTCGGATCGTTCACGCCGGCTTTTTCTGAGACGTTCTCAAATGTACCGTCGCCGCGATTACGAAACAGAAAATCAGTTTCACCTTGCATCCCGTCCGGCAACTCGACAAGTACTCCCTTGTAGCTGAACGTATCGGGATCGGGCAGATGGTGCACGTCCGTGTTCACATAGCGCGCCACAAACAGATCCACATTCCCGTCGCGGTCGTAGTCCGCCCATGCCGCGCCGGTACTGAACCCCCCACCTTTCAAACCTGCTTTTTCAGTAACGTCTTCGAACTCGCAGCCGCCGAGATTTCGGTACAGAACGTTGTGTCCGTAGCCCGTCACGTAAAGATCAGGCAGCCCGTCGTTATCAAAATCCGCAACCGCAAGGCCCGTTGCCCAACCCTTCGTTGCAAGGCCCGCCGATTTGGTTATGTCGGTGAAATGGGTTGACGCGGATTTACTATCCTGCCGATAAAGGGTAACCATTAAATCGCCACCCTTTAGATACTGTTCGATCGTGGAATCGTTCACCACTGCGATATCGAGTTTGCCGTCGTTGTTGCAATCGAGAAAGGCAACGCCGCCGCCCGCCATGGTATCAACCACGTAGCGCCTCTTGGTAGTGGAATGCGGCATTGTCGTAAGGCCGGCGCTCGCGGAGATATCGCGGAAGTGCATCGCTGGAGATGAAGTCGTTTCCGGTTGCGCTTTCGAGGGCGATGTTCCAGGCTTGGAACCTCGCGTCTGTGCCGGAGCACTTAGAAGAGCGCAAATTCCAGCAACGATGATTAGGAACCGAACCATGGAGTGAAGCACAGTGTAACAAAGACCTCACACTCACCAAAAAAGAGGACGCAGTCCGCATCATGCTCTCGTTAGAGTTACCTGTCCAGCTTTCGTTGCCCGCGGTTGTTATCCCCAGCTAAGTTCAAAGTACAGGCGTCACCGATAAATTGTCGAACTGAACGCGGCTCCAATCAGAGCCCAGGCCGAACATCCCATGCGTGTGCGAAAGATCGTTCACCTCTGCCAATCGCTGTGAATTCAAATAGACAGAGACTAGGCTTCCATGGCAATGGATCTCTGCTCGATGCCAGTCGCTATTCATCTCGGTCAAGCCGGAGGCCAGCGACACGGCCGGCCTTTCGTACGACGTTGTAAGTAAGTCCCAATGCCCATCCGCCGTCAGCCTGAACACATAAGCGCTCGGCCATAATGCGCCGACATTCTTGAAAACATCGGAGGAGTCGATACGTGCCATCAACGTAGCCGCGCCGTATTTCGGAACCCGGAGCTCTGCCCTCACATCGTAATCCGTCCAAAGCACATCGCCTGCAAAAGTAAATGGATCCGGCAGAGGCGCCCACGGAATAGGCTTCGAAGTAATTACCTGTTCCAAGCACTTGCCACTTCGTCCGCGACAAGGATGCACCTCGAATGCGCCATCCTGATCGGCTAGATAACGAGCCGCTCGATTCATCGAAGATCTCTCAAAATTCTCTTCGTAAGGAAAAGGAAATCTTTTCGCAGCCGGAGGCGTGGCCTGTCCTCTCGACTGTCCTGTCGTACTCGTCAACGAATACAGCGAACCGGGCTCAAATGTGTAGGTGAATGCCCCGTCCTTCAATTCCTTATCGCCAACGTGCTCAAACGTACGCGCCGCATTCGTCTCCCAGATATGCACTGGTCCGCTCGTCAGTCCTCCTGCAATCAGAAAGCCTATCGTTGTCGGACTGCTGGCATCGATCGTTTCCAAGACAATGCTCCAGTCTCCACCCGTTGGCGACACGAGCGAGACATAGCTGCCTGCGCCTGGTAACTTCCCTGAAGCCGAATCAAGATATCGCCAGCCCGGCCGCGCAAACTGCGTTGTGTGCGCAGTCACCCATATAGTGGACTGCACGTCGTAATAGCCGGACCAGGGCGTATTCGCATACATCAACCCCGAATTCGGCGCCGCCAGAATGTCATAATACGAGGTAATTGGACTCCATATTTCTGTCTTCGTAAACGCACCATCCACATAATTGCGAATGTATTGCTTCCCCAAAATTTTCCCGCCGGCAGCCCACTCGCGAGAAACAAATGGGCCGGAGCCAGGATTGGGCTGATCTTCACTCGACCACAGCGGAACGCCCGCATTCTTCGCAACGACCGGCGTCATCGCCGGGTTAGCCCAGCTTGGATAGTGAACCCCGACCACCGACACCGCATCCCGCAACACCTCATCGTTTCGCATGGAATCGACAATGCCCCACTCACCATACTGCATGCCGGGATACGCATCACAACACACGATCTTTGTATTCAGTCCGCGCTGTTTCAAAACCCGTGCGAACTGCTTCACATAATCTCCGTCGAATGGTTTCTCATTCCAGATCCCCGCATACGAAATATCCAACCCGCGAAACTTCTTCGCTCCGGCTAGAAAGTCCGCCATATAGTTCGCCATATCGTTGGAGTAGAGATGCCCGTCGCCGATCCATCCCGGCGCGCCCCATGGGAGAACATCCAGTTCAATTGCAGGATTGCGCTTGCGCGCCTCCTCCATCAGCCACCACTCGTAGCCGCGCGTGTAATCATGGTCGTCGCGCGAGCGCATGTGGCTGGGCTCCGAACCATCGGTGGAGTTCACATCGCTGCCCACCTCCACCTTCAAGTGTTGCAGTGCAGCTCCATAATTTGGTTTGAAAAGATAGTCGAGGATTTCGGTCTTCTGCGGCTCCGGATAGTCGATCAAAAGCCGCGACGATGCGCCCGCGCTCACCGCGCCAATTCCCTCAAACACTCGTCCTTTGTCGCGCCCGTCCAACTTGATGACCACTGCATTCGTTGTCTGCGCCCGAGCGACTAAGGTAAGCAGTGAGACGCCCAGCAGCACCCAGACGCAGTATTTGTCTGCCATCTCAAATCCTTTTCCATGACGTCTACAGTGCTTCAGTCGTGGTACCGTTAACGCCATCAACGCGTCGCAAGAGATCCATCGCCCCAGCATGATTGCGATCAAGTTCAAGCAGCGTTTTCAGTACGTCTGCCGCCTCCCCGTACCGCTCCAGTCCAGCACATGCCTGGCCGCGAAGATAGAGAGCCGCAACGTTGTTTCGCTTTACCAGGTCTTCTTCAAATAGCAACATCGCGGGAAGGGAAGTCGCGAAATAGTCAATCTTGGGACTCTCCTGCTCAAGTTCAATGGCTCGTTGCAAAATCTCTTCGAACAAGTTGTCCGCTATCGCATCTTCTCCAAGCGCTTTGTAAGCCAGCGCGGTCCAATACGTCATGTCAGAAATGCTCATCACGCTCATCTGCTGGAAATCCCCGCGATAACTCGAAGCCCTTCTCCACCAGGCTGTCGCCTCATCCTGCTGTCCCGCAGCTGCGGACGCGGCTCCAATCCAGTAATAAACATCGCTCTGATTTGCAAGCAGGTGTCGGGCCTCGCTCAGATTCTCCGGCAGCGTGAGCGCCGCTAGAAAATAGTCTTTTGCATCGAGCGGCCGATCCTCCGCGAGTCCCTGCATTCCAATCAAAAGATTCGCTCGCACATACTGCGCAATGACGAGCCCTTCGCCGCCTTCCCATGGTTGGAATCGTCGCGATTTCAACAACTCCAACGCGGCTTCAGGTCGTCCGGTCTGGTTGTTTAGGCTCGCAATCTCAACAGAGAGATCGTCGCGCATTTCCACCAGTTCCATATGACGGCTGAATTCCGCCAGTCTCTTTTTCGGCGTCTCGCCCACTCTCTTCCATAACTGGTCACGCTCATAAAACACTCTTCCGTCGGACGGATTCATTTCCAGAGCGCGATCAAAAGCCTGCAACGATTTCTTTTCATCTCTCAGCACATTGAAATAAGCAATACCAAGATTCCTCCACACCGTCGGCAACTCCGGTGTCAGTTGCGAGGCGCGCTCCCAATGCGCAATCGCTTCACTGTAACGACGCCGGTCGTAGAGTAGATTACCCAGGTAGTACGGCGCTCGTGCATCCTCCGGTCGCGCGCGGACTGCCCGCGACAGCACAATCATTTCTTCCAGTCGGCTGGGGAACACGTAATCCGTTGCCGCTCGTCCTGCGCGTTCGTAGGTATCATTGCTATTCTGCTCATCACCCACGAGAGCATATATATCGGCGAGCGCGTAGAGGATCATCGCCGATGAGCCATCCTTGCAATCAAGGTTCGCGCCTTGAAGTAACTCAATCGCTTTCTCGTACAGATGCGCGCGGCCGTAAACGAACGCGAGGTCAAGTAGACGCTGGTTCTCATCCGGTAGCCTCGACGTCGAGAGATATCGCGACCAGTCGTCCAGAGGATCAAGCTTGCGAGTTGCGGAAAGCATCTCATCTGCTTCCGTCGTTCTGCCGAGTCGTTGCAGAACAATTGTCGCCAGGTTACGCGCGTTCAGATTGTCTGTGCCCGCCGTCAGACTCCGCTGCAAATGATCGAGCGCCGTGGGCCACTTCCTACGGCGAACATCGATCTCTGCAAGTGCATGGTAAGCAGGCCCGCGCCACGCCGCGTTCCACGTAGCTTTATAGAAAGCATCGTAGGCATCCTGTTCGCGGCCTTCGAAATCCAGCGACAATCCGAGATTGTAAAAGGCTTCGCCGTCGTAAGGGTTTGGATTCAACGCGGTCAGTCGCGCGATCGCAGCGCGCAGGTAATGCTCTGCTGTATCGAACTCGCCGCGTCGCAGGTGCCAGCGCCCTAGTGCGTTGTTCGCGCGGCTGTCTGCCAGGTCGCGACGGAGCACTTCTTTCCAATAATCCTCTGGAGAGCGCGTCGCGTGCCGATACTGTTCGAGATGTAGCCCGGCAAAGTACAGCTCTTCATTGCTCGCAATTTCTGCTGGAGCCAGAGGCTCTTGCGCAACAATTGGCGTCGGTGCCGGATCAATTTCGGCGGGCGCGTAGTTGAGGATTGTTTCCCCTACCGCGCTCACCGCTATCGCAGCATCCGCAATGTTCGTTCCCGCGGGCACGGCCCACTCCAGCATCAACGGATCTTCGATCGATAGCGCGCATTCTTTTTCATTGATCACCCTGTCGCCGGCTTTGAGCGTCACCTTCGCGGATGCAATATCCCGCGTCACGCAGATGCCGATTTGCGCAGTGCGGTCCGCGATCGCAAGATGAATCGCCCCATCCTTGTTCGCCATCTGTGGCACACCGATCCCGCGAATCGGATACCAATATTGGCTGAAGCTCTTCGTCTCTCCCGGAGCCAGGAAAGAAAAATCAGGCTGGTTATCCGTGTAGACGCCCGCCATCAATTCGATATACGGGCCATCGCGGTCCGTCAGATTATGGTCCCATGCATAACCAAAATCATGATTACCCCATGTCCATTGCTTTTTCCCGGGAGCGATATGGTGGTTCGCAACGTGCACAAATCCAGCACCGGCAGCGTGATCGTATCCGCCAAAGAAATCACCCTTGCTGCCGGTAACCATGTAGCTGGTCGGCACGGGAATATTTGCATACCAGCTAAGGTCATTCGCGGCCACGGATCCATCCGGCCTGAACATCGCCGGCTGTTGCTCTTCGGGAATTCCGCTCCTGCCGCGCTCTCCATAATCCACGCCGTAGTACTCGCCATCGCTCAGCGGAAATGTGGTGGTGGCACGCTTGGCATGATCCGCTACATAGCGGACGTCGCTCGGGAAGAAAGACTGGTATCTCCCATGCACGCGCGCAGCGACGTTGGCCCACCATAAAAACGTCTGCGCAAATTGTGTCCGGTTATAGAGACGTACCTTCAACTCGATATACGATCTATCCGGTGCGAGGCACACGCCGTGCATTCCCTTCATGCGGGTCATAGGGTCGTGGTCGCCACACCACACCGTGATCGATCCATCCGCATTGCGTTCAATCTCCACACCAACTGGCATGAATGTAGAAGGACGATGATGCTGCGGCCAGTTGAATTCAACGCCGCCCGAAATCCATGGTCCAGCGAGTCCAACCAGCGCGGGTTTGATCACGTTCTGCCGGTAGAAGAAGTCGTAACCATTTATCTTGTCGAACCCAACATGAATCCTTCCGCCAATCTCCGGAAGCACCATCACTCGAATGTACTCATTCTCAATGTGGACAGCCCGCCATGAATTCTCTTCCGGCTCGCTCGCTATGCGGTCAATAAACGGCAGCGGGTAGATCTTCCCGCTGCTGCCTTGATACACGCGCTTCTCAAGAAACATGGGGTTGCGGTCAGGAGCATGCGGCATATATGAGGCCATCGTAACCGGCTCAATCCATGCCTTCACTGGCCCGGACTCTTCCTGTGGAGCCGGTGGAAGCACTAGCTGTCGATCAGATTTGTCCGCGGCATTTCTCATTTCACCCAGAAACCTCGAGACAGTAATCAGCTGTTTGGAAGAACAGCGAGATGGAGGCAGAGATCCGCCGACACGGATGGAGCGGCTCGGGAAAGGAAGCCATTGACAAATCGAATCTAGTGAGTCCACTCCCGGCTGTCAAGGCGAGACACACTGCTGAGTGATTCAATAAACGCCGCGAAAATAAATGCCGCACGGCTCTTCTTGCCGGTTCTACAACGGCGCGGAATATTACGGCAGAAAAAAGGGCGCTGCCTTTTCGGCAACGCCCATCAGGGGTGCAAGCTCAGTCTTACTTCGTGACGTTCAGAACAATGACACTCGTCTTGGGGGTAGTTCCCGCAACGCTCGTTGTTGTCACGTGGATGTTGTAGGTGCCCACATTCTTGCTCTTGTTAGCGTTGGCAATCGAATCGGCCGTTGAACTTCCGCAACCAATACCACCAGCCGCGACCACCATCAGTGCCAGCGCAGCCACAAATGTATGTAGCTTTCTTCGTCTGCCGAGAGGAAGAATAAGAAGTCCCGCCAGCGCCGCTCCAGACGGAATCGCCCACAGTCCAGTCTTCTTCAACTCGCTTGAGTTAAAGCCCTTGGTGTTGATCACCAGCGTTGCAGTGCCGGGGTTTGTGCCGTCGAGACTGATCTTCGCAGGAGTGAACTTGCAACTGATCGTTGCCGGAAGATTTGCGCAGGTCAAGTTGACCACCTGGGCAAAGCCACCAACGGGAATCAAGTTCAAGGTCGCACTGCCGGAATCTCCGTCCTTCACTGTCAACGTCGTCGGCAGAGACTGGACAAGATAATCCGACACTGTCTCCGTCACCGGCTCCGACATCGATGGATTCAAAATGCCATCGCCGGCGTAGCTGGCTGAGAGACTGTGAATGCCTGCTGCCAGCCCCTTTGTGATCAACACGGCAGTGCCTGTCGCATCAAGCGGAGCAGTACCGATGGGAGTCGATCCATTCAGGAATGTTACGCTCCCTTTCGCCGAGTACAGCCTCACGTCTGAACTCACATTTGCAGTGATTGTGACCGGCTGTCCCGCAAAGGAATTGGTAACGTCCGTCCCAATCGCAAGGTAGGAGTCGCTGGTTCCTTGGAAGGGTACATTGTAAGTGCCTATTGCGCCCTTCACATTCTTGTCGCCAGTAAACTTCAGCTGAAGAATGTGTGTGCCCGGCGTCTTTACGGTGACTGGAAGTTCCCAATACCCGCCGTATAACGAGCTGTCCACCGCAGCTGTACCCAGCACAATCGGAGTCGGTCCGGTTATGTCGGTCAGCGTCGCAGTTCCTCCGTAAGGAGCCCATCCATTGTTGTCGAAACCAATTTGCGCGATGAACTTCACCGGCGTGTTCGCAACAATAGAACCAGAACTAAAGAAGTCCTGAATCATTCCCTGCGCCTGCGTCACGTTGTAGCTATACGCACCGCTGCTTGGTGCAAAGCTGGGATCTCCCGGATAACTTGCGACAAGCGTGTGCGTACCCGCTCCAAGCGCCTGAGAGGGTAGCACATACGAAACGGTGCTTGACTGGCTGGTAGGAGCAATACCATTTTCGAGCACAGCCTTTTCACCATAGTTCAGCGTGAGAGAATTCGGGTTTACATTGCCCGTTCCCGGATCGTACGAGCCTGTCTGAATTGGTTGGCCATCCGCAGTCAGCGTCATCTGGCCGGTCGGATAACCATTGCCAGACATGCCCGCCACTGCAATAGCTACTTGCCAATGCAAACCATATTGAAGTGTGATTGGTGCATTTACGATGTAACCTCCCCCAAGCGAACCAACAAATGTTTGGCTGCTTTCAGGAGTTACCAGCACCGGTATCGAAGTTGAAGTGCTCGAATTATATTTTCCGTCGCCGCTATATCGTGCGGTCACCGTATAGCTGCCGCCTGGAACCGTCGAACTCAAAATGTCGACAATGCTTCCCGAAGCAGACGGAGTTAGCGATCCCGATCCAACAGCAACAGTCGGTGCGCTTGACGACGACGCGGAGAGCGCCACAGTTCCAGTCGCCGCCGTTGCGCAGGATGCCGTGCCGGCGCAACTCACTTTCGCGCGGAACCCGATCGGCGTTCCATGAATGACCGTCGAACCCTGTCCGTTTTTCAACTTCAGAGTGACCTTCGAATTCGAACCACTCGAAGCTGCCTGCCAGTTGTTCACAAGCGCATTTACGTCCATTGAGCCAAGGCCCGTTGCCAGGTCATAGCCGGGGGCCGCGTCATAGCCGACCGTAAACTGTGCGTTGGGCCCCGGAACCTTGTTGTCGCCGTGAATGGTGTCGTGATAAACGCCTGGGATGGTGGCCAGTTTATAGAAAACGAAGTTCGCCACTCCCTGCGATTGGCCGCCCATTTTTTGATTCACAAGCGCCATCATGCCCGCCGCTGCCGGGCTTGAAACGGATGTGCCACCAGCGCTGTAGAAATAATTTCCATAGCTGCAGGAGGAGAACAGGCAAATCAGGTAGCCGTCGTGCAGCGCGGCACTGAACGAAATGTCAGGAATATCCCGCATTCCATCGTTCGGAACCCCCGTTGCGTTTTGCCACGAGGGCTTCTTGTAAATACTGCTGACACCGCCGCTTCCGGCATACAGAGAAACGTAGTTTGGATCGTTGCTGCTCTCGTTCCAGACAACCTCAGGAATGTATCCGAGGGCAGATTGTCCGGTGGTCGGATCTGTGGTTTCGCTCCAGTATTTGCTTGGATCGCCGCCTTCGTCGAACTGCGTGCCACCCACCGCCACGTTATAAGGTGTCGACGCAATACCATTCACACCAAAAGTTCCAGTGGAGTAATAGCCGCCGCCTGGCTGATCGCAACCCGCGCCGCCATTGTCGCCGGACGATACGAATGACGTTATGCCCTCCGCCGCAGCCTGTTGCCAAAGAGAATTGTAGAAGGCATTCTCAACCGGGCCGAGATTCGCTTCGCATGCTCCATAGCTGGTGCTCATCACTGGAGCAAGGTTGTTATCCACGATGTACGCGGCAGATACGTCCACGCCGTCCGTGAAGTTGCTTTGTGACACAACGAACTTGATGTGCGCTTTCGGTGCCACCGCGCCAGACCAGGTAACGTCCAGCATCGCTTCCACCATATCCTGCGTTTGGCCGGGATCATCGCCGTTCACGATCACTTCAGGATCATTCGCGGGCAGCCCTAAATTCGACCGGAAATCACGCACGTTCTGAACATCGATATTGCTGCGGCCGACAATCGCAATTGACTGCCCGGTACCGTCGATCCCTGCGTCATAGAGCGGCTGTACGTTGTAGATCTTGGCAAAGTCCGCTGGAGACATGTAGTGACTGCCATCTCCAAAAGTGAATTGGCCGTTCTTCTTTTGAAAGGGAACTTTCTTACCCAGCATCAAGGAAGGAGCCACTGGATCGCTGTGCAAACGCACGACGCCCTTCACCACTTGACGAAGTGCAGCAGGTATCTGGATGTCGCTCGAGTTGGAGATGAACGTCTTATTGTTATAGGTGTACGAGTGCATCTGTGTTGAAAATGCATTCTCTACCTGCGACACGTTGCCGCTGAAAACAATAAAGCGTCGGCTGTTCGAGATCGCATGAACAGTCAGACCCTGGCTCATCAGCCATTGCTTTACCTGCGCGACATCCTCATCGGCGATCCCGAACTGCGTACCGAAATCTGTCGGACTTATCCACTTATGATAGTTAGGAGAAGAAGCATCATTCTGATCTGCTACTAATTGCGCCGCGGCTTCTTCTTGTTGCGTGGTAGGAGCAAGTAAGAGCACCATGCGGCCAAGCTTCTGGTTACTGGATAACCGCCCGGTTTCTTTACTTTTTGCCAACAGAAGGTTAGGGGAAGTGGCCTTGACGGTCACCCGCTCTTGATTACTTACGGCGTTTGGAATTCTGGTCTGCGAGACGATTGTCTCTCCAGATGTCAGGCCCAATAGAACACACGCCAGGGCAACACTGCGCTTGTACTCGTTGAATAGGTTCAATGAGTGGCTCTCCTGAATTAAGTAGCAGTCTTTGGATCCTACCAAGGCCCGTTAAAAACTTCTCAATTAATTTCTAGTAGGAGTTGGTACTGGTAGTTCTGCAGGTAGACAGGATCCGCTCGCTTACGCGAGGGCAACGTTCAGAAGGGCTGTCAGAGGCGAACTCGCGCGATTACTTTTCTAAAGGCGGTTCGGCTCTGAAGGCGTAATTCTTCGGGCGTGCCAGCAAACCAGGTGCAGAAAAACGAAGTAATGTCCCAGAACTCGCAATAGATTTTTGAGGTGGCTCGCGGAGATAAATCGGCGAGCAGCTTTTAGGCCCTCTGCTTGGACGAGGGATACCTACCAAAGTAAGCGAAAAGTGTAAATAAGTTTAGGCAGTGAAGAAGAACGCCGTAAGTAGAAGTTCGACGCGTATTGAGAAGAATGACCTAAATCTCTCAAGACTGCGAGTGGCCATCACTCATTTATCAACCATAAGTCCACAAACTATTCGCAATTTACTTCACATTTGTTGTACCAGGCTTGTCTAACTACTTTGTCAACTCCAGCCCAATCTCCTTTGTGTCGCTGTTCAGGCTGCAAAGTCGGAAGCTGCGAATCTGCCCGGCACTCAACGCCTCGGGCTTCGCCGATGGTCCTTGGCTCTCGCCCTTCCATCTCGCCTTCAACATTGAGCTCAGTGACGACAGATCCGCTTTACCCTCGCTCGCCGCGGGCGGCATTGCGGCGCTTCCCGCTGGAATCTTGCAGGGGAATTGCATCCCCTCGCCAAGTTCTACCCGGGCAATTCCATTCGACACCTCCAGGATCCGCCCCGTGACGACGTCGCCTTCTTTGTGTTCGGCAATGAACTCGTCCAGCCCAGTGGGGATCAACTGCTTCATGCTCAGCCGCAGTTGTCTCTTTGCCGGATCGATCTCCAGAACCTGAGCCTTCACAATCTGTCCCGTCTTCAGCACGTCCGAAGGATGATTGATTCGCTTCTCGCCCGTAATTTCGCTGATGTGTACCAGCCCTTCCACGCCCTCTGCCAGTTGCACAAACGCGCCGAACTTCGTGATGCTCAATATCGGGCCTTCAATGTGCGACCCCACTGGGAATTTCTGCGGCACATCGGCCCACGGATCACCTAGCGTCTGCTTCAAGCCCAGGGAAATGCGGCGCTCCGCCACGTCAATTCCCAGGATCACGACTTCAACCGTGTCCCCCGTCTTCACCAGGTCACTAGCCTTCTTGACTCTCTTCACCCACGACATCTCGGATACGTGAATCAGTCCTTCAATGCCCGGCTCCAGTTCGACGAATGCGCCAAAATCCGTCGCGCGCGTCACCGTTCCATTCACGCGCTCGCCGACCTTGTATCTTTCGGCAAGTGAGTCCCAGGGATGCGGCAACAGCTGCTTCATGCCCAGCGATATGCGGCGCTTTTCCGGCTCAATCTTCAGAACCCGCGCCTCGACCTGTTGACCAACGGTGAGCACGTCGCCGGGCTTGTTCACACGCCCCCAGGCAATGTCTCCCACGTGCAGCAGTCCGTCCACGCCACCGAGATCGATGAATGCGCCATAGTCCGTCAGGCTGCGCACCTCGCCCTGTACCGTGTCGCCTTCCTTTACCTCAGAGTAGCGTCGCTCTTTCGTCGAGCGTTCTTCCTCTTCCAGAACTACGCGGCGGTCCACCACCACGTCTTCGTCCGCCACATCCAGCTTGATAATGCGGCAGCGAATCTCTTCTCCTATAAGCTTCTCCAACTCTCCGGCTTCACGCGTACCACTTCTCGACGCTGGCATAAACGCGCGAACGCCCACGTCCACGCTTAGCCCGCCCTTCACCACCGCCGTCACCGTGCCCATTATGGTGGTCTTTTCCGCAAAGGCCAGCTCCAGCGCCGTCCAGTCCTTCGGCAGAGCAGTCCGAAAGCGCGACAGCTCGTAGTAGCCATCCACATCGCGGCCCTTCACGGATACGGCAAGCATGTCCCCGAGCTTCACTTCTTCGCCCGTTGCAAACGCAGTCAGCGGCAGCAGTCCTTCACTCTTGTATCCAATGTCGAGGATGACTGCTTCGGCGGAAACAGCAATCACTGTGCCTTCCAGCTGTTTGCCGCCCTCCGCAGTTCTATGCGAGTGGCTCCGCTCAAACTGGGAAAGAAGATCGCCAAACGACTCGTTCGATTCAGGGGTGGGCTGCGATTCTGGTAGGAGAGAATTGGACATGGGTGCCTTCTCCTTTATTTTGGCACACTAAGCCTAGGATCACACGCACTCAAGCCCTTCAAGCTCAATGAAGAACAGCCCGTAAGCGATTCTTTCGCTTACGAGCCGTCTTCGAAATCCAAATCATCCGTTACTGCGAATCAAAGTATGTTAAAGGGTGCCGCAGGCTCCGGCTCTGGCAGTGGCGGATCGAAAACAGTGAGTGCCTTCCTGTACGCTGCGCCTACCCTGTCCGACACGAAGAACAAATGTCCCGCCGTCAACGAACCCACAACCTTGTGATGCCCCACCGCCGCCAATCCCATGGACGCAATACAGCCACACTGCGAGCAGTCTGGATCGCCCCCGAACTGGCAGGGCGTAATCTTCGTCTTCAGGTCAGCGGATATTGTGTGCGTTGTCCGCGCAAAGATACAATCCGCCGGACTCTTTGGCGGCGATAGAATTTCGCGAATCAGCGAGTCGTGCATGTCCAGCTTGGGATAAATCTCCCGAAGACGCAGCAGGTCCTGCACCACGAACGCGCGTTGCTCCGGTGTAAGGATCTCCGCGTCAGTCGCGCCTCTCTGCGGCGTAAACAGACTGAACCATACCTTGTTGATCTCCGGACGTGGGCACCAGAACTTCAAAAACGCTTCGAGATATCCCGTACGTGCCGCAATTTGTGACGTGATTGTCGAATGGATCGTGATCTTCGCGTCAGCAATGTTCTTCAGGATGCGCTCGTATGTCGCAGGCGCCCGTCGCACATCGTGTTCAGGCTGAAGCCCGTCGATCGACACCACGATATTCAGGCGCGAGATGTTCTTCCACTCCGCCGGAATAACGCGAAATGCACTGGTTACAAGCTGGGTGTGAATGCCCCGTTCGTTGATTTGCGGTATCAACACTTCCAGCTCCCGGTAGCGAACCATCGGATCCCCGCCCACCAGCGACACATGCAAGGGCTTCTCACGATCAATCACTGCGAGTACGTTCCTTACCAACTCGTCTCCCTTGAAGTCAGAGAGTTCGCGCAACTCCGTTTCTCCTCCGAGATGGGCTGGGTCGAACGCATAGCATCCCGGGCAGCGAAGTGGGCACTCCTTCGTGATTTCGATGGAGAGTGATGGTCTGTGACCTCTCAGAATCCCAGACCAGGCCTGCAACACTTCGGATGTCTTCATTCCGTAACCCTCGACTTTATTCTAGTATGTCGCGCTCAACTTCTACGTTGCTGTAGTCAAATTCGTAAAGCGGCGGATTGTGCATCAGATGCAGAAAACCGCTTCGGGGCAGAGCTTCAGCCGCAACTTGTTCTAATTTTGGATGGGCTTCAGGAACCTCAACCGCCATCATTACTCGCTGAATGGCACGCCGAAGCAAGGCTGAGTCGTGCGCGGAGGACGATGCATCGCACCCGCACGCGTTGGCTGCAGCCCCATCGCTTCCCACACCTTCAATGCTTCCTCGTTCATGTAAAAAAGCCGCATCTGCTCACGGCTTTCGCCGCACTCGCTGTAAATGCTGATTTTGATTGCCAATGCGGACAGCTCATTCCCAAGCAGGTAAGGAGCAATACTCACTGCGGGTGAATTCAATACGTCCTGTAGCTCCTGAGCGCTTTGGCTGATCACCTGGTGGATGTAAAGCCTTCTCGGCTCGGCGAGGGAAAGTCGAAAAAGCAGATCGTTGGATGTCGGGCAGAATGAATATTCGTTCAATGCTTCAGTTCCTTAATTGGTGGCGTTGGAGGATATCTGTTGAACGGATTTCCCTGGAGCAAATACCAAAGGGCCTCTAGTTTTTATGGAACCAGTAGTAGCGCCGCCAGCAGTTCACGCAACGAATTGGACGAAGCGCAAGAATCCGCAGCAGGCTATCCGCAGTTGACGCCTCGGCAGTCTTGAATTCGACCCCGCTGCAGAGCGGACATTCACGGTGAAACCAGAGTACGCGCGGAAAACGCCCCGGCCAGTTCAGACCCGCAATACTCATTCAGGTCCTTCCTCTCAGCACGTGCTTATCCCCGAAGAACGAACTTAGCCCCGTCGACGAAATGGCGAGCGATGCTTCGCTACTGTACTTTTTTGCTTGAACCGGAAGTCCCGGTTGCATCGGAGAGCACAGCCGATGACGCAGCGGAGATCGGGATGACCTCGTAAGAGAATTTTCTCTTGGCAGCAGAGGACGATGTCTCTGCACCTGCGGCAGCTTTGGACTTGAAGATCAGAATGTTTCTTCTCGGTCGTTCTGGCAGGGAGTCCTTTACATCCCGCTTCTTGATAAGGCTCATTTGCGCTCCAGTCTATTGTTGCTTGCTTGTTCGTGGATCGTCTTGAGCGGAGGCAACATTTGGCTGAAGGCGAGAAGAAAAATCTACTGTTTCTTCAGTATAGTCCTTTATCGAATACCCTGCGGGCGCAGAGCTACTCGGAACACGTTGCCCTCTCCCTTGAAAGGTGAATTGCAGAACTTTTACAACTCGGGCTGACCTCTACTTGCCCGGAACATTCCAGTCCAGCGAATAAACATCCTGTGTTCCCGCATCCCGCAGCATCAATGGCGTGTCGGTTCCATCCAACCCAAGCCATATGCCCCACCATCCCGTCGCTACAAAGTCTCGCAGGTCAGCAACTTGTTCCAACTTCTTGTCCGAAACTCGTATCCTCATCACTGCTGGATCCGCTGGATAGCGCACGAAATAGACCCAGCGACCGTCCTTTGACCAACTCGGAAATCCAACTGGCATATCGATCAGGCGAGTCCACTTGCGGGTCTCAAAGTCATATAAATTCAGGTTCAACGCGCCCTTCATCATCGCCACAATGTATCTGCCATCCGGGGACCAGCGCGGCGACGTGTACCCCAGCGATCCTTCTAGCAGCGTCGAACGCCGCGTCCGCACATCCAGCATCCGCAGCGAATGTATCCCCTCCGGCGTCTTTTCTTCGAACAAAATCTGCTTGCCATCGGGAGACCAGTTCGGCTCTGCCTGCAGCAGCGACTTTTCTGATGCTAACCGTTCCGGTCGTCCACCTTTCGCATCCACAAAGTAGATCGCGTTCCCGGCGCCCCTGATCGCGCCCCAGAACGCAATCTGCTTTCCGTCAGGAGACCATCGCGGATTCAGCGCCGTCATCGGCGGGGCGGAGATACGCACACGCTCGCTGCCGTCTGCTCGGCACTTCCATAGCGTGCCTTCCGGGAAGGTCACATACACAATCCAGTTGCCATCCTTCGAGAACGCAACCGACTCAGCGGAAATTCCCGAGAGATAAGGCTTGAATGTTTTGTCGCTCTCGCTGTATCGCGTCAGTTCTCCGCGCTCCGTGCGGCCAACCACGAACAATTTCGTTCCATCCGGGCTCGACAGCGGAGAACCCAATGTTAGTGGGCTATACGTCAACTGCACCGGCTTGCTTGCCTCTCTGTTTAGAAGACCTGTTCGCTCCGACAAGGCCCAAATCTGCCCATTGGAATGGAACAGGTAATACTTCCCATCCGCTGTCCAATTTCCATCCGAGTTAAACGAAGGGGTCTTCCATTCGGGAAATAGTTGACGAAGCCCCTTGCCCTCGCTGGAAACTTCCCACAACGAACGATCATTGTTGACAAGATTCCACCAGGTGAACCGAACTTTGGTGCCGTCGGGCGAAAGCTCCGGCCTCTGTATCAAACCGGAGAAAGCCGCAATCCTATGCGCACCTTCTCCGTCGCTCCTCGCCAGGTACAGATCGCCCATCGTCGAGTAGACGAGGTTCTTGCCATTCGCCGACCACGTCGCATCCGTTACTTCCAGATTGCCCACTCGCTTCGCAGGCCCTCCCCGCAACGGCACCCGCCAAAGACTTCCCGGCAAGTCCGCCGCCGGTCCCGGATACTCCGCCACCAGCAGTTCTTGCCCGTCAGGGGAAACATCCAACGGAAATTTGCGCGGTGGTGGCATCGCCAAACGCACTGGATCCCCTCCGGATATCGGCATCGTCGCGATTCCCTGCGACGTAAAGGTTCCGAGACTCATATAGAGATTCGTCGCGTCGCCTCCCACCAGCGTCTTCATTTCCCCATCGTGGCTCAGCTGCGTATAGTTCGTCAGGACGATTTCCTTCTGCGAACGCAACCACGCGAGTGAGAAAAGTCCTCCACCTGCGACCACTAAAATTGCCAGAATTATCGACCATCGAGAGGCAGGAACTCGCCGTGACAAACTTCGCTCGGTTCCACCTTCCGCACTTTTCACCGCGGAGGCCGTGCCGCCCGTCAAGGTGAGTCGGCTTTGTCGCAGTTTCCGCAGGTCAGCGTTAATTTCCCACGCATGCTGGTAGCGACGTTCGCGGTCCTTTTGCAGGCACTTGCTGATAATCTCTGCCAGTTCCTCCGGAATATCCGCATTCAGTGTTACGGGTTCCTCAGGAACGTCACGAAGAATGTGGAAGAGTACTGACCCCGTCTGCTCTCCGGCAAAAGGCTGTTGCCCGGTAGCGAGAGAGTAGAGAACCACGCCAAACGAAAACAGGTCTGTCCGCTCATCCAGGTCCTTTCCCATAGCCTGTTCGGGAGACATGTAGGCCGCCGTTCCCAGTGCGCTCCCTGTACCGTCGGTCAAGCCATGTTCGCCTGCTCGCGTAGCCGGTCCCGCCGTTGCCGCCACGCTCTTTTCCGAGCGCATCATCGCCAGCCCAAAGTCGAGAATCTTTGCAACACCGCGATTCGTAACGAATATATTCGCCAGCTTGATGTCGCGATGAATCACGCCACTGGCATGTGCCGCTTCCAATCCATCGCAAACATCAATGGCAACGTTCAGCAGGCGGCCAATGTCAAGCGGGCTTCCGTCAACCAGGTGCTTCAGGCTCTCACCATCGAGATATTCCATCGCGATGAAGGCCAGCCCGCCCTCTTCGCCAACGTCGTAGATCGTGCAGATATTCGGATGGTTCAGCGCGGAAGCAGCCCGCGCCTCAAGCTGAAATCGAGTCAGTGAAGAACGGTCGTTTCTAAAGTCATCAGGAAGAAACTTCAGCGCCACAAAGCGCCCCAGGCGAGTGTCCTCAGCCTTATAGACTACGCCCATACCGCCGTAACCGAGTTGATCGAGTATTCGGTAGTGGGAGATGGTGGAGCTTGGCACCATAAGCTTTGAACAACTCCGCGCCTTGCACTGACTTAGTAAGGATAAAGCGCAGGATGTCGGAAGGCCAGCGATAACCTCACGCCAGACATGCAGCTAGACGAAAAAATAATCCACTTTTAACTCATTATCCTTGCAACCGGTACCACGATTACTACTCGTCCCGAAGTGCCTCCATGGGCTCAATCGACGAAGCCCGACGGGCCGGCAGCATCGCCGCGATCAACCCGGCAATAAAGAAGGCCGCCGTCAGCCCCAAAATTATCCCCGCGTCCTTATCCATCCGCATCGCAACAACGGAGCTAATATACTTCCTCGCCGCTCCCGTCAGCATGAGTCCGAGTATCAGGCCACCACCAAGCATCCACCCCACGCGCCGGTAGATGGCGCTAAGGATTCTTCCCCTCGTGGCCCCAAGCGCCAGCCGCACTCCGATATCACGCGTCGACAACTCCACTTCGTTGCTGATAAGACCGTACACGCCCACGACCGCCAACAGAGCGGCCAAAGCGGCAAACGTGCCAAACAGCCAATTCTCCAGCCGTTCGAAAATCAGCGTGTCGGCAATCACCGTTCGCATCGACTCCGGCGTCCGGAACGGAAGCGTCGGATCAACCTCATGGAAGGCTGCCCGGAGCCCCGGCACAATGCTCTCCGGGTCAACTTTTGTGCGAACAACCAGTTGTATGTTACCGAGATAGGTCAGGCTGTTTTTCAACTTCACCTGCGAGATGGGATAGTCCGTCTCCGCCATCGGCGGCTCATAAATATTTTGCCTTATGTTTTTCACTACGCCCACAATCGTCGGCTTCTCATCGCTCTCGAGCTGCATTCCAATCGGATCGCGCCCCGCCGGAATGAACTTCTTTACGAACGCTTCATTCACCACGATCACCGGCTCCGATGTCGTCGAGTCAACTTCTGCGTCCAGCAACCGCCCGGCCACTAGCCGATCCTGAAAGACATCGAAATATCCCGGTGACACCAAACGATACTCAGCAAGCTGCTCCACGTTTGCCGGCGGTGTCGGTGTTCCCTTCACGTGAACGTCTGAATTCCACCCGTAGCTCTGGATCGGCAGAATCATGATCGTGCCCGCGGATTCCACTCCCGGAATCGCTTTCACCCTCTCGATCAGTGGATTGTAGAAATTCGTCACCACATCGCGGCCTTCATACCTTCCGGGAGAAAGGTTGATCTCCGCCGTAAGAATCCGGTCGGGTGAGAAACCCAGTTCTGTGTTGCGCAATCCCCCCAGCATCCGCATCAGCAACCCGGAAATCACCAGCAGCGCCAATGCCAGCGCCACTTGGGTAATCACGAATCCTGCCCGCAGTTGATGTTGCCCCCGCGAAGTCCCCGCATTTCCGCCGGAACGCAGCGCCTTGTTAGGATCGGTTCCGGAGAGTCGCACTGCTGGAGCCAGTGCGGCGATTATCGTAACTACAATAGATACAAAAAGCGCCGCCCCCAGCACGACACCATTCAATTCCACCTCGGAACCGCGCGAAAGTGCCGAAATCAGCAGCAGGCGGATCACCCGCAGCAGACCGTACGCCACCATCACGCCCCCCGCTGCCCCAAGACCGGCAAACAGTAGCCCCTCTGTCAAGATCTGGCGCACAATGCGCATCCTGTTCGCGCCAATCGCTGAACGCAGCGCTATTTCGCGTTCGCGCTTTACGCCTCGCGCCAGCAGCAGTCCCGCCACGTTCACGCAGCCAATCGCCAGCAACGCCAGCACGGCGTAAAGCAGTAGATGCAGCGAGCTCGCCGTCTCGCCGAGAATGGAAGTGGAAAGATCCACCAGTCGGAGCGTGCGTCCTTTGCTCTCCGGATATGTCCGTCCCAGGTCATTCAGCACATGTTCCATATCCGCTTGCGCCTGCTTCGCCGTCACCCCGCTCTTCAGACGCGATACCGTCTGCATCCAATGCGTCCCGCGACTATCACGGCGTTCCTTCGGCATGTGCAGCGGCGTATAAACGGCGTCCACCTGGCTGATGGGAAATCGAAAACCCGCCGGCATCACTCCAATAATCGTGTACGGCCGTCCATCCAGCTTTGCCAGCTGCCCCACAGCATCCGTGCGGCCGCCAAACATCTGCTGCCAGACCTCGTAGCTCAGAACCACGACATCGTTCTTGCCGTCCTTGTCCTCACCCGCCGCGAACGTACGCCCCGCTATGGGACTCACTCCAAACACATCAAAAAAGTTGTCTGTCCCTTGCACCGAGTGCAGTGCTATCGGCCCTGCCGGCCCTTCAAAGTTGATCGTCCCGTACGAACTGTAACCCGCCAACTGCTCCAGGCTGTCGTTCATCTTGCGCCAGTCGAGATATTCAGGATAGGAAGCAGGCTGTGAGTAGCCCTGCGCCGATCGCGGCCTGACAGACATCAGGCGAGCCGCGTCGTGATAGGGCAACGGCCGGATCAGCATCGCATACAGCACGCTGAACACTGCGGCGGTAATCCCTATGCTCAAGGCCAGTGTTGCGACTACGGTGATTCCAAAAGCGGGCGTCTTACGCATCTGCCGCAGGCCATAGCGAAGGTCTTGAAAGAAGCTCTCCATAGGAATTCTCCCGCTAACAAATATGCAAGTAGAGGTCCACTCAGCACCGACCCTTCCCGCTTTTCTTCCAGCTATTTACAACACATCCCACGAGTTAGCATCGCCTGGGACTGCCCACTTCTCATTCCTGGGCGTCCATAATCGGTCATTGCGACAAGCCGATCCCGCGGTCCTATCCTGCCAAAAGTTCTCGCGCCTTGCCCCGCAATCCCCAAAGTACAATTACCGTCGCTGCCACTATCGCAATGCCGACCGACATAAAGCCAGCCACAATTAACTTCTCCTGCCAGGGCTGTGCCGCGCGCCCCGCAGCCGTAATCGGAGACAGCGCTCCCGTGCCAAGAACAGCCGCCAGCATGGTCACCAACCAGTTCACATAGGTACCGTACAGCGTAATCCAGAACCCGGCCGTCTTCACCCGGGGAGCAAGCCTCACCTCGTTCCACACCGCTCCCAGCGCCAGCAGAAATGTTCCGTTCATCACCCCTTCCAGGTGGGCGGCGAGTCCCATGCGCACATTGGCAAAATGCTGCTCCGCAAACCCTGTCAGCAGTCCGAGGAGAAATAGAAACATCCCATGCCACATCAATCGCCTGCTATCTTCCATAATTTCCCCTTCAATCCTCTCGAGAATGATCCCAGCAGCATTTCAATATGCGGGAAACCATTCAAACTTCAAGTCCCGTGCGAAAGTCCAAAAGAAAATGGGACGAGCGAATAATTCACCCGTCCCACTCTCTTCTCGTGGAAAACTGTGCTCCTATTTCTGTCCCCAGAAATCGGGAGCGGCCTTTACCCAGCTATCCGGCACATAACTCATCTTCGGGCTGATTGCGAAAATACTGGACTCAACCGAGTCGAGCGACGCTGCGGAAAGCTCTCCCAGTTTCTTCAAATCATCGGCGCTCATTGAGCCCATCACACCTTTGTCAGTCATTAGCTCCTGGTCCACCTCGGCCAGCGATTTCATGGGACTGACGACAATGTATCTGCTGCCGCTATTGGTGCCGTACATCTTTTCGAAAGTAGCCCAGTGCACACCCTGTTTGCCTTCGTAGGCCTTCTGATACATCTTCACCAGATCGCTCCAGTCTTTCTGGTGGCCCGGCTTCACGGTGAAGAGCGAGATCTCAAAGTACCGCATGTCCTCGATCTTTACCGGCGCATTCAGGCTTTGGTCTTCGCGATAGTTGTACGCGCTTTGTTCAAATGCCTCCACGTAAGCGCCATCGGCCACGTTCGCAGCGGTTAGCGCCGTTGAAAGCGTGGTGTTCTTCTCAACCGCATCGTTATCCTTTTGCCACGCTTCGTACGAGTCGTAGCTCACAAAGAATAGACACCGCGCCTTTCCCGACATGGATTCCATACCGGTGTAGTGCTGCGGCCATTTCGCGTCGGCGAATGCCTTCACAAAGGCGCTCTCGGTCTTCCGGTGCGGACCGCCTTGCCCAGGCTTTGTCTGCTCGTTCTGAATGATCAGAACCTTTGGCGGGGGCGTCGTTCCATCTTGTGCCGTTGCGCTAACCGAACCAACAACACTCATACCCGCGAACAGAAGGCATGGAACTACCAACAACCCAAATTGCTTGCTCATGGATCTTGGCCTCCTCAGGCTTTGGAATCTTGTTTGACCGGAAACGCAAAACGACAGACAAAATCCTCAAAAAATGTCTACGACAGCCTTCGAGGATTCAAGGAAGTATCGCCTTCCATTCCAGATTGAAGTCAAACATATACACCCTCTCTCATGCATGTCCATTCAATTGAGGGGCAGAGTACGCAATTGCCAGTTGTAATAACTTGTTGCGTAAAGAAGCAGCGAATCGATCCTGATTTCGTCAACGCGTGTGCTTCCCCGCTCGCCCAAAAGTGAGAAGTCGCTAACTGAATACAATAGAAATCTGAATCACCTCATTGCAGTAGGAGATCCGCATGTTGAAAGTAAAGTTGCTGGCCGAGGATGCAAAGGCACCCACTGTGGCTCACCCTGGAGAAGACCTCGCCTACGATCTCTACGCCTTGACCGATCACGCTCTCACCCCCGGCGCCGTGCACAAAGTGCGTACCGGTATTGCGGTCGACGGCGGTGGACTCGGCTTTCTCATCAAAGATCGCTCCTCCATGGCCGCCGCCGGAGTCTTCACCCACGGTGGCGTCATCGATCCCGGATATCGCGGGGAAATCATGATCCTGTTCAGCGCAACGCAGGGGGACAGCTCAATTCGCAAGCACGACAAGATCGCGCAGATGGTTCCCGTCCCTGCTCTCACTTCGCAAGTAGAAGTTGTCGATACCTTGAGCGAAGCCGCTCGCGGAGAAAAAGGATTTGGCTCCAGCGGCCGCTGATACAACTGAAATGAACTCGTTGCCATGCCCCATCCTTAGTACGCCCGTGCGGCTAACACCCCTTCTGACGTAGTCTAGCTTCTATGAGTGTCCGCACCCTCGCCTTCGCTCTCCTCCTCACCCTCGGCCTCAAGCCAGCGCACGCGGCAGTCCCAGCCGATTGGACAACTCCGCTCACCCCATTCCACATCTCCGGCAACCTTTACTATGTCGGATCGCGCGATCTCGCCGCTTATCTCATCGTCACGCCCAGCGGCAACATCCTCATCAACGCAAATCTGGAATCATCGCCAGCGCTCATTCGCCGCAGCGTCGAGCAACTCGGTTTCCACTGGTCCGACACCAAGATCCTTCTCAACAGCCAGGCACACTACGATCACGCCGCCGGAGCCGCGCAAGTCCTCAGAGAGACTCACGCCAAATACGAAGTCATGGAGGGAGACGCCGACGTCATTGAATCGGGAGGTAAGACGGACTTCGATCCCACGCTTCCTCGCTTTCCTCGCGCACATATCGATCGCATCCTGCACGACAAGGACACCGTCGTCCTCGGCGGCACCACTCTCACCGCGCACAAAACTGCGGGACACACGCGCGGCACCACCACGTGGACCATGCAGACAAAGGACGATGACCGCACCTTAAACGTTGTCATCGTCGGTGGATGGGCAAGTAACCCCGGAGTCCGCCTCGTCGCCGTCAACGGCAAGCCCGCCTCTTACCCCGGCATAGCATCAGACTTCGAGCACACTTTCGTCACGCTCGCCGGCCTGCCCTGCGACATTTTCCTCGGCGCGCACGGAGGCTATTTCGATATGCTCCCCAAACTCGAACGGTCAACAAAACAGGGAACCGCCGCCTGGATCGACCCCGACGGCTACCACAGCGCCATCGCCGAACACGAAGCCACCTTTCGCAAACAGCTAGCAATTCAGCAATCGAGGAAGTAACGCTGATGGTGGATGGTAATGCAGGCGGGCATCATTCCAGATCGCACCCTAAGCAAATGTGGGTGCCCATCCTTCGCAGAGCGAAGGGTGGGATCAACTGCAACACCGCGCTCCAGTAGTTGGCCCTCGATGATGTGATCTATCTGGAAGACAAAGATTTCGAAACTGAATCCCATCTAACAAAAGTCGATGTCCTAAGGCTCGTTGGATTGGGCGTGACAACTAGCGAAACTACTCGTCCTGAGTAATATCAGTTGAATGGATGTGGATCTGAGCCATCAGCCGGGCCACCGGAGAACCGCGCCCTCAACTCAGGGTCCAAGTCTCGAATCAATGAATCAAGCTCCGAAAGTGTTCCTGGAATCGCAAGACGACACCCCTGCCAATTCGAGTTTGGGAATTACCGATCTGTTTGGCAAAGGTATCAATCCTAATGCGAGAGTCTGGATGCATTTGTGATCCGACATCCGCCCGAAAGTCATACCCTCCTTCGTGGAACTCTCCCGTTATCCAGATAAGGTAGCTTGGACACTTGAGGGTCAAAGTGGCATACCGCCCTAGCGCAAGTCTTCGGTCAGGAGACGAGACATCTGAGGATGGAGGTTTTTCATTGTCCAAATCATCTCGTTGCGAACATCTTTTAGCAGCGTGTTTCGTTTTTCTTGACCGTTGATAAATTCCCAACAGCGAATAATGGGAGACAACAAAAGCGTCAAAGTCCCAAAAAGCAAAGCCGGAATGGCCGCACTCCGATTTTTTGGAATGACCTCGAGGTTGTGTTGTGAGCCCATGTAAAACCTCCATCTTGAATTCCGATTAACAGCAAGGCGGTGACCCAGCCAATCGATCCTGAAAATCTGGGTGCCCCCTCCTTCGCAAAGCGAAGGAGTGGGATCAACTGAGACATGGCGATCCAGTAGCACCTATCCGATTGACTGAAGATAATCGAAGTCCGCCTTCGCAGCTTCCATCGCGGTGAACTTCACAAACGGAGGCTCCTGTTCGACAAAGATGTATTCCACGCCTGCCGCAGGAGCCGCAGCTAGAATCGCCTTGTAGTCGATGTGGCCTTTCCCAAGTTCGGTACAGTCCGGAGTGCTGCCTTCCCCAAGCGTGAATACCGGGTGTCCCACGGCGGCAAAGTCCTTGATGTGGAGCATCCGTACCCGCCCGGAATATTTCTTCAAAAGCGATAGCGGCGGCTGCCCCCCAAGCTCCGCCCATCCGCAGTCCAGCTCAATCTTTACCAGATCCGGATCCGTTCCCTTCATCAAAATGTCGTAAGTCGTCGTGCCGTCACTCCACTTTTTAAATTCCATATTGTGGTTGTGGTACGCGAACTTCAGCCCCATCGCCTTGGCCTGCTCCGCCATGGTGTTCAACGCGCCGGCCATCTTTCTAAAGTCATCTTCGGTCAGTGAGTTGATGTACTTGATGTAGTCATTAATGCTCTTCAACCCTGCGTTGGGATTGATCACCACGCTCGACACCACATATTCCGAGCCCAGCGTCTTCGCGTACTCGTAATATTGCTGCGCCGTTTGCCCCGGCATCAGGAAGAGATGGGTGCTAGGGCATTTCAAGCCGGCCGCATCCAGGGCCTTGCGAAATTCCGCGGCGCTCTTGCCTGCCATTCCCGCGCTCTCTACCGTCCGATATCCAATGCCCGCGATCTTGTTCAGCGTGCCGGGCATATCCTCATTCAATTCCTTGCTAACCGTATAAAGCTGTATCCCCGGCGACTTGGCCAGCGATTCAGCCAGCAGTCGTTCAGCGGAGCTCGCAAGAAGTGTCATGGACGCAGCCGCGAGGCCACCGTTCTTCAGAAGCATGCGGCGTGACATTGGATTCATCGGTGTCTCCGTTTCTGATTCGTTCGTTCGATCGCGAAACCCACGGCGTGGGCGCAACACCATCTCAAACCTCAAACACGAGCATTTCAAAATTCAAAAGCAGCAATGACTATAACCGAGAAAAGTCCAACGTTCCGAGCCTCGCCATTTCAACGAATCGTTGAATGTGGCCGTGCCAATGAGGTCATTGCGAGAGGATTTTGAGAAAGAGAGGATCAACCGATCCTTGAAGTGTCGCCAAGCCAAGATGGATGAAAATCCTTGATTGTTCGCCTTTCGCCATTAATTCGCGCCGGTACGTGAGCCGAATGAGTTTCGCAACCACCTCGTACAAACCCGCTGTTTGCTGAGGTGAAATCAAATGAGGCTCCTTCCCAGACCTTTCTTCCCATTTCTCACCCACGGTTGCTAGTTGGCCGTTTCCTTGCCTCCTAAAGCTTCGCCGACTTGCCAACCGGTCAACGAACTAACCTGATGTCTTGCCCTGGGGTTACAAAATCGAGAAAATGTAACCCCTACGAATCGTGCTAAATAGTGCTAAATCGACGCGTTTTAAGCCCCTTAAACAGCCCAAAATACGCATTTCATCAACACTCCCATCGTCAACCCCAACATCCATAAGCCAATTAGATACAGCAATATAGATTATCAAATGCAAATAACTAATCGATTAGTTGACAATTTACAATCTCCGTTTTACCATCCATTTCAGCGTATTTTAAAAATGCCTCCGAAGAAGTCCATCACGCTTACTGAAGCCGAATTAAGGCTGATGAAACTACTGTGGCAGCGCGGCGAATCCGCCGTTGGTGACCTGGTCGCCGCCATCCCCGAAGAAGACCCTCTCGCGTATAACTCCGTTCTAACCACCATCCGCATCCTCGAGCGCAAAGGCTACGTCAGCCATCGCCAGCAGGGAAGAGCCTTTATTTACAGCCCTTGTGTAGCTCAGGACGAAGCCGGGAAATCCGAGGTCCGGCACATCCTTCAACGATTCTTCGGTAACTCCCGAGAGAAACTATTGCTTTCGCTCCTCGGCGATGAAGAGATTACCCCGGACGAATTGGAACGTCTAAAGAAAGCGATTAAAGAAGCGGAGGAAGGCTGAGCAATATGGAGATGAGCCTGATCTTCCAAGTCCTTGCACGCGTTGCCGCGGAAACCCTCGCGTCCAGCATCTGGCAAGGCTTTGTGCTCGCCGCTGCTGTCTGGCTATGCCTCCGGTTAGCCCCTAAAGTCAGTGCCAATCACCGCTTTTTGATTTGGACCGTCGTCTTCCTGGCAGCCGCTTTTCTGCCGCTGCTTTCGCTTTCGCGTTCAACCGAGAACACTCATTCGATTGCTGTTCCGGCCGCGCAACCGCTGCTGCATCTCGGCTTAGGGTGGGCCGTCGCGATTGTTGCGCTTTGGCTGGCGATGTCCTTCTATCGGGGTTACACTTTGCTGCGCAACGCGTGGAAACTGCGTACTTTGTGGAACAGGGCCGTCCCGATTAGCGATGAGAGGCTTTCATTCCTGCGCGGCTCCGCTTCAGGCCTGCGCCGCGCCCAGATCTGCCGTTGTTCCGATCTCGATCAACCCTGCGTGATCGGTTTCTTTTCCCCTAGAATCCTTATTCCGGAGTGGCTACTGGATAAGCTGACGGCCGACGAAGCAGAGCAGATTGTTCTACATGAGGTGGAGCATCTTCGCCGCTTCGACGACTGGCTCAACCTGTTGCAGAAGTTCAGTCTTGTGCTTTTTCCGATCAATCCTGTGCTGCTTTGGATTGAGAAACAGTTGTGCCTGGAACGCGAAATGGCGTGTGACGAGAGCGTGGTTCGATCTACGAATTCGGCTACTTCCTACGCCTCTTGCCTTGCCAGTCTGGCTGAAAAGAAAATCGCTCACCGGGCCGTGTCGTTGACTCTTGCCGCCTGGGACAAACAGTCGTCTCTGGCCCGTCGCGTCCATCTGATTTTACGATTAGATAAAACATCGAACCCGCGGAGAGGCCGCGCAATGCTGACAACGCTCGCACTCTGCACATTCGCAGCGGCGATATTTCTTTCAGGGTCTCCTCAACTGGTTTCTTTTAGATCGCCAGAAATCTACTCGACAACGCCGACGTTGGCCCAATATTCGGGTCCATCGAAAGCACTGTATCGTGAGGCCGTGTTTCACCCGGGCCCGACACACCTGCAATCGCATGAGCTTACCCCGCAGGTTGCCCCGGACACAGATAATGTCTCGTCCACAAAGAAGGCGAAGATCCGCCCCGCGGTCCATCAGCGACGCAAGCCCGCGATCGACAAGATCCAGGAATATCTTGTTGTAACTCGATGGAGCGACTCTTATTCAGAAGGCGCAACTTACACGCTTATCAATTTCGGTCCCCGCCTGGCGCCTAGCCCCGATCCTCGCTCGCGCGATTTGGATGCCGGCTATGCCGTCTATGCTCCAACACCGAATCCGGCGAGCTGGATCGTAATTCAACTTTAAACAGCTTCACAAATCCGTCTTGAGGTGAGTTATGTCATTAGCAACTAATTCTTTAAGAGCAAGGACCAAGCAGCTCCTTCTGCCTGCCGGAGCGGCTATGGTAGCGTTGCTCTTCGCGTTAACCTTTCTGTTCGGCCACCATGGCGTCAATGCCGCCGCGGCTGCTGGAGCAGCTCTCGATAATGCCAGCGTTTCTTCTCTTGTTGATCTTGATAAAGCAGTAGAAGAAGTTGCGTCTCACGTAACACCTGCCGTTGTGAATGTTGCCGTCACATCACGCAACACCGAACACGAGACATCACAGATTCCGGAACAGGATCTACCGCCTGGTTTTTCTCAGTTCTTTGGTCAACAGGGACGCCCCGCACCACAGATCCAGCACGGCATCGGCAGCGGCGTGATCGTCTCCCCGGACGGCTACATCGTGACAAATAACCACGTGGTGGATGGAGCGGTACAGATCCGCGTTACGCTGAATGATCGCAGAATCCTTCCGGCGAAACTGATTGGAACGGACAAACTTACTGACCTTGCGGTCATTAAGGTGGACGCCAAGAACCTGCCGAGCATCGGTTGGGGAGACTCCACGCAACTCAAGCCCGGCCAGACGGTACTAGCCTTCGGAAGCCCGTTCGGATATTTCCAGTTTTCGGTAACACGCGGGATCATCAGTGCGCTCGACCGTCCTAATCCTTATCGTGACGATCCACGCAAGCCCGGTGGCTACATCCAGACGGACGCAGCGATTAATCCGGGCAACTCTGGCGGCCCGCTCGTGAACTCGCATGGCGAAGTAATCGGTATCAACACGTTCATCATTTCGGAAACGGGATCTTTCGCCGGCGCCGGATTTGCAATTCCCGCGCAGCTTGCAAAGGCGACTGTGGATCAACTTATCCAGACCGGCAGCGTTCACCACGGATACCTTGGTATTGGCATCGAGGACGTAACGCCGGATAACTCGAAGTTCTTCAACCTTTCGGATGCAAGCGGCGCTATCGTTACGCAGGTCACGCCGGATTCCCCGGGAGGCCGCGCGGGACTGCGAACTGGAGATGTAATCACGAAGCTTGATGGACAGAAGATTCCGAATTCGAGTGCTTTGCAGTTAGCAATCAGCGAACGTTCTCCTGGCACCAGTATGTCGATGAGCATTCTACGCGATGGGAAATCAGAGTCCTTAAGCGTGAAGCTCGGCGAATTCAAGTCAGGAAATGAAGTTGCCGACGCATCCTCTGAGGATTCAAAGCAGCAGGGAAAGTTGGGTCTGACGGTTGACGATCTGACTCCTGACATCCGCCAACAGCTTTCGGTTCCCACCCGTATACAAGGAGTGGCCGTCGACAATGTGCGGCCAGCGAGCCCAGCCGAAGAGGCTGGTCTTAGCCGCGGCGACGTGATTGTTGAGATCAATCGGCATCCGGTTGATTCTGCGAAGAACTTTGTGAACGAAGTCCACTCTGCCCCGGCGGATAAGGATCTGCTCCTGCTTGTCTGGTCAAATGGCAATGCAAGCTATCGCGTTATCCATCCTGACCAGGAAAGCCAGAGCGGAATGTGATCGTGGAGTAAAACTGCGCTGGCTTGGAGCCGGGTCTGCGGCTTCAGCCAGCGTAGTACTATGTGTTAACGAAAGATCGATTGCTGAATAGACACACGAAAGCTACCGAAGTTTTTTGAAGCTGCAAACTTGTTCATTTTCCGTGAAGCGAATCTCAGCTCACTATTGGCGCGGTAACACTCACTCGTAACTCGTAGCGACAACTATTGGATCGTGGCTGCGATTACTTGACATGAGTGTTTGTCTCACGCAACAATCCCACTTTATGGTACGGGCCCCAGCTGTAGTCCGAGGGCGTTCTACTCTCGGAATGTCTCTCCAGTTAGCACTGTTTATTTCCCTATAACGAGCGAACTCCCGTGTGCCGGGATCGCATAGTTCGGATTAAATTTCGAGAAGGCTGGATCACAGGAGATCGCCCCAAGTGAAAAATCATTTCTTTCTGCCTCAAGCAGCAATAGCAATCTGTGTTGCATTCAGCGCCTTGTCACTACAGGGTCAAACAGCCTCGATCAAGATGTTCGATCCGGTAAATGTCAGAGCTTCAACGCAAGGTACCAGCTCTGGTGCGAACCAGGTGATCTTCAATAGCACAACGTTGAATTTGAACTGCTCCGCGAGTCCGATTCAGGCCGTTGTTTCTTCGTCGCCGACGGGAACCGGAAAGATTCTTGTGGATAATCTGATTGACCTCACTGTAACGGCTGGTGAATCTTCAGCGGGTCCGACCAATATCTGTTCCGGCGGAACGGAAGAAGGCCATGACCAGCACAATTGCTTCACCAGTGCGTACCAGGTTCCGGCAAGCAATGGCAATCTGAACGGACAAAACCCTGACACTCTGGTCGGCACCGGCGGAGTTTCGCCAATCGACATCAGCGGCAAATTGCAGTCAGGATTGATTCAAGCTAAATTGGAGTTGGTTGACACCGGGGGGCTTCTTGCAAGCTCTTCTCTCTACTTGCAAACAAATTGCACCTTCCTCGGCGTTTCGGGGCCGGCAGAGATCACAGGGAATCCTATACCCGCAACTGGCGCCACGGGCGACCAACTTGCGCAGAACTTTCCGTTTAACTCAAATACCGAATATATCGTGAACTTCAAATACGACCTGAGCGAGGCTGCAGGTCATTTGGACATAACAGATAACACGATCCCTGGAACAGAGGACTTCCCCGTCGACCCAGCATCCTTCCAATCCACATATGTTGCGGGCACGTCGTTTGCGACATCGAATTGCTTGATACACTCGGGCGAACTTTTGAATGGCGCACCGGCCTGCAAGTTCTATACGCTCAAGTGCAAGGTGGGCACAGGAACCAGCGAATCGGGCGCGAATTGCCCCGTGTCATCCAAGCCGGATGAAATATTCCAGGAAGAGTTTGACGGTCCCGGATTCACGTTGCCCGACATCACGAATGCCGGAGGACCGACTTTCCATCAAGGCGTCGGCTTCCTGATGGCCAACGAGGGATGGGGTGGCGGGCCATGCACATTTGATCCCGCCGCTAATCTTGGAAACCTGGTTTGCCCGCAGAACCTGCTGACGAGCTTTAGTGGACCCGGTAAATATGCGAGCACTGGTCGTTCCACGAATCCGAACTCGACTTTCGTGACAGTTGCACCGGTTCCCGAAGACCTGACTACCGTTTCTCTAGCTGGAGCCCACGCCGGTAACTGGGTTAACAGCCATTCTGTTCAACTGACCCTCTCAAGCCAACCACCGGTTGTGCCTGCGGCGATTCCTGGAGCGGCAGCATTCCATGCCTCGCCAATCAACACACTCACCTACGGCATTTCAGCTGCGGATGCAGTTCCGACCCCGGGTACTCCCATTGCGACCGACACGATCCTTACCAACCCGATCGCATGCCCGGTGAGTAGTTCGCCCTTGTCGCCGCTCGCCACGGTCTTCACGCCGCCCGATCAATCGGTGAGCGTGCCGAGCGATGGCAAGTACCTTGTCCACTACTTTGCCCAGGACTGCGCAGGAACCGAGGAGCTGAAGTTCACGCAAGATGTATCAACGAGTTGGTCGACCTCTTTCTACACAGCTCCGGTCAATGTAGACACGGTTACTCCCGCTGTCGTATCTGGTCCGACGCTGTCGCCTGCTCCGACAACGATCGGAGGCGTAAGCAATGCTTACGTGTTAGGCCAGTCTGTCAGCGCAAGTTATGAGTGCCAGGATGAATTGTCGGGTGTCGTACGTTGCGGTTCGTCTACCTTTGCTCCGGAGTCAACACTGGATACCGGAACATTGACGAGCTCTGTAGATACATCGTCGCTTGGATCCAAGACTTTTTCGGTGCTGGTAATTGACGCGGCAGGCAACCAGACAACCTCTTCAGTTTCTTACCAGGTGGTTCCGGCCGCGACGACGGTGGATCTTTCTGTAATAAAACTAGGACCTTCTTCGGTCACTCGCGGCAATGTCGTGACTTATAACATTGCAGTGGGCAACCTGGGTGGCGGGATAGCTTCATCGGTAGTACTCACAGATCCTATGCCAGCTGGACTTACATTCGTTAGCGTAGGGGGCACGTATGTTCAATGCACCAGGAGCGGCTGTAGTTCCCAGTCGGCATCCTGCTCCTTTGCGTCGAATACCGTAACTTGCACTGCGCCATCGCTGGCACCGATAACGGGTGGTCACTTGTCCGGACTTGGTATTCAGATCAAGGGCCGTGCAACGGCCGCTGTCGGCACAACCATCAAGAACACAGCGACGGTAAGCAGTGCGAGCAACGAGTCCAAGCCTGGAAATAATACTTCCAGCGTTTCAACCAAGGTGAAATAGCCGAACACAAAGAGTGATGTAAATCATTTGGGAACATGACAAAGTAAGAGAGCCAAGCTCGGTGCCTGTAGAGGCTCGGCTTGGCTTTCTTACTTGGCGACGGTTCCAAGTTTATTTTTGGGCTTGAGCCGTACACATCGGCAACGAACGTGTATGTAGTTCACCGCGATTGCAGGAAACCCTGGACGCGGTGCGCCCGGTAGGATAGCTCGTCAACGCAGTGAAGAAGTAATGGCACTCCCTCGATCAGGTCTTATCCCGAACGCACTGCTTTCGAGGCACTCGGTCACTCGGTCCACGTTATGGAACTGTGACTTTTTAAATCTGGCTTGGACGCACGATGGGTTGGGATTTGACTCGCTGGCTAGTTTTTGCCGGTCGAGTCGCCGGAATACTTAATGGCGTCGTCGTACATCGTTTTTATGTCTGCACGTTTGAGGATATTCTCCGCGCCTGGATCGTAATGAACGAGGTTTAGCAGTCGCAAAGCCTCGCGATATGGATTCTTTGCCTGCGCATCTCCCTGCCTAAGCCGTACTGAGGTTGCCAGAAGGTAGTAGATTTGCGCAGAATCCAGACGCATTCCTGCTTTTTCTGTTCTCGTAAGTGTCAGTTCGAGATCGTGTTCAGCCTGAACGTAGTCCTTCGTGGCCACTTCTGCTTGTGCTAAAGCAATCGAAATCCGGATAGCAATATCGGCGCCGGCCTTTCCAGCCTGTTCTCTAAGTGGCCGCAGCATCGCAACCGCTTCTTTGGAGCGACCCTGGGCAATCGCGACTCTCGAAACGTTCAATTTTGAGAGCAGCAGCGCGTCAGGATCTTTCGTGCGTTGCGCGAGCTTCAGCGCGTCTAGGTAGATATGATTCGCACCCGAAAAATCCCCCTTGAAAAAAGCCACATCTCCCCTGGTGTTCAAAATCATTGCCATCAAAGCATCGTTCTTTAACTGGCGCGCGATTGTCTCAGCCTCTTCCAAAGGCTTGGCGGATTCGTCCCCTCGGCCCGCACGGGCAAGCGCTCCGGCAAGATCGTTTTGGAACGATGCCATGTCGCGGCCGTGCTCCCCCTGGTCGCGGAAAGCACTTACAGCGTCCTGCATTGACTTCACTGCAGCTCCGAAGCGCCCCTGATATTCAAAGACCAGGCCCATCTGGTGGGATACGAGTGCAGCGCGCGCGGGATCGCCAGATTTCCGGCTTAGCTCGAGCGCACTCATCAAAGATTTCAGCGCCTGCTCGTACTGGCCTGTTGTTATGTAAGCCTCACCGAGCCCACCCATCGTTTCAGCAATGTCTCCTGCTACCCCAAGCTTTTGCCTGAGTTGCAGCGCTTGTTGATAGAAAGTAAATGCATTGTCAGGATCGCCCTTGGTCAGATACACGGCAGCAATGTTATTCAGACAAAGGGATTCGTTCTGTAGATCGCCCTGTTCACGTTGGATCTGCAGAGCCTGTTTGTACATGTCGAGGGCCTGGTCATAATCGCCGCGATCCTGGTAAACGGTACCCATATCCATCAGGGAATTCGCGGTCTCCTTCTTCATGCCGATTTCGCGCTGCAGTGCGAGCGCCTTTTTATAGCTGGTTAGCGCTGCATCAGACTTGCCGTTCATGGCCTGGAAGTTCGCCATTTCGTCCAGCGCTGCAGCCACCCCTCGCTTCTGGCCGATCTTCTCATTGATCGCGATCGACTCCTGGTAATTGCGCATCGCTTCGTCAGGCTTGTTGAGCAAGCGGTACGAGATACCCATGGAGAGAAGCATGAGCGCTTTCTGTTCCTGGTTGTCCACCTGGATCGCAAGGCTCAGTCCCTTGCTCAGAGCATCGAGCGCAGCCTGGGGCGAGCCGGTGATATTTTCAACTACGCCCATTCCCCATAGGGCCTTGATATTCTTCGGGTCTGTCTCAAGAATCTTTGCGAATACCGATCGAGCTTTGGCGTAGTCGCCGCTCTCAAGATAAAGACTGCCCAATGTGTATTGGACGTCGGTATCTCCGGGCACGCTACGCGAAAGATTTTCATATGCCTCGATCGCTTTTGGCTTGTCGTCCATGATGCGTGCGTGGCTGGCGCTGATCAGGTACTTAACCGGAAGCGGCAGATTCTGGCTCTCTGCCAGATCCTTCGCGCGACGCGAGGATTGCTCCGCATCTGTTTCAAACCCAAGTTCGGACTGCACCTCTCCTAGCCTTGAAAGTGCGAGCGCAAAATCCGGATCAGCCGTGGTAGCAGCCTGAAAACTCTTGTAGGCATCGAGGTTTTTGCCCTCGCGCATGAACGTCAAACCCTCGTTGTACTCGCGCAGGGCGTCGACGGACTTGGATGTAGCTTTGAACGACTGCGCCTTCAACTCGTTGATGATGTCCTGAGAAAGGGACAGATTCTTACGTACAGCTTCCGCCAAAGCATCGATTGCCGTCGGCAAATCCTTTTCGAGCGCCTGAGCCTTTACAGGAACTGTCTGGTCACGTTTGAGATCCCGAATGGTTGCATCGATGACGATCTGATCGCCGAAGCGCGCGTACTGTCCCGAGACCACTACATCCGCATTGCTGAACTCGGCCACGCGCCGGATGGTGTCAGGATCGATGGCAGTTTGCGGACCGATGCGCAGATCAGTGAGTACCTGGTGAAGACGATCAGTGGAAACCGTGCGCAAATGTGCGGATTGTCCAACGTCGGTGCTGAGCATGTCCGCCACGCTGCTTCCAATCCAGTCATCCTTTGCATCGTTCGTCATATTGTGGAAGGGAAGAATTGCAAGCGAAACCGCCGGCACAATCGCTGCCTGCTGCTTTGCTGCAGGGCTTCCCTTTGGCTGCTTGCTGCGTATCCCTAAATAACTAGCAAAAACTATCGCCAGTACAGCCACTGCCGCAACAACCGCTAACAAAAGGTCCTTCTTGTCTGGGGCCTTCTTTTTTATCGGTCGATAGACGCTGGATTGGTAAATAGGAGTGCCAGCCGTGCCTTCGTTCTTCCATGTTTCCAGATCGGCGAGCAGATCGGATACGCTTTGGTACCGGTCTTCCACCTCACGTTCGAGACAGCGGTTTACCATTTCGCTGAGCGCCGGCGGAATTGTGTTGTCTAAGTCCGAGATCGGAACAACCCGCTCTTGTGTTCGCTTGATGAGACTGGCGAGTGCGCTATCAGCCCTGAAAGGTACCTGCCCCGTCAGCAGTTCGTAAAAAATGAGCCCGAGCGAAAAAATGTCGGAACGCTGATCCAGATTCTTTGCCAGAGCCTGCTCAGGCGACATGTATTCCATGGTTCCAACCAGCGCACCCGATTGCGTCATGCCGTCGCCTTCGAGCGTGCGAGCAAGGCCAAAATCCATTACCAGGATTCTGCCGCTCTTGTCCTGCATAATATTTTGCGGTTTCAGATCCCGATGGATGACGCCGACACCGTGCGCCGCTTCCAGCGCACGGCAAACTTGCTGGATGATCTCAACTGCCTCGCGCGGCGGAAGCTTCTTTCGGGTAGTGATCAGAGAACGTAAGTCCTCACCCTCTACAAACTCCATGGTGATGAACTTCATGCTGTCGGATTCGCCGAGGTCGTAAATACGAATGACGTTTTTGTGCGTTACCTGGGTCGCAAGAATGAGTTCCTGCTTGAATCGATCGATGATTGCCCGATTGCCGGCAAGCTCGCGGCGAATAACTTTCAGCGCAACCAGACGATTCAATTCAAGATCTTTCGCCTTGTAAACGGCGCCCATTCCGCCTTCGCCAAGGATCGACAGTATCTCGTACCTCTGGGCAAGAACGATGCCAGCTTCGAGGATCACCTGGCCAGAATCAGTGAAGGCGATGATCGTGGGCGCACTCTGGCGCGAAGGCTCAACGGGCGGTAATGGAGAACGAGGCTGCTGCGGTGGAACAGGGCCGGAATACCTTGGGCGGGCATCGTTGTTCAGGCCACCCGGTGTTCCGATGATGGTCGGCGAATCGCTCGGTGCCTGCGGGATCCGGATATCCGCCGACGAACTTTCTCCTGGGAGCGGAGCGCGTACTCCGCCTGTCCCTTTCTTAGGGCTCTCCTTGGGCGGAATTCGTCCGTGATCATCCATCGCTATCTTGATTACTCAGGGGCCCAACGCAGAAATGAAGTCACCGATCGAGTACAAAGCGGTCTATCGGTCTCAAAGTTATTGTTGCGCCATCTTCTTGTTCGTTTCAGCAGCCCTAAAACCCCTGAAACAACGCCGCTTGCGAGACCGTTCCCGCTTGGTCCGAGTATACCAACGATAAGGTGGGAGAGTCAGCCGGCTCCCCTGCCACCTGTATCAAAATCTGTGTTTTGCGTTACCCCCCGATAAACGCATATTTCGAGTAGCCTATTGTTCAAATCCCACGGACGACTCTCTCTCAAAAATGAATAAGGCGGAGAGAGTCTGTGAACTCGTCTCCGCCTTTTCTGATTCGGAATCGCACGATCGAACTGCTTTTTAGCGCTTGGGACCGAAGAAGCCCACCAAGCCGAAGGTAAGTGTGTTCTGGTTCTGTCCGGCAAGCGGCTGGGTTCCTCTTGTGTACGGAGTTGTATCTGAATGGTCGATTCGATATTCGACTCGAGCCAGCAGTCCCTCAGGCCACTTGTATTCGCCGGTGATCGTAAATTCGTCCAGGGTTTGTGAGATCCCAGTTGAAAAGCCTTGCGGATCATAAAAGTACTCATACCGGCCGGCCAGCGCAATATGCGGAGTAAACTGCTGGCGAGCTGCAGCGGCGAAGCCCTGGATGTGATCCAGTTGTCCTTTGATCACGCCTTCCTCGGTGAGTGTGTCGAGCTGCCGCTCCTGCGCGTAATCGTAATTGAGATATGCGCTGAAGTTGGCGGTGGGCGTAAGCAGCAAGGTGGTGTCGATCAGATTTCTCCAATCCTTGTTCGTGTCAGTGTGCTCGGGGCCGGTGTAGTAATTCGCTGTCCAGGTATACTTCGGCTTCGTCCATGCATACGTGAAGCCCATTGTCTTCCCGCTGTTGTTGTCCTCAATGTTGTTCCAACCGTTCACTAGCTGGAACCCTGCTGTCATTGTCTTCGAAACCGGCATGGATGTGCGCAGTCCAAAGTGATAGTAGGGAAGTGCGAGCGTGAAGAGTAGTGACCGTGAATAATTCCAATTGTCCTTGGTGTAGACCGTCTCCGCACCTGCTGAAGTATAGAATTCGCCGAAGTCGGCCTCGAAACCCTTTGCTTTAGCTGGTTTCAAAGCTACGTACGCTTGCTCAATATATTGGAATGCGGAGGGATCCTGTTCGGAAGAGTGAATGATTTGGAATGCCTTGCCATAACCTAGGTCAAGGCGGAACCCGATCGGATCCGGATCGTGATTAAGCGTCAGTTCAGCCATGTTCAAGCTGAACGAATTGGCGCGAACATCGAAATTGTAATACTGGTTGTACTTGTCGATCGGATGATTGTTGTTCCAGTTGTAGTAGCCATCCACCGTTCCGCTGAAATCAATTCCTCCAATGCTCCAGGTCGGAGCAGCAGGAGCTGCCGCAGGAGCTGCGTCAGGTGCAGGAGTGGTCGTCGTCGCAGGTGCTGGCGCGGGGGCCGATGTCGTTTGAGCGAATGCCATACTGACGGCAAGCATCGGGATTGTCAGAAGCACAGTGCGGGTGCGGTGAAATGACATCTTTTGATCCTCCAAAAGGTATGAATGAATCTTAAGAACTAATTGATCTTGAATAGATACATCGGTGCTCCGCCGTGAGGATGAGTGCCTGTACTGACGGTGCACAATTCCAATGACTCACTTTGTATTTATCACGCTCGTTTCCAGGAACAGGCATGCAAAGTGTCCCAATTGCTCAAACTTATATATGGCATTAAAGAAACTAATCTGGATCTAGTTATCCCATTAACTAGCTAAATTGGTCGGGTAAGGTCGCGATCATTATCACTTGCGTCTCCGTGAGTGGCCGCTCGCATCCCGACGGCCTACTCCTTCGGCATCCATGTACAAACCAGGGAACGAAAACAAATCACCCACGAACATGTCGTCATCAACTCTTATAGCGCCCATAAAAAATGTGGATAGGGCCGAACAAGTGTTGATCCAAACGGACAGAAGATTTACCTTGCAGCTACCAAAGACTCAGTAATTGCAACCGCAAACGCCACAAACCAATTGGATACTTTTAGCCGAAAAAACAGAAAACTCCAGCCAGTCAAGCACCGGAATTCAATTGATCCTCAGTCAGTAAGGAGCTTTCGGAATGTCTCGCGGACCGCAGCAGAGGGCAAACCTCTCGTATTCCCAAAAACTCTCCAGCTTGCTCTGACTGAAAGACCCGGAGTGGCGCCGCTGGTGGCGCAGCTTGCTCATGGGCAAGCTGCTCGGTGTTGCCTCTGTCTTGTTAGTGTTCGGTGTGATCTCGACGGAAGTATTCGGAAAGCTGTCTGCTGAGGATGCTGAAGTCAAGGCAGGAGGGCGAGCTCTATGGTCTCGATCTGCACGGAACACGATATCTCTGCTTATCCAGAGTATTTGATTACTCAACTGGGCACTCCTCAGGGACTCTCAATGCACGCGGATAAGTAACAGCATGCCTACACAAAAATACGGATAAGTTCCTGTTGAATGTCAGCCTATTAAGCAAAGTGAGGGTTCGATGACTAAAGTAGAAGCGATCATTCGACCGAACCGATTTGATTCGGTCAAGGAAGCTCTAAAGGAGCTCGGCGTTGAAGGGATGACCGTGTCAGAAGTTCGTGGGCATGGGCGACAAAAAGGCCACACTGAAACCTATCGCGGAAGAGAATACGATGTAGATCTTATTCCTAAGATTCGCCTGGAGCTGGTAGTCAAAGACGAGGTTGTCGAGTCAACAGTTCAGGCGATTATCAAGGCGGCTTCAACCGGCAAGATCGGAGATGGAAAGATCTTCCTGTATAAGGCTGAAGAAGCTATCCGTATCCGCAACCAAGAGAGGGGCGACAGCGCTCTCTAGCTTCTAGGAATATAAACGGGAAAGCTCCGTCCACTCCCATGAATGGACGGAGCTTTCCTATGCTGACTCTATTCGTCTAGTTGTCCCTTAGCTATGTCCAGAAAAACCTGTGCGGCTCGTGTAAGCTCTTTCCCTTTGCGATAGATCAATGCCAGATCTCTCGATAGGCGAACTTCCCCCATTGGTACGATCTTCAGCAGCCCGGCGCCGGCATCTGCTTCGACATTTGCTCGTGGCAGGAATCCCGTCCCAAGTCCCGCTGCAACCAGTCGCTTGACTAACTCACTTGACTCAACTTCAAGCGCTATTTTTGGCTGGAGGTCCTGCATGTGGAATAGATTGTCGAGTAACTCCCGCTGGCGTCCTTGCTTCATCAATACAATCGGATGTTGTGCGACTTCTTTCAGGCTCAAACTCGGGCAGGCAGCGAGGGCGTGATTGGGAGGAACGACAAATGCCAGCTCATCCTTGTGAATAAGCTCAACCGTGAGCCTCGGATCTTTCACCGGCATTGCGACAACTCCGAAATCAACTTCCCGGTTGAGTACGGCTTCCAGCGTGCGGGACCGTTCCGCGCGAACGATGCTGAGTCCAACGCGCAAAAACTGCTTTCGGAACTGAGCGAATACGGCCGGCAAAACATAAAGACAAGTGGCTTCATTTGCGCTTATCGAGATAGCTCCTCGAGGCGAGCGGTGCAACTCAGCAATTATGCCGAGGATATGACTGTGACAATTCAGGCAATGTTCAGCGAACGGTTCGAACACGCGGCCGGCCGCGGTGAAGGTAACCCGGCCGCCGTCCCGGTCGAAAAGGCGTGCCCCTGCTTCCTTTTCCAAGGAGCGAATCTGAGCTGAAATCGCTGGTTGAGTGACCAGCAGCCGCTCAGCGGCACGGGAAAAACTCTTCTGTCGCGCAACTTCCAAAAATGTCTTAAGCTGTTCGAAATCCATTAAGCCTTCTTTTCTCAAGCATCTGCAGGGGGTGATTGTGTGCTTCAGGCAGACAGAGGCGAGAGAAATTCAATTTGCTCTTATAAAAAACGTTTATATCACGAAAGTCGAAGCAGGAAATAAAGCAGCAACGGCCGGAGGAGAGACCGAGGTAGGAAGTACCATCTTCCGCCAACGATTCCCGCATAACAAAAGCCCTGGCCTTTGGCCAGGGCTTTTGTGTTCTACGATGTAGCGGTCTAGAAGCGGTTCCAGAGGAACTGGTTGTAGACGGCGTGGTGGTACTGCACTTCCGGAACTTTGACGAAGGTGCCCAGCAGGCGCGGGCAGCGGTCGGCGGCATTCTTCTTCAGGTCCGCGTAACGTCCCTTCACGTCGGCTCCCAGCAGCCTGGTCGTCCACTCTGCATTGTTGAAGTCATCGATCGCCGTGTAGACGTTGTCCGGAAGGTAGCGCTCCGCCTGGCGCAGGTTGTCGATCTTCGCCGTATCGCCCTCAAGCCCTGTCTTAAACACCGTCAGCATTACGAGGTAAGGATTTGCATCCGGCGATACCGAACGCACTTCCACGCGCGACGACTTCTCGTTGCCCAGAGGAATGCGCACCATCGAGCCGCGATCCACTGCCGATGCCTTGATCTGGTTCGGCGCTTCGAAGTGCGGATCCAGCCGGCGGAACGCGTTCACGCTCGCATTCAGCGCCAGGCAGGTATCGTTGCCATGCGTCAGGATACGGTCGACGAACTCCCATCCGAACTTGCTGATCTTCTCTTCGCCCTTCGGATCCCAGAAGATGTTCTTGCCTTCCTTGGAGATGGACACGTTGGTATGCATGCCGCTGCCGTTCACGCCCACCACCGGCTTGGGCAGGAACGACGCCGTCATCCCCATTTTTGTCGCCACCTGGCGGCAGATCAGTTTGTATAACTGGATCTGGTCGGCAGCCTGCACGCATTCGCCGTAGCCGTAGTTGATCTCGAACTGCGAAGGCGCCACTTCAGGATGGTCCTTCTCGTTCTCAAAGCCCATCGCGCGCTGCACTTCCGCCGCCATGTCGATAAACAGGCGCAGCGGATCGCCCGGCAGCGAGTGGTAGTAGCCGCCCGTATTCACATACTCAAAGCCCTGCGTCTTGTAGTAGTTCTGCTCCGCGTCCACGCCGGCAAACAGGAAACCTTCAATCTCGTTGGCCGCGTTCAGCGTATAGCCGTTCTTGCTGAAGTGGTCGCCCGCAAAATGCTTCAGCACGCTGCGCAGATCGCCGGTGTACGGAGTGCCGTCCTTGTCGATTACCTCGCCGAACACCAGCACCTTGCCCGGACCGAAGACGTCTGCAGGAGCCCAGTAGAACGACGCCCAGTCGATGCCAAGGCGAAGATCGCTCTCGTGCTGCGCCGTAAAGCCGCGGATCGAAGAGCCGTCAAACGTAAGATTCTGGTGGCTCGAAATGAGAAACTTCTTGTCGTAATCCAGCATGTGAAGACGGCCTTCCAGATCGCTGAAAAGAACCGTCACCGCCTTGATCCGCTTCTCGTCCGTCAAATATTTCAACCGCTCTTCACGAATCTTGTCCAGCGATACCCGGTTCTTACGGGATTCCTTAGCTGCAAGATTCAACTCTTCCAGCTCGCCATACGAAAGAGAAAGATAATTCCGAAGTTCTGTCGACATGACTCTCCTCAATCCGCTAATCTCTCAGCCCAGACAGACTGCCAAAAGCCATGGCTGGTTGTTATCAATGAGGTTATCCCGGCAGGAGCGGTGGAGATTTGTTATTAAGAAAACTAATCTGCTTCATCGAGGAAAGTTATCTGACGCTCAATTTCTTCAGAAGCACTGCACAAGTTGCGTTGCAATCCACGCCGATGGCTCCGATATCGTGTCCGATTTGGAAGATGTCTCCTACGTCACATTCCATCTGGACCTGCGGGAGTATATTGATCAACCGGGGTGCTATCTATGATCAATGAAATACTTTCTCTTATTCTTCCGGCAAGCTTAATTGGCACGGTCACCGGCCGAATATCTACACTTCAGACCCTCGAAAATCTGCAGAAGGCTTTCGAAGGCGAAAGTAACGCATGTGCTCGCTATGCGACATTTGCAGAGGCTGCGGACAGGGAAGGATTCGGAGAGATCGCAAGTCTCTTCCGCGCAACCTCAAAGGCGGAAGAAATTCACGCGGCCAACCATGCCCGTGTGATCCGTGAGTTAGGAGACGAACCCAAGGCGGTCATCGAAAATACAACACCGCAATCCACCCGCGAGAATCTGCAAGCCGCGATGGACGGCGAAGTCTATGAACGGGACACGATGTATCCCGAATTCATTGATGCGGCGAAGAGCGAAAAGAACGGCGCCGCAGTAAAGACTTTCGTGTACGCGCTGAAAACAGAGGCGGAGCATGCTCGGCTTTTCGCAGACGCTTTAAAGAACCTGGATTCCCGAAGAGGCGCAAGCAAGCAATATTTCGTTTGCAACCATTGTGGCTATACGGTTGAACAACTGAACTTTGTATTGTGTCTCGTCTGTGGCCACTCGAAATCCGACTACATTCCGGTAATCTAGCCTGTGCGCGCATCTTCGGCAGGAAGTCCAAGGTGCGCGCTCTCCTGGCTTCGACGCGAATTCAAATTTCCATCTCGATTCCATTGGCTCGTCATCGCTTCATTGAGCAACGTCCGTCATCAGCCACACTTGGGACTTCATTCAACCTTATCCGCGCCACACCTCGTTTTTGCTGCTCATTGCTTCGCGTAAATATGGCAGTGGCGGTTACTCTTTTCCTATCCTGCATCTACGTATAAAATGAGCACGCGTCAGGCTCGAGGTGATCGATGCGAAAGCAACTGGTTGGGCAAGCGGCCCAGGCTTCAAGTAAAGTGCAGGACGAAAAGTGGCTTGATTTGAACGAGCTGGCGCATGTTGACCTCACTTCTGAAGATGAGGCGCATCCCATAGAAAATGCCCTGACCACCGGCGATTCAGCGGATGGTTGGCGAGCGAGCACGTTAGGTCCCCAGACAATCCGCATCCATTTTGATAAGCCACAAGCGGTCCGACTCGTCCACGTCCGTTTTGTGGAGAAGGAGCAGGAACGCGCCCAGGAGTTCTTATTGAGCTATCTGCGAAGTGGTGAGCCGAAGCGCGAGATCGTTCGTCAGCAGTGGACATTCAGTCGGAATGGCTCAAGTGAGCAGGTTGAAAATTACCATGTCAATCTCACGGAAGTCGTGACAGTTGAACTTGTTATCGATCCTGACCGCGGCCACAATCGATCGCCTGCAACTCTTGCCGAATTGCGCATCGCATAGCGGAGCTAGTCCTCAGTGAGGCGTTTTCAACTTTTCGAGATCCTCGATCAACCCTGGTGCCCCCAAGCGGTGCGCGACGGCGCAACCGATTTTCTGGAGTTCATCACAAATCTGACGGATCTTTATTCGCCCGTGCGTCCCATGCTGATTGGCGCCATCCGCCAGAGTGGCTGCAGGGACGTAGTCGATCTTTGTTCAGGAGGTGGCGGCCCGTGGCTAAGCTCCGCATGGCGTGCCGCTCGTTCGAACGGAGAGTGGCCTTTAACCGTATGGTTGACGGACAAATTCCCCAGCACCGTTTTGAGATCCCGGCTAACCGAGTCCGACAATTCTCTCCGTATGGTCAACGAGCCGGTGGATGCTACAGCGGTCCCTTCGAAGCTACACGGATTTCGAACCATATTTGCCTCATTTCATCACTTCAGTGACGACGCTGCGGTGCGGCTCCTTGAGGATGCCGTTTCTGCGAGGGAGGGAATCGCGACAGCCGAGGTTACGTCGCGCACAGTCAAAGCGCTCGCGGTAATTTTTCTCATGCCGTGGGCTTGCCTGTTGATGACGCCTTTTATGCGACCCTTTCGGATCTCCAGGCTCTTGCTTACTTACCTGATTCCACTCATCCCCATCACAATTCTTTGGGACGGCATAGTCTCATGCGCTCGAACGCGCACTCCAGCAGAATTGAAACAGCTAACCAAAGGGCTGAAGCAATTCAATTGGACATCAGGGTATCTGAGCGGAACTCCCTTGCCACTGCCGATTGTTTACCTGCTCGGGATTCCGGTTACAAAAATTCAAACGCAGTCCCGCGAACAGAATGGATCGAACCCAGAGGCCCAAACGCAAGCAATCGCGCAACGTTAGAGCGAGCCCAGCTTTGCGCGCACCCTTCCCCGAAATCAACGGCCCGGTGCACGGGAAAAGTCTATAAATCCGCGTCTTGGATCGGTGTTCACTAGTTTCACGGTTAACCTGTCGCCTACGTCCAGCCCCGACTGCCCCTGCACCAGCATGCCTTCCATATGAGGCTGCAGCGTTCGAACAAAGACGCCATACTCATTTACGCCTGTTACGACAGAGTTGAATATCTCGCCGATTCGTCCGCTCATGGCAACGGCGGCGACTCGCTTCTGCATTTCCCGCTCAACCTTGCGAGATTGGTCCTCGCGCAGGGTGCAATTGGTAGCGATTTGCGTCAGTTCCTGGTCAGAGTAGGGTGGCGGATCTTTGCGGATCAGGGCTTTCAACAGCCGCTGCGTGGCAAGGTCAGCGAATCGTCGATTGGGTGCGGTCGAATGCGTGTAGTCCTGCACAGCAAGCCCGAAATGGCCATCGGAATCCTGTCCCGGCCTCTCCAGAACATATTCGCCGGGTCCCATCAACTTGATCACAGCCAGCGAAAGATCGGGAAAATGATCAGGATCAAGTTTGCGCCGCCGAGTCAGAAACTCATTAAGCGCGGAAGAGTCCGCTTCCTCAGGAAGTTGGTCACCCGTCTGAGCTGCCAATTCCACAATGCGGTTCCATCGTTTTGGTGTCTTCACAACGCGCCGAATGGACGACCTTTTCGCATCTTCAAGCGTGCGAGCTACAACTTCGTTTGAGGCGATCATGAAATCTTCAATCAGTTCGGTCGCGAGGTTTTTCTGCTGCCGTTCAATGTCGACCACTTCATCTTTCAACACCACTGGATGCGTTTCGATCGTCTCGATATTGAGAGCGCCATGGAGGTAGCGATCTGCGCGCAGTCTTTGTGCCACATCGCTCTGAAGTTTCAACTGTGCCTGCAGTTCTTGAGACGCAGCAACCTTCGCGGGCGCTTCTCCGGTTCCCTGCAACCATGCTCCCACGGCATTGTAAGCAAGCTGGGCGTGATTGTTGACAAGAGCTGGATAGATGGAGCTCGTTATTACGTCGCCGTTATTCACGACGAATTCAATCACGATTGCCCGCCTGTCCTCGCGTTCCAAGAGGGATGTGATTCCATTTGAGAGTTCCTCCGGCAACATTGGAAAGACCCTCACGCCGGTGTAGACGCTCGTCGTCTCCCGAGCTGCATGCTCATCAATCGGACTACCCTTGGGTACACAGGAGTCCACATCCGCAATCGCAACCAGCACCTTGGTATCGCCGTTCGGCAAATCCTCCGCATATTCAAGCTGGTCAAGGTCGCGAGACGTGTCATTGTCGATCGAAGACCAAAGCAGATCTCTCAAATCTTTTGCTGGGCCGGAAGCTGTTGCCGGTAAATTATTGGCGAGTTCATCTGCCTGCCGCCTTGCTTCCAGAGAGAAATTTGGCTGGAAGCCGTGCTCGTTCATCGTGTTCAATGCGGCCGTTTGAAGATCAAAGTGCAGCGCGTTATGAGTGTTCATTTAACCTCATCGGAGTGGCTCAATATGTGCGAAGGAGAAGGCTATCATGGGGCGAGCGCGCCTGCGTATCTGGGGGCGCCGTCGCAGCACACTTACGGATTGAATAGCCGGGATTTTTCGACGAGCTTTCGAAGAGATTGTGCATCGACAGGAGAGCGCACTTTCGCATCGTTATCGAAGTAGACGAAGACGTCTCGGCCTCCCATTGCCTGCGCTGGCGAGTCGATTACTTTCTTCGCGTCCTCGGGCTCTGAGCCGCGCGCCCACGCTGAAACTCTTCTTGCCCATCCATCGAGCGCCTTGCCCGTATAGCCACTCACATACAAAACCTCAGAGCCGTGCAACCTGCAGTAAACGAAGTCGCTTGTCAGATCCATCAGCCGAGGCCACTCCACGGTGTCGGCGCAAACGAGTGCAACCTGGTATCTCCGTAGCAGTTCGATAAACTCCGGAACGGCGAAGCTATCATTTCTGATCTCGATCGCGTGACGTATCGGCTGGTGAAAAAGTGGCTCCGTCATACATCTTCCACTCATGCGACTATCGTGTTTCTCCGCCAGAAGCGCAGCTTGTTCGGTGTTTTGCGGGAGCAATGAGAAAAAAGTCTCCAAAAGCTCTGGCTGATAGCGGAAGTTCGGAGGCAGCTGCCAAAGAATCGGCCCAAGCTTATGCCCTAGTGCAAACAACCCTGAAGAGAAGAAGTTTGCCAATGGCTTTTCCGCGCCTCTTAATCTCAGCATGTGAGTCAGAAATCTTGGACCCTTCAGCGAGAAGACAAAGTCGTCAGGGGTTTCTCGAGCCCAGCGCGCGAAGCTTTCCGGCTTTTGCAGTGTGTAGAAGGTCCCGTTGATCTCGATGGAGTTGAAAATGCCGGCTGCGAACTTGAGTTCATTTTTATGCGGCAGCTTGTCGGGGTAAAAGGTGCCGCGCCAGGGAACATAGGTCCATCCGGAGATGCCAATCCGAACCGATCCTGCAGTCTTCATGCAATACAAGATTCAACATCATCGGCTGGCGGTTGGCTGATATATCGATACAAAATGCGAAGGCCTCCGTTTTTCGGAGGCCTTCGCATCAATATTAAAAATCAGCCCTATTGCATTCCCAGATCTACAAGAAGTTTGGGATTTGTTTCGTCCACCGCCAGAAGATTATGGCAGGCAGCGCAGTCTTGCGTAATGGATTTGCCATCCTTGGCATTATGACTGCCATCGTGGCAGCGGAAGCATCCCGGGTAAGCATTGTGCCCGACATTATTCGGGTGAGTTCCCCACGTCACTTTCATGTCGGGAAATACATTCTGCCGGTAGATCGAGTACAGCGAGGCCCCCGCCGCATCGACCAGATTCGCCTTTGCGGATAGCACCTCTGGATGTTGCGAGCGATAAAACTCTTTTAGGTTTTCTTTGATCTTTGTTTCCGCTTCTGTCTGCGATGAATAGTTGGCCTTCAATAATTCGAGACCCTCCTTGTGCACGAACGGCAGGTTGCTGCTGATCGCGCCTTCCGTCATCGCTCGGTTAAGAGCATCTTCGGGATTCTGAAAAGTGTGAGCCGCCCTGTTATGGCAATCAATGCAATCCATAACCCGCTTCTCTCCCTTAACTGCAGCGGTGGCATCACCGGACACAAAATCGGTATTCGTTCCGTCGGCGTTTCGTTTGCTGACCCACGGGATTACCTGGCGCTGCGCGTCCGATGCAATGTATTCGATATGGCCGAGGTGAACTCCATGAATTCCCGTCAGGCGTGAAAGGGAATCGCGCCCGCCAAGGTGCAGCAACACAAGAGTCTTCGACATTGTGTTCTTTTCGTCGTCGGCAAAGCTCGTTTTAACCAGGAGTTTTTCGCCGATGTACTTTGCGGGAGCATGACACCCTTCGCATATTTCCCGGGCTGGCCGCAAGTTCGTGACCGGCGACGGAATGGGCCGGGGATAGCTATTGAAAGTCACCTCAATCAATTGCTTGGTGCCATTGACCTTCGCCTTTACATAGGAGCCCGCTCCCTCTCCAACATGGCACGCCACGCAGGCAACACGCGAATGCGCCGAGGCTTGGTACGCGGTGTACTCAGGTGTCATCACGACGTGGCAGGATTGGCCGCAGAACTGCGCGGTATCCATATATGCCACCCCACGATAGCTTGCCATCGCAACAATGATTACGTTGACGACGGTGGCCAGAAGGACCATGTCGATGGCCCGCCTGAAAACGGGATCGCCCAGATCGATTTTCGGATAAACCGTGGGTAGTTGTCCTGCCGCTTGCAGATGGCGACGGCGCAGGTATATGCCGACCGGAATAAGAAGCAATCCAAAAATGAAAAGTGCCGGCAAAATCAGGAAGAAGATAATGCCAAGGTATGGATTGATGGCAACGTGGCCAACAACTTCAGCAGCCCAGAATCCAAGCAACGTGAGTGCAGAGGCACTTGTTAATCCTGCACCGATCAAGCTGATTGGATTCTTGCCAAGATGAAAGAATGGCTTCAGCCATTTTTCGGTGAAGAAATTTGTTCCGGCCACGTTGTCAATCGCTCCAGTTCAAAAAAACGCTTTGAAGTCAGACTACTTGACCAAAGTCGCGTAGACGTAGTCGTTGACTTCCTTGATCTGAGCGTCGGTCAACTTGCCCTTAAATGCCGGCATCTTGGCTTTGCCATTCGTGGTGATCGCGATCATTTCAGCTTCCGGAGCCTTGACAAACGGCGTCACCTTCATCGCCTTTCCGGTCGGCGTATCGCCTTGTCCGGTAGCTCCGTGGCACATGGCGCACTTTGCCTTGTAAGTTGCCTCGCCCGCAGCCTGGGCAAAACTCATTGTCCCTGCGGACAAAATCATTAAACCAAGGACGCTCGCCCTTTGAATGCTTTTCGTCATAGTCCGGACTCCTCCTTATTCCTTACCAGCAAAACTTTACACGACTCTATCGAACTTTGCTGCTAGAAAGCGTAGCGGACACCGAGAGTATAGACATTTCCGCGGAAGCTGCGAGGCAGTGTCGGCCCAATTGGACTGCCCTCCCCATAGCTGTAGTAATTCCAATCGGCCTTCCAGGTCCACTGAGGTGCAATCAGGAAGGAGACATTCGCGAACGGCTGCTGATACTGCGATTGCAACGAACCCGGCACCTGCCGCGGATTGACGGTTGTCTCGTTTCCGTTGACCGCACTCATCTGATATCCGAAGCGTGTGTGCAGCCTCTTGATCGGAGCCAGCATGATCGCAATCTGGCCGAACTGCGTTGGTGCGTTGTACTGCCCATTGCTCAAAAGATAGGGCGACCCAGCAAATGTGCAGGGCACGGCTTGCACCGGCGAAGGGTACACCGCGTCCGTGTACAGATAGCACTCGTCGATCCGCGAAAACACGTCCTGGTAGGAGTAGCCCAGGTCAACACCCCAGTGTTCGCTGGGCGTGATAGAAGCTCCGAAGGAATAGTCCCTTGCGTGCTGCAGATAATTGATGTCGGTTATGTTATTACGGCTCTCGAAGATATTGACCGCGCCGGAGAAATTCATCCATTGTTTAGGCTTGTAGGTTCCCCGAACGCGATAGTGCTGGATCTGGCGCGGACTGATGCGTGTATACGAATTGTCCGCGTACATTGCCTCTACATTTGCATTCAATCGGAATGTGTTTGTCGGCTGGAAGTAGAACCCGAACAGGCCCCATTGCTCATGGATCGGAATGATGTCCTCGCCGTCTTCGCCAGTGGTCGCATTGCATGTGCCGTCCGGATTGACTTTTCCAGTTGCGCAATCTCCGCGAAGAGCCCTGGTCGGTTGATAGATTTCCTCACTGGCGACCGATGCCCTGGTGGTAATCGTCTTGGTTACGTAACGGTAGCCAAGCGACATCTTCAACTTCTGCATCGGATCCCAGGCGGCCGTGATGGTGTTGCCCTTGAGGTTCTGTCCCAGGAAGTTGTTGTTCTGCTGAGTCAGCACATCAGGACCGGAGCTGCTTGTGTGCTGCGGGCATGTGGAAGCCGTATATGGGGGCGGGCAAGTGGCAGGGGCGAATATATTTGGCGTCGTCGCCAAGGTCGCGCCGAAGACGCTGGTCTCGGTGTAGTCGTTGTTTCCGGGTACTCTAAAGGCCCAGAAATTGAATACGTCGGTGATATTGATCTTAGGAGTGACGATCCATGTGACCCCGCCGTCGGCGTTCACATTTACGCGCTTGGTGTCAGCCAGTTGGCCATTCGGGAGATTGCCTACGTCCACTGTTCCGCGTTGCGCTGTGCGGGTCGAAAGCCCGTTGAAGATTTCGCTGTAATGGTCGGCACTGCCGGTTGCTCCGCTGTAAACAAAGCGGCCGTTCATCGAAAGGTGGTTTGGAATCAGGCTGACAAAACGGAACTGCTCCGTCGGAAACGACGTCCGTGTCGGCAGTGACCGTGAGTAGCCAAGGAACGCGTTGCACGCCGCTTTAATGGTGTTAGTTGTTCCAGGTATAAGGCAAGTATTGGCCGCAGTAGTGAAAATATCGATGCCGAGGCTTGCCGGGGTCCCATCTGCCAATTGATAGTTCAGGCCGGTGAGCTGCCAATTCGAGTCGCCCTTGTAATACGTATAGAACTGGTCGTAACTCAGTACAGTCTGCTGTGTCAGCTTGAAATCGATGCCAGCTCGATAGGAATTCGTAATATTGCTCCACCACTGCGTCAACAGACCGTCGGCGCCTACGTGAACTGTGCTGTAAGACGGACCCTCAGCTAAATTCTGCGAGTACCCGACACGGAAGCTGACCCGTGACAGCGGCATAAACGTTATGTCGCCATCGCTCATGCGGCGAACCGTGTTGAAAAGGTGCGGAGTGGACAGCACAGGCACGTAAGGGACTGCGTTTGGTGGAATCAAGGGATTCGCAAGCAGATCGTAGTCAAAGTACTGGCGGTCGCGGCGGAAGCTGCCGCTGAAGTCATAGATCCGGCCCTTCGACACGCGCAACACCGTAGTATTGATGGGGTCGCCACCGTATCCGTAGTTGGCCGTCATCAACGTGTCGAACAGTGGCGTCTTATGCTGATCTACAGATCGCATGTTCAACGAGAAGCTGAGAATGCGCGGGCCACTTTGCAGATTCACCAACGTGTCCCACATTGAAGTGCTCCCCGAATAGTCGGCTATGTGGCCACCCAGGTCCGTACTCTGGTGAATGGCGTAGCCGCCGACGACCTTCTCTTTGTCAGCAGCGGGCGTGGTATTTGGGGTTGCGTTTTGGGCTGCGCTGGTGAGCGCTACCAGGCCGATGGCAAGTGCGGTAACTGCCACCCGTAAGCTACCCGTGCTTTTGCCGCCATGGTTCTGGTGTCCACTGTGCGGCTGCGATTTGATAGATAAGGACTTTGTCATGATATTGGCCTTCACTTGAAGAAGACAGCACTTGCATTCGAGCCATGCACTTGCGTATGGCAAATCGTGCAGGCCTGGTACTGGACGGCTTGGTTATGGAACGTCGGAATTTCGGGCGCAGTAAAGTTGTCGTTTACCGTGTGGCATTGCAGGCAGAGCGTGTTTACGTTGCTCTTGGTCAGTAGCCGCGCATTCTGCGAACCGTGCGGTGAGTGGCACGAAACGCATCCTTCCGTCTTGACAGGTGGATGTTCGAACACGAACGGTCCTGCTGTCTCCGTATGGCACTTGACGCAGACCGCGTCCTGGAACGAGGAAGACTTCAGGCCCTTCTTTAAGAATGTCCCGTGAGGGTTGTGGCAATCGCTGCAAGTCATCAGGCCTTCGTCCACCTTGTGATGAAAAGGCTTGGCGAAATCAGGCTTGACGTCGGTATGGCATCCATAACAGAGCGTCGGCTGCGAGGCCTTGAGAAGGTGCGCTTCTTCCTTGAAGGCGTGGACGCTGTGGCAATTCAAACAGCTGACATTGGCTTCGCCGTGAGCAGAGCGGGGGAAGTTGGCGTGATTGCCCTTATGGCAGCCCAAGCACTTCTCGTCGATCTGTTCGGGCGTCGCCTTGGTAAAGCGGAAAATCTTGGTGACATCGCCGCCTGCATCAACGTGTGCCTTGCCTGGCCCGTGGCAACCTTCGCAGGTGGCTGCGTTTCCGCCATGCATGTGGGCGATCCGAGTGTGCGGATTGCTGTCGAAGCCTTTCGCAATGTCGGCGTGGCAGGTTTCGCATGCCTCCGACCCGGCAAAGTCCGCGGGATTCGCAGACGCTTCGTGGGTCGCGGGCGCCGCTTGCTGCTTTGGTGCATCCTTGGCATGCGCCAGCGGACCACCAGCTGCAAAGATGGCTAAAAGGAGCGCAAGCGCACCCAGCGAGCCTGCGCGCAGCAGGCTATAGAAAACGCAATCTGACTCTTTTTTCGACTTTGGCATAGGAATACGCATGTGGCCGCCCCTGCGAAACAGGCCTATCTTCTGTGAAGTAATGGCAGATATTAGCACGCAACTGCTGTGCTGATGACGTGACGTATGTCACACAAATTAGAAAATATTGGAGGAAGTTTCAACCGGAATTACAGGATTGCCGATCAGAGATTACAAGATAGTCCATTCAATTTCTGTTCAATATTGCTCACGTTGCTTTTGCTGGGAACGAGACGAAATGTCGCCACCATTTAGCCGCGACAGCAACTGTGAGCGTCGTCACAGACTAGACCCCTTTAACATTGCAACTCTTGTGGTTAACCTGTCACCAGTCGGCCAGGATAAATAAGTGGGTCGACGGGAAGAGAGACGTTGTGAGCACTTTCCAGACTATTCAAAGTTCGAACGTCAAGCCGGCAAGGCGTTCCACACGTCGTTTGGGCAAAGAAGAGTCGGCCCTCGCAGGGTGTCCCGCATGCCCCAACCGCAAGCCCGGATGGTTTTGCAGTCTTGGAAACGATGTTCTGGCGGATCTTCAAGTGGTCAGTAACCCGATCAACGCGGTCGCTTCCCGGAGCGTATTTTCGCAGGGAGACGACTCTGACTTCGTCTATGTACTTTGTGGCGGCTACGTAAAGCTGACAGCGAGTTCCAGCAAAGGCAAAAACCTTATTGTTCGCATTGCAGGCCCGGGCGCAATCCTTGGCCTTCATGCCGTCCTGTCTCAGCGCCCTTACGAGGTTTCCGCGGAAGCGCTCTCCGACGTACAACTCCGGGCTTTGAGCCGGGAAGATTTCATGGGATTTCTGCGGCGCCACAAAGAAAGCCAGATTCGCGCCGTCCAGTGCGTTTGCCAGGAGTACAGATTTGCCCTGCAGGATGCTTGCCGTATCGCGTTAACAGAGTCAGTCGGCGCAAGATTAGCGCGTCTTCTCATTGAACTCGCTCAGCAGATCGGCGAGTGGCAGGACGGAGAATACAAGGTTCCCCTGCTGCTCACGCATGAAGAGATGGCAAGCATGACCTGTACCACTCGCGAAACGGTCACCCGCACCCTGGGTCAATTCCGCAAGGAAGGAACACTTTCAATTCGCGATTCCGTGGTCACACTGCATGACCCGGAAAAACTGCACAGCTATTTCTGATCCGCGCCGAGCCTCGGCTGAAATCATTCCGCTATCGCGCAACCTGATACATCGCAGCAACCTCGGCGGTCGCCCTCAATGCAGAGACGTCGACTGCGGTATTCAGTGTGAGTACTGGAAAGCTGGAATGGGTTACGATTTTGTATACCAGCCCATGATGCAATCCGCCGACAGGCGTGTGCAGGAGATCTTCTTCCCGGACGCCGAGCACGGTCACAATCGGCTTCAGCGATTGCGCAACCGATGCGATCGTCTCTCCTAAATTCCCTGCCTGCACCAGGCAGTGCACGATCTGTGTAAGGTTCACTTGTTCGTTCGCCATCGTTTCAAGCTTTTCAATGCAATCCCGGTAAGTTTCCGTGCTCAAATTTGATGCTTGCACAACATGCAACAAATTCAGTTCCGCGCCGAATGCATGTGCCAGCGCATCTGCGTAGGGAAGAGTCCGACTGGAATGGGTCGCAAAGGCACTCGCAAACAGCAGTTGCGGACTGGCCACGGCGTCGGTCTCCTCTGCGCCGATCAGCGGACTCATAATCATCACCGGGCAGGGCGCAATGCGGATAATTTTTTCCGCAACTGAACTGCATACGCTGCGATTAAAGCGATGTTCTCCGTGGGTGCTCACAACAAGCAGATCGGCGTTGGTATCGTGGATCAGCTGGCGAAGGGACTCGCGGATAAATCCATGACAGATTCTTACTTCAACCTTTACGCCAGCGGTCCGCACTCGTTTGGCAGACGCCTCCAATTGCGCTTCGACGTCCTTTTCAATTTGCTTTGGCACGAATGGAGCACCATTCAAAACGCTGGAATAGAGAATGGGATCGATGACGTGCGCGAGAATGATCCGGGCGCGGAACTTCTCAGCAAGCCCAATCGTTCTGAGCAGAGCATGGTCAGAAAACTCTGAGAAGTCGGTGGCCACTACGATCGTTTTGAAGGCGGCCGAGACAGTTCGCGGCTCAATTCTCATGGTTGCCCCATTTTCCTGGTAGTGAAGATAGCATCATTCACTGGCTTGGTGTGATCGCCATGGCCCGCGAAAAAACGTGGACCATGGCGGGAAGAAATATCGTCAGCCGATTCGCCTACGCGGGGCCGGTCGAATGCGCATAAAGCGGAGAAACATCTTTCGGGCGTTCCGCAGCGTTGGGTGAAAGGGTCAGGACCGGGCAGGTCGCATGTGCCAGTACTCTGTAAACAACGCCGGTCCGCGTAAGCGCCGAAACAACGGATGCTTCCTGCGCGCCGAGAACGAGAAGGTCGGCGTGCTGAGACTTGGCCTGGAAGAGGATCTCTTCAAATGCCTCTCCCGGGACTACCATGGGTTCGATCAGGATCTGCGACCGAATCTCCGTTGGAACGAGCGACTTAAGATCTTCTTCGATTTGCTCAATGGTTCTCCGTGCAAGAATGTCGGCTTTCTCAGAAGCCTTAATTACGTGCAGGAGAATGAGTCTCGCGCCCTCCTCGAGCGCAATTTGTGCAGCGAGCGCCACTGGGGCAAGGCAGGCCTCTCCGAGAGATGTAGCCGAGAGGATCGTTTTTATCTTGTAGCCCTGGAATGCCTTATCTATGACGGCCGGTCCTACAATGCAGACCGGTATATTGGAGGCACGCAGAACTTCCTCGGCAACTGAGCCCAGCAGGATCTTACCGATGGTGCCGGGGCAATGGCTGCCCATAATGATTCGGTCCGCGTTTTTCTCATTGGCACACTCCACAATCAGTCGTGGCGCAAGTCCCTGGCGGACAAGTATTTCGCAGTCAACGCCCGCCTGCCGGGCTTTTTCTGCGAACGGTTCAAGGTGCTTGATCTCTGCCTTGGCCGCGGCTGCGTAGTCGTAATAACGAAGGCCGCTGGTTTCTGAGGCAGAGACGACAAGGGTGTCATAAGCGTGGAAAAGAATTAGGATGGCATGGGCGTTCTTGGCCTGTGCCAGCGCGAAGGCAAAAACCTGCTCGTTCGCCGGGATTTCTGTTGCAAACAGAATCGTTTGGGGAACGCTCCAGCGGTGATTCGTCAGAGGGGTCATAACTACCTCCTACAAACCTCACCTTTGCATGAACGCGAGTTTCTTTCAGTGCTTTACGACACAGGGCGTTGTGATATACCTCACATGCTCTAGTGGCCGTATCCGGTCGACTTCATATCTACCTTTCCGCGGAACATGCGATACACGAAGATGAAGTAACCGATTGCCATCAACATTCCAAATGCCCACCAAACCAGCCCCACGTGGAGCGTATGCGGGCCGGAAAGTGCTTTGCTGACCGTTATGTCGAGGCTGGCGTCCGTGATCGAGGGCAAAACCACCGGGTAGAGTCCGGCCACCGCGCCAACCATCATGAAAGCTAGATATCCGCCCGAGCAAAGAAAAGCCATCTTATCTCTGCCCACCCGGTTGAAGTACAGGACCCCACCGAGGCAGGCAGCTACCAACACCGGCACCGCAAACGCGACCGGATATGCATAGTAATTTTGCAGGCTGGTGGGCCGGACGTAGATGGTTGCGATCAGGCTGACAATCGTGAGCAGCAGGAGAGCGCCCCAGAGAATGCCTACGGTTTTGCGGGCGCGTTGCTGCAGGGCGCCTTCGGTTTTGATTACCAGGTAAAGGGCGCCGTGAATGGTCAATGCGACAAGAGCAACAACGCCACCAATCACCGTATACCAATCGAGAATTCCCGGGTTCGGTCCCACCTTCCAATTTGTCCACAATGGCAGGAAGAAGTAAGAGTCGGTACCCAGGGGAACGCCGCGAATTACGTTTGCAAGCGCGGCGCCGTAAAAGATGATCAGCAGCGTGCTCGACAAGCCGAAAAGACCGTCAAAGAACGTCCGCCAGACACCAAGAGAGGAGTGACCTCGCAGTTCAACACTCAACCCCCGAAGAATCAACAGCCACAACACGATCATCAGCGGCAGATAAAAGCCGCTGAAGGCCGAGGCATATAGCAGAGGAAAAGCAAAATAAAGAGTGCCTCCCCCGGCAAGCAGCCACACCTCGTTGCCATCCCACACTGGACCGATGGAGCGAATCGTCATCTGCCGCTCCGCATCTGTGCGTGCCAGCAGCAGGTGGAGAACGCCAACGCCAAGGTCAAAGCCATCGAGCACCACATACCCGACGAGCATAATTGCGACCAGCCAGAACCAGATAAATCCCATTTGCGCTGCCTTCCCTCTTATATCGACACTGCTGTTTCAGAAGTCTCTGCCGCCTCAAGCGCGGGTCCCGTTTGAATCTGTTTGTAGACAAGGACGATGAAGAGTACCGATAGGACCGAGTAGATTCCCATAAAGCCGAGCAATGTAAACAGGCTGTTACTGGCGCTGACGTATTTTGAGAAGCCCGCATCGGTGCGCATAAGGCCGAACACTACCCACGGCTGTCGGCCGATTTCCGCAGTCATCCATCCCGCAGTATTGGCAACGTAGGGGAGCGGAAAACTGAGCATCAGCGGCCACAGCAGCCACTTGCAGGTATAGAGCTTGCCCCGCCAAAGCTGAAACGCAGACAGCAACATCAACAGCACGAAGTAGGTGCCCAGGCCCGCCATGATGTGATATGCGTAGAAAAGAAGCGGCAAAGTTGTCGGCCACTGGTCCTTTGGAAACTGGTCCAGCCCTTTCACTTCGGCCTTGGTCGTTCCGTAAATCAGGAAGCTGAGCAGATCGTTCACCACGATTGGATTATCCATCTTGCCAGTTGCATAATCCGGCTGGCCCATAAGCACGATGTCGGCTCCTTTTCCGGTGTTGAACAGTCCTTCCATAGCTGCCATGCTCACAGGCTGATGGCGCGCTACATATTTTCCGTGCAGATCGCCGGTAGGAAAGATGATCGCGATGCACGAAACCACGCCAACCGTCACGCCCAACTTCAGGAAGATCCGGCCGTACTCGCGGAAACGTTCTTCGAGCATGTAGAAAGCGCCAGTCGCCGCCATCACGAAAGAAGCGGTAATCACGGCTCCGCACATGTTGTGCGCGTATTGCAGAAGGGCCCAGGGATTCAGCAACAGACCCCAAAAGCTGGTGACTTCATATTGCCCATTTGCCATTACCTGGTAAGCGACCGGATGCTGCATCCACGCGTCTGTAACGATGATGAAATAGCCGGAGAGCCACGATCCAAAGAAAACCATGAAGGCGGAGAACCAGTGAAGGAATTTTGAGACGCGCTTCTCGCCGTAGAGCAGGATGCCGAGGAAGGCCGATTCAATAAAGAAAGAGAAAACGCCTTCCATGGCTAACGGCTGTCCGATCACACCTCCAGTTGCTCGCGCGAATTGCGACCAGTTGGTGCCGAACTGGAATTCCATCGGAATTCCTGTGACTACGCCCATCACAAAATTGATTCCAAAGATCTTTCCCCAGAAGCGTGCTGCCTGATGAAGGCGCTCGTCGTTGCGTCGGACAGCCAACGTCTTCAAAATCAGGATGAGCAGTGCGAGCCCCATGGTGAGCTGCGGAAAGAGGTAGTGATATGTGATCGTAAAAGCAAAATGAAGACGGTGCAGAGCGAGCGCATCCATCGGCAACCTCTGTTTGAAGAGCTTGATTTGTCCCAACTATATACCGTGAATATTCGTTGCGAAGCGCATTTTTAGCCCATGAATGGGCGCTAGAGGAATGGTTGACGTGTGATGATCGTCACAGAATATTTGCGTGGAGTCGGCATGTGGATCCTATGCATCTCATCTACGAGCTTTCAACTTGAACACAAGGAAAAATGAAAGGAACGATGCATCGTTTCAGAGTGTGGGCGCCGAAGGCGAATCGAGTGAGTGTAAAGATTGGCGAAAAGGTGTTTCCTCTTTCGCTAGAGGAAGACAGCGTTGAGTCGAAGGGCTGGTGGTCCGGTGAAATCGACGCGGCCGAGACGGACGGTTACATCGACTATGCCTACCTGTTGGATGACGATCCTCTCGCATTGCCTGATCCGCGTTCCGCATGGCAGCCCAACGGAGTGCACAATGCATCCCGCGTTTTGGATCACAGCCGCTTTCAGTGGAGCGATACTGGCTGGCAGGCTGCCCCGTTATCCGCGGCGGTGGTATACGAGTTGCATATCGGCACCTTCACTATGGAAGGAACCTTTCGCGCTGCGATCGACCAGTTGGATGCGCTGGTCGAACTCGGCATCACGCATGTAGAGATCATGCCAGTCGCCGCGTGGGATGGGGAACGTGGCTGGGGATACGATGGCGTCGATTTGTTTGCGCCTCAGCAAATCTATGGAGGCCCTGAAGGTCTGAAACAACTCGTGAATGCGTGCCACGTCAGGGGACTCGCAGTGCTACTGGATGTGGTCTACAACCATCTTGGCCCGGTGGGAAATTACCTGCAGAAATTTGGACCGTACTTCACACACAGCCACACTACCCCCTGGGGCGACGCAGTGAATCTCGAAGAACAGGGCGCCACGGAGGTTCGCAGATTTCTCTGCGACAACGCTCTCATGTGGCTGCGCGATTATCATTTCGATGGTTTGCGGCTGGACGCGGTTCATGCCTTCATTGATCGATCTTCCGTTCACTTTCTGGAACAGTTGTCAGCAGAGGTGAAAGAACTGGAGGCGGCGCTGGGCAAGCACTTTGTGTTGATAGCTGAGAGCGACCTGAATGACTCGCGGATCGTGTTGTCTCGCGATGCTGGAGGCTTTGGGTTAGACGCACAGTGGAGCGACGACTTTCATCATGCGCTGGTCACGTTGATCACCGGCGACCAGACTGGCTACTACAGCGACTTTGGAACAATGGCAGATCTGGCGAAGGCTCTCGAGGAAGTTTTCGTCTACTCGGGTCGGTACTCCGCCCACCGGGGTAGAAGGCATGGACGTCCGGTGAACGATCTGCCGGGTTGGCGGTTTCTCGGGTATGCGCAGAATCACGACCAGGTTGGAAACCGTGCTCGTGGAGAGCGTCTCGGTCATCTGACCACCGAAGGTAGATCGAAGATTGCTGCAGCGCTGGTGGTGACTGCTCCATTCGTGCCCATGCTTTTTCAGGGAGAAGAGTTCAACGCTTCTTCACCCTTCCTCTATTTCACCCACCACGAAGATGAGGAACTCGGGAAGAAAGTCTCCGAGGGCCGCAGCAGCGAGTTCAGCGGCTTTGGATGGAAGTCTCACGAGATTCCCGACCCGCAATCCGCTGAGACGTTGCAGCTTTCCAAGTTGAAATGGGAAGAGGCTGCAACGGGGCCGCACGCTGGAATGCTTGCCTGGTACAAGGCTTTGATCAGGCTGCGAAGAACGACGCCGGATCTGACCAATGGAAGAATGGATATGGTTCAAGTGGAATGCGACTCGAGAACCGGACGTTTCGACGTCCGTCGCGGCTCCATCCGGATCCTATGCAACCTGGGGACTGAGGTTGATAGCCGGCCTATGGATGAGGATGTGCATCTGCTACTTGCGTCCGATCCGGAGGTTGTTCTTTGGGAGGGCAAAGTGTCATTACCACCGGATTCAGTGGCAATTCTCCGATTTTGATTGCGGGCGAGTTTCCGGGGTCATATGGCGACTGGCTGAAGTGAATCAGAATTCACTTGCCAATCCACGCATAAAGAAGTTTAGGATGCAATGGGTTGCGGCGTCGGATCTTAGTTCTCCGCCGCTGACTCTCCTGCTTAGCATTTGCTGGGAGTTCCCAATTGCGGCCTGCCACGTGCGGCACAGGCTCACCCATCCTAGGGCTCATCACAAACGTCATTTCGACAGGAGACACAAATATGAATGAACTCGTGCAAATTGTGCAGCAGAAGAGTGGGCTCAGTGAGGAGCAAAGCGTTGAGATTGTTCGCGCTGTGGTCGAGTTTGTGAAGACAAAGTTGCCAGCCGGCCTGGCTTCGCATGTGGATGGACTGGTTGGAGATTTGGGCGGCACCGCAGCTCCAGCCGCGACGGAAACAGCGAGCGCGGATGCGGGCGGGATGCTCTCCTCTGTTATCGGCAATATTTTCGGCAAGAAGGAAGCGTAAGGAAAGCAGTCAATCGTCAGTAAAATCAAGAAGGAGTGTTACATGAAGCATTGGGCTACCTTGAAGCGCGTAGTTGCCATAGCCATCGCCGCTGGTATTTGCAGTATTCCGGCCATAACCCAGACAACACCGGCAAAGGCGCCGGCGAAGACCACCAGCGCAGCGGCCACCACGGACCTGCTGGACATCAACTCTGCCACCAAGGACCAGCTTTCGGCACTTCCGGGTATCGGCGATGCTTACTCGGCAAAGATTATTGCCGGACGTCCGTATGCCAAGAAAACTGACCTGGTGCAGAAAAATATCATCCCGCAGGGCACCTATAACAAGATTTCAAAGATGATCATCGCGAAACAGAAGTAGAAATCGTACGTTGTAGCCAAATGCCGGCTCCTCCTTTCCGCGGGCCGGCTTTTGCACGTTAGAGGCAATTCGAAGCATAAGGATGATTCGTGATCTGGATCACAGCCACAGCGATTCCGAGGCTGTTTTCCTAGTGTCATGATTCCCGCACACGCAACGATGAACTTCGATAAAACGCCTTTTCTGGTTATCTGGGAAGTTACCCAAGCCTGTGACCTTTCCTGCAAGCACTGTCGTGCGGCCGCGCAACCGCTCCGCAGCCCGGAAGAGCTGACGACAGAGGAGGGCAAGCTCTTGATCGACCAGATCGCGGAGCTGAACGTCCCTATTTTCGTGATGACGGGTGGCGACCCGATCAAGCGGCCGGACATATTCGACCTGATTCGCTATGCAACCGAGAAGGGAGTACACGCCGCGTTGACGCCAAGCGCGACTCCGCTGCTAACACGAGAGGTGATCGTCAAACTGAAGGAGGCGGGACTAGCCCGGCTGGCGGTGAGCCTGGACGGCTCCACGTCGGAAATTCATGACAACTTCCGGCAACTTCCGGGCGCGTACAACAAGACGCTGCAGGCGGTGCAGTGGGCCAATGAAGTGGGCCTGCCGATCCAGGTGCATACGACCGCCAGCCGACACAACATCGCGGATCTGGATCGACTTGCGGCGCTGCTTCACGAACTGGACATCGTGATGTGGAGCGTGTTTTTCCTGGTACCCGTAGGACGCGGACAGAAAGCTGACCTGCTTACCGGCGAGGAGTTTGAACAGGTATTCGCCAAACTGTATGAATTATCGAAGGAAGTCAATTTCCAAATCAAAACGACGGAAGGCATGCACTATCGCCGTTACGTTCTTCAGCAGCACTTGGCTGAATTGGAACGGGACCGCGCCACCGACGGGGTGCAGACGCCGGCCAAGTTCAAAACCCAGCAATGGGCAACTCGCAGGGTGAACGATGGACGAGGATTTGTCTTTGTTTCTCACACTGGCAACGTATATCCAAGCGGATTTCTGCCCTTGCGCGGAGGTAGTATCCGTGAACAGAGCTTGGCATCGATCTACCGTGACTCTCCCGTTTTCCGCACACTACGTGACCTGAAGCAACTGCGCGGCAAGTGCGGCGCCTGCGAGTTCAAAGAGATTTGTGGTGGCTCCCGTGCCCGCGCATTCGCTCTCACCGGGGATTTGCTGGCAGAGGAGCCATGCTGCATCTATCAGCCGAAGAACTACCATGCACATGATTCCGAACTTGTGAGTTTGGAGGGATAAGTTAGAAGGGCTTCTCCACAGTTGATTCCTGAAGTGAAAGAAGGCCGCTCGATTTTCGAGCGGCCTTCTTTCACTTACTGGTTATTTCGTTATCGGGAAAGCCTAGTTCCCTTGGAGCGGCCAGACGACGACGTTATCGAACCATGCCTGAGCTTCCCATATGGCGCCCAGACCGATGCCGCCATAGCGGACTTGTGGACTGGTCTTCTCGTTGTCAACGAATTTCAGTAAGTACTCGCCGTTAACCCACACACGAATGACATTGGCTTCCGACTTAACCGTGATCGCATTCGTGCCGATTATGGCGTTGGAATATTCACGGTCGACGTATCCGACGAGTGATCCATTCACGTATTTCTCTATCTGAAGGAGCCCGCCAGGAAGAACCTTGAGGTAATGCGGTGCACCGCGTGGATCGAGAGTGCCCTTTTGCCATATCTCGATCCGGAAGAAAGTCCCATCTGGTGGCGGCGTCTGAACCCGTACAAAGAAGAACGCCTGATGCACGTCCGGAGAAGGAAGACCCCCGGGATTTGTAATGTCGAAAGTCGCCTGCATAGCGTAATTGCGACAGGATTTGTCGCCCACATGGGTAACAGTGAATCCACTTCTCCCGTTCACATCGCCTGTGTAATCGCCATCGAGAACATAGCGTCCCCGGTAGACGTGCCACGCGCGATTGATTCGCAACCAGCCATAACTGTGTCCATTCGTGAAATAGTCGCTGAAGGTGCATTTCGCGAACTGAGTCAAATCCGGTAAAGTCCCGTTTCGGCTAGTAAGTTGACCGTGCGCTTGTAGAGTGCCGATAGGTAAGGAAAGCATTGCGAGCGATAGCAAGGCTGCCTGAAAGTTATTGGCGAATGATTTTGAAGTTCGCATGATAACCCCCGGATGTGTACCGCGTGGAAGCCGATCCGACACAAGCCTCGACGTCCGGCGCGAGTCTAGGGCGGAAAATATCCCCCCAACAGTGACTGCTATCACCTGAAGTATCGGGTGAATTTTTCTTTGACAGGGCGAATTCTGTCCCGAACGAAAGCGCATGAATCATGCCGTCTGATGTGGTGGAGATTTCGATCGGTGCGGAGGCTTATGCCCGGGAGGAACCATCACGCTAAAATAGAGATATGAAGGTTGCAGTCGTTGGTGGAGGGATTTCGGGGCTGAGCGCGGCTTTTGAGCTGGAAAAGGCGCGCGCCAACAGGCCGGATCTTCAATACGTCTTGCTGGAAAAGGCCGACCGGCTGGGCGGCTCGATTTTCTCTGAGCGGATCGATGGATGCTTGGTCGAGGGTGGTCCGGATTCGTTCATGACGGAAAAGCCGGCGGCGGCCAAGCTCTGTGCCGAACTGGGCATCGCTGACCATCTAGTCGGCTCCAACGACAGCTCACGCAAGACATATATCCTTTTGAAGAACCGCCTCGTCTCGCTTCCGGACGGGCTGATGTTCATGGTGCCGACGAAGCTTGTTCCTACCGCATTGAGTCCCTTGTTCAGCTGGAAGACGAAGATACGGATGGGGTTGGAGCTACTGAAACCGCCGCGTCCCATGGAGAGCGACGAGTCTGTCGCAGAACTGGTGGAGCGGCACTTTGGCGCCGAGGTGGTGGACAGGCTGGCTGACCCGCTGCTCTCCGGCATCTACGGCGGCGATGCAGCGGTGCTGAGTGCGCGCACGGTGCTGCCTCGGTTGGTGGAGATGGAGGAGAAATACGGCAGCCTGAGCCGGGGAATGCTCGCGGCGCATGCACAGGGCAAAAAGGCTCCGATGCCTACGAACGGCAATGGTCGCGCGGCTCGCTCGCTCTTCAGCTCTCTGGAAAACGGTATGCAGGAGATGGTGAGCGGCATTGAGGCCCGTCTGAATCCGGCGAGCATCCGCAAATCGACCACCGTTAGCAGCATGCATCGGGCGCCGAACGGCTGGAGCCTTGCAATCGACGGCGTGGCGCAGCATTTCGATGCGGTAGTGCTGGCGACTCCGGCGTGGATGTCAGGAGCATTGCTCGCCGACATGGACTCCCAGTTGGGGAAGGATCTATCGGATATTCCGTACTCATCGTCTATCACGGTGACCATGGGATACGCTGAGTCGGATCTAGGCGATCTGCCAGATGGTTTTGGCTTCCTCGTGCCTGCCAGTGAAAAACGAAACACGCTTGCCTGCACGTTTGTGCACCGCAAATTTCCTGGCCGCGCTCCGCCAGGCATTGGCATGCTGCGGTGCTTTCTTGGAGGAGCGCGCAATGCGGCGCTGCTGAGCGAGACGGATGAGCAGATTGAAAGCCGCGTAAAAGCCGAACTGAAGGAGATTCTCGGCGTGACCGGCACGCCGCGTTTTGTGCGGATTCACCGTTGGCGGCGAGCGATGGCCCAATATGCGGTTGGGCACGCAGCGCGCATTGAGCGCATTGCAGCGGCTGTCAGGCAGCTGCCCGGCCTGGCTCTTGCAGGGAATGCGTATCTCGGAATTGGAGTTCCAGACTGTATTCGTGCCGGACAGGCAGCGGCAGCGAGTATTCTAGGTCTCCAAAGCTGAGCTGCTAACCGGCGATACGACCGATTCCAATTCCGATCACGAACGTCACGACGCCCTCGATCGCGCCGACAAGCGTCATTTCGATTCCACTCGACCACCAGGAGCGCACGGTGATCAGCGATTTGGCTGCTCCCACGGCGAAGTGCGCCAGCAGCGAGATGATCGCCGCCCAGATGACGGCCCGGTATCCGCTCATGAAGAAGAAGGGAACGACGGGGATGAATGCCCCGACCGCGGTCGAGAGCGCGCCCGAAAGCGCGGAAACTACGGGATTGCTAAGGGCCTCTTCAGTAGAGTTGAGGCGTTCGGCGGATAGCGCGCGCAGAAGCTGATCCGGCTTGGCTGCAATGTGCTCCACCACCTTGAGAGCGTCAACTTCCGGCAGACCCTTCACCTGGTAATAAAGGGCGAGAAGCTCGCGGGCCTCGGCACCATTCATTTCAATGGCCTGGCGCTCGCGGGCCACCTCTGCTTCGTAAATTTCCCGCTCACTCTTGGAGGCGAGGTATGCTCCAGAACCCATGGAGAGTGCGCTCGCGATCATGCCGGCGATGCCCGCCAGAAGGACGAATTTACTGTTGCCGAGGGTTGCGCCGGAGACGCCGGAGACGATGCCGAAGATGGATCCGAGGCCGTCGTTTACACCGTAAATGGCGTCGCCAATCCACCCTCCAGCCTGCGTTCGTCCCTCATTGCGTCGCGCCAGCATGTCCTCGAGAAGCTTTTTTGGGTCAGAAGGCTTTTCTGACGCTGGTCGCTGCGGGTAGCGTCCACGGATGAGATTGCTAAGTTCGCGATAGTGCTCCTTTTCATCCTCGATCACCTGCGTGAGGATGGCGACGCTGGGCTCGTCTCCGAGATCCCGAAGCTGGCCGCCATATTTGGCAATGTCGCGGCTCTCTTCAATTTCAAGACGGCGCAGCGCAAGGTCGGGTCCTCCGATCTTGAATTGAAGCTTCTCTGTCTCGCCACCGGCTCCGCCGGTATAGGCAGGGAGGTTGCCGCCGAGAGCGGTGATGCGTCCCGCCCAAAGCTCCGCGTGGCGTGCTTCAGCCTCGGCAAGATGCTGGAGAATCCGCTTGCGCTCGGGATCCGGCTCCTGGCGTGCCAGTGCTCCGTACGTGTGGAAGCCCAGCATTTCCGCCTTCCAGTTCTGTTGCAGTGCGTTCAGAACTTTGCGATTCGGCGGCTGGCTTTTCATGGTGGCGGAGCTCGAACTCAAGGGTTGGATCCTCCATAGAGATTTGAAAAGGAACGGATTGCATTGGACCTTATAGGCTGCGATTCAACGCAAGGTCGCTGACTAAAACGTTTACATTGCATGGCCAATGGAAAGGAGCGTATTTATGGTTGCATTGAACAGAAAGAATGTTGAATGGAAGTATGCCACGCCCGGATAACCTTGGTCGGTGATGCGTATAGTGGTATGTGTTCCAGAGCCGGGACAGTATTGAGCATGTGCAACGAAGAAATTCGGCCGGACGAAGAACTGTCTGCCGCCAACTTGCTTCCTGCATCAGGATATCCCGGCACACTCTTTATAGCGTAACGGGGTTTCTCACAGAACTATGGCAATCCAAGCAGGAAGTACAACCGCCTATACATCTTCCGCGCCCGCGACAAATAAAAGCGCAATGGCAATGGTCACAACGCTTTTCTTCATGTGGGGCTTCGTCACCGCTTTAAATGACGTACTGATTCCGCACCTGAAAGATATCTTCGGCCTGAGCTATGCGGGCGCAATGCTGGTGCAGGTCTTCTTCTTCTTCGGATATTTTGTGTTCGCGCTCCCCGCCGGCAAGCTGGTGGAGATCATTGGATACAAGAAGACGATGGTGACCGGGCTGATCGTAATGGCTCTTGGCGCGCTGATCTTCATTCCCGCCGCCAGTGTTCCGTCCTATCCGATATTCCTGGTGGCCCTGATGGTTCTGGCCGCAGGCATGACGGCTCTGCAGGTATCGGCGAATCCCTATGTGTCCGTGCTTGGGCCGCCGCAGACAGCATCGAGCCGCCTGAATCTTACACAGGCATTTAATTCGCTGGGCACGACCATTGCGCCGTATCTCGGTGGATTGCTGATCCTACGGTCCGTGGTGACCGGCGACCAGTTCAAGGCTCTCTCGGCAGAAAAGGTGAGCGCGCTTTCCGGTTCGTCCCTTACCGCTTACATGGCGAACCTGCAGCAGTACCGAATTGATATGGCCGCGAAAGTGAAGCTGCCATATCTCGGAATTGCGGGAACCTTGATCCTGCTGGCGCTGGTTGTAGCGATTTACAAGCTACCGAAGATTGAGGCGACGAAAGACTTCCGGCCGCAGGATCTCGGCCAGAAGGACAGCATGTTCAATTATCCGCACCTGTTGATGGGCGCGGTGGCGATCTTTGTCTACGTTGGCGCGGAAGTTTCCATTGGCAGCTTCCTGGTAAATTACTTCACGGATCCAATCATCGGCATCAAAACGGCAGAGACGGCGGCGAAGATCGTTTCGCTTTACTGGCTGGGCGCGATGATCGGCAGATTCATCGGATCGGCTATCCTGCAGCGGCTGGACACGGGCAAGGTCCTGGGAGTTGCCGCGGTGGTTGCGGCGCTGCTGGTGTGCCTCTCCATGCTGAGCATGGGCACTGTGGCGATGGTGAGCATCATCCTCGTGGGCCTGTTCAACTCCATTATGTTCCCCAGTATTTTTACGCTGGCGATTGCAGAATTGGGGCCGTTGACGGGCGAAGGATCCGGCTTGCTGGTCGCCGCGATTGTTGGCGGGGCGGTCATTCCCTGGATCCAAGGCGCATTGGCGGACAAACTCGGCATTCACCACGCATTCGTGCTGCCGGTGATTTGCTACCTCTACATCGTGTATTACGGATTCAAGGGTTCGCGCCCGACTCGCCGGGTCAGGGCTTAGCGTAGATCGAAGCGAATAAGGAACAAAGAGCGGCTTCTTCCGAAAGGAAGGGCCGCTTTTCTTGCGAATTAGTTCGAATTATGGCTGGATTTCGACGGCGTGCCGACAGGAACCAGCTTCCAGATCTCTTCGATTTCTGGATTCGTGACAGCTATGCATCCATCAGTCCAGTCGACCTGGTGTTGAAGAGATCCGAACCACGAGAACCTGTCTGGAATTGCCGTGAATCATGATCAACCCACCGGGATCGGTGTTGGCAGCTCGCGCGCGATTCCGGTCTTCGGTGTTCGGATAGGACAGGTGCAGTGCGAGGTGAAAACGGCTCTGCGCATTTTTCTGATCGATCACATACGTCCTACGGGAGTTTTGGATCGCCTTGCCGTTCCATGTCTCCACTCGACGGCCGAGAGCGACTTGCAGGTTTTGAGCGGCTCTCCCTTCGCAAAAAGGGTCACGGTGTGCTGTTTCTTACTTATCAAGCATCGACCACTTCAGATTCGCTGCTGGCGAGACCAGTTGAAGGAGCGGAATGCCGCCTGCTGAAGCTGCGATACACGCGAGCGCAGAGCTCCGGAATGGATTAGCCGCTGCTGGCCGTCGCTTAGATGTGAAGCCGCACGGGTTCTTTCTCGTAAGGCCAAGGGAACGCGCCCGCCCGAAGCGCCGTAAATTACGGCTGCTTCGGGGTGGATACGCCTTCCATTGTCTTCGGCTGGGCGGGAGGCTTGGGCGCTTTCTTCCTGGCGGGCGCCTTTTGCTTCTTCGCTTCGGCGGCTGCCTGGCTGGCAGCGGTACTGTAAGCCTGCTTGCTGACCGGGACGTTCTCGGCCGGAGCGCTTAGCGTGTCTTCGAACGTGGTACCGGGGGCCAGCAGGAAGTTCTCCGCGGTCTTACCGGGCTTGCTGCTGGTACGCACATCGATGCGAGCAGGGTCGATGCCCTTCTCATTCGCGAGGTACGCCCTGGTGTTGACAGCGCGTTGCGCAGCGGCGAGGGCGGGCTCATCCGTGGAATGTTCGCCCACGATAACCAGTTTCGATTCCGGCTGATGCTGCAGGGTGAGCGCGATGTCGTCCAGACAGGCGCGAGCTTCGTTATCCACGCGTACCGGCCGGGCGATGTCTCTGAAGAAGGTAAGCGTGCAGAGGGCTTCCGGTTTGGGAGCAGGAGGAACCGGGGGCGCGGTAACGGTGATCACAGCCGGTGCAGTCGACTTGTGGCCCATATCGTCGGTGGCTGCGCACAGCACCGTGACAGTTCCTGGCGGTACGCCGCTGGTATCCAGTCGAGCTGTGGCTGTATCACCGGAAATCTGTCCGGCAGATGTAGTGTAGGAGTAGGTCAGCGGGCGGTTCGCTTCGCTGACCGCTACGCTGGTGATCATTGACGGCTCGCCGGGAGCAAGGGTGCTGGGATTGGCGGAGCAGGAGATAGTAGGCGGCAAAACCGGCTTGACCACAAACGAGGAGGAGCAGGAGGCAAGCTCGTCGGTCTTCTTGCCGTAGTAGACGTGGGCCGTGACCGAGTACGTGCCGGCATCGAGATTCTTGGTGTCGACAATAATGCTTGGACCTTCAGGGCTTAGAGTGCCTCCGGTAGTAGTCCATTTGTAGCGGAGGGCTTTCTTGATGTCGAAGTTCTTGAGCGAAGCCGAAACGTTGACGGGCGCTCCGGCATAAATTTCGGTCGGATTGGTGGTGCACTCGAGTGACGGACCAGGAAGCGGCGCGAGATCTCCCAGTCGCAGGACGATCCCGGTACTTGCGCGGAACGCGTTGATGTTGGCTGTGCCACCCGCGAGGCCGTGAGGAACCGGAGGCCCGAAGTCGACGTTCATGTATTCGTAATCAATTTGAAAAAGACGTACCGCAAGATGCTTGTTCCAGAAGGGGAAGATGTAGTCCAGACCGCCGCCGGCCGTGATGCCGAGTCCCCAGGTGCAGGGTTGAAAACGTGGGCCACCCACTTCAGCAGCACCCGCCAGCACATGGACAAAGGGCGAAAGATTGCCTTTTGGGAAGCGGAAGATGGGGCCGCCCTGAACAGTGGTAACGCAGTCATGCCCCGCGACGAGGTAGGGGTCGCTGAGAGGTGCATATCCGTAGGGATGAAATCCGGCTTCCACCTGCACACCGACGCGCTTCTTGAAATAGACAGACGCGCTGGTGACCGCACCGTCGGTGATCCTCTGGTAGTTAAAGCCTTCCACGCTGCCGCTTGGCTGCAGGAAAGCGTAACCACCGTAAAGGTCCACCCGCGAGTACGGGGAGGGAACGGTCGTTCGTTTATTGGTCGGCGTTGCCTCTTGTGCTCCCAATGACGCGGCGATCGCGACCAGGAGCCCAATTGCGAACGAACGAGTAGAACGAACTGGCATGTCCGTGTGCCTCCGCAAGGATAATCCTTGAGAAACCTAAGAATATATCGTGCTTGGAATTTTGCCGGGTCTTTCAAAGTGGAAAACCCGGCATTAACTATATTTATTTTCTATTGAATGACGGTGAGCGAAACCGTCGTTGTCTGCGTCAGAGGAGCCCCGCCCGTCGTTGCAGCTCCTGTGATCGTAATCGTGTAAGTGTGGAATTGCGTAACAGTGCAGCCGCAGCCCGAGATCCCCAATACCAGTAGGATGATCGGGAGCAGGAACAGAAGTCTCTTCCAAATGGTTTCTTTCTTCCGGCGGCGAAGTCCACCGGCAAACAGTGTGGCGGCGCCCGAGAACTGCATCGGGAACATCGTCCAGGCGAGCAGCGGAAGAACACCCTTTCCGCCCGGTGGAGGAAGTTCAACAGCAGCCAGCGCATCGTTCAAAGTTGTGGTCGTGGTGAGGGTCACCTGGGCGGTGCCGCCGGAAGTCAAAGTGACTGTTGCCGGCGAGAAGGCACAGTTCGCATCCGCTGCGAGGCCCGAGCAGGTCAAGGTGACTGGTCCTGCGAATCCGTTCTCAGACGTAACCGTGATCTGGTAAACATTGCTGCCCGCGCCCTTCACTTCCTGATAGGCGGGAGTTGCTGAGAGTGTAAAGCTTCCGACCGGCGGTGGCGGCAGCACATTTTGTGAGAGCGTGGCCGAACTGGGCAGGAAGTCAATCGTTCCGGGATAGGCAGCGGTAATAGTGTGAGTCCCGGCGGTGAGCGCGGAGGTGGTCAGCGTCGCATTCCCCGATGCATCCAGCGTGACCGTGCCCAGAACTGTTGTGCCATCGGTAAAGGTCACGGAGCCGTCCGGAATGATAGTGGAGGGTGACGTGACGTGGGCAGAAAGCGTGATTGGCGTTCCCACTACCGGCGCGGTGTTTGAGCTGGTGAGTGTCAGGGTTGTTGGAGCCTTGGTTACAGTCAATACTCCTGCCACAACCGTGGCGCCGCTATAGTTCCCCGCGGATGCGCCGCTCAAGGATGCCGTAATGGGGTAATTCCCCGGGGGCGAAGTGAGAGTAGCTGTTGTTGAATACGTAACCGTGATGGTGTCGCCGGCGGCTCCGTTGGTGATCGTCGATGTAAATGTTGGGTTGGGAACGCCGTAAATGCGGGTCGCATTGTTGACTGTGATCGTTACCGGTCCGGCTTGGGTAATCGTAAGTGTTCCCGGAACCAGGGTAATGATGTAGTTGGAGAGCGACGTTCCAGGACCGGCCACGGCGGCGGGCGTAATGGGATAGACTCCCGGCGGGCTGAACTGCGTGGCCGTCGTGGTGTAGGTAGCCGTGATGGTCTCGCCGGGGACTACGCCAGTGATCGTTCCTGTGAAGACGGGGTTGGGCTGACCGTAGGGACGAGTAAAGCTGTTAGCCGTAATGGTGACGTGTGCAGGGAGTATCTGCGCGGGCGCCGTTACCATTTGGGGCGCATAAAATCCGTCGCCGGAGTAACTGATGGTCAGCGTATAACTTCCCACCGGCAATCCCGTTGGAGAAGGCGTGCATCCCGCTTGTGCCGAGCCGTCGAGTGTGGCGGGCGGGCAAAGCGGATTGCCGTTCACGACGAACGTCAGGGTTCCGGTTGGCAGATGAGTTCCATCGCCGACTACTCCTGCTGTCCAAGTGTAGGGCGTCCCGTATGTGCCGACATAGGTGTTCGTTGAGATGGTGGATGGAGTGGTGCCGCCGGTGTTCGGATTTGTTCCGATGCCGGTCAGAGTAATGACCTGCGTCGGAGGATTGGCATTGTCCGTCAACGTTGCGGTTGCAGAGATGGGGCCAATCGATGTCGGATTGAATTGGAACTGGTAATCGCAAGTAGCGCCCAGGATTACAGTTGTGCCGCATCCATTTCCGGAACTGACGAGCGTGTAGTTTGTGGTGTCGCTGAGGAGGATAGCGGAAATCTGATTGAGGTTGGTGTTGCCCGTGTTCCACAGGGTGACGGAGAGAGTCGGAGAAGTCTGCCCCACCTTCACCTTGTCGAAGTCAAGCTTCGGGTCGGTGTACGTGATTTCACGGAGGGCTTGATTGCCGGCGTCCACGATGTAGAGGTCCGCTTTGCCGTCGAGTGCGAGGGACAAAGGATTGTTGAGCAGAGCCTGATCGCTGGGACCGCCATCTCCGGAATAACCCGGTACGCCGGTGCCGGCGAGTGTGGTGACGCCGGGATTCTGCTGCGATCCGCTGTAGACGAGGATGGAGCGGTTGCCGGTTCCGTCAGCTATGTAGACATCGCCCGCGGGATCCACCGCCAGGTCGCGCGGATCCTGGAGCGCGGTGCCGAGTGGTGTGCCGGGAGCCGTGTCAGAGGTGGTGCCGTTGCCCACAAGATAGTGAATGCGGCCACCGGTGTCGACGGAGTAGACACGGTGTCCGCCGCTATCGGAGATGTAGAGAATTCCATTGTTGTCGATGACCAGCCCGCCGGGCTGAACGAACTTTGCTCTGACAGCGGGCACTCCGTTCGCATTGGCAATCGGTCCTGCGCCGGCGATGGGTATCTGCTGGCCGCCGGCGAACACTTCGACAACGGAGTGGGACGTGCCCGCTTGCGCGATGTAGAGGTTCTCGAAATCATCCAACGCGAGAGCTACAGGAGTATCCAGTCCAGAGATATAGGTTGTGAGGACACCGTTCACGTCGTACATGAAAACGGCGTTGGCGCCCTGGTCGGCAATGTAGAGATTGCCGGCAGCGTCCAATGCAAGCGCGCTGGGGGTGTTCAATCCAGCGCCCGGAGCAATCAGTACGGTCGCCGAGTTGCTGCCCGCGGGAATGAACTTCACATCGCCATTGCCTGAAGTGCCAGCTTCGGCGAGGTAGATATTTCCTCGCCCATCCAGACGCACAGCGGTGGGGTTCGAGAGCGATCCGATGAGGGTGTTAATGATTCCCGGGGGAAAGATTGCCTGGGCTCCGATGCCAGTGCCGTTCAGCCCCTCCGTGTACTTCTTTGAACTGGTCGCATCCGCGATCGTCAGGGGGAAGTTGCGGGTTCCGGGATAGGTGGGACTGAAGGCTAGTGCGACGCCGCAGGTGGTAGGCGTGGACGTTGCAGAAGGAGTCACATTGCCGGAGCAGGAGTTACTGATGATCTTGTAGTCCGTGCCGACGGTGGTGGTAAGTTTTGCGGGGGCGAGGATTTCAAAGAGGAGCGCCTGCGCGGGGCTGGTGTTACCGACCGCGGTATTGGGGAAGCGCATGCCCGCCGCGAGTCTGCGCACAACATTGTTCTGCGTAGTCGACAACGGAGACGTCGCCGATCGGGTCGACCGACAATCCCTCTGGCGAGGAGAGAGGAACGACAACCGCTGGGGAACCATCCTGGCTGGGCGAATAAGGAGCGGAAGTGCCGGTAGTGAGCCCGGCTACGATGTTAAGCGTGCCGGGAGCCGTCAGCTCGAAGACGTTGGACGGGCTCGAGCTGGTGATGTAAAGCTTCCCGGACTGGCTGAATGCAAGCCCTCTCGGGTTTCCTGGATTCGTGGAGTTGGAACCGGTTCCGTCATTCGTGCACAGTCCCACGGCGGTCGAAACAACGCCAGCCGGAGTGACTTCGCGTACGCATTTGTTGCCGGTGTCGGCGATGAAGAGGTTGCCGGCAGGATCGACCGCAAGGCCGCCCGGATTATTGAGAGCGGGAAGTGCACCCGCTGAGCATGGCGTGGATACCAGCGCAGATGTAGTCGCCGGCGACGAGGCATACTGAGCCTGGCGGGTCGATTGGCCGATGGCGGATGACCTGATTTACACCCGTGCCCGCATCGTGGGTGGAGACGTAAGAGATTACCGGCTTCGTCAATCACCAGGCCGAAGGGGGCGGGAGAGAGGGAAGTGCCAGAGCAGTTGCCGACCGCGGTCACGGCTGTGATGACACCGGCGGTTCCGCCAGCCAATTTGCGTACGCAGTTGTGTCCAGTGTCGGCGACGTAGAGCGTGCCGCCCGCGTCAATCGCAAGGCCGGTGGGTGAGAGCAGACCCTGAGCAGCGGTGGGCGTGGGATTGAGAGACGAGTTGCAAGTGTCACCGGGACCAGCCTGGTCCAACCCTACGATGGTGGTGACGCTGCCAGACAGGTCGACTCTTCGGACGCAATTGTTGCCGGCGTCAGAGATGTACTGGTTCCCTTGAGCGTCAAACAGGTTCGTGGAAGGGGCATTGAGTTCCACACCGGAAGCGGGGCCGAAATCGTTGTTGAAGCCGTGGCCGCCGGTTCCTGCTGTCTTGATTGCGCTAGGGACGGCCCTGAGTGACTGCGCATGCGCGACCGCGGTCAACGACGCAGTGAAACAGAGTATTGCTGCATAACGAAGACCAGATGAGACTGCCTTCTTCCAACCGCGCCTGCTGCTGCTGATCATTGGTCCGCTCGCTGTCGAAATATGTGTATGTTTGCCGGTGCCCAGACTCTGGGCAGAACAAGCAAAGAATGCAGTTGAGGAGCCTGAAATGTGTTGTCTCAACGTGACCTTCTTCCCTTGCAATCGACAGTAGGCAACTCTTTACTTACACCGGTTGTCTGCAACTGCCGTGCCACTCGTTTCGTCCGCGCGGCGACTTGCCGAGCGGAATGTATTCGGAGTCAGTAACGTGAGTTAGTGACCATAGTTGTAGAGGTTGCGAAGTCTTGGGGCAAAGGGTGATTGTCTTCAAGATCGTTCCTGCCGGATGTCCGAAGGAGCGAGTGCTGCCGCTTATGACTGTCGAAATCGCTGCGTCGAACCTCTTTCGACTAGAGGGGGAGAATCGAAGATCGAGGATGCTGCCGGTTCGCTCTGCCAAAATACGCCCCGATTTGTAAGGATCTTCACCTAAAAGCAAATCTGAAAAGCGGAAGAAAATGAACGTCTTCCCGCCTCCTTTGCCTTACTTTCAGTGCAGAATGATTGCCTTGGATCAGTGTCCTATGTTGGAGTGACTTTGGGGATTTACAAACTAGGTACTTTTCGGTAAATCGGTAACTATCCCCAGCATTTTGAGGGGTATCCATGTGCAAATAAATGCACACAGCGGCAGCTCGTGTGAATCATGTTGGTACACACTGCCGTCAAAATGTCGCAAATTATTGAAATGAGACGTTTTTCTCACTCAGCTTCAGCTAAAAGACCAAGTCATTTTCTGGGCGGCTGACCCGCTTGCCGGGAAAGGGTGTAGCAGTCCATGAACCTGGAACTCAGAGCCGGAGGGGATGAAGGTTTCGCTGAGTTGGAGCATTTCTCCGGTGGCGACGATCTGGAGCGGCGGAGCGCTGGATTTTCGCGCAGGATGAACTCGGGGTATTCGGGCATGGTTGGCCACGCCGCTGCACAAATAGAGGGACAGCAGGTCACAGAAACCCAGCGCATCCGTCCATCTTTCGAGATTCGCGGGGTCCAGGCGAGCACGCTTGATGAGACCTGCTCGGCGAGATCCCTCCTGGGCGCGGAACGCGGAGTGCGGACGGTCCTGCGTGGTCGCAAGCAGGGAAAAGTGGCTGCTCACTATGCAAGCGCATTCCGGGGCGATCTTCTCCATCGCATCAATTGAGGCCTTCCATGCCGCGAGAATGTCCGCTGGTGGTATGGACAGAAACGATAGCGGCCGGGCGGACCGGTCGCGTTGAGCGCCTTTTCCTGGAGGGGAGCCGACGTTGCGCAAGCGCTGGATCTGGTCGGCATCGAGAAGACCCCAGCCAGTGTCGTGCATTCGAATTGCCTGGCGAATATTTGCCGGGAGTTCACCGAAGGCCGCAGGCAGCAGCGAATCCGCCAACTCACCCGAGAGAACTGCGTGTGCGGGCTGAGGGATTAGTAACAGGGGTGGCTCCGCGTGAAGTTGAGCCTGCTCCACGAGGGTCCAGGCTGAGTCGGCAGAGATCTCTATTTGATCGGGTTGTTTGCCGAGGCTGCGAAGGATCATTTTGGACCCCGTTATCCAGATATCCAGAGGTTACAGGAAATCCTGAAGACGGTTACACTCAACCGATGAATGGTTCGGCTATGAAATGTTTGCCAATGCGAATTCCGACGCGGATGGTGTTTGCCGTTCTCGCGCTGGGTTACGTCGTGATGCCCGCGCAAGCCCAAAACACGGCTTCTCCGCGCTTCGCCGTGTCCTTTCCAAAGCAGCAGAGCAGCGAGGCTATCGACGGACGCCTGCTGCTGCTTTTATCGACCGATCCCTCGCAAGAGCCGCGCATGCAGATCGACGACACGGCGAAAAGCCAGATGGTATTTGGCATGGATGTGGATGGGGTACTTCCCGATCATCCGATGACCGTCGATGCATCGGCTTTCGGCTATCCGATCTCAAGCCTTCGCGGTGTGCCACCGGGCGAATACATCGTGCAGGCAGTGCTGAATCGCTATGAGACCTTTCATCGTTCGGACGGAACGACAGTTAAGCTGGCGATGGATCGCGGCGAGGGCCAACATTGGAATCTCGCGCCCGGGAACCTGTACAGCACGCCGAAGAAAATTATGATCGGAAAAGACGGCGGGAATTTCACCGTTGTGCTCGACAAGCAGATTCCGCCGATCGTGGTTCCGGCGGACACCAAGTATGTTCGCCATGTCCGAATCCAGAGCGAGTTGCTGACCAAGTTCTGGGGCAGACCGATGTTTCTCGGCGCCATCATCCTGGTGCCTGAAGGATTTGACGAGCACACCGAAGCGCATTATCCGCTGGCCATCTTTCACGATCATTTCGTAAGCGAGTTTTCCGATTTTCGCACGGAGCCGCCCGATCCGAATTTGAAGCCTGACTATAGTGAGCGGTTTCATATTGCGGGCTATAACCGGATCCAACAGGAAGAGGCATACAAGTTTTACAAGCAGTGGTCGGGGCCGGGTTTCCCGCGCATTCTGATCGTGAAGATCCAGCATGCGAATCCCTACTATGACGATTCCTACGCGGTGAATTCGGCGAACCTGGGGCCGTACGGCGATGCAATTGAGAAGGAACTGCTGCCCTACATCGAGAAGCAATTTCGTGGAATTGGGCAAGGATGGGCGCGTTTTGTTTACGGCGGATCGACGGGAGGCTGGGAGTCGCTCGCGGTGCAGATGTTCTATCCCGATGATTACAACGGAGCGTTCGTTGCTTGTCCTGACCCGGTGGATTTTCGTCAGTTCACAGTCATCGATCTTTACAAGGACAAGAACGCGTTCTACATGCAGGGCGCGCACAAGCAAATTGAGCAGCCCTCGATGCGCAACTACCTTGGACAAACACTGGCGGCGCAGCGAGACAACAACGCGTACGAGTTGTCCCTTGGCAGTCATGGGCGTTCGGGCGAACAGTACGACATATGGCAGGCGGTGTATTCACCGGTCGGCAAGGACGGATACCCGGCGCCAATCTTCGACAAGTTGACGGGAGAGATTGATCCCACCGTGGCTGCGTATTGGCGCGAGCATTACGACCTGCGTTACATCCTGGAAAAGAACTGGTCAACGCTGGGACCGAAGTTGCAGGGCAAACTTCATATTTACTGTGGCAGCGCCGATACGTATTTTCTAAATAACGCCGTCTATCTAATGGAAGACTTTCTAAACAGCACCAAGAACCCTCCCTATGATGGCGAGGTGAAATACGGGCCGCGAGCGGAGCACTGCTGGAACGGCGATCCCAACTTGCCGAACTACTTGTCCCGGCTGCACTACAACACGATGTACCTGCCAAAGATCATGGAGCGCATTGAGAAAACTGCGCCACCGGGAGCGGATCTGAAGAGTTGGCGTTATTAAAGTCTAGAAAGGGTGAACATGCGGGCAGCGAAGAAGAGAGTTGTCAAGGAGTCGGTAGCAAAAAAGCCGCAGGATTGGCGTAGGCTGACAACACTTGCCATCGACATCGGGGGCAGCGGTTTGAAGATGATGGCCTTGGATTCTTCGGGGCAACCGATCAGCGAACGTCTGCGAATTCCGACCCCGACCCCGCCTTCTCCTGAAAAGATGTTGAGCGCAATGGACGCGATGAAGAAACAGATGCCGGTATTTCACCGAGTATCTGTTGGCTTTCCCGGGGTGATCAAACAGGGAGAGACGCTGACCGCGGCAAATCTCGACAAGAGCTGGATCGGGTTCCCACTTGAGCAGATGCTTGAGCAGAAGTGGGGCAAACCGGTGCGCGTCTGCAACGACGCCGCAGTGCAGGGTTATGGCGCGATCAGCGGCCGCGGCGTGGAATTGGTTCTTACGCTGGGCACCGGGCTTGGATCGGCTCTCTATGTTGATGGACGCCTCTGTCCTGGACTGGAACTTGCACATCATCCGTGGAAGAAGGGCAAGACATATGAAGAGCTGCTTGGCCGTGCGGCGATGGAGAAGATTGGACACAAGAAGTGGAGCCACCTGGTGGAGCGCGCGATTGAACAGACTGAGGCTTTATTCAATTGGGACCGACTTTACATTGGCGGCGGCAACTCACGGAAACTGGAGATGAAGGCCCGTCCGGAAGTAACGCTGATTGAGAATGAGCAGGGTTTGACGGGGGGAATTGCCCTGTGGCAAGTAGCGAACTGAGGGCTTGATTCGAGGAAATCTGATATTCCAACAAGTGCGTCAAGCAACTCAAGTCGAGCATCTAAGGCGGAGGAAGTGGACTCCGAGATGGGGTGTTTTCTTCGCATTTTAATGATTGGAGCATTTGCTGCTTTCCGGGCTGTCGGCTGCAAGGGGACGGGCCCAGAACAGAATGAGCGATAAAGACGTCGCATCCACCATCAAGAATCTGACTGAGGACGCAAAGTCTTTCCGTTCAGCGTTTGATTCGAATGTTGGAAAATCAACCATTCGCCATACACGTTGAGAGAAAGATGCCAAGGCACAGGTCAAAGGTTTTCAGGACCAGACCCAGACGCTTTTGAATCAATTCAAGAAAAAGGAGCAGGCGAACAACTACCTGCCATCCGTGCTTGATACCGCTGATCAAATTGAAAGGCTATTGCACGAAGTCCAGTTCGATTCGGCCACGACGCTAAGATGGAGCAAGGTCCGGGCCGATCTCAATCAAATCGCCTTAGCCCATGGGCTGCCAACTAGTTCAGGCTCGTCAAGATCGCTACATCAAAACTCGAAAACGGGGAAGGGCCAAATATCGCTCGCATCTTGGCCCCTTCTTGATTACTATCTAGAGATATCCATCAGTAACTGCAGCGGCCATCCGTACTTAAACGTTCGAAAGATGAAGACATTTCAGACCGGTCTTCGCGCCGAGCGTGGAACTGTCTATTTATTTCTTTTTCCGATTTTGAGCGGCGGCGGCAGGGGAGGAAGAAATGTCAAATGTTCCTTCGATCAAAGGTTTGCCCAGTGCTCATGCCCTCTATGATCCGGCAAATGAGCGAGATGCGTGCGGTTTAGGGTTCGTGGCGAGCATTCGCGGCGAAAAAAGTCATGACATCATTCTGAAGGGTATCGAAGTTCTGATCAATCTGACGCACCGCGGGGCTTGCGGATGCGACGCAGAGACTGGGGACGGTGCAGGCCTGCTTATCCAGATCCCCCATCAGTTCTTTGTTAGGGAATGCGCCACGCTCGGCTTTCATCTCCCGGCTCCGAGTGAATATGCGGCGGGCATGGTTTTCCTTCCGGTGGAAAAACTTGACCGCCTGAAGTGCGAAGGCGTCTTCGAGCGGATTGTTCGAGAAGAAGGCCTGTCTGTTCTGGGGTGGCGTGATACTCCGTGTAACGGGGCAGCCATTGGCCGTGTAGCCCGAGGTTCGCAACCATATATTCAACAGATATTTTTGGGCCGTCCGGATGGCATGGATGGCGATGCTTTCGAACGCAAACTTTACGTCGTTCGCAAGCGCACGGAATTGGAGATTGGTACGTCCGACATTGAGGACAAGGAAACTTTCTATATCCCCTCTCTGTCTTCTCGCACGATTATTTATAAGGGACTTTTGCTTGCGCCACAGATCGCGAATTTTTACGGCGAACTTGCTGATCCCGCTGTGACGAGTGCTCTCTGCCTTGTCCACCAGCGTTTTTCGACGAACACTTTTCCCAGCTGGCAGCTCGCGCACCCCTATCGATATGTTGCTCACAATGGCGAGATCAACACAGTTCGCGGCAACGTGAACTGGATGCGTGCCCGGCAATCGATCCTCTCGTCGCCGCTGTTTGACGACGATATGAAGAAGCTTTTCCCGATTATTTCGCCAGGGGGCAGCGATTCCGCGGCCTTCGATAACGCGGTGGAATTGCTGGTGCAGTCCGGCCGTTCAATGGAGCATGTGCTGGCGATGCTGATCCCGGAAGCCTGGTCAGGCAATCCGCACATGAATCCGGAGAAGCGCGCTTTCTATGAGTATCACGCTTCACTGATGGAGCCATGGGATGGTCCAGCCGCGATTGCGTTTACCGACGGACGCGTGATCGGCGCGACACTGGATCGAAATGGTCTGCGCCCCGGGCGTTACATAATCACGAAAGACGACATGGTTGTACTGGCGTCTGAAGCGGGCGTGCTGAATATTCCTTCAGAAAACGTGAAAAAGAAGGGCCGCTTGCAGCCGGGCAAGATGTTTCTCGTCGACACGGTTGAGAAGCGCGTGATTTCCGATAAGGAGATTAAGAAGCGGCTCGCGGAGCGGCAGCCATATAGTGAGTGGCTGGGCAGGAACCAGATCACACTGGATCAGCTGCCCGAGCCCTCGCGCGTACATGGTTCGAACCACGATACGTTGCTTCGCCGTCAACGGGCTTTTGGGTATTCGGTCGAGGACCTTACGGCGGTGCTCGAGCCCATGGCGGCGAAGGGCGAAGAGCCAATCGGCTCCATGGGAATAGATACGCCTCTTGCGTGCTTGTCAGATCGGCCGCAGTCGCTTTTCAATTATTTCAAACAATTGTTCGCGCAGGTGACGAATCCGCCCATCGACCCCATCCGCGAAGAGATGGTGATGTCGCTGATCAGCTACATCGGCACGGAGCGCAATATTCTCGACGAGACGCCGGAGAATTGCCACACGCTCAAGCTGCCGCATCCATTGCTGAGCAATACGGAGTTGGAAAAGCTGCGGCGTGTTTCCCGCGGCGATCTGCTTGCGACCACGCTGCCCACGCTCTATCGCGCGGCAGAAGGTGAAGATGGATTGCGGCGAGGGTTGGAAGAGCTCTGCCAACGAGCTTCGCTGGCTGTGCGTTCAGGCTATACGTTGCTAATCCTTTCCGATCGCGGCGTGGATCCGCAATATGCTCCGATACCCAGCCTGCTGGCGATGGCCGCAGTGCATAACCATCTTGTTCGCGAGGAGACTCGGACCCAAGTAGCTCTGATTGTTGAATCTGGCGAGCCGCGTGCGGTAATGGATTTTGCATTGCTGATCGGCTATGGCGCGAGCGCCGTAAATCCTTATCTGGCCATCGAGACCCTTCGCGATCTTTCGCGCGGAGGATTTCTGCCGGCAGGAGTTACGCCCGACGTGGCGCAGAAGAACTTCATCAAGGCGATTAACAAAGGGTTGATGAAGACTTTTTCGAAGATGGGAATCTCGACACTGCAAAGCTATCGTGGCGCGCAGGTATTCGAAGCAGTTGGCTTGAAGAAGGAACTCATCGAGGACTACTTCAAGGGTACCGCGTCCCGCATAGAGGGCATTGGTCTCGATGTGCTGGCGCGCGAAGCACAGATGAAGCACGAGTACGCCTTTCAGCCTCTGACGGATTCAGAAACGGACCTCGTGGTTGGAGGCAACCACCAATTCCGTGTTGGAGGTGAATACCACCTTCTCAATCCGCAGACGATCGCGAAGCTGCAGCATTCAGTGCGCTCGGCAAATCCGAAGACATTCAAGGAATACACCGACCTGATCGATGACCAGAGCCGCCAGATCCTTACGCTGCGCGGCCTAATGCAGATCAAGGCTGGGCAAGAAGCCGGTACCGATTGAAGAGGTGGAGCCTGCGTGCGAGATCGTCAAGCGGTTTACGACGGGCGCGATGTCCTTCGGCTCCATCAGCAAAGAGGCGCACGAGACGCTGGCCATTGCGATGAATCGCATCGGCGGCAAAGTCGAACACCGGAGAAGGGCGGCGAAGACGAAGCGCGCTTTAACCCGACGCGAACGGCGACCTGCGACGTAGCGCGGTGAAGCAAGTAGCCTCGGGACGATTTGGCGTGACGACGAATTACCTGGTGAACGCCGATGAGTTGCAGATCAAGATGGCACAGGGCGCGAAGCCCGGCGAAGGCGGTCAGCTTCCGGGCCACAAGGTAGACGATGTAATCGCGCGGGTGCGCCACTCGGTGCCCGGTGTCGGATCTGATATCGCCGCCGCCGCACCACGACATCTACTCGATCGAAGATCTGGCGCAGCTGATCTACGATTTGAAAAACGTAAATCCTGCCGCACGGATTGCGGTAAAGCTGGTGGCCGAGGTTGGTGTTGGCACGGTTGCCGCGGGAGTGGCCAAGGCTCATGCCGATGTTGTGCTGATCAGCGGAGACACTGGCGGCACGGGCGCATCGCCGATCAGTTCAATTCGGCACGCGGGTCTTCCATGGGAACTGGGCCTGGCCGAAACGCAGCAGGTTCTGCTGCTGAATGATCTGCGCAGCCGGATTCGCGTGCAGACCGATGGCAAGCTGCAGACGGGACGCGACGTGGTGATTGCGGCGCTGCTTGGCGCTGAGGAATTTGGATTTGCCACCACGCCGCTGATCACCATGGGCTGCATCATGATTCGCAAGTGCCACTTGAATACCTGCCCGGTTGGAATTGCGACGCAGGATCCGGAGCTGCGTAAGCAGTTCACGGGGCAGCCGGAGCACGTGATCAACTTCTTCTTCTTCCTTGCGGAGCAGGTGCGCGAACACATGGCACAGCTTGGCTTCCGCACGGTGGACGAGATGGTGGGCCGCGTGGACATGCTGGAGACGAAGCTGGCGACCGATCATTGGAAGGCGCGTGGAATCGATCTTTCGGCGATTCTTTACAATCCGCCGCTGCCGGCTCGTGTGGCACGCCGTTGCGTTACGGGGCAGGATCATGGGCTCGAACAGGCGCTGGATCATCAACTGATCCAGGTGGCAAAGCCGGCATTGGAGGAGCAGAAACCGGTAGAGGCTGCGTTCGCCATCCGCAATGTGCATCGCGCAGTGGGGACGATGTTGGGCGGCTTAATCGCTCGTCGCTATGGAGCGAAGGGCCTGCCGGACGGCACGATTCGCTATCATTTCAACGGCTCGGCTGGGCAGAGCTTTGGAGCCTTTCTACCGAACGGCGTGACGTTGAGCCTGGAGGGCGAGGCGAACGACTACGTGGGCAAGGGGCTCTCTGGCGGGCGCATCGTTGTGTATCCGCCGCGAAGCTCAAGCTTCCTTCCAGAAGAGAGCATCCTGATCGGCAACGTCGCACTGTATGGCGCGACAAGTGGTGAGGTATTCCTGAACGGCGTGGCGGGCGAGCGATTCGCAGTGAGGAACTCCGGCGCCACGGCAGTGGTTGAGGGAGTTGGCGACCACGGCTGCGAGTACATGACGAATGGCGTTGCTGCCGTGCTTGGCTCATGCGGCAGAAACTTTGCCGCGGGCATGAGCGGTGGCATCGCTTATGTATTTGATGAGAAGGGCGACTTCGAGAGCAAGCGCTGCAACATGGCTTCGGTGGATCTGGAGCCGGTTGTGGATAAGGATGTGGAGGTGCTCGCATACTCTGATCACACGTCACCGAGATCTCACGGCAAGCCCCAGGGCCGCATGGATACTGGAGAATTGGGAAGATGTGCTTCCGAAATTCGTCAAGGTCTTCCCGCACGAATTCAAACGAGTTCTCGGTGTTGCGGTGGCAAAGCCGGCTGCCGCGCACGAAGTTCCTACTCCATCCTTGGCAGTAGTCGGGCAGGTGCAGAATGGGTAAAGTTACCGGGTTCATGGAGATTCCGCGCGAGCTTGCCGCAACGCAGGGCTGTTGCGGAGCGAGTCAACGACTGGTTTGAGATCTACCAGGATTTTCCTGAAGAAAAGCAGCAGGCACAAGGCGCGCGCTGTATGGATTGCGGTGTGCCGTTCTGTCACACGGGCTGTCCGGTGAACAACATCATCCCGGACTGGAATGATCTTGTGTATCGCGGGCGCTGGAAAGAAGCCATTCGCCGCCTGCATGCCACGAATAATTTTCCGGAATTTACCGGGAGAATCTGCCCGGCACCTTGCGAGGCCGCATGTGTGCTCGGCATCAACAAGTCCGCCTGTTGCGATCAAGCTGATTGAGAAGAGCATTGTGGAGCGCGGCTTTGACGAGGGCTGGATTCAGCCTGAAACCCCGCAAACTTCCAGACCGGCAAGCGAGTCGCGATTGTCGGATCCGGACCGGCTGGTTTGGCTGCCGCGCAACAACTTTGTCGAGCGGGCCACGACGTGACGGTCTACGAGAAGGCCGATCGAATCGGCGGATTGCTTCGTTATGGCATTCCCAATTTCAAGCTGGAGAAGCAGGTTATCGATCGCCGCCTGGAGCAGATGAAGGCGGAGGGCGTGAAGTTTGTGACCGGCGCTCATGTCGGCGTGAACGTTGCCGTAGAAGATTTGCGTCGCGACTTCGATGCGATACTGTTGGCCGGCGGCGCGGAAAAGCCGCAGAGACCTGAATCTTCCCGGTCGCGAACTTAAAGGGAATTTACTATGCGATGGAATTTCTGCCGCAACAAAATCGCTGCTGCGAAGGGGACGACGTTCCCGCATCAGATTCTCGCCACGGGCAAGCGCGTCGTCATCATTGGAGGCGGCGACACGGGCGCGGATTGCCTGGGACGAGCCATCGACAGAAAGCATGTCTGTCGATCAGTTTGAGATTATGCCGACGCCTCCGAACGAGCGTTCGCCGCTGACTCCCTGGCCGCTGTGGCCGATGCAACTTCGCACCGAAAGCGCGCACGAAGAAGGAGGCAATCGCAACTGGAGTGTCTCCACCGTGAAGTTTATCGGGCGATGAGCATGGGAATGTGAAGCAGCTTCACGCTTTGCGCGTGGGGACTCCGCCGAAGTTTGAGGCTATTCCGGGCAGTGAATTCGTCATGGATGTCGACTTGGTGCTGCTTGCCATGGGCTTTCTGGGTCCAGTTACGAACGGCATGATTGAGCAGTTGGGGCTCGTATCTGGATGCTCGTGGCAACGTAGCAACGGACGAGAACTACATGTCGTCGGTTGACGGCGTGTTTGCCGCGGGCGACATGCGTCGCGGACAATCGCTCGTAGTGTGGGCTATCTCAGAAGGACGAAAAGCGGCGGCCGCGGTCCATCAATATCTCAGCAATCCGTTTGCAGCAAGCCAAGCAGGTGCATGCTGCCGCGCGCGCCGTGAAATAGATTGGTGGCAATGGACACGGTCGGAGAGTTCGATATACAGACACGACAGCACGTTGCTAACGCTCATCGCATCGTGATCAAACTGGGAACCAACGTCATCATGCGCGACGACGGCGCGGCGGCGGTAGGTTTGCTCTACGGATTGATTGAGTCCGTCGTAAACATTCGCCGCAGATGGAAAAGAAATTTTGCTGGTGTCCTCCGGTGCAATTGGACTGGGCGCAAAACACCTGGGGCTTCGATCGTCGCCCAGTTGAACTTGCGCTGAAGCAGGCGTGCGCGGCTGTAGGCCAAAGTCGGTTGATGTCGTTGTACGAGGAAGCATTCGGCCACTTCGACATAACCACTGCTCAGGTACTGTTGACGGAAGATGATTTTCTCGACCCTGTGCGCTACTCCAATCTTCGAGCCACGCTCGACACGCTTCTGAAACTGGGTGTGATCCCGATCGTGAATGAGAATGATACAGTCTCTACGATTGAGCTGGATCGTCCAGATCAAGTGAGTGGCTCGAACCGCGTATTCGGAGATAACGACAAGCTTTCCGCGTTAGTCATGACTAAGGTTGAAGCGGATCTGTTGGTACTGCTCTCCGATGTAGATGGCCTTTTCACCGCGCATCCCGCCGAACAGGACGCTGAACTGGTCGGTCGCGTGGCTTCGATTACCGCCGAACTCATCAACTACGCGAAAGAGACCAACGGCAGGGGTCGTGGCGGTATGGCCACGAAGATCGAGGCTGCGCGCATTGTGACCGAGGCAGGAAAGATTGCCGTGATCGCAAACGGGCGGACGCCTGCGATTCTTGAAAGCGTCTGCGCAGGCGAAGACGTGGGAACGGTGTTCCTGCCAAAGGTGCAGAGGTGAGACTCAACGTGCTGGAGCAGGCGCTAGCAGCAAAGAGCGCTAGCCGTGTACTCGCGAAGCTCTCAGAAGCAGACAAGAATCTGCTCCTTGATAAGATTGCTCTGCAACTTGAGAAGAACACCGATGCAATCCTGGCGGCCAACTCGCTCGATGCAAAAGACGGGTGCACAATGGTGGAACGCGGCGAGCTATCCCAGGCGCTCTATCAGCGACTCCTGCTTACCCCGCATAAACTCGAGGGAATGATCGCTGCGGTTCGGGCGGTCGCGGACCTTCCTGATCCTGCTGGCCGCGTATTGGCGCGAACGCTTCTGGATGAGGACCTGATACTCGAGAAAGTAAGTTGTCCTCTTGGGCTTTTGGCGATCATCTTTGAGTCGCGTCCGGATGCGATCACACAGATTACTTCCCTGGCAATCAAATCCGGAAACGCGGTTATCCTAAAGGGCGGCAGCGAAGTAACAAGGACAATGAAGGCGACACTCGTGGCCATCCACTCCGCGATTGAAGGAGTGGTTCCACCGGATGCTGTGATGGGAATTTATGGCCGGGATGCAGTGGCTGAGCTGTTGACGTTGCATGGTACGATCGATCTCGTCATTCCACGTGGATCAAACGCGCTGGTGCAGCACATTCAGAGGAACACGCTTATTCCCGTGCTCGGGCATGCCGATGGTGTTTGCCACGTTTATGTGGATGCCGCTGCGAATCCAGCAATGGCAGTAGCGATCGCGGTCGATAGCAAGGTGCAGTATCCCGCTGCGTGCAATGCTGCGGAAACTATTCTTGTTCACTTCGACATTGCAGAGAAGTTTATTCCCCAACTTGCGAAATTACTCGCGGCAGAGGGCGTTCGCACGAAGGGTTGTACCGCAACCAGGAAAATAGTAACGGACGTCAACGTGGACGCGGTCGGCGACGAAGAATGGCATACTGAGTATTCCGATCTAACCGTTGCCATTCGGGTGGTTGAGATCATGGATGCAGCGCTCGATCACATCGAACGTTTTGGTTCACACCACACTGAAGTTATCGTCACTGACGATGAGAAGTCAGCAGAGCGGTTTCTTGCGGATGTGGATTCGGCAAATGTCTATCACAACTGTTCCACACGCTTTGCCGACGGTTACCGGTATGGGTTTGGCGCAGAAGTCGGAATCAGTACGAGCAAAATGCACGCCCGCGGCCCCGTCGGACTGGAAGGCCTGGTGACCTACAAATACAAGCTTAGGGGATCTGGGCAGGTAGTTAGAGACTATTCAGGACCCAGTGCAAAGACCTTCCTCCACAAACATCTCGATATCTAACTCGTACACAGATCCAGTTAGAGCGAAACGGTTGTATATCTAATCCAGATAAATCAAGATTACTCGCCCTGAACTACTTAGTTTGACGACGAAGCTCATCGCTAAGTATCCATGCCTCTGCAATCTCACGAATAGTTTTCCGCCTTTGACGACTCTCCTTTTGTAGCGAGAGGTAGGCCGCCTCTTCATCAATCTTCAAATCGCGCTGAAGGATGCCCTTAGCTCTTTCCAAAATTTTTCTAGTTTCCAGTTGGGACTCAAGAAGAGCTCTCTCGCTTTCGATTCGCGCTAACTGAATCTCGGTGCCGACCAGAAACCCGATTGTTGAGATAAGCCGTAATTCGCGGTCGCTATGCTGATGCGGCTTGCGATGCTGAACATTGATGACGCCGACGACTTTGTTTCGACTCAAAATCGGCACCGAAAGAAATGCTTCATATCTGTCTTCGGGCAGAGCGGACAATGTCTTGAACCGAGGGTCTGTGAAGGCGCGGGATGAAATGGCAACCGTCTGCACATTCTTGGCAACCCATCCGGTGATTCCCTGGCCAAGTGCCATATGAACGTGGTCTACAGATTCCGCGTGGGGATTCTTGGATGCCCGCATGACTAGCCGATTCCCTTCAAGAACATATACGAAACAGGAATCGCATCGAGCTATCTGAACCACAAAGTCTACGACCTGTCGAAGCACTACGTGAAACGGGTCTGCAGCCGCCATTCGGCTTCCGATTTCATGCAGAAAATCGATGTCCCTCGCATCCGCATTCTTTTCCTCCGACAATTCCTTGCCTCCGTTGCGGAATCGAAAAATGTGATTCAAGCCATAACAGCTTTTCCACCCACTTTGTTGGATGTGAGTACCCCCCAGATTTACTTCAGGCGCGGCTGCGCGCAAAGCTAATTCGCCGCGTATAAGTTTTAGTAATGGCTTCGATCAATAATCGTGTTCCGATCTCGGACAAGTTCAAAGCCTAATGTTGATGCGTGCCGTACCGTGATTCTCAATGGACTTTCGCATTGAATTTCTAACTCGCCTGTGTAATAAATGGAGGACGCACTTCACAATTGAGAAATTCGGTGCGCTGCAGAGGCCCTCCCACGTAGCAGGCACTCATCTATCCCAAAGCACGAATCTTCCAAGTCGAAGAAGCCTGACATCCAGTTGATCCAAATTTAGATAGTCGACGCGAGGGAAAGCCTTGCTTCGGCATACCCGCCAACCATCCTTCCCATGGTGGCGATCAACTCTTTTCCAAGAGGTCTTCGTAATGAAGTTCAATCTCAATAAGATAAAGAGCCTATTCATGGGCCTGACTTTGCTTTTGGTGACGGCGACACAGAGTTTAAGTGCAAAGTCTTTTAGAGGCGGACTAAACGGCATTATCACGGATCAGTCCGGTGCGGCTGTACCTGGAGCTAAGGTGCGCGCGACCAATCGGTTCAGGTAACTTCTCTCCTGGTATGGGCCCTGGCGAACCATTCAATACACAGCTGGCTCTTAAATTGATTTTTTAGTGACCTTGGTTCTTTGGTATCCGCGGCACTCTAAACCAAGGGTGCCGCGGATGTCTGCGTTTTGTCACTTGTATCCATGCATGTTACATTATGCTTTAAATCCTAGGGGAAGACACACATGGCTGTGACGAGGCGGGAGTTCCTTTTACGAGTAGGCCAAGCCGGGGGGTATGGGGCTGCTTTTACTCTTATGCAGTCTTTGGGACTGTTGCCTATCCCTGAAGCGAACGCGCAGACTGTGAAACCCCGAGATGGAAGGGGAACTAAAGTCGTCATTTTGGGTGGCGGCATTGCGGGGCTAGCTGCGGCATGGGAGATGGGTAAGCTCGGATACTCCTGCACCCTGCTGGAAGCAAGAAAGCGAGTTGGAGGCCGCAACTGGACAATTCGCAACGGCAATACTATTGACTTCGCGGATGGTATTCGCCAGCAGTGCTTGTTCGACGAGGGGAACTACTTCAATGCGGGTCCCGCTCGGTTGCCCTCAATCCACAAGACGATGCTGGGATATTGTCACGAATTCGGCATACCCCTCGAGGTAGAGGTCAACACCTCGCGGAGTGCGCTTCTTCAGGCTGACTCCCTCAACAAGGGGGCAGCAGTCGAACAGAGGCGGGTCATTTACGATACTCGCGGACATGTATCAGAGCTCCTTGCCAAGTGCGTTAGACAGGGTACGCTGAATGAGGAGATCACCAAGGAAGACACGGATCGGATGATTGTATTCCTGCGAGGATACGGGAATCTTAGTGAGGACTTCGTCTACAAGGGATCTCCGTCAGCGGGTTACGCTGTTTATCCTGGTGCAGGTCCGGACGAAGGTAGTCTCAATTCGCCCCTTGGTATGCATGCGCTGCTCGACGCCGATCTATGGTCAGGAGTGCTTGCGGAGGATACGTTGGATTGGCAGGCGACCATGTTTCAACCAATCGGCGGAATGGATCAAATCCCTAAAGCCTTTGAAGCCAGATTATCCGCCGTGATTCGACATGAGGCCGAAGTCACTCAGATTCGACAGACTAGTTCCGGTGTATCCGTAGACTATAAGGACGGCAAGACCGGCAAGATGGAATCTGTTGAAGGTGACTACTGTATTTGTGCATTGCCTCTTACGATTCTAAAGTCCGTGAAGAATAACTTAGCGACTGATATTAAGCTGGCTATCAAAGAGGCGACCTATGATTCTGCCTATAAGATTGCCTGGGAGTCTCCTCGCTTTTGGGAGTCAGATTTCCATATTTACGGAGGCCTTTCCTACCTGCAACAAACTGTAAATGTCGTCTGGTATCCCAGCGCAAAGTTATTTTCTCCAAAAGGAATTCTGGTTGGCGGATACGCACTGGAAGATGGAACGCCGTTCGGCGAGCTACCGAACCTTGAGGCGAAGCTAACTGCTTCTCGATATGCCGTCGAGAAGCTCCATCCTGGCTATTCACGAAAGCTGACCAATCCGCTGTATATTAGTTGGGGACAGATTCCCTACAATCTTGGCTCCTGGGTATCCGGCTTCCGTGAAGAAGAAGGACCTAAAGACTACGCCAAGTTTACAAAGCCGGATGGCCGGGTATATTTTGCCGGAGACCATACCAGTCATCTCATTGGATGGCAGGAAGGCGCGGCTTTGTCAGCGATTCGAGCGGTTAACATGATAGGAGACCGAGTGCATGAAGAAGGGGTCCATGCGGGGTGAATTGCGCGGGGGGTTAGCTCGCCGAGACAAATCTTTAGCTGTCGCGTTCCTTGTGGCAGGAGCGATGCTGGTAACCGGTGGGACATTGTCAGGACAGGTCGTACGTATCCCGCTTCCAAATTCAACCTTTCCCATCTCTCAAGGTGTTTGGGCAGGAGACACACTTTATCTAAGCGGTATGCTTGATCCGAATTTAGGAAAAGGCATTACATCTGACACCAAGACTCAAACTGTGAATGCGGTCGTAGCAATCCAACATGCACTGGAGGCACAGAAATTGTCGCTGGCCGATGTGGTTATGATGCATGTCTACTTAGTGGGGGATGCGGGCAAGCAGGGGGCGATGGACTTCGCTGGCTTTATGGAAGGCTATTCCGAGTTCTTCGGCACTAAGAGCCAACCCAACAAGCCGGCGCGAAGCGCTATGCAAGTAGCCCGTCTAGCGTCACCAAATGCTTTGGTCGAGATTGAGGTGATTGCGATCCGCTCTCATGTCAAAAGCAAGAGCGGCAAGTGACACAAAGCCTTCGCCCAAACGCACGTTGTCGCAAGAATCTGACTAGTCTTTCAGCTTATCTACGGTGACGGTCACCCGCATGCTGTGTTGCTGGCCGGGCTGAAGCTTAATGGCAAAATCGCGGATGTTGCTTGCTTCAATGCAAGCCATCTGCGTCCACTCATCGTCACCCAAGTCAATCATCGAGCGAGCGCCTTCTTTCCACGGATTCCAAACAACGGTGGTCAGGGAGTTTGTCTTCACCGCGGTCACTCGTCTACCCATCTGGGGATCTGCAAGCTGTATGGAATGGTCAGTATCGAGATAGACGCGATCAACCTGGGAAGTGAATTCCACGGCGCCCTGTTGAAGGCATCGTTTGTTTGAATCAGTGTTATCGAGGTAGGTTACGCCGTCCAATCCGTCAATTCGGATAGTCTCGGCATTGCCAACGCGATGGTAAGTATGGAGCGCTTCCTCAAAGCGAAGATTCGATTGCCCCGTGTTCTTCATCTGAAGTTCGAGGTTAAGATGCTTTCCGAACGTTACGCGGAAGGTCAGCTTGAAATCACTCGGCCACCAAATGCGTGAGTCCGCGTCGCTAGTGGTGCTCATCTCTACAACCACCCCGTCATCGTCGGCCAGAATCGAGTCTAATGTCCAGGACTTAATCCGTGCGAAGCCGTGCTGAGGGGCGTTAGGGCTGTCTGCCTTGCCTCGAAACCATGGGAAACAGATAGGTATTCCGCCGCGGATGGCGCGGCCATCTTCCCAGCATGATTCCTTGCTAACGAAGATGGTTTCTTCCGAATCTGCGGGTTTCCAGGAAGTGACATGCGCGCCATGCAGATAGACTTCTCCAGAACACGCCGGTGTATGCACAGCGATCTTTAGTAAACCTCCGTTGCCGCGCAAGATTTCTGCAACACCAGAGATACCGTAAGTTGCTTGCAATTCTTCGACGGTAGTTTCTGATTTCATATGGAAGTCAGGTTAGCCAACTACTTGTTCTGTTGCAGTCGCCGAGGTTGGTTCCTCAACCGGTGTCGCGTGCCAGATATTCTTGCAGTAATCACGGATAGACCGGTCGGACGAGAACTTGCCCATGCGAGCGACGTTCAGGACTGACATTCGTGTCCACTGGTCCTGATGGCGATAAGCATCCGTAACCTTCTCTTGACACTCCAAGTAGGACTGGAAGTCAGCCAGCAGCATATAGGTATCCGAGTTGAGCAGGGAATCAACAATTGGCCGAAATAGCTCTTTGTCTCCGCCGGAGTAGACGCCCGACGCTATTTGGTCGAGAATCTCGCTAACCACAGGATCTTTCTTATAAATGTCGCGTGGATTGTAGCCCCTGTCTCTAAGGTTGATAACTTGCTGTGCAGTCATCCCGAAGAGGAAGAAATTATCCGCTCCAACTTCTTCGCGGATTTCGATGTTTGCTCCATCGAGTGTGCCAATTGTCAGCGCCCCATTCATTGAGAACTTCATGTTGCCCGTGCCCGAGGCTTCTTTGCCTGCGGTTGAGATTTGCTCCGACAAATCGGCGGCTGGATAGATCATTTGACCATTGGTGACATTGAAGTTTGGAAAGAACACGACCTTCAGCCTGTTTCTGACGACCGGATCGTGGTCAATTACTTCAGCAACGGAATTAATTAGTTTGATGATCAACTTAGCCATCACATATCCCGGCGCAGCTTTTCCACCGAAGATAACAGTTCTTGGCACTATCTCAGCCGACGGATTGTTTTTAATCTTGTTATAGAGGCTGATGACGAAGAGGATGTTCAATAGCTGGCGCTTATATTCATGGATGCGCTTTACCTGCATGTCAAACAAGGTAGAAGGATCGACGATCATCCGTGTTCGGTGCTTGATCCAAGCAGCTAATTCCTGTTTGCGGAGCTGTTTTACAGCACGCCATTCTTTCCGGAAGGACTCGTCCTCTGCAAAGGGCTCAAGTTGCTTGAGCGCAGGACCATGTGTGAGCCATTCCTGGCCGATCTTTCCATTAATGAGCGTGGTTAGTTCGGGGTTACTGAGCGCCATCCAGCGCCGAGGCGTGACGCCGTTTGTCACATTTAGGAACTTCTCTGGGGTGAGCTCGTAGAAGTCCCGCAAAACAGTTGCCTTTAGCAACTCGGAATGTAGCTCGGCGACACCGTTGACAGCATGGCTGCCTATCGTTGCAAGGTTCGCCATTCTAAGGTACTTTTCTCCGCTTTCGTCAATGATCGACATGCGAGCAACGCGGTTGTTGTCATCCGGATATTTGCTACGCACGCTGTCGAGAAATCGTCGATTGATCTCGTAGATGATTTCTAAGTGCCGGGGCAGTATGCTCGCAAATAGCGGCAGTGGCCACTTCTCCAGGGCCTCAGGCAGCAAAGTATGGTTTGTGTAGGCAAGCGTCTTTTTCGTGACATCCCAAGCCAGGTCCCAGTCCATGCGATGAATGTCGACAAGCAGTCGCATCAGTTCAGCGACGGCGATAGATGGGTGAGTGTCATTCAGCTGAATTGCGAAATTCTGGTCCAGAGTTTCCAGGCTGTCGCCACGCATGTGCTGGATTCTGATCAGATCCTGCAGGGAGCAGGATGTGAAGAAATACTGCTGTGACAAACGAAGTCTCTTTCCCACCTCTGGCTCATCATTGGGATAGAGGATCTTGCTGATAGTCTCGGACGATACTTTTTCTTCAACAGCCTTGTAATAGTCCCCCAGATTGAAGGCCTGCAGATCGAAAGAGTCGACCGCCTCGGATTTCCATAGTCTAAGGAAGTCCACCAGGCCGTTGTTATATCCCGCCACCAGCGTGTCGTATGCAACTCCCTTCACACTGTGAGCAGGAACCCAGCGAACCCGCTTGATCCCATCTTCGTCGTTGTAGTTTTCGGTGTGGCCTCCACTCAGAACCGAGTAGGACATCTCCGGCCTGCAGATCTCCCACGGATTGCCGAAACTCAGCCATTTGTCCGTCTTTTCCGCTTGCCAGCCATCCCGAATCTCCTGCCGAAAGAGCCCGAACTCATATCGAATACCATAGCCGATTGCCGGAATCCTTAAGGTCGCGAGCGAATCCATATAGCAGGCCGCGAGTCGTCCCAGGCCACCGTTGCCGAGACCGGGCTCCGGTTCAATTTGAATCAGATTTCCGAGGTCGAGCCCAAGTTCGGAAAGGGCAGTTTCCGCCTCTTGACGAATGCCGAGATTCAGGAGGTTGTTGGCGAGTTGGGGGCCCATCAGATATTCCGCAGAAAGGTATGCCACGGCTTTAATATTGCGATGGCGAATGAGCGAGAAGGTATCGATCCAGTGGTTCATCATGCGGTCGCGCACGGCGAGAGACAGAGACATGTACCAGTCGATCGGAGTGGCAAGCTGCGGCACGCGACCTTGGACGTAGTAAAGGTTGTCCAGGATTGATTGTTTCAACGACGACGATTTATTCACAGTCGGAACGGAATTCGAGTCATCGGTCATTTCGACTCCTTGATGAATTGCATCGATATAACTGTAAGCCAGAATTAGGTGTTAATTCTGCAGATTGATGGAAACCCAGACTATTATAATGAGCCTTCTCGCGACCAGCGGATGCCTGGTTGATGCTAAACTTCACCGGCTGCTACTGTTATGGCCAACCACGTCAGGAGACATCATGAGAGCTACCCAGACCCTTCACAACCTCGGTCAAAGCCTTTGGCTCGACAATATTACTCGTGACCTGCTCGATAGCGGGACGCTCAAGCGCTACATTGATGAATTTTCTGTTACAGGACTGACTTCCAATCCGACGATTTTCGATCAGGCGATCAAAAAGAGTTCAGCCTACGACGCTGCGATTCGCGAAAAACTCGACGCAGGCAAATCCGGAGAAGCACTTTTCTTTGAATTAGCGATTGAAGATCTGTCGCGGGCGGCCGAACTGTTTCGCGCGGTGTATGACCAGACCAATAATGTGGACGGATGGGTCTCCCTCGAAGTTTCGCCCCTTCTCGCGTACGACACGGCGAGCACGCTGGCTGCGGCGAAAGATCTGCATAATCGGGCCGGAAAGCCGAATCTGTTTATCAAAATTCCGGGCACCAATGAAGGACTTCCCGCGATTGAGGAAGCTATTTTTGCGGGCGTCTCAGTGAACGTCACACTGCTGTTTTCTCGGGAGCAGTACCTGGCCGCAGCGGACGCCTATCTGAAGGGCGTCGAACGCCGTATTGCCGCCGGACTTCCTACCGATGTTGAATCGGTTGCATCTGTTTTTATTAGTAGATGGGACGTCGCGGTTGCGAACAAGGTGCCCGAGAGCCTGCATGAAAAACTCGGAATTGCGATCGCAAAACGGATTTATAAGGCTCACCGTGAGTTGATGGTGTCGCCTCGCTGGCAGGCCATTGTGAAGGCCGGATACAATCCGCAGCGCTTATTGTGGGCCAGCACGGGAACAAAGGATCCGAAGGCTTCCGACATCTTGTACATCAAAGCGCTGGCTGCTCCCTTAACCGTAAACACAATGCCGGAAGGCACCCTGAAAGCGTTTGCCGATCACGGTGAAGTGGGCGATGTAATGCCTGCGGACGGCGGAGATTGCGAAAAAACACTTGCCGAATTCGCATCCGCCGGCGTGGATATTGACGCGCTGGGCGCCCAACTCCAGGAAGAGGGGGCCAAATCCTTTGTAACTTCATGGAACGAACTCATGACGGTGATTGAATCGAAGAGTGTTCAATTAGCAAAAGGTGCGTAAGCTAATTCAAACGAAGCGGTTACCGCTTCCGCATTTCCAAATATGGGCTCGAGAACCTCGGCGCGCTTATCGCAGGAAAATTTTCGCACCCGGGATCAGCAAAAAAAAGGAGCTGTGAAGATGGCGGCGAAGGTAGAGGCATTGACTGAGCGTCCGGCGTGGAAAGCGCTGGAAGAGCATTACCAGCAGATTCGCGACGTGCATCTTCGCCAATTATTCGCGGACGATTCCTCGCGCGGGGAGCGGTTCACGCTTGAAGCGACGGGAATCTTCCTCGATTATTCGAAGAATCGCATCACTCGGGAAACGCTGAAACTTTTGCTTCAGCTGGCTGCCGAGTCTGGATTGCGCGAGCGCATCGAAGCCATGTTTACCGGCGAGAAAATTAATATTACGGAAAACAGGGCTGTCTTGCACGTCGCACTGCGCGCGCCCAAAGGCGAATCCATCGTGGTCGATGGCGAGAATGTTGTGTTTGCAGTTCACGCGGTTCTCGACAAGATGGCTGCTTTTTCTGAGCGCGTTTGCAGTGGGGAATGGAAAGGTCACACCGGCAAGCGAATTCGCAACGTAATCAACGTCGGAATCGGCGGCTCCGACCTCGGACCTGTCATGGCCTATGAGGCGCTTCGATTCTACAGCCAGCGCGACATGACTTTCCGCTTCGTCTCAAACGTAGATGGCACGGACTTTGCCGAGGCAGTACAAGGCTTGGATGCAGCCGAAACACTCTTCATTATTTCCTCCAAAACTTTTACGACGCTGGAAACGATGACGAATGCTCACACCGCACGGGATTGGGCAGTGGCAGCCTTCGGCGGCAATGAGTCTTCAGTAGCGAAACACTTCGTCGCTGTCTCAACCAACTCCAAGGAAGTGACAAAGTTCGGAATTGATACGGCCAACATGTTTGAATTCTGGGATTGGGTTGGCGGCCGATATTCGATGGATTCGGCCATTGGCCTATCAACTATGCTTGCGATCGGTCCCGATAACTTTCGCGCACTACTCGACGGATTCCACCAGATGGACGTGCACTTTCGAACCGCGCCATTTGAGAGCAATCTTCCGGTTCTGCTCGGCCTTCTCACGGTGTGGTATACCGATTTCTTCAACGCTCAGACTGTTGCCGTACTGCCTTACGAGCAATATTTAAAGCGCTTTCCTGCTTATCTTCAGCAACTCACGATGGAGAGCAACGGCAAGCATGTGACCCTGGACGGATCGCATGTGAACTACGAAACCGGTCCCATCTATTGGGGAGAACCTGGAACGAACGGTCAACATTCTTTCTATCAACTGATCCATCAAGGGACTCGGCTAATTCCTTGCGATTTCATCGGCTTCCTGAAGACTCTGAATCCCCTTGGGCGTCATCATGACATGCTGATGGCGAATGTATTTGCCCAGGCTGAAGCACTGGCGTTTGGAAAGACGGCTGATGAGGTGAAGGCAGAAGGTACACCAGATTGGCTCGTTCCGCATCGAGTCTTCGAAGGCAATCGACCGTCGAATACCATCCTGGCTGATAAGCTTACGCCGGAAACCCTGGGCAAGTTGATTGCGCTCTATGAACATTCCGTTTTCACACAGGGGACAATCTGGAGCATCGATTCCTTCGACCAATGGGGAGTGGAGCTCGGAAAAGTATTGGCGCAGCGCATCATTGGAGAACTGGAGAGTTTGTCTGATCCCGCGCTGGCGCATGATACGTCGACCAACAATCTGCTTCGCCGTTACCGGAACAGTAAGTAAATCGAGGCTCATCTTCAAAACACTACGATTTAGGCGCGAAACGCGTGATCTGAACTGAGGAGTGAACATGCAACTTGGAATGGTCGGTCTGGGAAGAATGGGCGCCAACATGGTGCGTCGACTTATTAACGGCGGTCACGAATGTGTCGTATTCGATCGCTCGCAGCAGGCAGTGGCAGACCTGGTAAAAGAAAAGGCGACCGGGTCTTCGTCGGTGGAGGATTTTGTCGGCAAACTCTCCAAGCCTAGGGCGATATGGCTAATGATCCCGGCTGCGGTAGTGGACGAGACCATCGCGTCCATCGTTCCGCACCTTGAAGCGGGCGACATTCTCATCGATGGAGGAAATTCTTATTACATCGATGACATCCGGCGTGCAAAAGATCTGTCGGCAAAAGGAATTAAATATGTGGACGTGGGAACAAGCGGTGGTGTCTGGGGTCTTGAACGCGGATACTGCATGATGATCGGGGGGCCGAATGACGCCGTCGAACACCTCGATCCAATCTTTAAAACGATTGCGCCGGGCTCGGGAGATATTGCCAAGACTCCGGGTCGCGATAAACTTGGCGGCACTTCCGAGCAGGGCTATCTTCATTGCGGCGAGAGTGGCGGTGGCCACTTCGTGAAGATGGTTCACAACGGAATCGAATATGGAATCATGGCTGCGTATGCGGAAGGCCTGGGCGTGCTGCGCGGAGCAAACGTCGGCAAGCATACGCATGACATCGACGCGGAAACAACGCCCCTGCGCGATCCTGAGCACTACCAATACGAATTCAATCTTGCGGACGTTGCGGAAGTGTGGCGCCGAGGAAGTGTAATTGCATCTTGGCTGCTGGATCTTACTGCTTCAGCATTGACGCAAGATCCTCAGCTGACGAAGTTCGGCGGTCGCGTATCAGATTCCGGAGAGGGACGATGGACAATCAAGGCGAGTATCGATGAGGCTGTACCCACGCCGGTACTGACGAGTGCCCTCTATTCGCGATTCAGTTCACGAGGAGAAGCAGATTTCTCCAACAAGATTTTGTCGGCCATGCGTTACGCGTTCGGCGGGCATTTGGAAAAACCGGAAAAGTAAGTATAAGACGGAGAGAGCAATGAACAGCCCACAGTCCGACGCCTTGGTGTTTTTTGGGGCAACCGGCGATCTTGCCTATAAGCAGATTTTTCCGGCTTTGCAAGCGATGGTTAAACGAGGCAATCTCAATGTCCCGGTAATTGGCGTCGCCAAAGCTGGCTGGAATCTCGATCAGCTGAAAGCTCGTGCGCAGGACAGCCTGGAAAAACACGGCGGCGTTGATCAAGCAGCGTGGCAGAAGCTGAACTCATTGCTTCGTTACGTCGACGGAGACTATGCGGACCTCAATACCTTTCTAGCGGTCCGCAAAGAATTGGGAAGTGCAGAGCACCCTGCTCACTATCTTGCAATTCCTCCGGTTCTTTTCCCCGAAGTTGTAAAACAACTCGTAGCGTCAGGCTGCGCCAAGGGTGCCCGGGTCATCGTAGAGAAGCCCTTCGGTCACAATCTTGAAACAGCGGAAAATCTCGATCGCATTTTGCTTGCATCGTTTCCCGAGTCGTCGATCTTTCGCATCGACCATTTCTTAGGAAAGGGACCGGTGCATAACGTTATGACGTTTCGGTTTGCTAACGCGTTCATGGAGCCCTTCTGGAATCGCAATTACATTCAGAGCATTCAAGTCACGATGGCCGAAGATTTCGGCGTGCAGGGCCGTGGTGCCTTCTACGACCAAACCGGCACTATTCGCGACGTCATACAGAATCATCTTTTCCAGGTGTTATGCAATTTGATGATGGAGGCGCCAGCTCGAATCGATAGCGAGGCCATTCGTGACGAGAAGGTTAAAGTGCTGCGATCGGTCCGCACACTCGTGCCGGAGGATGTTGTTCGCGGCCAGTTCAAAGGGTACCTCCAGGAGAAAGGCGTCGCACCGGATTCTAAAATAGAGACCTACGCGGCGTTGCGGTTGGAAGTAGACTCCTGGAGATGGATGGGAGTTCCGATCTTTATTCGGGCGGGCAAGTGTCTGCCAGTTACCTGTACCGAGGTCATCGCGCGGCTGCGGAAACCTCCCTCGGTGTTCCGGAGTAAAGATCTGCATCATGACTACATGCGTTTTCGGATAAGCCCGGAAATGACCATCGCGATGGGCGTGACCGTCCTGGATGTGAACCGTGAGATGCAAGGAGTATTAACAGAGATGATTGCCAGCCGACATCCCCGCGCTGGTGAAATGCAGGCGTACGAGCGAGTACTGGGCGATGCGATGGAGGGAGATTGCTCCATCTTCGCGCGTCAGGACTATGTCGATGAGGCGTGGCGAATTGTTGATCCCATTCTCGACCAGGCGACGCCGGTTACAGTCTATGAGCCTGGAACATGGGGACCGCCCGATCCTGATAAAAAAGCTGTTCCTCCGGGCGGGTGGCACGACCCCATTATTCCGGATGAGGAAGTGATAAAAATCATGTCTCCCAAGAAACAGTAAAACGGCGGCCCGGAAGACTGCTTCGAGTGGGGAGAATCAAATGGAATTTGAAGTATTTGATAACGCAGATTCTGTTGCACGGGCAGCCGCATCCCGTATTGCACTGGACGCACGTGCCGCCGTAGCCGCACGCGGCCGATTCACAATGGCAGTGAGTGGCGGAAAAGCACCGTGGCAAATGTTGCGTGATCTCGCGGAGGAAGATGTTCCCTGGAAAGATGTTCACGTCTTCCAGGTTGATGAACGCATAGCACCAGCAGGCGACCCTGATCGAAACTTGACACACCTGCGAGAGAGTCTGCTGGAGCATGCTCCGTTGCCGCCGAATCAGATCTATGCCATGCCTGTAGAATCCAGCGACCTCGAAGCCGCCGCGCTCGAATATACGGAGACTTTGAGAAAAGAGGCGGGTTCGCCGGCCATTCTTGATCTTGCTCATCTCGGAATGGGGCCCGATGGTCATACAGCTTCTCTTGTGCCCAACGACCCGGTGCTTGGTGTTTCAAATACGGACGTCGCGTTGACCGGCGTTTATTTGGGCAGGCGCCGGATGACCCTCACATTCCCCATCATCAATCGCTCCCGTCGTATTCTGTGGTTGATTACGGGAAGCGAAAAGGTGCCGATGTTTTCGCGGCTGCGCGCGGCTGATCCAACAATTCCTGCCGGGCGAATCAGCCAGGCTCACGCGCTTATAATGGCCGATCGTGCGGCGACAGGGCAGATGGATACTGGATGACAATCGATGCGAAAGCGTGTGAGAAAGAGGCAATATGCGAGTCGGAATCGCGACTGATCATGGTGGCTTCGCTCTGAAAGAGGAAATCGTCTCGCACCTCCGCGAGTCTGGTTACGAGGTAGTAGATTTTGGGGCGTACTCAGAGAAGCTGGATGACGACTATCCGGATTACGTCTTGCCTTTGTCCAAGGCTGTAGCCGCTGGAGAGGTAGAGCGCGGGATTGCTATCTGCGGAAGTGGAGTGGGCGCATCGGTTGCTGCGAATAAGATTCCGGGTGTTCGCGCCGCCCTTATCCATGATCATTTCTCAGCCCGGCAGGGCGTTGAGGACGATCATATGAATATCATCTCGATGGGGGGCCGGACGGTTGGCCCCTCCGTCGCGTGGGACCTGGTACAAACATTCCTTGAAGCCAGATATAGCCTGGAGCAGCGCCACTTGCGACGGCTCGCGAAAGTGGCTGCTCAAGAGACATCGCAGCAATAGTGATCATCAAATCCCGCTTTGTGTTCCCGTTTTGAGCTCAAGCTGTTAAAAAATCCGCGAGTAGAAAGATTGAGGATAGCTGCATGAGCATTTACGACACCAGGGAAGGCGTTCGCCTGGTGATGAATCAGCAGAAGAAAGGAAATTGGACTCGCTGGGGCCCTTTCGTTGCTGAACGCGCTTGGGGCACGGTTCGAGAAGATTACAGCACGGACGGCGACGCCTGGAGTTTCTTCCCACACGATCATGCACGCTCTCGAGCGTATCGCTGGAATGAGGATGGTCTCGCCGGTATTTGCGACCGACACCAGTATATGTGCTTCGCATTGGCGCTGTGGAACGGGAAAGACCCAATCCTCAAAGAGCGCCTGTTTGGTTTGACCGGTCCTGAAGGGAACCACGGGGAAGACGTAAAGGAGTATTACTTTTACCTAGATAATATCCCCAGCCACGCGTACATGAAGTATTTGTATAAGTATCCGCAGTCGGAATATCCCTACGACGAACTGCTCCAGGAAAATGCCCGTCGTACGCGGCGCGACATGGAATATGAATTGGTCGACACCGGCATCTTCAATGAAAACAGGTATTTTGACGTCGAAATCGAATATGCAAAAGTGAGCGCCGAAGATTTGCTTATCCGGATCAACATCAGCAATCGCGGCCCCGACGCAGCGGCAATCGACGTTCTGCCGACAGTCTGGTTTCGTAATACTTGGAGTTGGGGTAGAGATGATCGTCGGCCCTCGGTGAAGATTCACAGCGAAGCCGCCGACGATGGTCGTCATCGGAGGATGATTGCGGCGCATTGGCAACTCGGCGATTACATGTTGTATTGCAAAGACTGCAATGAACTGCTGTTCACAGAGAACGACACGAACGCTGAACGCATTTTTGAACAGAAGTCTGCTTCCGCCTATGTAAAGGACGCCTTCCACGAGTACGTAATCAAGGGCAAGCGTGAGGCGGTAAATCCGCAGTCGATCGGTACAAAGGCTGCAGCGCGATATCATCGGACCGTTCCCCCGGGCGAGACGATTCAGATTCAGCTCAGGCTTGCGCTCGTCATCGACAATCATGTCCTCGAAGATCCATTCGCCGACTTTGAAGCTACGCTCAAGCAGCGCAAGGAAGAGGCCGACGAATTCTACGATGCGGTTTTGCTTCCACAGTTGAGCGACGATGCACGTATGATCGCACGCCAGTCATTTGCGGGCATGTTGTGGTCAAAGCAGTATTATCACTACGTCGTAACCGATTGGTTGCATGGCGATCCATCTGAGCCGAAGCCCCCTCCAGAGCGGCTGGAAGGACGCAATCACGAGTGGCTTCACCTTTTTACGCGCGACGTGCTCTCCATGCCGGATAAGTGGGAGTTCCCATGGTTCGCATCGTGGGATATGGGATTTCACTGCATCACTCTTGCACACATCGATCCGCAGTTCGCGAAAGATCAGCTCATCCTACTGCTGCGCGAGTGGTACATGCATCCGAATGGACAAGTGCCCGCATACGAATGGGACTTCGGCAGCGTGAATCCACCTATTCTAATGCTTGCAGCGAGAGTCGTGTTTGATACGGAGCTGAAGAGTACGGGCGTCGCCGACTATGCTTTCATTGAGAAAGTCTTTCAAAAGTTGTTGCTGAACTTTACCTGGTGGGTAAATCGCAAAGACGCCATGGGCAAAAACATTTTTCAGGGTGGATTTCTGGGCATGGACAACATCGGCGTCTTCGATCGAGACAAGATGCCACCCGGATATCTGCTGGGCCAGGCCGACGGCACAAGCTGGATGGCCGCCTATGCCAAGAGCATGCTCTCTACTGCACTTCTCCTTGCGGAAAGAGACCCGACATACGAAGATCTTGCCAGCAAATTTTGGGAGCACTTCGTTTTTATCGCGCACGCTTTGAATGGCCGCCGCGATGTTTCGAAGTCGCTTTGGGATGAGGAGGATGGTTTCTTTTACGACCAACTTTCGCTGGACGATCAGGAGCCGATCAAAATACGCGCCCGTACGATGGTGGGATTCGTGCCGATGTTCGGTGCGTCTACCATCCCCGCAGACACTTTCGATCGGTATCCCGCATTTCAGAATCGTCGGGAGTGGTTTATCGAGCACCGTCCTGATCTGATTGACTGCGCTGGGCCGGCCGTTGTTCCTGGGCCGAGTAAACGTCTGATACTGGGCCTCGTGCGAACAGAGCAGCTAAGGCGCATGATGAAATATATGCTGGATGAAAACGAGTTTCTCTCGCCATACGGTGTCCGGGCCGTCTCTCAGTATCACCGCGATCATCCTTTGATCCTTCACTTGGATGGCAAGGAATATCGACTGGATTATGAGCCGGGCGAATCCATGACGAATCTGTTTGGCGGAAATTCCAACTGGCGTGGGCCAATTTGGATGCCGGCAAATCTGCTAATCATTGCTGCGCTCAAGGAGTATTACAACTATTACGGCGATGACTTTACCGTGGAGTGTCCAACAGGATCGGGTCGAATGATGAACTTGGGGCAGGTCGCGGACGAATTGGCACAGCGACTGATGCATATATTCCTCCGCGACCACCAGGGACGCCGAGCCGTGTTCGGAGAGTACGAACTGTTCCAGACCGATCCATACTGGAAAGACCTGGTCCCCTTCCACGAGTACTTCCACGGCGACACGGGCCGTGGTTGCGGTGCGAGCCACCAAACCGGCTGGACAGGCCTGATCTCTCTATTGTTGATGGATCAAAACAAAGAAAGTGAATTCTAAGATGAAGACCGCAGCACACCCTCCAATAGCGCAGATTCCTGAAATGGCCGGTCACAGTTCACCACTTGGCGCGACCTGCAGGGACGGAGGCGTGAACTTCAGCGTCTTCTCTCGCGACGCTTCCGGCATGGAATTGCTACTGTTCGACCGTGATGACGCAGGCCCCTCCCGCATCATTCGATTCGATCCTACGGTGAATCGTACCTATTATTATTGGCATATTTTTGTGCCGGGCATAGCCCCCGGACAGTTGTATGGCTATCGTGCGATTGAACCGACGGTCCCGAGATTTGGCTCAGCTTTCGATCGAGAAAAAGTTTTGCTCGACCCATACTCCCTCGCCGTGGTCGTTCCCGAAAAGTATAGTCGAGACGCCGCAAAGCTCCCGGGCGACAATGCAGCCACTGCGATGAAGAGCATGGTTGCCGATTTCCAATCCTACGATTGGGAGGGAGATCTTCCTCTGAAGAGATCGGTCTCGCAGACCATTGTTTACGAAATGCATGTCGGCGGATTTACAAGCAATCCAAATTCTGGCGTGGCAAAAGAGAAGCGCGGTACCTATGCAGGCGTAGTCGAAAAGATTCCATATCTCAAAGACCTTGGAATCACGGCAGTTGAATTGTTGCCTGTATTTGAATTCGATACTCAGGATTGTCCGCCCGGACTGGTCAATTACTGGGGATACGCGCCAATCTCCTTTTTCGCACCGCATCGTGGATACAGTTCACGCAAGGATGTATTTGGCGCTCACGATGAATTTCGAGAAATGGTGAAAGCCCTGCACCGCGCCGACATTGAAGTAATCCTCGACGTTGTTTACAACCACACAGCGGAAGGAGATGGGAGGGGTCCTACACTCTCCTATCGAGGCCTCGACAACAGTACGTATTACATTCTCGAGGGCGATGGCTCCCATTATGCAAACTACAGCGGCACAGGCAATACCCTCAACTCGAATCACGCTGTTGTGCGCCGGATGATTTTGGATAGTTTGCGGCACTGGGTGGAAGGGATGCACGTCGACGGTTTCCGCTTCGACCTTGCTTCCATCCTTGCGCGAGACCATTCCGGCAGCGTAATGCCGAACCCACCCGTCCTGTGGGACATCGAATCGGAGCCAGCGCTCGCAGGCATTAAGATCATTGCTGAGGCCTGGGATGCTGCTGGTTTGTACCAAGTAGGAACTTTCATCGGCGATAGCTGGCGGGAGTGGAACGGCAAATTTCGTGATGGCGTTCGTCGTTTCGTGCGAGGTGATAACGGCTCTGTTCGCGATCTGGCGGAGCGTCTCCTCGGCAGTCCAGACATATTTGGACATGAGCGGAGAGAAGCAGAACAGAGTGTGAATTTCGTTTGCTGCCATGATGGGTTCACTCTAAACGACCTCGTATCGTATAACCAGAAACACAATGAAGCGAATGGCGAACAGAATCGTGATGGACAACAGGAAAACGATAGCTGGAATTGTGGAGTGGAAGGACCTACGAACGATCCTGTTGTTGAGGGCCTGCGAAATCGCCAGGTGAAGAATTTTCTTTCTATCACGCTCTTGTCGTTGGGAATGCCTATGGTCCTGATGGGCGATGAGGTCCGGCGAACGCAGTACGGAAACAACAATGCCTATTGTCACGACGACGAGACGGCTTGGTTTGATTGGTCTCAGGTGGAAAAGCACGCAGATGTTCACAGGTTTGTGAAGCTGCTGAATACTCGGCGAATCTTGCGCGACCTTGAGGAACGTCCCGGTCAAAGTTCATTGATCGATCTCATTCGCTACGCCGACAAGGCATGGCACGGTGTGAAATTGGGCGAGCCAGATTGGGGGGATGCTTCGCACAGCATTGCAATCAGTGCCGTACTGCAAAAGGAAAATGTGCGTTTTCACTGGATGATTAACGCATACTGGGAGCCGCTTGAATTTGAATTGCCGCCGATCAACAACGGTGGTGAAAATCCATGGCGGCGGTGGATCGATACGGCGCTCGAATCGCCTGACGATATCGTCGAATGGCAAGACTCGGGCTACGTACGGGGATTCAAATATTCTGTCGGCGCACGCTCGACCGTGTTGCTGTACGCGAACCAACACGATCCTGGCGCGGCTGTCTCACCAAGTAAAAAGTCTTAGACATCATTGTGACCTACGATCAGCATCCTCAATTTCATTTATAGGTCGTTTAGTTTTATTCTGAAAGGAAGTTGCATGAGTGAAGAACTTCCGTCTATTTACCTGGCGCGTCATGGCGAGACTGCCTGGAGCATTTCCGGGCAACATACCGGGCTAACGGATCAGCCACTCACCGAAAGAGGAGAGCGGAATGCGACTCGCCTGGGAAAGCGCCTGAAAGGGATGCACTTCACGAAGGTATTCACCAGCCCACTTCAACGTGCTTCTCTCACATGCAAACTCGCTGGATTTGGAGGCGCAGCCGAGATCGATCCTGATTTGGTGGAATGGAACTACGGCAATTACGAGGGACTTCGTACAGCCGAAATTTACCGTGATCGTCCCCATTGGCAACTGTTCCGTGATGGGTGCCCCGGAGGAGAATCTCCGGAACAGGTCTCGACGCGAGCGGATCGCGTGATCGCTCGAGTGAAAGCAGCGAACGGAGATGTGCTGCTTTTTTCCAGCGGTCACTTTCTTCGTATGCTTGCGGCCAGATGGCTTCAGCTGGAACCGCAGGACGGCAGATACTTCCTGCTGAGCACGGCGAGCCTGAGTACACTCGGTTATGAGCACGGAATCGCTGAGCCGGTCATCGAACTTTGGAACGACACCCGACATGTAGGCGATTGATACGCTGATCATCATTGAGCATCTAAGGAAGGCTAGCCGCACTTCTTAATACTCCAGCATTCAATCGGCCACAGATTACGAATCGAGGAATGGAAATGGCGAGTGAGACAACGAACAACGTAGAAGTTTCGCCTCTTGCAGGAAAGCCGGCGCCCAGGAGCATGCTGGTAGATCTTGCGTTTCTCGAAAAGGAATATTACGAACGCTTGCCAGATCTCGACGATCCCGCGCAAATGGTTACCTTCGGCACCAGTGGCCATCGCGGCTCCTCCCTTCGCGGATCTTTTACTGAAGCTCACATTCTTGCCATCACCCAGGCCATCTGCGACTATCGTCGCGCGCAGGGAACAGACGGCCCGCTTTACATGGGCAAGGATACGCACGCGCTTTCAGCGCCGGCGCAGCGTACTGCGCTTGAAGTTCTCGCCGCAAACGAAGTTGAAACCGTCATCCAGCAAAACGACGGCGTAACACCAACTCCTGTGATTTCGCGAGCCATCCTGGTTTACAACCGAGGCAGAAAAGATCATCTCGCCGACGGCATCGTCATTACGCCGTCCCATAATCCGCCGGAAGATGGAGGCTTTAAATACAACCCAACAAACGGCGGCCCTGCGGATACCGACATCACAAAGTGGGTTGAGAATCGCGCGAACGAGTTTTTGCGCGCAAAGAACTCCGGCGTGCGTCGAAAGCCATATGAAGTTGCTGTCAAAGCAGCAACAACCCATCATCAAGATTACGTGATGCCGTATGTGAACGACCTTATCCACGTAGTGGATATGGATGCAATTCGGAAGGGCGGCTTGAAAATGGGAGTCGATCCCCTGGGCGGCGCGGCCGGTCCTTACTGGGAGCCGATCAACTCCGTTTACGGACTGGACATCAAGGTCGTGAATCCTGTAATCGATCCGACCTTTTCATTCATGACGGTCGACCACGACGGAAAGATCCGGATGGATTGCTCCAGCCCCTATGCCATGGCAAGCCTCGTTGGATTGAAGAACCAATACCAGGTGGCTTTTGCCAACGATCCCGATTCCGATCGTCATGGCATCGTTACGCCAAGCTCGGGATTGATGAACCCAAATCACTACCTCGCGGTAGCCATTCAATATTTGCTGACACATCGCCCGCAGTGGTCCACGGATGCATTTGTCGGCAAGACGCTGGTGAGTAGCAGCATGATCGATAACGTGGTGAACAAACTCGGCCGTCGACTGTCTGAAACGCCGGTGGGGTTCAAGTGGTTCGCTCCGGGCCTTTTCGATGGGACCTGCTGCTTTGGCGGCGAGGAGAGTGCAGGTGCCAGTTTTCTACGCCGCGATGGCACGGTGTGGACGACGGACAAAGACGGCCCCATCATGAACCTGCTCGCAGCGGAAATCACCTCCGTCACCGGTAAGGATCCAGGCCAGCACTTCACCGAGCTTGCAGCGGAATTCGGCATGCCGTATTACACACGTATAGATGCCGCCGCGAATTCGGAGCAGAAGGCGAAGTTGAGTAAGCTCTCGCCCGAGGCAGTGAAAGAATCGGAGTTGGCAGGAGAGCCCATAACCGCGAAGCTGACGCGTGCGCCCGGCAACAACGCGGAAATTGGCGGACTCAAAGTTGTATCGAAGAATGGATGGTTTGCCGCTCGTCCATCAGGCACTGAAGATATTTACAAAATCTACGCTGAGAGCTTTAAGGACGAGAACCATCTCGCAAGGATTGTGGAAGAGGCTCGCCAGATCGTCAACAATGCCCTGCGATAGCGGTGAGCGAGCTAACGCACGACGCGGATCTTATGTTTCGCGCTCAGGCTGTCCACTGCCATCGTGAGCACCAGAGCAGACATGCCGAGATGGGGAACACCGAGGGGTTTTCCGGTCAAGCTGTCGTAGTGTTCACTTATGCCAACTTTAATCGTGTTATCGATCATGGCGTCGGCGATATGCGCAGCAAGAGATGTTTGCCCATAGTGCGATAGGCCACTCGCGACCTGGTAGTTCGTTGCCGGCCACACATCTCCGCGCCAAAAGCCGTCGCTCACATAATTCTTGCTGCTTCGGGTAACTGTAGGAATCGGCAGTGGAGTAGCCCAGTCTGGTCCAGCAAGCGTTCGCCCCATGTGGGCAGCCTCTTTGGTGGTGGGAACGCCAGCCCACAGCGGCACAAAGCCGCCCACGGTTGCCACTGCACTCTGCTTCAAGGTGTCACGGTTCACGGCAACAAAGCATCCCTGCAGATCGCTCCACATATACTTCCGCATCGCCGCAATGCCTTTGGCGAGATGCAACTTGCGGCGTTCGGCCATCGGGCGATTGCCACAAATCTCCGCCATCCTGATAAGGCTCGCCTCTGACTGCAGCAAGTAAGCGGTATTCGCCGGAATGGAAATGTTTCCGTACCATTTGCCCTCTTTTGGGCCCTGGCGCGTGGGATGTTCCGTCATCACCAGGTCATCGAGGTCGACCTCGTTATCGTAAGTCTCGAAACGAGCGTGCTGCGGAACCCCACTATAGGAACCGACACTAATAAGTCCCCAGCCGTGAACGTCGCGTTCTCGCCAGAACCAATCATGGAATTGTTCCAAGGGGCCAATTCCGGTCTGAAGCAGTTCAACATCCCCATTCCTTTGGTAAACGCGCTCCATTCCCCACGCCAGCAAAGGAGCCTGCGAGTAAGCAGGAAAAGTCAACCAGTCCTTGCCAGTAAATCCCGGTGGACCGCTGTCAGGTGCGATGAAGTTTGCGATGAAGCCGCGAGCATACGATGGCTTCACCGTGTTCCAACGATCTTGAAAGTCCCAGTAGTTTTGAAATACTCCGCGAATAACGTCACGCTGATTGTCAAGGATGCTCAACAGATCGACGACGAACATTGTGTCCCAGATCCATTGCCCGACATAGACTCCGCCGGGCACCAGCCAATCATGCGCAAGTGGCGGCTCAGCGTGCCGCAGACGGCCCAGAATGCAGTGTTGATAGCTGTCAACCGCAAGCCGCCAAAGGTCCGGATCGTTGCACACAAAATGGGGACGAACCAGTTCTTCAACCTGTTCGCGCGTTAGCGCCGCAGGATTGCCGGTCGCATCAGGGGCTGCCTGCGCACCAAGAAATGCTGGAGTAGAGAACGGAAACACCGAAGCCAGGCCCAATCCCCCTAGTGAAGTAAGCAGAGCTCTGCGGCTCAATAAACGGTCTTCTCGACGACTCTTTTCGGAGCCCAAGGCGGTATTCTCCAACATCAACGGAGCGGTGTATGACCACAGCATATACCCGAAGGGCACCGACGCGGTCCTCCGCGGATGGATTCGCTCATCTCAAAGCCCTCCCTGGCGGTGCCATCGATCCGTACCGGAGGCGGATCGCAAAAGCCAACAAGTCTTTGCGAATAAGTTTTGATACTGTATTGAGTTACTTAGGAAGAGGAACATCATGAATTCTGATTCTCAATTTGCCCGCTATCCCAGCCTTGGAGGTAAAGTCGTTCTCATCACTGGCGGCGCTTCCGGCATCGGAGCTTCGCTGGTTGAGCATTTCGCCCTGCAGGGGGCAAAGGTGGCTTTCCTCGACGTGGACACACGCGCAGCGGAAACTTTGATTGCTGGTCTTTCCGCTCGCTCGACCTACGTTCCCGCTTTCTTACCCTGCGATATCACCGACATAAGCGCCTTGAGAGATTCGATCGCTAGGATCGAGCAGTCACTGGGCCTGGTGGATGTGCTGATCAACAATGCTGCCAACGACGACCGCCATGCCTGGCAGGAAATCACGCCTGAATATTGGGACCACAGGATGGCCGTCAACCTTCGCCACCATTTCTTCGCGATTCAGTCCGTTGCACCCAAAATGATTTCCCGCGGCAGCGGCTCCATCATTTGCATGAGTTCGATTGCGTGGATTATTCCCTCAACCGGCCTGCCCGCATACGTCACGGCAAAGGCTGGAATCGTCGGCTTGACCCGCACCATGGCGCAGGAGCTGCAGGGCTCGCCGATCCGCGTAAATGCGATTCTGCCGGGAGGAATTCTGACGGAGCGACAGCGCCAGCTTTGGTGGACTCCGGAATATGAGAAGGAAATCCTGTCAAACCAGTGTATTAATCGGCCGATTCTACCGGACGATGTTGCCAGGATGGCTCTCTTCCTGGCTGCGGACGACAGCTCGGCAATTACCAACCAGACATTCGTCGTCGACGGCGGCTGGATCTAAAGAGTCAGATCCTTACAACTAAGAGCGAGAGACTAGGACACGATGTGAGCACAAATCGCGTTCCTCTCACGCCACCGCAGTTTCGCCACTATTAGCACTGGCTTTTATTGCAACACCGGCGGTGCAGGCTTCGCGAGAAGAACTCCCAGCGCGCAACTCGCCATGCGAGCTAATTCACCGTCGGCCCGACTGGTGAGCACTATGGGAACCTTCGCTCCAACCACAACTCCGGCCGCAAGTGCTCCAGCCAGATACTGCAATTGTTTGAAGAGAATGTTGCCGGCTTCAAGATTGGGCACCATCAGCAAATCAACGTCGCCTGAAACCGGAGACTTGATCTTTTTAATTCTCGCCGCGTCAGTGGAAATGGCGTTATCAAAGGCCAATGGCCCATCCACAATCGCTCCGGTAATCTGGCCGCGATCCACCATCTTGCAGAGTGCGGCAGCATCGAGAGTAGAGGGAATCGCGGGGTTGACGGATTCAACTGCGGAGAGGATCGCAACCTTCGGCATGGCGACTTCGAGGGTCCGCATCATGTCGATTGCGTTTTGCAGAATGCTGACTTTTGTTTCCAGGTCCGGCTGGATATTGATGGCTGCGTCTGTAACGAAAAGCGTCTTGTGATACGCAGGCACATCAAGCGCAAACACGTGACTGATGCGGCGGCCAGTACGCATGCCGCCCTCGCGAGAAACTACCGCGCCCATAATCTCATCCGTGTGCAAAGAACCCTTCATCAACATTTGTGCCGCACCGTTGCGCGCCAGTTCCACTCCGCGCACTGCTGCCGTGCGGCTGTCGGCCACGTCCACAATCTGCGTGTCTCCCAGGTCGATCTTCATGGACTCCGCAAGGCTCCGGATCCTCGCAGAGGGTCCGACGAGGATCGGAACGATGAGTTTGTCTTTGAATGCCTGCATGCATCCGCCCAACGACACTTCATCGCAGGGCCACACAATCGCGGTCTTCACTGCTGGTTTGGCTGTCGCTCGCGCGATCAACTCACGGTATCTGCGATAAGGATCAATCACTGTTAACGACGGCACCGGGAGCGTGGACCAGCGAAGCTTTTCAAGCGGCGCGGTCAATTGTGCCGTTCCCGAAAAAATGGATTTACCGAAACCGTTGTTCGCCTGGCAGTCGAAGTGGACGCTCTTTGTAGCGTCGTCCTTCGCCGTCACCTGCACGCTGACAAGAATGCGATCTCCAACTCGAATGCGATCGTGGAACGAGAGCGAGACGTTGGTGAGAGTGCAGCCAGGTCCCGGGATATTCATACTGAAAAGTCCGGAAATCAGGGACGCGCACCACATGTTCGGGCCTGTGGGGGGCACGCCTCCAGCCCGCTCGATTAATTCTTCCTGGCTCAACACGGAGTCGAATCCTGATATCGAGGCAAAAGCCATTGCGTCATTCAACGTGAGTACGTGCTCAGTTCTCGCGATGTCACCGACGGAAATTTCGTCGTATGTTTTGCTTTCGATAAATCCAAGATTCATGCCATCCGCTCCATTCGATCGGCGGTCCGAAAAACCGCTACAGCACTATCGTATGTTTCCATGATCAGTGCTATCAGTGACTGCTGTCACCCTCCGCCGGGATTCTACTAGGCCTTCACGTAAAATAGGTCACTTTCCGTTGTCTTTCAGTTGAGTTCAAGAAGTTCCCGAGACTACGCTCCCTTCTATGTCCGCGAAGGGCAGTGATGAGCGAGACTGGGCAACAGGTGCAGGCAGTCCGCGTATGTTTCCAGCACGTTGAAGTAGTGGAAAAAACATGATCTATGATTGTCGCTAACCGCGTGAAGCGGAGCCTTCCGGTATTGCAGTGGGTTGGACACAAAGCCGTGCTGCCAGAATTACGAGTGCAATCCACAACAAATCAGCGCCAAGTAGGTGCACGATCTGCATCCACACCGGCGCCAGCAGCATTACGTCGGCAAGTCCAAGACTATATTGGAGCAAGCAAGAGCCCAATGACAGCTCACGGCCAACTGCTTGTTCTTCCAATAACCGCGCTGGAAAACGCTGCGATAGACCAGCCAGCTCATGAAAAATCCGGCGGCAAATCCGAATACCGGATGAAGCCATCGGAGCCGTAGCAGCAGCGTGCTTGTAGTCGCGAAGTCCGCCGAATAGCGGATCTGCAGGCTGGTTGAGGGATAAAGTGAATCGCCCAATGCCGCGAGCGATCCGCTGACGCCGACAGAGAGTGTCGCTACTAAGCCGCAGGCAGGCAATGCCAATGGAGTGGTACTCAACTTGCCGCGCAGAAATCCAATCTTGCGCGACAGGAAGTGCGCTGTGAGGGTGAGCGCGGCAACCAGCAGCAGCGTGTTCGCGAGGTGGAGCGAAAGATAAGCGCCGCGAGATGGCGACTGGTCTCGCGCCACCTTGCCGAGAATGACGATGAGCGCGCCGAGGAAGGCTTCGTTCAACATCAAGATGGCCGCAGCCACAACCGTGACACGGGCTAGGTGCTTGCGAACGGTGCCACGAAATGTCCAGATCACGAGCGCGAGCATCGCAATGACGGTGATGCCACTGGTGATGCGATGTGTCATCTCAATCATGGTCTCAACAGAAGGCGAATGCTGAACCACGATGCCGTTGCAGAGCGGCCAATGCTCGCCGCAGCCTGCGCCTGAGCCGGTCGCGCGCACCAGCCCTCCCCAGAGAATGACCGCGACGTTATAAGCCAGCAGGCCCCATGCAAAGCGCGGCAAATTGCCGGAAACGGGACGCTGAGCGGTAATGGGGACGGCTACGGCGTGCGCGTTCATCAAAGATTCTCCTGGTCGAAGGCCGAATTAACTGCAATTTTACGGCGGAACAGCGCGCTATTTCATGTCATTTTACGCGTCATTTAGCACCCGAAAGACGCTGTTTTTCGCGCACTTTGACACGAAATGAAACGTGATTTGGATCACATTCCATTTCGCGCAAAAAACGATCAAATCTTGCTTCGCAAGACACGTCTGGAACACTACTTTTCGTGCATTAGTTTGTAGGCATGATTGGCGATCAGCAGGTCCTCTGCTGGGGGGATTACGCGGACCAGAACCGGCGAGTTTTCGCTGGAAATCACGGCTTCGCCGCGAACATTATTGCGTTTTGGATCAATAAAAATGCCGAGATTTTCGAGTCCGGTGCAAATGTCGGCGCGCGTCGCAATGTCGTTTTCGCCGATGCCGCCGGTAAAAACCAACATATCCAGGCCGCCGAGAACACCGATGTACATCGCGATGAATTTCTTGACGGAGTATGCGAACTGGGCCACAGCCATGGCTGCATGCTTGTCTCCGGCGGCGACGGCATCGCGCAATTCGCGCATGTCGTTTGAAAGTTGCGAAACGGCCAGCAGACCGGACTTCTTGGCGACGATGGTCTCCAGTTGATCGGCTGCGTCGGTTGTGTCCCGCGGTGCGCTGAGGTCGCGGAGAATGTACAGCAGCACTCCGGGATCGATGTCGCCCGTGCGCGTGCCGGAGATGAGGCCGCCGGTTGGCGTGAGGCCCATGCTGGTGTCGAGCGACTTGCCCCGGCGAATCGCGGTGATGCTGGAGCCGTTGCCGAGGTGAGCGACGATGAGGCGCGCGGGAACAGCGTTCTGCTTTTCGAGCTGATAGACGATGGATTCGTAAGAGATTCCGTGTGCGCCGTAACGGCGAACGCCCTGCTCCCAATATTTTTCCGGAATGGCGAAGCGCTGCGCGACCTCGGGAATGGTGGTGTGGAACGCCGTGTCGAAGCAGACAAAATTGGGCACGCCGGGAAACAGTGTCTCAGCCTCGCGCATGATGTAGACGGCGATGGGCGTGTGCAGCGGCGCGAAGGCAACATTGCGCTCCATTTCATCCAACACCTCAGGTGTTATGCGCTGGTGGCTGGTCAGATGCGGACCACCGGCGACCATGCGATGTCCAATCGCCGAAGGATAGGGAAATGGAGGCTGGCTAAGCGCGTCTGCAACAAGTTTGAAAGCGACATTGCGCGTCGGCAGACGCGGGCGATCTCATCGCGAAGTTTGTTGCCGTCGGCGTCCTTGATCCAGAACTTGCCCCGATCGGTACCGATGCCATCCACCGCGCCTTCGAAGAGCTTGGTGCGATCATGCTCCGAAGCGTGAAAGAGAGCAGAACTTGATCGAAGACGATCCGCTGTTCAGGACAAGTATGGGTTTGTTGGGCATCTATTCCTCTGATGAATTTCTACTGCCGTTTCGATGTCTTCGTGAGCAGGCATTGCCGGGAGATTGCTGCTTCGACGAGCCATGCATACCCCGGTGCGCCCCGTGAATGTTGCTGAAAGAAAAGCATATCGCGACGGGGTGAATTCCCGGGTGACGATGGTCACACGCAGTACTGTGCGCACGGCGAGCCTGAAGAGAGACACCCGCTTAGTGGCAGCAGAATCTATGGGTTGGCGAGTTCCTTGGCACGCTGTGCAGCGCGCATGACGGCCTTGATGAGGGTGACGCGGAGTCCGCCTTCTTCGAGTTCGAGAATGCCGTCGATGGTGCAGCCGGCAGGCGTGGTGACCTGGTCTTTCAGAAGAGCGGGATGCGATCCGGTTTCAAGCACCATGCGGGCGGCGCCGTAGGTGGTTTGCGCGGCGAGGAGCGTGGCGATGTCGCGTGGCAGGCCGACTTTCACTCCGGCTTCGGCGAGCGATTCAAGGATGATGTAAATGAATGCGGGACCGCTGGCGGAGAGGCCGGTGACCGCATCCATGTGCTTTTCGTCCACGATGACAGTGCGTCCGACGGTTTGAAAAATTCGCTCGGCGAGCAGCATCTGCTCATCTTTGACAAAGCGTCCGCGACAAAGGGCGGCGGCTCCCGCGCCCAGCATGGAGGGCGTGTTGGGCATGGCGCGGATGACGGAAATTTCTTTCCCCGCTGCGTCCTCAATAGCGCTGGTCTTGACGGATGCTGCAAAGGAAAGGAGTGCCTTTTTCGAGGTGAGTGCCGGGCGGATCTCCTCCATCACATCGGGAATCTGAAACGGCTTCACGCCGAGGAGGATGAGGTCGGCGGCACCGGCGGCAGCAACGTTGTCGGTAGTGACCTTGATGCCCCACTGCGAACTGAGCGCCGCAGCGCGGTCGGCGTGAGCGACGGTGGCGAGAATCTGCTCCGGGGCGAAGAGTTTCTGCGCAAGGAAAGCCTGGATGAGGATGCCGCCCATCTTGCCCGCGCCAATCACGGCGATGCGGAGGTTGCTTATGTTTGTCGCAGTGTCGTTCATCTACACCTCGTAAAAGATAGCAAGCCAGCGGATCAGCGAGTTAGCAAGTCAGTGGATCCTGCTGCGTCGACTACTCGCTGATTCCATGGAGCGATGTTTTGAGTGTAGTCGGACCTGGGGTTTGCTGTCCCGGAATTTGGGCGTTGTGAGTTCGCTGATTTGGATCTGGGATAAGGCGCTGAAAGAGGGTGTTTTTTCGAGCGGTATTTTTAGAAATTCGTACGGATTTGTATTTTTCGATGCGGCGATTTTTTGGGCTCTTTTGAGTCGTTCGAGGTTGGGAAGAGTTGGAGGTGTTGGGCGTCATCGCCGGGAATCGCGGGGGTTTTTCTGGTTTTTCACCTATCGAGGTTTGTATGAGTTAGAGGCGTTTTTCGTGACTAAAATGCGTGTTTTTTGCACGATTTGTTGGGGTAACATTTTCCGGGTTTTGTCACCTAAAATGCTTACGGGAGTGTGAGGAGAGTGCGTTTTCCCGGGTAATTGCGCCAGAAAAGCAGCTAAAAAAGCGGTTAGCTAAAGGAGCGGTTCGCTAAAAAAGCGTTAGCGTGTCAGCGAATTCTTTATGAGGGTAGTCGGTCATCGTATCCCACATCTCAAACGCGAGATGTGGGGCACCCGGCGCTTCGCTTCGGTCGGGATGACAAAATGTTTTGGTATTGGGGTGGGTACGCCAGGTTCGGTGAGGAATTCTATCTCACTGAGGGTGCCCCCGGTCCCTCGCTTTTGGGGACCGGGGTGGAGGAGTCCGGCTGCTTGTAGCGCATCCATTCGGGCAGTCGCCCGCCTCTCTCGCGGGCTGTCCACGCCGATTCAGTCTCGACGGTCCCACGGATGCCAGTCTGGTAGTGATGGTAGCTCGACCATTTCCAATCTTCGGGCTTGGCAACAAGTCCGCGCGTGACCGGATTCCGGTGAATGTAGCGCAGCTTCTCCACGAATTTGGCGTGGGACGAGATGTTGAAATCGTAGTAGTGCGCCTGCCAGAAGGGTCTTTGGTGCCCTCGCATGGTAACCGACAATTTGAGGGCCTGGACGGCCCTGGACAAGAGTGCGCGCTGTGGTTCGTCGACCAGAAGATGCACGTGCTCCGGCATAACTACATAACCGCCAACCACAAAAGAATAGCGCAGGCGGATGCGCTCCAGCGCGTCTTCAAAAAGCTCCATTGCCGCGATAGTGGACAGGTACGGACGACGACGATAACAACTAAAGGTGAGGAAGTGGACCTGCCCCGCTTGTTGGTAACGGATGCGCTTCCCTTTCATGCAATGCGAGGATACTCCAGTTGTGGGTCGTTGATGGTGATCTGGATCTCACCTTCCCCCGGTTTCTCCGATATCACTCCCCGGTCCCCAAATGCGCGGGACCGGGGCACCCTTGGCGGGAACGGGAAAGGCTTTCTAGACCGGGGCCACCCGCATTGAATGGTTAGTCGGCTCGAAATGGGAAAAGCAGGTCAGAGCGATGCGTCTGTTGATCCCACCCTTCGCGAAAAGCACGCGAAGGATGGGGCACCCAGAGCTCTGCATGGTCAAACAACCCCACTCAAGCCAACAGAAGGCTCGAATGGGCCACCGTCCCGGGGGCACCCGACCGGGGCACCCTCGAAATCACTTCCTCGACATCACTCTCTCTCACATCACTCCCCGGTCCACAAAGGCTAGGGACCGGGGCACCCCCCGTCTCGTTTCGGCCGTCATTTCGCGGCTTTCTGTTGGTCGATCCAGGCGTCGACGCGTTCTTCCAGCATATCCATCGGCAGTGCGCCAGAGTCCAGGACTTCGTCGTGGAAGGCGCGGATGTCGAATTTGGGGCCGAGGGCCTGTTGCGCCTTTACGCGGAGAGCAATCAGCTTTAGCTGCCCGATCTTGTATCCGAGGGCCTGGCCGGGCCACGCGATGTAGCGGTCGGTCTCCGCCTGGATGTTGGTTTCGTCGATGGCGGAGTGCTGGTGGAAGTAGTCGATCATCATCTCGCGGCTCCAATGCTTGGAGTGGACTCCGGTATCGACGACGAGACGGATGGCGCGCCAGATGTCAGCTTCGAGACGGCCATAGTCGGAGTAGGGATCCTGATAGAAGCCGACATCCTTGCCCAATTGCTCAGAATACAAGCCCCATCCCTCGGTGTAAGCGGTGAAGTAGGTGTGCTTGCGGAAGTCAGGAATGCCTTCCAGTTCCTGCGAGATGGAAATCTGAAGGTGATGGCCGGGAAGGCCTTCGTGATAAGCGACTGCCTCAACATCTGCGAGAGAACGTGAGGTGGCGTTGTAAGTGTTGACGACCACTTTGCCGGGACGCGATCCGTCAGGCGTGCCGTGCTGATAGAAAGCGGCTGCCTGGTCCTTCTCGACGTAAGCGGGCATGGCTTCGACCACGAGGGGAGCCTTGGGCAAACGTCCGAAAAGCTGTGGAAGCTTTGGCCGCATCTGGTCGAGGTATCCCTGATACGTTGCCAGGAGAGCCTCTTTTGAGGCCGGATGCAGCTTGGGATTCTTCGCGATTGAATCCTGCAAGGACTTCAAGTCTTTGAAGCCAAGTTTGAGGGCGATGGCCAGCATCTCCTCTTCGTCGCGTTTTACTTCCGCTTCGCCGATCTTATGAATCTGGTCGGGCGTAAGGCTGGTAGTGGTGCTCTGACGCACGGCGAAGGCGTAGTAAGCGTCGCCGTCGGGCAGCGCCCACGCTCCAGGATCGGTGCGGCCATGCGGGATGTAGTCCTTCTCAAGGAAACGGGCAAAGCGGGCGTAGGCGGGGAGCACGTCCTTCTCCACGGCATCGAGTGTGGCCTGCTTGATGCGCTCCTGCTCCGCGGCAGAGATGGTGCTGGGGAACTTTTTAGTGGGCGCGGCGAAGGGGCCGTCGCCGGGCTTGACGGCAGCGATAGCGTTCACCTGCACGAGCACCTTCTCCATAAGATACTTGGGCGGCATGCGGTGTTCGTCGACACCGGCGGACATATTGTCCGTGATCTGCTGCAGGGCGATCGGCATCTTGTGCAGCCGCGCAATCCAGTCGTCGTAATCTTTTACCGTCTTGAAGCTCAACATCTGCGCCAACTGCGGTAGCTCAACATGCAAACCGTTGAATTGGTTGACGGGCATCTGCCAGGTCTTGAAGCGGGCTTCGTCCTGCTCATTCACGAGTTGCCGGATCATGAGGGCCGCGGACAATTTTTCCTGGTCGGTGAGACCGGTGGTATCCACCTCGCTGAGGCGTGCGAGATAGGCGCGGCCGCGTGCCAGCTCATCGTTGTATGCCTTAACCGAGTAGTCAGAGAGCTGGTCGTTGTAGCGATTATCCCCGATGGATGAGGCGAACTCGGGCGAGGTGCGCAGGTTGTCTTCCCACATCTCGCTGAAGATCGTGTTGAGGGTCTTGCGTCGAATCTCAACGGTCTGGCTGTGGAGGGCTAGAGGCGATACGAGGGCGAGGATAGCGAGGGCAAAAGCTATGGGTTTCAAGGTTTTCATGGTTTCGCTGTAGTCGGGATTGCGGATCAATGTAACCGCAGTTTATCTGTATGGGTGCGAAAGGTATAGCGGCGTCGCGGCGTGAGGAGCGTACAGAGCGCTAGCTCATAAGCCGATAGAGCGTGGAACGGCTAATGCCCAGCAACGTGGCGGAACGCTTCTTGTTGCCGCCGGTGAGAGACAGGACGTCGGCTACATGGCGGCGGGTGATGGCATGGAGCGAGAGGTCCTCCGGCGCGGAAGGTTGCGTTTCAGGATCAACTGGACGCGACCCGATCGTGGGTGTGAGCACGAGGTCGATGGGGCGAATCCAGTGGCCTTCCACCGAGAGCACGGCTGACTCTAGTACGCTCTGCAACTCCCACACATTTCCTGGCCAGCTATGGGCAAAAAGGCGTGGCAGGGCTCCGGGGCCCAGTCCCTGGATGGGCTTGCGGTATTTCGCGGCATAGCGGGCAAGAAAGAAGTCGGTGAGGAGCGGGATATCCTCGTGCCTCTCGCGCAGGCGAGAGAGAGCAAAGCGAACCGCGGTGAGACGGAAGGAAAGTTCGGGAAGCAGGGAACCGTTGGCCGCCAGGCTGCGCAAGGAGTGGCGCGAGGTGGTTATGATCTGCAGCGGAATCTGCCCGGGTTCGGGGATCGTTGTATCGAGGCTGCGGAGGAGTTGCAAGAGCATAGCCTGGCGGTCCGCGGGCATCTCGTGAAGCTGTTCGAGAACGAGCATACCGCCGGCTGAGGATGCGAGAGTCGGTTCAAAGCTCGCCGCAACTATCGCATGGAATGGCCCGTCACAGGCTGGTCCGAGTCGATGGAATTCTGAGGCAACAAGAGTCTTGCCGGTGCCGCTTTCGCCTTCAATCGCGCAGACACGTAAGTGCGGAATGGCGTGCTGCATCTGTTCGAGAAGGCGACGAATGGCCTGGGATCTGCCGATGATGGGCGAATGTCGCGACGTGAGCAGCGCGGTTGGAAGTCGTGGCTGCACAGTCTGGGGATGCGCCCCAGGCTGGCTGGGCAGGAGGACTCGCGGGACGACCCGCAGAAATTCGCCATTCGTTGTCGCTGGATTCATGACTGTGGGGTCTATCGGCAGCGAACGCCAAAAGTTGAGCAAAAAGAAACGGGGTGCCGGTGGCACTCCCGTTTCAGGAATCGAAGGCAGGTGTTTAGTGATGGACCTTGCTGTGCATTTCGTCGGATCCACCTGCGGCCAGTCTCTGGGCGCGTGCGGAGATGACGTCGGAGGCGATGGAGCCGTCCTTGATGTGGACGACGCGGTGAGCGTATTCGGCGATATCCGGTTCGTGGGTGACGAGGACGATGGTGTTGCCTTTTGCGTGCAAATCGTCGAAGAGGCTCATGATTTCGTCGCCGGTTTTGGAGTCGAGGTTACCGGTGGGCTCGTCGGCAAGGATGATCGAGGGTGAGTTCACGAGGGCGCGGGCGATGGCTACGCGCTGGCGCTGTCCGCCAGAGAGCTCATTTGGCCGGTGGTTCATACGATCTTCAAGGTTGACGTTTCTAAGGGCCTGGCGAGCGCGTTCAAGGCGTTCTGCCGCAGGGGTTCCGTTGTAGATGAGCGGCAGCTCGACATTGTGCAGTGCGGAAGCACGCGCGAGCAGGTTGAACGTCTGGAAGACGAAGCCGATCTCCTTGTTACGGATGCGGGCGAGTTCATCGTCATTCAATTCGCTTACCAGGTGCCCGTTCAGCCAGTAGTTGCCTTTGCTGGGAGAATCGAGGCAGCCGATGAGGTTCATCAAAGTAGATTTGCCGGAACCGGAAGGTCCCATGATGGCAACGTACTCATTGTGCTTGATGCGAACCGTGACGCCACGCAGAGCATGGACCTGCTGCTCCGAGCCCATATCGTAGGTCTTCCACAGATCTTCGACGACAATCACGTCTCCATTTGGTACGACCGGAGGTTTGATCGTGGCCGCGTCGCTCGTTATCTCAGTTTCCATGCGCTACTCCTGTCACTTTGCTCGAAGCTAGTACCTGACTGAATTTCGAGGCATTTCCCGTTCCTTCGAAGGCCCCAGCTTGAAAATGCAGCAACGCTCCGGCTGGCTGTTTCGATTCAATTACGGCGGATTACGTCCGCGATCAGGACGTAGACTCGCCGTCCTTGACTGGCTTCGGTGCGTTGTCCTGTTTCACGAGTGCGCCGCTCTTGAGTACCCGGAGCGTTTTATAGGGGCCGAGGACAATCTCGTCGCCTTCCTTGACGCCGCTGGTTACTTCGATATCGGTGGCGCCGGTGATTCCGGTGGTTACGGGTACGAACTTCGTCTTGAGCTTGCCATGATCCTTGGTAAGGACAAAGACGCCCTGAACCGGCGGAGCGGGTTTGCTTGAAGCCGCTGCAGTCTTTTCGAGGTGCGCCTTATCCTCCGAGCCAGGCACGTACATGGTGAGGGCCTGAATGGGCAGCACGAGGACGCCACTCTTGTGGGCGGTGGTGATCTTGGCAGTGGTGGAGAGTCCGGGGCGCAACTCTTTTGTTGAACCATCAAGGGTGACGACAACCTTGAAGTCCTTGGCTTCTTCCGTACCGCTGGTGCTCTGGCTGGTGGCGATGCCGGTTGATCGGAGCAGTGCCTGATCGCCAACCAGGGTTACATGCCCCTTAAAGACCTTGCCGGGAAGGGCATCGACGGTCACATCGGCCGGCTGGCCGATTTTGACGTTAACGATGTCGGTTTCATCCACTTTGACCTCGGCGGTGACCACCGACATGTCCGCTACCGTCATCAGCGTGGAGCCCTCAGCGTTTTGGATGCCGACTACGACCGTCTCGCCTTCGCGCATGGGCACGTTAGTGACGATGCCATCAAATGGTGCGATGGAAATGGTCTTGTTCAGCGAGTCGATGTTGCTGCGGAGGTTCGCTTCTGCAGCATCGACGTGTCCGCGAGCGGACTGAGTTTGCGCCAGCGCCTGAGCTTCCGCAGCCTTGTACTGGGCCAGGGTGGCGACCGCAGTATCGTATGCAGCCTTCTTGGCGTCGTAGTCCTGCTTGGCAATCAACTGTTCTTTATAGAGGCCTTGTGCACGTTCGTAGTCGAGTTTTTTCTGCTGCAGATCAGCCTTGCCGCGTTCGATGTTCGCGGCGGCAGTATTTTCGGCTGCGACGTAGGAGTTGACGTCAGTTTTCGACGAAGCGATCGAGGCTCTCTGGGCTTGCACACCGGAGGCGGCTTGTACGTTTTCAATAGTAGCCAGAACCTGCCCTTTTTTGACCATATCCCCTTCAACGACGTTGAGGTGGGTGATGCGGCCAAAAGCAGTGGCGCCGATGTTGACGTAGGTCTTGGGCTTGATCTGGCCGGTGCCGCTGACGACGGAACTCAGGTCCTGTCGAACGACCTTACCAGTTACAACCTTCGTGTATCCGGATTGAGCACGTACGATTGTGAAGGCTACGATAGCGACCGCTACGATCACCACTCCGGCAATGATTAGGATCTTCTTTAAGCTCATTCGATATTTTCCCGCAAGGCTTCTTTCGAATTAAGGTACGGTAAAGCCGAACAACAAGTTCCCAGACCGATAGAATTGCGGTAGAAGTTTGATTCCCGCCGCTTACTTTCCGCTGGAACGAGGGTCTAACCAAGGGTTTGCTAGCCCTCTATGATAGCAGGCGGATCCTGGATTTGACTCGGTTCCGGGAGCAGTTGAAGCTGAAGACGGCTGCATCTGGCGGAGAGTTTCAAATAAGCACCAAGCTGGCTTGATTCCCTCAAGTCCAGCCCTTAAAATTGAGGTGCTTGACAGGAGTACCAGCAATTTATGTTTAAGGGCCGTTCTTTACTGCATGTCGCTGTGGTTTCGGGTGCCATAGTACTGTTCGCATCCCTCTCTCACGCACAGCAGGCCGACCCGGCGGCGCGTCCAGCAGACCCCCAGTCCCAGGCCGACGCTCCCGATCCGCTCAAACGGCAACTTACCGACAAAGAGAAATTCGAGAGGCAGAAGGCTGTCCGGCAGGAGTTGAAGGGGCCGTATAAGACCTGGCTGAACGAGGATGTTGCCTGGATCATCACTGACCAGGAACGCGCCGCTTTCCGAAGCCTGAGTAACGATGAAGAGCGCGATGCGTTTATCGAGCAGTTTTGGCTGCGCCGGAACCCCAATCCTGATTCACCCGAGAACGAGTTCCGCGAAGAACATTATCGCCGAATCGCCTATTCCAACGAGCATTTTGCCGCTGGAAAGCCGGGATGGAAGACGGATCGCGGGCACATCTACATTGCCTTCGGCAAGCCTGACAGCATTGAATCGCACCCCTCTGGCGGATCCTATGATCGTCCAGTAGAAGAAGGCGGCGGCAGCACCTCCACCTTCCCCTTCGAGCAGTGGCATTACCGCTACCTTGAGGGAGTCGGCGACAACATCGATATCGAGTTTGTAGATACATGCATGTGCGGCGATTTCCACATGACGATCGATCGTTCGGAGAAGGATGCGCTGTTGCACACGCCCGGCATGGGCCTCACCCAGTTTGAAGCCATGGGAAAGGGCTCGAAAGCGGACCGGTTTAACGGGGGCGGTCTGGAGAACCTCGGACAGGGTCCGGGAACCCAGGGAAACCAGAGTAAACAGTTCGATCGACTTGAGCTATTTGCCAAGCTGAGTGCTCCACCACCCATCAAGTTCAAGGATCTGGAAGGCTATATGAGCGAGCACAAGCTGCTCACAGGCCCCCCGTTCCCCTTCGATGTGCGGACCGACTATATCAAGGTCACCGCCGACACAGTTCTGGTCCCCATCACGATCCAGATCAGGAACCGAGACATTACTTTTAACACCAAGGATGGAGTGTCCAAGGGGGTCGTCAATATTCTGGGGCGTGTTTCGACCATCTCCCGCAGGCCGGTGCAGACGTTTGAAGACACGGTCGAGGTTTCGGTACCGTCAGAATTGCTTACCAAGACTCTCGACAACCGCCAGATTTACTGGAAATCGCTGCCGCTTCGTCCCGGGATGTATCGCATTGACGTTGTAATTAAAGACGTTAACAATCCGGATCACATTGGAGTGTGGGCCCAAGGCGTGAAGGTCCCCAAGTATGACGACGAGAAACTGGAGACTTCATCCCTGATCCTGGCAGATACGATGCACCGCGTGGCTTCCAACCAGATCGGTACTGGTAACTTTGTGATTGGCAATACCTACGTTCGTCCCAGAGTTGCAGACAATCCGGTAACACCGGTTAGCTTTAACCGTAATCAGAAGTTAAACTTCTGGATGCAGGTTTATAATTTGGGTATTGACGATAAGAGCAAAACAAATTCGGCGACTGTGCAGTACACGATTACAAATACAGACTCGAACAAGGTAGTGCTTGATACGTCAGAAGACAGCAAGGCGCTGGGTGCCAATTCGGATCAGTTGACAGTTGAGAAGAGTGTCCCATTGACGAATGTGATTCCCGGCAAATACAAAGTAATGATTAAGATAAACGATAGTGTATCCAAACAGGAGATTGTGCAATCGGCGCCGTTTTCGGTCGAGTAGCATGGCGAGTGGTTGGAATGGACGAGCAGGCACCCAGATCTGTGATGTCCGGTGAATGTTGAAAATTTTGGAAATCCAGGCCAGGGAGCGTAAAGAGCGACTGACTTTGTGAACCGCAGCATCCTCAAACTCGGTGGTACACTCGCGTTGCTCGCGGCACTGTGTACAGTGCAAGCTGGAGCGGCGGACGGAACGGCGTCGATTTCAGGTGTCGTTCGCGATTCCGAGGGAACTCCCCAAATTGGTGCAATGGTCGAGTTGTTGAGCGTGAACGCGGCGGTTTTAGCCACCACGTTTACCGACAGCCACGGTAAATTCCTGATCCGCGAGATCGATCCCGGCACATACAAGCTGAAGGCAGTTGGCACATCGTTCCTGCCGGCTCTTCGCGAGAATTTGAAAGTTCGCACCGACACCGTTGTGAACATGACGTTGACCACGTTGTTCGAAGCGGTGCAATGGCTCCCTGCGCAAAAGCGCACCGCAACCGAGCCGGATGACGATTGGATCTGGACACTTCGGTCGTCTTCGAATCGTCCGCTTCTTCGCATGCTGGAAGATGGGCCGCTGGTTGTTGTAACCGAATCCGACAGCGCGTCTGCTCCCGTAATGAAAGCGCGTCTGACCCTGAGCAGTACGGATCATTCATTTGGCGAAGTCGGAGTGGGGAACGCGTTTGAAGTCACGCGTTCGAAGAGCGATCATCGTCAGCTGATTCTGCGTGCGAATTTTGCAGGGGGCGGGAGCTCGGCATTCGAATCGGTTACGGGCTATCGCCGGGATCTTGGTCCGGGGCGCACGATGCGGACAGTGTTTGCGATTGAAGACAGGCCGGACATTGTGGGGACACCGAACCAGGTTGGCCTTCAGTCCATGGTCGTTCGTAGCTCTCAGACACTGGCACTGACTCCGAACTTCCATGCTGAAGTGGGTAACGAACTTCAGGCGATCCGGCTCGGAGAGATGCAAGTTGCGAACCATCCCTTTGGCGGGGTGGTCTGGAGCAACGGCGCAAATTCGGTTGCCTACCGGCTGGCGACATCGCGCCAATTGCAGCATGCGGACGAACTGGACGGATCGAACGCTACGGCTCCGCTGATTTCAAACTCCAATGGAGTGGCGCGTGTTGAACATGGGCTGCACCAGCAGGTCGCTTTCGAACATGCGGATGATGGTGTACACGTCAAGGTAGCGGTTTACCATGACGAGCTTACGAACCCGGTAATAAGTGGTGGCGGACAAGTGACTCTTGCCGACCTGGCCGAGGGCGATGTTTTGTACGACGGCGCAAGCGGGTTGATGCGAGTGCAGGGACCGGACTTTAGCGCGAGCGGCTTTGTGGGTAGTGTCAGGGCGCGGATTTTTGCTGACACGTGGGTCTCATTCGCAGCGGCGGACGGCAAGGCGCTGGAGATGTCGGAGGTGCCGGACAAGGTTGGTCTGGACCAGACGTTGCAGGCCATTCATTCTCAGCGAGCCCAGGCATACGCTGTGAGCCTGAGTGGCAAGGTGAATCGAACGGGTACTCGCTGGCGGACGTCGTATCGCTGGCAACCCTCAGAGAGCCTGACTGATGTGGCTCCCTACGACAACACGATTCCGGACGGGTTCCTGACAATTTATCTCCGCCAGCCTATTCATTACGGAAAGCTATTTCCGAACGGAATGGAAGCGCTGGTCGACGTGCGCAATCTCCTCGCCGAGGGGTATCGCCCATTCGTGACCAGCGACGGCAGCACGCTCTATTTTGCGCAGACCGAACGATCTGTGCAGGGCGGCCTCTCCTTCACTTTCTAAAACTAAATTCTGGTAGCGGCCTACTGGTAAAGGGGCGCCATTTAGTAGCGTGAAGATGCGTCCTGCCGCGAACGGTGTGTTATATTTTCAAAGAGCGCGAAGGAGACAATTCGCGCTTCCGCTGATACTTCCGCACTCCTGCCGCAAGGCAAACCATCCCGGACGCGTAGCTCAACTGGCAGAGCATTCGACTCTTAATCGACAGGTTGTAGGTTCGATTCCTACCGCGTCCACCATTCAAAAAAATTCATCTAAGAGATGCTCCGTCAGTTTCAATTTCTGCGTGATATCCGTTCTCTGGAAAACTCACCATTGAATGGTGACCCGCTCGTGCAAGCCGCAAAGAGAGTGGGGGCAGCTAAGTCCTGACCGAGAATGGCCAGCAGGCTGCAGACCGTCGGCTTAATGGAGATGAGACGTTCAGCGGAAATTTATTCACTCGAACGCAAAAGCGGCTCGAGGTGCGCAAGATCGAGACTTATAGGCTGCAATAGAGCGGCCATCAAGCGAGAGGAAGGCCGGAGCCAGGGATCGAGAATTCCCTGAAAGAAGCCGGTCTAACCGGACGCGGAAGGCCGGAACTTTCTTCCTCGTTTAGAATTCTTCGCATGCCTTTGACTGGTATGCCCTCTTCGTCGGTTCAGGTTGTCGATTCACATACGGCGGGTGAGCCGACGCGGGTAGTCGTCGCCGGGGGACCGGAGTTGGGCGACGATGCGCTCGCTGTGCGTCTGCGGCGATTTGCGGTCGAGAACGATGATTTCCGGTCGGCCGTGGTGAACGAGCCGCGGGGCTCGGATGTATTAGTCGGCGCCCTGCTTTGCGAGCCGGTGGACAAGAGCTGCGCGACAGGTGTCATTTTCTTTAATAACGTCGGTTACCTGGGCATGTGCGGTCACGGCACGATCGGAGTGGTGACGACCCTGGCTCATCTTGGTCGAATCAGTACGGGAGAACACCGCATCGAAACGCCCGTGGGTGTCGTTTGCGCCACGCTCCGGCCTGACGGCAGCGTGACGGTTGAAAATGTTGCGAGTTACCGTCACCGGGCCGGCGTTACGGTAACTGTCGCGAATTTTGGGGCCGTGAACGGAGATATTGCGTGGGGAGGGAATTGGTTTTTCCTGGTGGACGATCCTCCGCTTCGTTTGGATCTCGCGAATGTGAACCAGCTGACCGACTTCGCCTGGGCCGTTCGCGATGCGCTGCGTGAAGGAGGAATCGCCGGCGCCGGAGGAGATGAGATCGACCACATCGAGCTCTCCTGCATATCTCGAACATCGGGAGTCGACAGCCAGAATTTTGTACTGTGCCCGGGAAAGGCCTATGACCGCTCACCCTGCGGAACGGGGACCAGCGCCAAGCTGGCGTGCCTAGCAGCAGAAGGCAAACTTGCTCCCGGGCAGGTGTGGCGGCAGGCAGGTATTCTCGGCACGATATTTGATGGGTCTTATCAACTGCGTGAGGGCCAGCTCATCCCCAGCATTACCGGCACCGCGTTTATCACCGCCGAGAGCCGGCTGATTTTGAGTCCCGGCGATCCATTCCTTGCGGGCATACGGGGATGAGCGACGTGTGGGATGTGGTGATCGTCGGGGCGGGTATTGTCGGCTCGGCATGCGCGCTGGAGTGCGCAAAGCATGGGCTGCGCACAGCAGTGGTCGAAGGGAAGAGCGTCGGCGGCGGAGCCACGGCAGCGGGGATGGGACACATCGTCGTGATGGATGATTCCCCCGCGCAGATGGCTCTTACTCATTATTCGCAGACTCTATGGGGGGATCTCTCCAACCGCCTTCCGGCCAACGTCGAATACGAGGCGTGCGGAACGCTGTGGGTGGCAAGCGACGAGGAGGAGATGCAGGAAGTTCGCCGCAAGAGCACCGTGTATGCGTCTGAAGGTGTTTCTACGCAGGTACTGGATTCGCAGATGCTGGCGGAGGCCGAGCCGCACTTGCGTCAGCCGCTCGCGGGTGCGCTGCTGGTCCCGTCAGACGCGGTACTCTATCCGCCGTGTGCTGCCGCGTACCTGCTGGGCGAAGCGTTACGCCTGCGTGCGCGGCTCTATTCGCGAAAAGCATTGTCAGCAAAAGCCGGCATGGTGCGGCTGGACGACGGAACTGAGCTTCATGCCGCGCGCATCGTGAACGCTGGGGGCGCCGAGGCGAGGGAACTGTTTCCGGGACTTCCGATACGAAAACGCAAGGGACACCTGGTGATCACCGATCGCTATCCGGGATTTGTGCGCCATCAATTGGTGGAACTCGGATACCTGAAGAGCGCACACTCGCTCACCTCCGATTCAATTGCGTTCAATGTGCAGCCACGCAGAACGGGGCAGATTCTCATTGGCTCCTCACGGCAGTACAACGCAGAGGGGAGTGAGGTAGATACACAAATCCTGACCCGTATGATCGAACGGGCACAGTGGTACATGCCGGAGATCGGTGTGCTCTCTGCAATTCGCGTGTGGACCGGATTCCGGGCGGCGACTCCTGATAAACTCCCGCTGATTGGACCCTGCCCAGAGGACAAATCGCTATTTCTGGCAGCAGGTCATGAGGGATTGGGCATCACCACGTCGCTTGGAACCGCGTGTCTGTTGGCAGACCATTTTCAAGGGATCGCGCCGAAGATTCCAATTGAGCCATATCTGCCCTCACGGTTTGCCAGGAGTGAGGCCCATGCCTGAAATGGTGGATTCGCTCGTCCTCAGGGTCAACGGCATCCCCGTGACAGTAACTTCGGGAACAACGGTTGCGGTAGCGATTCTTATGACCGGAGCGGCGACGCGGAGATCGGTGACTGGCGAACCGCGCGGACCACTTTGCGGGATGGGCATTTGCTTCGAATGTCGCGCCACCATTGATGGTAAACAGCATCAGCGAACCTGCCAGATACTTTGCGCCCATGGTATGGAGGTGCAGACTTCTTGAGCGAGTACTTCGACATCCTGGTGGTGGGCGCGGGGCCGGCAGGCATCGCGGCAGCGGTTAGTGCATCGGCTTCAGGGAAGCGCGTTGGCCTGGTGGACGATAATCCAGCGCCGGGTGGACAGATTTGGCGAAGAGGGACTTCTCTGGGATCGGGAGCTCGCAATTGGCTGGCACAACTCGACGCCACACCGGTGATTCGACTTCAGGGTTGGCGAGTCATTGACCATCCCCAGAGCGGCACAGTGCGTGCAGAATGCAATCAAGAATGCCGCGATTTGTCCTACGGACAACTCATCCTGGCAACCGGCGCACGCGAACGCTTCCTGCCGTTTCCGGGATGGACGTTGCCGAATGTGATGGGTGCGGGCGCGCTGGACGCGATGGTTCGGGGCGGGTTGCCGATCGCTGAGAAAAGTGTAGTGGTGGCTGGAACCGGGCCGTTGTTATTCGCGGTAGCGGCACATCTGTCGCGGCGTGGCGCGAAGGTGGTTGCCGTTTGTGAGCAAGCGCGACTGCGCGAATCTCTTCGCTTCGCGGCACGTTTACGGAGCGAACCCGAGAAGCTGCTGCAGGGGCTCACATACCTAACGGCAACGCTTGGAGCGCGGTTTTATGCCGGCTGCTGGCCGGTTGCGGCCGGGGGCCGAGAGAAACTTGAATCGGTGACTCTCGAGCGAAGCGGCACGAAGTGGGACGTACGCTGCGACTACCTAGCGTGCGGATTCCATCTTGTGCCCAACCTGGAATTGGCGGCGCTGGTCGGATGCCGCATCGATAGTGGCTTCGTCGCGACCGATGATCTGCAGCGAACCTCTGCGGCAGATGTATTCTGCGCGGGCGAACCAACTGGGATAGGCGGGGTGGACCTGGCATTGCTCGAGGGACAAATAGCCGGCTTGGCAGCCACCGGCAGAACTGCAGAAGCGGAAAAGTTAGCACGGCGTCGAATGCGACGGCTTGGATTTGTTCGTGCACTAAGTGATGTTTCCGCCCTGGACCCACAACTGAAAAAGCTGGCTAACGAGACAACCCTCGTCTGCCGCTGTGAAGATGTTTCTTATGGCGAATTACGCAAACACGCATGCTGGCGCGACGCCAAACTGCAGACACGCTGCGGCATGGGCCCCTGTCAGGGACGCATCTGCGGCGTGGCGTCGGAATTTCTCTTTGGCTGGGGGTCGAGTTTTATCGACTCCAACATTCGCCCTCCGGTATTTCCCGCGATGGTCTCGAGTCTGAGGGCTACACGCAGCTACTCTGGTCAGGATGACAGCCTGACCCCGGCAAACACATCTACCAGCGAATCGAAGGAGACACCATGAAGTGGTATGGCGTAATGCCTGCAATGACAACTTGTTTGGATGAGCGTTTGCAGGTTGATGCTGCGTTTATGACTCGGCACTGCCAGTGGCTGCTCGACAACGGCTGTACCGGCATTATTTCGCTAGGCTCCCTTGGCCAGGCCGCGACGCTCACATTCGCAGAGAAGGAAGGGGTTCTCAAGAACATGACTCGGGTGGCAGGGGATCGTGCTCCGGTGGTCGCCGCAATCTCCGCGCTTTCGACGGAGGAGGGGGTCGCGCTGGCGAAGGCTGCGGAGCAGGCGGGCTGTTCCGGCCTGATGGTTCTGCCGCCCTATGTTTATTGCGGGGACTGGCGAGAGATGAAGGCACACATGGCGGCTGTGTTTCGCGCGACGCCGCTCTCCGTGATGCTCTATAACAATCCCGTCGCTTACGGAACTGATTTTCTTCCGGAGCAGATCGCTGAGTTGGCGGAGGAGTTTGGGAATTTCGCAGCGGTTAAGGAATCGAGTGCCGATGTGCGACGGGTTACGGCCATTCGCGCTCTGACAGGAGATCGACTTCAGGTGTGTGTGGGTGTGGATGACGCCATTGTTGAGGGCATTGCCGCAGGAGCTGTGGGTTGGGTGGCTGGCCTGGTGAACGCCTTTCCGGCCGAATCGGTGGCACTGTTCAATGGGGCGATCGCGGGAAAAAGGGACGAAGCCTTTGCGTTGTATCGGTGGTTCCTTCCTTTGCTGAGATTGGATACCGTGCCGAAATTCGTTCAGCTCATTCACCAGGTGCAAGAGGAGACCGGGAGCGGCAACGCGCGCGTGCGTCCACCGCGACTGCAGGTGATTGGAGCGGAACTGGAAGAGACGCGGACTATCGTTCTGGAGGCGCTGCGCAATCCACCTGCAGTACGGAGCACGGCGTTTCCTACGCGATAAGGGCCTGAGGAGCCCGGTTGGAGCTTTAGAACGCTGTACGGCCGACAGCGCTCGATCGACCTCTACGGACTTCCAGCAAGGTCCCTTCTGCAGAATGCGATGAATCGCGAACAACTAAAGTAGCTGCAAGGCGGACCTTCACCGTCTTTGCCGCGACGCCGAGGTGCTCGATTCGTTCAAGCAGGACCTCGACAGCCCGGTGGCCGATTTCATAAGTGGGCTGCACGACGGTAGTGATGCGAGGTTGAAAGAAATCTTCGGCGGTCAGTTCGTCGAACGTTACGAAAGCAATGTTCCGAGGGGTGCTTAAACCCAAGCTGTAAATGCTTTTGAGGGCGCAAAGCCCGGTTACCCCGTTGGTTGCGAAGAGGGCGGTAGGCTTAAGCTTCTGCCTCAGGAGTCCGCTCTGGCAAACAGCATGGATGTGTTCCATATCGAATCCGGCGGACCAGACGAGAGACGGCAGGAGTGACAGGCCGGCTTCTTTCATGGCGAGTCGATATCCGCGGAGCCGCTCCAGCTCATTTCGCAGCGTGAGCGGCCCGGTGATAATGGCGATTTTTCGATGGCCGAGCGAAAGCAGGTGCCTGACGCCGAGTTCGGCTGATCCGCAATCATCCACGCAGACGGAATCTGCCTTCAGACCTTCCGGGAAGCGATCCACGCAAACAACGGGAGGCCCGGATGCGAGCGCCGCGGCGCTCTCGGCCGACCATTTATGATCACCTGCCGTGACAAGAAGAATGCCGTCAACACGTTGCCGCAGGAGTGCCATCATGTCGACTTCGAGATCGTGACTGCGCTGTGAGTCCAGCACGATGAGGAAGTAGCCGCGCTCCCTGGCGGCCGATTCGGCCCCGCGGACAATCTTGGGGAAGAACGGAATCGTAAGATCTGGAACCACAATGCCGAGAGTATTGGTGCGATTTGTCTTCAGGCTTCGCGCGATGAGGTTGGGGTGATACTTGAGGACACGGATTGCATCCAATACCCGGCGACGAGCATCTTCCCGGACGCGAGGCGATCCGCTGATCACATTTGAGACTGTTCCAGCGGAGACTCCCGCCAGTTTTGCAAGCTCCCTCTGCGTCACCATTTTATTCACTGTACAGGGCCGTCAACTGAAGCTAAAGGGCAACGGAAAGCGAAGCAAAAGAAAATTGACAGTTTTGTTTCAAAACTCATAGATTCGTTGAATTGAGACGTCTCATTCTTGTAAACCGAGAAAACGATCCAATATTCTACGGTGCAGTAGCAGGTCGGCGAAACGCCTGCAGGAATGTGACTCGGGACAGCCTTGTTGAACGGAGAGGGAACTTGTGGAAGATGAGGCCAAAATGAATTCCGCGAGGGTGAGCCGACGTACTTTTGGTGGAATGGCTGGAATTTCTGCGCTCGTCTCACTTGCCGACCCTTCGGCCATGATGGCCGAGACTCGAAAAGACGAGAATGGTGGTTCGCTCAACAGAACCGGTAATGGGGAGTGGACTTACGAAGTTGTTCCCAAGTGGGGAACGCTCCCGAATGGTAAAGAATTTGGCGGAACGCACGGAGCAATTTCCAACGACAAATCTGGCAATCTTTACGTGAGCACCCAGAGTGAAACGGGCATTATTGTCTACGACAGTGGTGGCAAGTTCATCAAAACTATCGCTAATCAATATCCCGAAGTTCACTCTTTGTACTACGTGATCGAAGATGGTGCAGAACTGTTTTATGCAACGGTGCAGAAGGGGACGCCATCCGAGAATTGGCTTGTGTTGAAAATGAAAACGGATGGCACCGTGGTGCAGAAGATCACAGCCCCTGCCGCCGCTGGATTCAAACTCCCAAACGAATGGAGAGTAACTTCGGTCGTCCCTGGTCCTGACGGCTCAATCTATGTCGCAAACGGCTATGGTGACTCACGCATCTTCAAGTTCGACAAACATGGGAATTATCAATCGAGCTTTGCCGGTAAGGGAACTGAAGATGGAAAGTGCGATTGCTGCCATGGACTTGCAGTCGACACTCGATATGACCAGCCACTGCTACTAGTTTGCGATAGGGAGAATCTCCGTCTGACGCACTTTGACTTCGATGGGAAGTTTGTCGACAACGTAACCCTGCACATGCGTCGTCCATGCCAGGTGAGTTTTTACGAAGACAATGCGGTTGTTTCGGAACTTCAGGGGAGAGTTACTGTCTTGGACAAGAACAATGTACCGGTGGCTTTTCTTGGTGACAATCCGCAACAGGGCCAGTGGGCCAACTACAAACTGAAACCTGAAGAGATTGCACCGACTGTTTTCAGCGCCGCCCACGGGTGTTTTATCGACAACAAAGCAAATATCTACGTATCCGACTGGAACTTCGAAGGGAGATTGACGAAGTTGACGAGGTCGACGACGTAGAACGCCTGGCGGAAACCCGATTAGAGCCTGGATCATGGCAGGCTTACTGCGACTTTATTTTGACTTATTAGGAGTAATGGTGACGAGTGGCTTAAACAAGAAATCTATCAGCTATCGCCGGCTTTGCGGGTTGACTTTGCTTCTTGCGGGCATGCTTACGACAATGGCGCCAATTCTTATCCGGTCATCGGTTTCAGCCGGTCAGAATTCTGCCACAGACAAACCTGCCGACCACCCTGAGTTTCCACTTGGTGACGGAAGAGACACAACCTTGAAGACCTGCGGAAAGTGCCACTCGCCAAATATCATCCTGGCTTCGGGGCGGGACCGCACGGGTTGGGAGAACACAATTACGAAGATGGTGCGACTGGGTGCCGTTGGTACAGATGAAGATTACAGTGAGATCGCCGATTACCTCACCGATCATTTCCCGCCCTCGGCCGTGCAGAAGATCTTTGTGAATATGGCGACAGAAAAGCAACTCACGGATGTGTTAGGCATAAGCCCGGACGAGGCGAAGGCAATCATTGCCTATAGGGTTAAGGAAAAGGGATTCAAGTCGATTGAGGATCTCAAGAAGGTCCCCGACATTGATGCGAAGAAGATCGACGCAAAGAAGGATAATCTTGTCTTCTAGAGCCACAAGAAAATAGCTATAGAGAAGTCTATCTGGGCCATTGCAGCGATTCCGGAATGGCTTCCGTAATCTGACTTGAAAACCAGTATTCGGCCCGCAGACTTCCACGGGCAGATATCCATTTGTAAGTGGGCGCGTCGAGGAGTCGATGGCGATCCACCATCTCTCTCCTGGACTCGGGAATCGGCGAGACACCAAACTCCATTCCGCGGGTCACAGTTCGGCCATCCCATGGCGGCCCCGGCCTGCTGCAATTCTCTTCCCAGATACCGAGCCATGGAAAATCGGCCCGCTTCCAGATGCAACCGAACGCGAGACGGAATTGCGGAGTAAACGCCACGAAGTAAGCATGCTCCCGTTCGGTGTCGGCGAGATGCGCGGTATAAGCGCTCGCGGGAGGAACGGGGTTCATCTGGCGGAGGTCTGCCTCGTGGCCATCTGTTCGAGGAGCCAGTGGCCATGAAAAGTTACTTCCGGGTCGAAGGTAAGCGCCGAAGCCGGGATCTTTTTCCGAGACCATTGATTGCGTCATAGATGCACGGAATTCCGTCGTCGCCGCGCCAAGAAATGGGGGGCCGAGAGTGACGTGCTGTGTCCATGCAAGTGGGCGATCGATTCCGCTGAGGTTTTCCACCGTTTCCTGGATCCTGACGTTTTCCATCCGGAGCTGAATGGACCGCGAAAACTTTAGCTGCGCAATTGGCAGTGTCAATTGGCAAATCAACTCATCGGGAGATTGAGTGATGTGGTAGCGATCAACAGATGCCTCTCCATGAACCGTCAGACCCGCAAGGGCCTCTTCCTCGGACGGCCCTCCGAATAAATCAAGACACAGATTATGCCCCATGATCCCCGCCAGCAACTTCGCCTCCGATCCGGTTCCGTAGCACTCGGGGCGGTCGCGATCGAATTGAGATGGTTCCATCGAAGTCCAGTGAGGGATCCAGAGGGGACTGATGCTCGCTCGCTTATCAAAGACCTCGGCGATGTGGCCGCCTTCCTGGAGGACGGTCACGCGGAGGAACTCGTTTTCGAGTTGGACCGCTTGACGGCCCTTGAAGGTGATTCCGGTCATAATTGATTCTCGGGAAGAATACTGGGCAAGCCACAAGGCATCAAAGATTTCGTTCGAAAAACCCCGCGCTTTACGGCAGGGTTTTCAACCAAATGTTTCGATGCCGTATTTTGAGATTGCCGGGTCCTTCAATCTCAAGTGCAATCACGCCCTTCGCCCGGCTGAACTCTGGATCGGTATCGACAAGGATAGCCATGATGTGCCCATTGATGATGTGGATTAGCGTATTTCCGTCCGCAATAATCTCCACCTGATTCCACTCGCCTGGTTTGATTACTGATTTCAGTTCGTCGGAACTGCCGAGGATGGCTAGCAGCGTCGGCTTCTTTTTCGCTTCAGTGGCTACTACCTGGCCGCGCCACGCGATGATGCCGCGCGGTGAACTCTGTTCGTAGAGCTGGCCCGTGTATTTATTGTCGAAGTCGAAATCCGCCTGGTAGCCGAAAATGTTCCACTTTGCGTGTTTCCTATCGAGGTCCTGCTGCTGCTGTCTTAGTTGACGTTGCTGGGGAGTCAGATTATCGGGCAAGGGATCGAGCTTCGGCTCAACGTGCTCACTGCGATATTGAATACCGCCGTTGGCGCCGTTGCCCTCGAGTTTCATCTCCAAGTTTTAATTCGAAGTTTGCCGGCTCGCCTCCTCGCCAGATGATATTGGTCGTTCCAGATGGATGCTCGGGGCTGGAACTCGCCGACAAGCGCCCCGTCCTCGACGTGCCAGACCGTTTCAGTCGCCATCCCAGTCCTTGAGAGTCTTGCCATCGAAGATCTGCGTCCAGCCGTCATGATCGTCAAAGTTGATCGGTTCCGGTTGCACGAAGTGGAAGGCTTGCGGTACACGCGGCTTAGCCGCAGAAGCGCTGTTGCTGCGCATGCCATTGATGCAGGGAAAATTGCGCCGACTAAGGCCGCCGACACAGAAAGCTGTGAGTCAAGCCAAGTCTGCGATGAAGTCAAATGTCATTCTCCTCCATGACGCGAAGTCGTTACTGATGTCAAGCCGCGGGTATCTTTTCCCACTTTTTGGTCTTCGCAGATTTCAAAACTGCATCGGTTACGTAGTCCGTAGCCAGTCCATCCCGGAATGTGGGAGCGGCGGCGCGACTGCCATCGAGGGCAACAATGAAATCGGCAACCTGGTGAATGAAGGTGTGCTCGTAACCGATCTGCAGTCCGGGAACCCACCAGTTCTTCATGTATGGATGGTCGCCGTCGGTGATGTGAATGCTCCTTCCAGCCGCGCAGTTGCCCTTCATCGCGATAGTCGAAGTATTGAAGCCGGTGCAGGTCGTGAAGGTCCCAGGCAGCGGAGGCGCGCTCACCGTTGATCTCCAGCGTGAAGAGCGCTTTGTGACCACGTGCGTAGCGTGTCGCTTCAAAGAGGGCCATCGATCCATTTTGCAAATCGGCACAGAAACGCGCTGGCATCATCGATCTTGACCGGCTCAACCTGACCCGTGAGATTGTGCTTCCGTTCCTTCACGAACGTCTCCGTCATTGCCGAGACCTCGGTGATGGGCCCATTCAGCCATAGCGCCATATCAATGTTGTGGGCCAGTAAGTCTCCCGTAACTCCGCTTCCGGCAACCGCAGCTATCGAGTCGCCAAAGACCTTCCCCGCCCTGCGGAAGATCCCTGGAAATGGTCCAGTCCTGGAGGAACTGCGAGCGATAGTGAAAGATGCGGCCGAAGCGATCTTCATCGAGCAGTTGTTTCAACAACACCATCGCAGGGACGCGCCGGTAGTTGTACCAGACCATGTTGGGCACATTGGCCGTCTCAACCGCATCGACCATTGCCCTTGCTTCTTCCGCAGTTCGTCCGAGAGGCTTTTCGCAGAGGACCATCTTGCCGGCTTCGCGCAGCGGCAATCGCGATTTCAGCGTGTGTGTCGTTCGGGCTGGCAATGTCGATGAGGTCGATATCCTTGCGCGCCACCAGAGTCGCGCCAATCGGTTTCGATCGATTGATAACCCCAGTTCTCCGCGAATCCCTTTACGCGCTCAGCATTGCGCGCACAGACTGCTTTCAACACCGGCCGGTAGGGCAGATCGAAGAAGCGCGGCGCCTGCAGGTACGCATTCGAATGCGTGCGCCCCATGAAGCCATAACCAACAATCCCGATGTTCAGTTCTTTCTTTTCGCCAAATCGATCTTCTCCGCGCTTCAGTCCCATCCGTGCGCATCGCGCACCTGAATCAGTGTTGACAGTACCTTCACCCATGTGTCAGGCGAGGTCATCATCGCGTTGGGGAACATACAGCCATCCCAGCAGATGTGTTCATAGGCGCGGGTTGGTGTACCGTCCTCGTTGCGCATCCACAGGCCAGCGACCTCGACGATGTCCATCTTGCCGTTGGGATCGTCGGGTGGACAGTGGCGGCCAGTCTTGTCGTGTGAACCTGAACCTTTCACTGTGCCGTCATTTTGAGCCACGTGGAAATCGATCGTCCATGGGCGCAAGTGCATTCGCAACCTGACGAAGAGCGTCAGTAAGAACGGAGTCATCGGACCAGTCATAGTCCATTGGGAGTACGCGACTCTCAGGCGAGTTGTAACCCAGCGTGTAAAGCATGGTGTGAGCCATGTCAGCCTGAAAGCCAAGAGTCTTGGGGCGATCGACCATCTCCAGCAAATCGACCATGTGTTTCCAGCCGTGCATCCCGCCCCAGCAGATTTCACCCTCGGCAGCTAGTCGCTCTCCGTATCCTTCGGCAATAGTGCATGCCTCGCTGAAACGTCTCCGCGAGGCGCTTTGTGTTTTCTGCCGGCTTTTCTGCCCATACGGTTGGTCCCTCCGCGGAATCGATCCGACTACTCCGTACTTGCGGATGCCGAGGTCTCGCAGCTTTTGGCCGATAGCGCACGCTTTACGAACCTGGCCGAGAAAGCGTCCACGCTCGTCCTTAGTTCCCATCGCCGATCCCCCGCCTACGGGTGGCCAGACGGGAGCTACCAACGAGCCAGCTAACAAGATTGTGAGCCGCTAGCTTGTCTGCTAGTTGCTTGAGCTCGATCGTCTGTCGAATCAATGTCCGTGTGAGGGAGAGACAAAAAGAGATCGACGCCGTCAAACCTCGTCTCCATTCACTACTGCCGTGGCTGTGAGACGCAGCATCGTGTCAAGATCGATCGTGGGCTCGGAGTCGCCTCCTTTGCCCACGATGCCCGGCCACATCGCATTGTGCAAAGCGGGGAACTTGTGAATGGAGTTGCTCATAGCGATGCCCCTATCCGCGATCCTTCCGTAACGGCTCAGCATCTGGATTGCCCGGACCGAAGTGCTTCAAAATTACCAGCGGGTCTGTCGAACTGGGATTTTCGATGCGCACACCCTCTTTCGCTGCCGCTGCCGTCACGAATAGCTTCATCCTGGGTGAGTTCACCAAACCGAATCATTGAAGGAGTGGAGACCGCAGTTTTGCCGAGCGTGCCGTATCCCTGCGTAAGAATCAACCCATACGCGGCAGCGTCCTTGATCGTCACAGTGCGGCCTGGAAGCACCGTCAGCTCCTTTGCGGAGTAGTAGCCGCCGCCGTAGGTGATCCACACTTCACGGTATCCTCGCATCTCCATATCTGCGACGGGACGAACTGGTACCGGGTGCCTCTTGTTGGTGCTCGCGAACTCCGGGTTCACGTTGGCGTCCCAATCCAGCATGCTGATCAGATAATCGAGATCATGATGATATTCCGGCAGCACGTCCTTAATCAGGAGGCTCCAATCGACGATTCGTCCTTCTACCTCCGACTGGAACATTGCGAACACGTCGCTGTTTACCTGGGGTTCATATGTCACCAGCGATCCAGGAGCATGAAGAATACCGGGATCGACCTGCCATCCGCTGCCGGGTTCGAGACGGTAGGCGCGGGCGTGGAAGATGATGCCGTTGTCGCCGCGATTCCAGTTTTCCAGGCAGCGATGGATATCGTCCTTTGTCGTCCCGGGCTCGAGCCCCATGTAGGTATGCGGAAAGTTATTGCTGAGTCTGGTTGTATTGCGGAGGGAAGTAATACGCCTCGGGCTTGCCCTTATGTCCGACGAGCTTGGCGAACTCATCGCTCTGGTGCATGTGGTGCGGAATCGGCCCCATGTTGTCGAAGAACTTGCAGAGCAGATTCCATCCGCCTTCGCGCTCCATCACATCCGCTCCGAGCAGGAGGTCGCCGGCGGATTCAACGGCGTCCTTGAGCAGAAACTTTTTGCCGGCAGCGGGATGAACATAGCTAAGGCCTTCATCCGGAGTTGTCGCAGGTCCGTTCGAAGCTTTCGTGGTCGAAGAGAACCATCGCTCATTGATCCCGCCTCGATGGGCGCCGAAGGAGTAGAGGTCATCGGGATGAAGTTTCAGCCTTCGTCCGGGAATCATGAAGGAACGAGGGACCCACGATGGCTCCAACCTGAGCACTCCGTTAACCTGCATTCACGGCTTCCTGAACAACTGTTCGATCTAGCATTTCGTGTTCTCCTAACCGATCGGTCTCAGACTATCGAATGGATGTTTCCTGCAGTCGGAACCCTGATCTAGTGCTCAAGGCGAATTCCGAAGGAATAAAGAACATTGTCATGATCCGTAAAAAACGCGTGGCTGTCGCCTACGGAGACGCCCGACAGCTCAGTGTAGGTAGGAATCTGATTCTTGCTGGAGTAAAGCTTCGCGCCTGTCGCCGCATTCAGTACGTACAGAGTGGCGTGAGTGGTGGAGTCTCCGCCGGAGAGGGCGATGACTACACCGTTAGCGATGCGCGGCGGAGCGGGATTAACCATATCCGGCGAAACCCATACCGGGGTCAACGCGAATTTCCCGTCGTTCTCGTCCACCTTGAAAGCAACGATGCCTCCATGGGGGTTGGACCATTTCACTTTGGAGGCACTATCGTCGAGGGATATCGCCGCTGAGACGGATGCGAATACCCACGCAGTGCCGTCTTTGTCCTGCCAGGTAGCGAATCCATCCCAACCATGCTTTTCGCCTGCTACTGGAGAGCGCGGGTGTTTCGAAGAGCGGAGTATGGTGATCTGTTCCGCCCAGTGATCGCAACATCCAGTAAGGCGATGCGTCCGTCTCTTCCGGGCGCCACGACGAATTGCTTTTCCTTGTAGGTGAACGTCACTGGAGAAACGCTTTCCTAAGTTGGCCATTCCGCCGTCGGGCGTGTACCAGTCTTCAACTTTCATATCCTTTGCGACGGAAACCACGCTGCTCGCGTACACTCCCGCACTTGAATCAGAGGTTCCGGGTCCGGTAACGACAAGGGATTTTCCCGCCGGGGTTATCACCGGTCCAGTGACCCCAAGAGGGCGTACTTTGTGCGTTGCATAGCTGGCGACGGTATAGTCGGCCGAGGTCAGGTCGACGGCCCATAGTCCATTGGGAACACTTCCGCAGTCGTTGCCGGTCGCGGTGAAGATCGTCTTTTCCTTGAAATTCAAGCCATACGGACTGGTATTCGCTGCCGGAAGGAATTTCACTGGAGGTGCGAAATCGGCTCCGGTTGTCATGACCTGCTCGTGAAGCATGCCATCCGGCGTCAACACGTAGATACCCTTCAACCCAAAGTAGCCTCCTCCTGGAGCGCACGCCAAGCCGCCGGTCATTGGTCTCTGCAGCGGGTGGTTCCGGAGGCGGTGGAGTGGCGGGTCTGCGCTTGCGACGGGCGTTGAAGTTGATCACCACCGGCGGCTCCATCAACATGCCCAGGCTGGACGTACCGCACCCGACGGGAGCGGTTTCTGATTTGTATTCATGTCTTCCAGATGCAGGTTTCCCAATTCGGAGTCAACGGCATACAGAGTGTCTGCCGAACTCCAATAGACGATGTCCTTAAATCCCTGGGCGTTGATGAGTCTTCCCGCGAGAAGCGGCTCGCTGAAAGTTCGCTTCGCGTTCGATGGACTGTCCCAGCTTGATCTTCCAGAGGAACTTGAAGTCGGTTGCCGACGTTGTCGGGTGTTAGTCCGAACTCGTCCTTTTGCCAGCCACTCTGACCCGCATCCGCGCCAGTCAAAGCTCCAGTCGCCCTTTTGTTCCTGAGCGAACGGATACGGTGGACGCAAAGGAATGTGCCCGCTAGAAAGAACGCTCCAGCTTGCTCCAGGATTTCTTTTTTCACGTGTTCGTCCCTCAATTGATATACTTCAGCTCATCCAATCAAATGAAACGGCAACGCCACAGCTCACTCATTTGAGTCCAAAGCAATAGATTGTTCCGTCAAAAGTACCGAACATGACCTTGTCGCCGGCGACGGAAAGTCCGGCCTGATGAAGAAATGATTTGACCTGGTCGCCGCTGGAAAACAGTTCCTTTCCGGTGACGGCGTCGAGCGCATAGAGTTTGGCTGGAACGGAACGCTGGATTCGTTCCTGCGCACTAAACAACCCGCCCACTGCATCGTTCGCCTGCCCTGTATACTCGCCCGCAGCCAGGACGAACACCACGCCGTTGACGATTACCGGGGGCTCGGCGGTTATCATGTCGTGCGACTGCCAGGCCGGATCCAGTTGCAGTTTGCCATTCTTTACTCTTCAGCTTGAACGCAATGATTCCGCCGTTTGGCGTGGGGCCGTAGGACTTCGGGAAACGTCACTGCCGTCTCGCCGCCGGTGGGCCCGAGCATCCAGCGCGTTCCGTCTTTATCCTTCCAACTAGCGAGACTTCCCCAAGTTCCCTCAGTTTGAAAATTCACATTCTTGTTCGATATGAGTTCGCTTCGAAACAAGGGAGTCATATGGTCGGCACCGCCCATGGATTTGCTGTCGATGAGGAAGTAACGGCCCTCCTTGCCGGAAGCAACAATCAGATCTCGCCCCTCGTGGGGAAACACCACGGGAGTGACATTCATATCCAGATCTCTTCGCGTCAGCCAGACGTGATTGCTGGGCGAGTAGTAGTCCTTGAGGGTCAGCTTGTCATCCGAATAAGTGAACGCCTCGACACTGGTTGAGAGTTTTCCCGCGGAAGCGTCGTAGGGACCATCGCCCGACTCAAAGTAGATTGTTCCATCCGAGCCCACTGCCGGGCCTGCGGTGCCCCACAAGCCTGCCTGTGGCGGGCTCCGAAACGGTAAGTTTCCTGGTCCTTAAGATTGACGGCATACAGCGCATTGGGCACGCCTCCACAGCCTTGGCCGGTGACGGTGTAAAGCACGTCGTTCACCAGATTCAGTCCATACGGTTTACCGTAAGGCAAAGGCAGGACCTGGATCGGCGGGTCACTCTCCCCGCCCGTGGAAGGTCCAGATGTGTAGGTATCCGTCGCTGGCGAGCACATACAGGTGTCTGACCGGCGCATCGATCGGTGAAATCACTGGAGTTGCACTCAGTGCGTTTGTGCAGATGAACCCGCTGCCCTCGCCTGGCTCCTGCGGCTTCTCAGACGTCCACTTGAGCTTGGTCTGCCACACTACCTTTCCGCTCTCCGCATCGATGGCGTAAGACGTCGTTTGCCGCGCCTGCCAGGATGGCTAACGTTCGGGTCGCCCTCTGCGGTCTTCACTCCCGAAACAATCAGCGGCTCTCGAAAAGAAAGCATTCCCATCGGCTTGGTGGGAACCTTTACTTTCCACAAAAGCTGAAGTCTTCCCACATTCATTGGAGTGATCTTCGACGCAGCCTTCTGCCATCCGTCACGCGCGGCATCCCCACTGCTGGTTAGCCACTCAGCCGTTGATTGTCCGCGAACAGGATTCAACCACGTCAGCGCCATTACACCAAAACAGATGGATGATATAAGCCTCAAATTGCGCATCCCGTGTCAGACTCCCTAAAGTTCTGAAATTCCTGGCATTCGGCGGCGCTCGTCGACATGCCGAAACGGTGGTGGTGGAAATTCATGCTTCTGGACCGGGCCAAAATTCAAGGCCATCGCAGGTCCCGATCAATGAGATCAACGTTTAAAAGTCTGGTCGCTCAGGTGCACTATCTGGTCTGGAACGATTTTCAGGTCCGGTAATCATTCAAAAGGTTCTCGAAAATGCAGTCGGAATGAGACGTCTCAATTCGAAGCAAATACTAGCGACCGCGTTCGGGATGTGTCAATTAAACTGTTTTTCAATTTTGAGGTGGAACCTCCGACAGGACATCCTAGAATTGGTACATGAGGGAGCGGTAAACGGCGCTGTGTCGTTGAACGGCCCTCCCGGAGAAGAGCGTACAGTCACATTAAGATGTGCAGAGCGGGAAAACTCAACAGATTCAGACTAATAAGGCCCGGCATTCTCGATTTCGGGGATTGCAGAACATTCAACGTTGGGTTGACGGTCCGTTTCTTTCGCAATCTGCGCGGAATTTTGATTTTCGGCTTTCTGGCATCGCTATGCGGGTGCAAATCCCCCGACAAAGCAATCCCTATCGGACCCAGAGTTGAAATCAAAGCTCCCTTGGGCCTGCCTCCCGTTCCCATCCCTGCGGATAATCCGCCGACCTCTGCTTCGATCGCGCTCGGTCGGCGGCTTTTCTATGACACCAGGCTTTCGAAGGACGATTCTCTATCTTGCGCCTCCTGCCATCATGCACAAACTAGATTTTCAGACGCACGCGAACGATCAACAGGTGTTGGCGGCACCCTCGGGATGCGTCACGCCCCAACGCTCGTGAATGTGGCATACTCGCCTCTATTCTTCTGGGATGGGCGTGCCGCCAACCTCGAATCCCAGGTAGGGACTCCTATCGCAGATGCTCTTGAGATGAATCAGACACATGACGCATCAATAGCCAAGCTCAAGGACGACAAAACCTATAAGGCAATGTTCCTGAGGGCATTTGGTACAGACAAGATAGATATGGAGCGGGTCGAAAAGGCCCTTGCTAGCTTTGAAAGGACGATCCTGAGCGGTAACTCAGCTTTCGACCGCTATGAATATCAAGGGAAGAAAGACGCTTTGTCGCCGGCCCAGATTCGAGGACTCGCCATTTTTAAAGATCTGCGAAAGGGCAATTGCGCCGCATGCCATACCATCGGTCCTACCTACGCGCTATTCACGGACGGACAATTTCACAACACGGGGGAGGGGATCGGTGACGATGAAGAATCGAGTGACCTCGGCCGCTTTAAGGTGACGAAGCTTATAAGCGACACGGGCCGATTTAAAACGCCAACACTCCGCGATGTCGCCGTGACCGGACCTTACATGCATGACGGCAAGCTGAAAACGCTGAAGGATGTGGTGGACTTTTACGCGGGTAAGGGGAATTCCAATCCCTACTTGGACGAACGCATGTCTGTGATCGAGCTTTCAGGCCAGGACCGCAGTGATCTTGTAGAGTTCATGAAGTCGCTGACGGGTGAATTGCCGTCCACTGTTGGTCCGCCAGGAAAGGACTAGTTTTGACCAGAAATCTGTCCACGTTCGCATCGGGCTGTCTCGCTTGTGGGATGGTGATGGGTTGTTCTCAAACCGCAAAGGAAGTTCAACCTGTTGCGGTTCCTGTTCAAGAGCCCGCGACTCGGGCTTTTCATGTTGACCCCGTTACCGCCGGTTCAATTTCAGGCACCGTTCGTTACCTGGGGAAAATTCCCAGTAAAGCGAAGATCGACATGAGCGAAGATCCAGCCTGCGTCGAAGCCCACCACGGGAAGGCTTTTGATGAATCGCTTGTAGTTTCCCCCAAGAGATCGTTGGCGAACGCATTTATTTACGTGAAGACTGGCCTGGAAGGGAAGCGGTTTGAAACGCCATCTTCTGCTGTTGTAATCGATCAAAATGGATGTTGGTTCACACCACGTGTTCTTGGCATTCAGACCAATCAGACTCTGCAGGTAAAGAACTCTGACCCGGTCACACACAATATTCATCCGATGGCAGAAGTCAACCGAGAGTGGAATCACAGCCAGGGGGCAGGGGATGCTCCCCTGGGCCGGAAATTCACGAAACCAGAAATCATGATTCGCGTGAAGTGCAATATTCATCCATGGATGCACGCCTTCATCGGCGTCGTGGACAATCCCTATTTTGCGGTGTCAGCGGCAGACGGCTCTTATAGCCTCCCCAATCTGCCACCGGGCAACTACACGCTTGCCGTATGGCAGGAGACTCTTGGAAGCCAGGAGCAGCAAGTTACAGTTGCTCCTCATTCCAATACGTTGGTAAACCTCACGTTTAAAGGGAAATAAACTGTGTCCAAACCGCTTTATATTTCACTGGGTATATTCGCTTGCGCATTCTTTGCCGGCTGTCATCAGACGAAGCCATCAACAGAGGCTGTTCCAGGAACCCTTTCAGAGTCCTCGGCTCCCAGGATATATGTAACGAACGAGGTTTCGGGAGATCTCTCCGTCATTGACTCCGGCACTCTCGGCGTACTTGGTGCGATTCCTCTCGGTAAGCGCCCCCGCGGAATACACGCCAGTCCCGATCACAAAACCCTTTACGTCGCACTGAGTGGATCGCCGATTGCCGGTCCCGATGTGGATGAGAGCACGCTGCCTCCACCAGACAAGAGTGCGGACGGTATCGGAGTTTTCGATGTGCAACAGAACAAGTTACTTAAGATCATCCCGGGTGGATCGGACCCTGAAAACTTCGACCTCAGCAAAGATGGCAAGCAATTGTACATATCGAATGAAGACATTTCATCGCTGAGCATCGTGGACATCGCGAGTGCAGCGGTTGTAAAAACCATCAAGATGGGCGGTCAGCCGGAAGGCGTAAAGACGACTCCTGATGGAAAACAGGTTTTCGTTACTTCAGAAGAAGATGGGACCATCACGGTTTTCGATCCAGTGGCAGGCAGTCTTCTAACGACTTTTAAAGTTGGGCATCGTCCTCGTTCAATCGCCTTCATGCCTGACGGCTCACGCGCTTACGTCAACGCCGAAAATGACGGAGGGGTTGTGCTGATCGACGCGATTCGACACAGAATCCTGAAAACGATTCCGCTTGGCAAACCAGGCGTCATCAAGCCGATGTCCGTGCTGCTTTCGCCAGATGCAAGCAAACTGTACGTCAGCACTGGCCGCGGACAGCAGGTATTCACGGTAGATACGGCGACCGACACGGTTCTGGGATCGGTAACGGTCGGCAAGCGCCCCTGGGGTATCGCTCTCTCTCCGGATGGCAAAACACTATATTCCGCAAATGGGCCTTCGAACGACATCAGTGTGGTGGACCTTGCAACCAACACGGTCACGGGAAAAGTGAAGGTTGGTTCGGGACCTTGGGGTCTGGTAGTCCTTCCGCGATAGTTTGAGAAGGCGCCGCAGAGAATCAAGGTTTTGTATCTCAAGTCGACATTCGAGAGATTTCCTAACACTTTCCTAATGGGAATCGCAAAAAGTTGCTGCTTGTCCTGCACCAATGGGTATAAAGTTTCTCCTTTGACATTCGAACTCGGATAACCCCCAAGGGCACCTCAACATTGAGGCTCAGGTATGTCGCTGATGCAGGCAAATAAACGGATTATCCGGTGGACGATCATTCCTCTCTCAATTATGGCGTGCGTCATCGGCGCTGTCGTCCATGTCAATCGATCCGTTCGTGCCGGTCAGGCTGCGCCAGCTTCGGCGAGAAATATCACGTTGGGAGTGGGGCGGCCGGGTTCGCTCTATGCCGTCACTCTATGGGTGAAGAATCCCGCACAGATGCAGGGCAACGACGCCGTCCACGTTACCGTCAACGATGTGAAGGGCGAAGTTGAATCCAAATGGCTGCATGCCGCTGATCTCGATCTGTACCTGACACTCCGGCCGCGGGCAGAGGGCCCGGTTACCGTGAGCCTGTCCTCGCCCTCCGCGGAACGCACACCGGAGATCAGTTCAGCTTTAAGCAAGATCCTCCAGGCAGCGGCAACTTCCCCGGGCAGCAACCCGGATCTTACGCGCGGCGTCATTGCGGCTGCGCCCAACGTCTACGTGGCAAGACGCTCAATCCTTCGAACTGGGCCAGACCATCTTTGGCAGCGCCGACGAACGGCCCTACGCTCCATCGAAGAGCGAAGACGCCTATGCAGCGATGGTCAAGGGTTTTCAATGGTTCCGATTCACCTTCCGCGAAAAGCAACCGCGGCTGGTCTACTTCGTTTTGAATGTGACGGATCGCGACGTCCCGCTGGACGTCGACATTTTTCAGTTGGGCAAGGACTCGACGGAAAGCCGGATGTGGTTCCGTTCACCGACGGAGAGTTTGTCTACCAGGTCGAAGCGACGCAGAACTATCCGGGACTCTACAAGTTCCGCACGCGCATTCTTCAGCCGGGGCAGGAGTACTACGTGCGCGTCGCTCGCGAATCATCCGGCCTACCAATTGCACACCTACCTCTATAACGTGCCGCCGAATAAGGATCCGCACGAAGCGGTGCGCGCCGGCATGGATTTCCTGGTCAACATGGGCGACAGCTGGCTCTCGAACACGCCGCGCCGAGGCGCGATCGCGCTGCGCACCACCATGCAGCACTCCGAAACGCAGCTTTGCATTGCGTGCCATCCATCGCAGTTCACAACGCGCGGATACTTGAAGGCCGTGCGAGAATGGCTATGCTCCCACCCAGCGCGCGAGTCTCGAGTTTCTTACCGATCGCATTTACAACAACACCCGGCCCCTCTATGGAGAGCCCAATACCAACTGGGTACGCATCATCTATACCGCGCGCACCGAGGCCAGCCGCCTGCCGCTGATCGCGCATGCCTTTGAGCAGAACGTGACTCACGACACGCCGCGAAAGAATTTCGACCTGCCGTACGCGGAGTTCCTGAAGATCCACTACAAGGGCGTGACCGTGATGCCGGGCGACGAGGCCGACGGCTGCGAACCTGACGTGAGCCCTTTCGAGATTGCGCAGCAGAGTTGGCATACCTTTGACCTGGCCTACAAGCGAGACCCAATCAGCAGGAGTGGCTGGCCGAGCGCGACCATGTCGAGCAACTGGCGTTGCCCGACGAGCCGAAGAACATGATCGATCTGAACTGGAAGATCATGTTCCTTTCGGAAGTGAACCGCGAGAAATACGCCACGCAGATCAACACGCTGATCGACAAGCTCTATGAGTACGAAACGCCCGAAGGCGGATGGCCGTATCCTTTCGACAAGAAAGCCAAGCCGGCGGACTTTATTTCCTACAACGCAGTGCTGGCCCTGGCTGAAGCCGGCCGCCGTCCGGAGACCGATGAGCACCTCGCCCTTGCCGTAAAGGCCATGCTCGCGGCGCAGACGGCCCGAAGGCAGTTGGGAAGGCGATCCGGTCTACCAGGGATTCAACACGCCGTTTCGGGCAACGCAATTTGCGGTGATGGCGCTGTCGACGTTGTATCCCGGCAACACCAAGGCGAAAAACTGGGATGCCGCCTATCCCGCGCCTCCGACGACTCTTGCCAACAACGATCTCGCCGCTGCTTCTGCAGCAACTCGACCAGTTCTGGGATCTGGCTCCAGAGCCAGTGCTGAGCCAGATTCGCAAGGTGCTGGCGAAAGCGATCAGCCGCTGGCCCGCGAAGCCGCGGCGCGCGCGCTGGGACACATGGCCGATCCGGGCGCCATGCCGGTGTCTGATCAAGGGACTCGGCGATCAAGACCAAGATGGTGCAAACCGCATCAGCCTATGCGCTGCGCATGGTCCTATCGCGGCGGCAGGATGCTGCTCCGCAGGGCGGCAAACTGCTGGCCGCGGCGCTTGGCATCGCCGGACGCCCGCACACGCTGGGGCGCGGCCCGCGTCTTCAATCAGCATTTCCGCGATCTGACCGACGATCCGAACACTGCTGGCCGCGCTCGAGCGCGATCTCAACGATCCTGTGCCTTACGTTCGATTCGAAGCCGCTGGAGGCGTATGGCGCTGGTATTACTGGCAGGTCGACAAGCCTGAGGTGCGCCGCGGAACGCTGGAAGCGCTCGCCGACTCGCCTCAACACGGAAACAGATGCGATGGTCCGGCGCGGGCTTGCAGGAGAGCGTCTACAACCTGCTCGACGAGAACACCGGATATCTTTCGGCGTGGGTGCGGGCAAGTGCCACAGGACGAAGACAAAGACCGCATCAACGCCGGCTATGAAGCGGTGGCGCGCGACCAGGCGCAAGTGCTGGCCAAGGTGCTGCGCGAGGGAACTCCGCTGGGTCGCGAGGGCATCCTGAACGCGCTGTGGGATTTCCATATCCGCCACTACGCATTGCCGGCGCTGAAGGCAGACACGGTGTCGATCGGCCTGCCGGCGGTCCTCACCAAGTACGTGAACGGCGTGCCCGATCTGCATCGCCCTGGCTATGAATATCCGCCCTATCGTGAGACCGTCGATTTCAAATACGACGTGCACAACGGCTTCTTTCAGACGCGCATCGGCAACGACAGCGATCTGATTCACTTTTTCAAGAGTTCCGGACCGGAGTTGGAGGACGCCCTGCTGGCGTGCCTCAAGGGCGCCGATGATTCGATGAAGATCGAAGTGCTGAAGGCGGGCAGCACGCTGAGTGAAGCCGGCGATGCGCGCTTCACGCTTGCGGCGCTCGAACTTGTCGGAGGATGCGAACACCGATGTGCGGCAGACGGTCCGCTATGTGTACGAAGGTGGCCAGCGCGGAATCCTGAACCTCGACACGCCCGCGTCGCCCGATCCGAAACTCGTCGACAAAGTTGTCGAGATCCTGAAACACGGAAACCCTGACAGCCAGGCCGTGGTGCTGCCTCTGCTCGCCGCGCTGCCGGAAAACTCGGCATGGGAGCAGCAGACGAGTGTGCAGGATGCTTTGCGGTCGATGCTCGAAGCAGAAGCCGCGGCCAGAGAACTACGGCCAGGTGCTCGATGCCGCTTCTTCGTTCAAGAGCCTCATGCACGAACCGAAACTTCAGGCACAGGTGTTGGCAGGATTGCATTCCTTCAACCCCGATGTGCAACGTGCCGCGTGCGGATTTCGCTTCGAGCATTTCCTGAACGATCCCCAGATCAGCCTCGCAGGTAAAGACCGCGTTCGCGAATCTGAACGTCTCCGCGCTCGGCGTCTTCATGGAGGAAGCCGGCAATCCGCAATTCCTGAAGAGGCGACTGGGCGTCGCAGGTGGCGCAGTCTCGCAGGACCAGGACTACCTCAATCGCCATGCGGCGCATTGAAGATCAAGGAGCCGCTGGAATATCCGATCGTGGTCGACACGGTGATGGCCGCCTGCTGAACCCCGACGCCAACGTGAGTGCCGCGGCACTGGATACCCTGCGCAAGGTGAAAGGCGTGGAACAGCGGCCGGATTTTCGTGCAGCTATGGAACAAGCTGCAGAACTCCAGCAATCCGCGCCTCAAGCTCATCTCGACCAGTGTGCTCAAAGGAAAGAACCTTACCGACGCGTTGAGCGACGTGCAGCCCGGCTCGGTGCTCGACTTCCGATACTTCGTCACGAAGGTCGAACCCATTCTGGCCAAGCCCGGCGCGGACGGCAAGGCCTGCGTCTTCTGCCATGCCAGCCACGTGATCTTCAAGCTGGAACCGCCCAATGCCGAGGGCGTCTTTTCAGACCAGGACAGCAAGGAAAACTACAAGTACGCGATGCGCGTGGTGGACATCACCGATCCGGACAAGAGCCTGATCGCTGATCAAACCCACGCGGCCGACCGACAGCGCCGGCAATGTCGGCGATTATCTGGCCACGCACAACGGCGGCCAGCGCTGGCATGGAAACGAATCGAGCGATCAATACCGGACCATTCTGGAGTGGATCCGCGGAGGCCGCCTCGAGAGCGCGACTACTTCGTATTAGAAGAAGTCGAGTAGAGATGCTTTACACATGCCTGTGAATGGGCGCGCTTCACTACTTTTCATACATCGGTGTTTCCCAAGTCATCGTTGACGATGTAGAGGATGCAGACTATTCTCGAATCCATTCAGCAGCATAGGCCCCGATCGTTTTCCAGAGCAGCAAGTTCCGATATCCCGTAAACTCCTCGAGGCGAGTACGGTCTGACTATGAGCCGAGCAAGACTTCTAAGAAAGGTATGCTGGCTTACTGCCGGCGTAATCTCTTTAACTGGAACCATCTCGCTCTCGCAACAGACCGTTGATCCCGCGCCCGAGCTCCTCCTCTCCCAGGCAATCGAGATGGCGTTGAACGGGAACGATGCGGTGAAGAATGCGAAGCTGGACGTCGGCAAATCGGAATGGCAAGTCTCCGAAGCCAAGTCAAGACGCTTCCCGGAAACGAGTATCGACCTTTTCGCGGCTGACGATCTGAATTCGCCGAGCTTTACTTACAAAAAAGGCGTTTTCGGCAATGTGAACGGTCAGCCGGTTCCAAGCACCGATGTCTCCATCAATCTCTCCACCGGTATTACGGGGTATGCGGTCGCATCAATGATGCAGCCCCTTACACAGCTTTACAAAATCAATCTCGCAGTGAGAATGCAGGAACTGTCTGTTGAGTTCTCGAAGGAACAATTTAAGGGGAAGCAGCAATCAGTCGTTGCCGATGTGAAGCAGGCTTACTATGCAATTCTTCAGGCTGATAGCGCCTTAGAGGCAGAGAAAGCACTAGTCTTGCAATACCAGGAAACAGATCGCGTCGCCTCGCAATATCTTGCGCAGGAGTCTGTGCTGCTGTCCGACAGTCTTGAGGTCAAGGCGAAGCTGGCCCAGGCGCAGCACCAAATGGTGGTTTTGAAAAACAATCTCGACACCGACAAAGAACACCTCAACAATTTGTTGGGACGAGATATAGATACCCCATTGCGCACGCAATTAACACCTCCTGTTTCTGCGGAAGAAATGGATTTGAAGATCGCCCGGCAAACAGCGCTGCGCCAACGGCCCGAGGTTAAGGAAGCTGAGTTAGACGTGAGTCGAGCAGGGCTAGATCTCAGGCTTGCGAAAGCACAGTACATTCCCGACATAGGCGGCGCGATTCGATATTTTAGTCCAATCAACACTCAGATTCTGCCGCAGAATATCGTTTCCGCTGGATTGGCCCTGACGTGGGAGCCGGTCGATTGGGGACGACGCAAAGACAAAATCAAGCAGAAAGGGCTTACCGTCGAACAGAGCAACAACCAGCTACACGACACGCGCGCCAAGGTCCTGTTGGATGTGGACCACACTTTTCGAAAACTGGAAGAGAGCCGATCGATGATCTCGGTGGCGCAGGCTGCCCGCGATGCAAGTAATGAGAAGCTGCGAGAGGTCAGCAATCAATTTAAGCAGTCGGCCGTGCTACTGCGAGATGTTCTGCAACAGGAGTCGACCGTTGCCAGTGCGAACCACGACTACGAAGAAAGCTTGCTTGCGCTTCTGAATGCGACAGCAGAGTTTGAAAAAGCACTTGGAGAAGAGTGACTTTATGCGGGACTCACGTTTCCACAAAATTGTGCGGCCAAACTCATTAGCGGTCCTGGCGTTGCTGGGTGTAACTGGCTGTATGCAGGAAAGTGCTCCAGTGTCGTTGCCAATGCCAGTTCATGTCGCCCCTGCAAAAAACATCGCCATCGGAAGTGGAGTGACATATTCGGCCAGCATTGTTCCGTACGCGCAAGTTGATCTATCGTTTAAATCGAATGGCTACGTAGACAAGATCCGACAGGTTCGCAGCCCCAGCGGAGGAATACGGAACATAGATCAAGGAGACTGGGTTGAGAAAGGCACCGTACTGGCCGTCGTTCATCAACAGGACTATATCGACAAATTGCAGCAGGCCAAGGCGCAACTTACACGCGCCAAGGCTGAGCAGGAGAAAGACAAGCTAAGCTTCGACCGAGTGTCCACGCTTTACGCTGCAAAGAGTGCAACCAAGCCTGATTACGATTCTGCTAAAGCCCAGATGGAAAGCACAACAGCCTCTGTATCCGGCGCTGAGGCACAAGTAAGCGAGGGGCAGATTGCCCTCGCTTACTGCTCCCTCCAGGCGCCATTCAACGCCTGGGTGGTTAAACGAAACGTGGATGTTGGCAGCCTGGTAGGACCGGCGACGAATGGCTTCACGCTATCAGATACGCGGTCGGTGAAGGCAGTCTTCGGAGTCCCTGACACGTCGATCCGCCGCGTAAGAGTTGGACAGCAGTTGATGATATCGACAGATGCGCTGCCGCATCCCGTGATGGGGCGCGTCAGCGCTATTTCGCCATCGGCAGATCAGAAGAGCCGAGTCTTTTCAGTAGAAGTTTCAATTCCAAATCCTAAGAACGAATTGAAGGCGGGAATGATCGGTTCCCTCACTTTAGGCGGGGAACCGTTGCCTCAGTCTGTAGTCGCAGTTCCATTATCCGCGATCATTCGGGATCCCGGGCGCCAGAATGCCTTCGCAGTTTTGATGGCGGAAGGTGATTCGGGATCGCCGGTTGCACGGTTGAGGTCCGTCGAATTAGGAGACACTTACGGAAATCTAATCGCAGTGAAAGGCGGTCTCACCCCCGGAGAAAGAGTGATTACATCGGGTGCAACTCTGATCAAGAGCGGCGAAAAGGTCCGCATTATCGAATAAGCATGGCAGCAACCAGGTACCAAGACAGTGAGAAACGATGAGCCATAAATCGGAAGCCGAATACATTGCGAATACGCACAACACGGCGCGTTCCTTTGTCGAAAATCGGCAGCTCTCACTTGTTCTCCTGGTCGGAGTCCTCTTATGGGGCTGGTATGGCTACATGCACATGCCGAAACGCAAGGACCCGAACATTCGTGTCCGCGTGGCGGTGGCGTCGACACAATGGCCCGGTGCGACCGCGCAAGAGGTGGAACAACTGGTGACACGGCCTACCGAGCAGGTCATGGCTCAAAACGCCTTTATCAAGCCGCCATCGCCCTCTGATTTTGGAATACGCTCCATCAGCTTTCCTGGATTGTCGTTGGTCTATGTGCAGTTGGATGACACCGTCACCGATCCTAAGAAGCAGTTCACCGACATCAATCTCAAACTCAACGCTCTGAACAGCAAGCTTCCCCAGGGTGCGGGTCCAATCCAATTCAACAGTGACTTTGGCGATACAGCCGCATTGATGCTGACGGTAGCCAGCCCTCCTTCTACCACGGTGGACATCAGCTTGCGTGCCCGCTCCATTAAAAGCGCCATCGAGAAGGCTCGGGCCTCTGATCCCAAGAGAGGAGGAAAGGATCGCGTAAGTGTTGTGTATGCATTTCCGATGTCAGTGTCCGCTGTACTGGTGCGGGAATCATTTGCGTCAATCATGCAAGTCGCGTCACAAAGCAAGCTGATCTCCGACGTTCGCTTCTTTGAAGGCAGTGGATTTGTCGGCGCTGATCTCAGCACTTCGCTAAGCGATGAGGAACTCAGTGTGCTGCGTGACAGACTCATCCTTGAGAAACTTCATCGCTCGGAAGTTCACCCTGACGCATGGCCCGCCGCGCTTATTCGCGATCCGCGAGACACCGAAGCAAAGCTTGCCGCAGTTGCGGGAGATAGGTATTCCTATCGCGATCTCGACGACTTCACTGACCTTATCGGGAGAACACTGCAAGGCGCTCCGGAGGTCGCAAAAATTGACCGCAAGGGCGTTCTACCCGAACAGATTTATCTTGATTACTCGCAAGAGAGGCTTGCCGAATACGGCCTGACTCCCTCCAATCTGAAAGAAATCCTGGGGGCTCGCAACATTACACTCCCGGGCGGACAGCTCGAAGTTGGTCCAAAAAATATCAAGATTGATCCATCCGGCAGATTCACCAGTGCAGATCAAATAGGCGATGTCATAGTAGGATCTTCTTCCTCAGGTCAAAGCCCCGTCTATCTTCGCGACCTTGTCGATATTTCCCGTGGTTACCAGAGCCCCGCGACATATCTGAACTATTTGACCTGGTTTGATAAGGATGGTCGCTCACATCGGAGTCGTGCGGTAACCGTTGCGGTACAGATGAAAGATGGCGAGCAGATCAACGCATTTGGAGATAGCGTTAGCGCAAGGCTCGCGGCGGTAAAGCAATATCTTCCTGACGACCTGATTATTGCGCGCACGTCCGACCAGCCGTTGCAAGTGAAAGAAAATATCAGTCTGTTCATGGACGCCCTCTACGAAGCTATCGCCTTGGTTGTTTTGGTATCTTGGCTCGGATTCTGGGAGTGGCGATCCGCCGCTTTGATGGCTGTTTCAATTCCGATCACACTCGCGATGACGTTCGGGACGCTCTATTTCCTCGGCATCGATATTCAGCAAGTCTCCGTGGCAACGCTGATCATTGCACTAGGGCTGCTCGTCGATGATCCAGTAATCGCCGGAGATTCCATCAAGCGCATGCTTGCTGAAGGTCATCCAAACATCATTGCGTCGTGGTTGGGACCAACCCAGCTTGCATCGGCGATCATGTTCGCCACCGTTACGAATATCGTGGCCTACCTGCCCTTCCTGATGGTGAAAGGAAGCACCGGCGAGTTTTTGCATAGTCTCCCAATCGTGATGACGGTTGCCCTGCTTGCATCACGAGTGGCATCGATGACGTTTCTTCCCCTGCTAGGCTATTACTTATTGCGTCCAGAAAAGAAACCAGAGAAGCCGTTGGAGGTGCGTCGTAATGAGGGTTTCTATGGCTACTATGCGCGAGCAGCGAAGTATTCTATTGAGCATCGCTGGAAGTTCTTCTTCGGTTCGCTCATCTTCCTCGTTGCAGGTGCGTTTATCTTTTCGAGACTAGGTTCGTCCTTTTTCCCGGAAGACGTTCAGTATTGGTCGTACGTCGACGTTTGGTTGCCGAACGACGCGAATCTCGATGCAACAAATGAAACGGCGCGTCAGGTAGAGCAAATTGTTAAGGATCAGGCTGCGCAATTCTCGAAAGAACATGGCGGCAGCGATGGCGGGAATGGTGACGTCTTACGCTATGTGACTACTTTCGTCGGTGGCGGAGGTCCCCGCTTCTGGTTCTCTGCTTCCCCCCAACTGCAGCAGATAAACTACGCGCAGGTTCTCATCGAAGTAAAGGATAAGGAGTTGACGCCGCAGTTCATCAAGGAATTGCAGCCGAAGCTCTCGTCTTCTATTCCTGGAGCACGCTCGGATGCTCGCCAGTTGTTAACAAATCCCGTCGATTATCCGATTGAGATCAGAGTCTCAAGTACGGCGGATGCAAGTACAGCGAATGAGTCGGAAGATATCCGCGGGCTGCGAGCGATTGCGTCGAAGGTGGAAGACATATTTCGCTCGATTCCCATCGCAGAGCGAACCCGCAACGAGTGGGGAGAAGACAATGCCCAGATTTCACTTATCATCGATCCGGACCGCGCGAACATGGCGGGCATCACCAACATGGACGTAGCCAATTCTTCGACTTCTGCATTAGGCGGAAGCAATGTCGCGGTACTTCAAGAGGGACAGAAACAGATACCCGTGGCCGCTCGCCTTCGCATGGACGAACGCTCGCAGCTTTCCGATATTCAGAATCTCTACGTCTACGGTTCGCAGGAGAATACGAAAATACCCTTGGTTCAAATTTCCAAAATCAACCATGAGCTGGTTACCGGCCGCATCGTGCGCTTGGAACAGTTCCGCACAATTAATGTGCGCACATTTCCGGTAGCAGGCCACTTGAGTTCCGAAGTGCTGAAGCAAGCGATGCCGAGGTTGCAGGATCTACTGAATTCATTGCCGCCAGGATATCGAATCCAGATTGGCGGTGAGTACGACAAGACCAGGACGGGCTTCAAGAATCTTGCAGCGGTAATGCTGGTGTCAGTGGCCGCAATCTTTTTGGCGTTGGTCTTCCAATTCAAGAATGCCATCAAGCCGCTGCTAGTGCTGGCGGCCGCTCCCTATGGGATGGTTGGAGCATTTATAGCGCTGTGGATCATGCACGAACCGTTTGGCTTTATGGCGTTTCTCGGCGTTGCGAGTTTGGTAGGGGTTATCGTGAGTCACTCGATTGTTCTCTTTGATTTCATAGAAGAGCGCCGAATTGCCGGCGATGATTTTGAATTTGCCCTGATCGATGCGGGTATTTTGCGTCTTCGTCCTGTCCTGATCACGGTGTTCGCGACTGTACTCGCTCTGCTTCCCCTTGCAGTGCATGGAGGACCTCTTTGGAAATCCCTCTGCTACGCGCAAATCGGAGGTCTCCTCGTTGCTACCGTGGTCACCAAACTACAGGTGCCGGTGATGTATGCGATTTTTGTTCTCGATCTCAAGATACTGAAGTGGGATTCTGCAACAATAACGACGGCTGTTTCGTTGAACTCGATCGCGCAATTTCCGGCGGTAGAATAAGAATGAATTTCAGAGATCGAATGAATTTAACCGGGCCAATTTTCTGATAAGAACGAAAGTGAGAATGATGAAGAAATCGCGTATAGCCCTTGCACTTCACGTCATAGTGTTGGCGAGCCTGAATCTGACAACGTTGACGTTTGTCGAAGCGCAAGATCAACCGAACCCAGCCAGGGATAAATTCGAGCGGGATATCAAAGCGGCCGTTGCCAACGGCAGCATAACGGTAGACCAGTTGAAGGATCTCCAAGGAAATCTGGAGATGCTGAAGCAGGCGAAGGCCGAGCAGCAGCCTGGTGCGCCGGTTGACCTCATGACGCCTTACAGTGCCGTTTCCAAAATCAAGGAAACGATGGCTGGCGTGAAAGAGCCAGCGCTCACAACTTTGCGCCAGGATTTTCAGATGATGATGGCTAGCCGTCAGCCCCCACCTACCGCCACGCCCGACCCCCCAGGGAAGAAGCTTGGCCAAGACATTTTCACGGCGGTATTGCGTGGCAGTCCAACCCCGGCGCAGGTGCAGCAACTTCAGCAAAGTCTGAATTCGCTCGAGGCTTTGAAGACGAGCAGTGAAGGCGGCTTGCAGAAGCTTCGCACGTTAAGAGAAGCGAAGTCGGGAATTCAGCAGACCATGAACGCTGGCGGGTTTAGTGCACAGGACATCCAGACGGTGAACGATGATTTGAATAATCTGGGTCACTAACGTTGATTCCCGGCTTGCCTGCTTTAGCTGGAAAGGATTTAAAACTCCACACGACAACACCGGACAGTGGAAATTCGAGAGTCGTCTCGAGTGTGACGCTCTTGAATTGTTGCGCGCGTCGACTCCGGAACGTTCAAGGGGATCTTTGGGGGAGTCCACTCATGTTGTATGAGCAGAGAACTGGAGAACCTATGCGGATTTGCCGGTCTCTCTTGCGCCCTCGCAGAGTTTGTGTACCACGTTGAGTTCCGATGTTAGGATTTCAGCTCTCAGAAGATATTCAGAAATGGGTGGGCATGTACTCACGGGTTCCTTGTACCGATCGCACGCACGCAGGTGGTTTCATCCTTTTACAAGCATTGGTATTTTTGTTAGGTTGCGGCCCGGGCCATCCAAATTCGAGTGGGCTGAAAGGGTTCACTGAGCGCGCTCTAGCTGAAATGCAGGATGGGGTGACGGTGCGTGCGAGTGTGTTGACAGATGACGAGAGTCGACGCTATTTCGGTGCATCCACGCTGGATAGAGATATTCAACCGGTCTGGCTTCAGATTCAGAACGACAGTGACAAGCCGATGCGTTATCTCCCGATTCTCACCGATTCAAACTACTTCTCACCTTCGGAAGTGGCGCAACAGCTGCATGGTTGGTTTTCGAGCGGCACAAATGCATCGATTGACGAGGTGTTTGAGAGTACCGCCATGCCGACCTATGTCCCCGCGAAACGGACGGTATCGGGATTTGTGTTTACCCACGAAGACGGAGGGGTGAAGTTTCTAACGGTCGGACTCCTGGCCGCCGAGAGTCACTTGCTGTTCCGTTTTGTCGTGCCGGTTACCGGAGCGAAGTACGCGGTGCAGAGCGTGGACTTCAGCAATTTGTATCCGGAGGGGTCGATCGAAGATCTGAACCTCGATCAACTTCGCAAAAAGTTGGAAAGCCTGCAATGTTGCGTCACGAATGCTACCGCGCAGGCGAATGGTGATCCGCTCAACGTAGTAATTGTGGGTGACAACGTAGACGCGATTTTTCCGTTTATTGCCAGAGGATGGCGGCTGAACGAGCCGGTTGACGCCGCAAGTTCCTTCCGGATGGCTAAGGCATTCCTTATGGGTACAAGATACGACACGGCGCCGGTAAGCCCGCTTTACCTTTTTAGTCGATACCAGGACCTTGCATTACAAAAGGCGCGCAGCTCTATTAGTCAACGCAATCACATGAGGCTATGGCGAGCGCCTTTTACTATCTCCGGTGAAAAGGTCTGGGTTGGACAGATCAGTCGCGACATCGGCGTGAAATTAACTACAAAATCATGGTCACTTACAACGCATCGGGTAAGTGCCTACGTGGACCAAGACCGAGACTATCTCCTGCAGGATCTTCTCCTGACTGGCTTTGTCGATCGATTCGGCTATGTCAGTGGCGTGGGAAAGTCCGCTCCAGCCAAGCCGCGGGTTAACCTTACCGACGATCCTTATTACACCGACGGATTACGGTTGGTGTTATTTATGGGGTCTGAACCACATATGCCGCTGCGCGTGGAGCTTCTTGATTGGGAGAGGCCTTCACCCGGGAACTAGCAAAGTCATCTCAGGCTATTGAAGCTGTTTCTTGTCCGTTGTATTTTGCCGGGATTACGATGGGTCGGCGGATGCCCCGTCCTGCTACTTAACCGCGGACATTTCAGTTCCTTCAGTATTACGTTGAAGGGGCTTTCCGCAGTAATTGCCGGGAGGACCGGAATCAAGATCGCGATTGCGAGGCCGATTACGGAACGTGCTGACCTCGGGTGCTGCCAGGATTTCTGCCTCGCGACCTTGGCGATGAAGAATCCATTTGTTGTGAAACTCCGAACTCTTCAGATGAGCGAGACCTCCAAACTGAAGGATGCCCCTTCTGCGCAGGGCCTCCAGTTTTCGAAAAAATACAACGAGCGTCCGAGAGCTAACACGAGAGTGATGAGCAGCAATGCCGCTGCAGGAAATTTGTAAGTCGTGATATGTGAGCCGGCTTAAAAGCTGTTGAAACGCAAACTTGAACCGATCGACACTGCGACCTCAAAGGCAATTGGGGTGAAAGCCTGGGAAGACATGGCCAGGAACCCAAGTTACCGCATGCTGGTCAGGATGCGAGCCTGCCAGGCTCAAATTCACGGTGTTGCCACCTTATCGGAAGGTCTTGCTATTTAGGCTTGCCGGCTCCGTTCCAATCGATGATGTTTACGAGCTTCCAGGCATTCTTCCGCAGATCAAATTCGAGTTGGCCTTCCTTGTTGATGATCAGTTGAGCGGCGGGAAGAAGAACACCGGCGTTCTTGCTCTTATCGGAATCGTCAATGTCAATCTCACCGGCTGTCAGGTTGTAAGCCGTCGATTGCGTGTTGTTATATGCCTCTCCGATAGTGATGGGCCGACTTGTCACGAATCGAATTTTGCGGCCGGTCGAAGTTGGGACTGCACGGATATAGCTGAGGTCGTAGCCGACAGTTCCCGTAATCGCAATACGCCCGACCGACTTCATCTTGGAAAGAGCGTCGACCAAACCTTTGTTCTGGCCCGTCTTGAACGCGCTGACGAGAACCTGCCGATCCTGATCCGTTGAGAACTTGCTAATTCGTATTTGCACTCCAACGTTTCTTCCCAACTGGGTGCTTGTGCCCATGGCCCTTGCGTCGATGGTTTCAACTTTTCCGTCCTGAGCAGTTAGCTGTAATGTAAGACCGGACGCGACAAGTGCTACCAGTAAGAATCTGCCGAACCGTTTACGAATTGCGAAAATGTGGTTATTCATGTTCGTCTCTTGATCTCCCAATCAACATACTCAGCGGATTATTGTACAAAACGTCACAAGCCTATCAGAAAAAAGCGGAACAACTCACGTTCACTAAGCGAGAACTATTGGAATGCAGGTGACGGGTGCTCGGAGGCAGCATATCCGACCTCGTTCGCGGCGTAGCCTCTGTGGGTCTAAACTGGACTGTTCCTACGAGGCATTCATTGCACATAGCTGAGAAAACAACGATTCATTCCTGTCTCGAAACGGCGCTTTCAACGCGGGTCTCGATTCTGGTTATTGTACTTCTGCTCGCGCTCGCCGGCGGCAATGCACAGACCCCTATCACCTTGCATCCCACGGTTAAGCACCTACCTGCTGTTCAAGTGAATGCAAATGGCCATTTGCTGCAAACCACTGATGGTCGCCCATTCTTCTGGTTGGGGGACACGGCGTGGATGCTGATTCATTGGACGACGCGCGAAGAGTGCAGCTACTACCTAAACACTCGTGCGCGCCAAGGATTTACGGTGATTCAGACCGTGGTGCTCGCGGAGTTTGATGGGATTCAAACGCCGAGTGCGCTCGGTCTGCAGCCTTTTGTCAACGCGGACCCGACGCATCCCAACGAAGCCTATTTTGATCGCGTAGTTGAAATTGTGGATGAGGCATCGTCCCTTGGACTTTATGTCGCGCTGCTTCCAACGTGGGGAGATAAGCTGACGGCGCCGTGGGGCGTTGGCCCTCGGATCTTTCGCAATGACAATCTGGAGGTGGCAAGAAGCTATTCCCGTTATCTTGGACAGAAACTCAGAGGCAGAACCAATGTGATCTGGATACTGGGCGGTGATCGCCCACCGCGTGTAGCAAAACAAGCAAACGGCGAAGTAGCATCGGATGGATCCGCCGCCGGGCAGGACTGGATTCCGATCTGGCGCGAGATAGCGAAAGGGATCGCCGAGGGAACAGGCAAGCAGCCCGTAATTTCGTATCATCCTTCAGGCGGTCCGGATTCTTCGTCCGTGTTTCTGCAACAGGAACCGTGGCTATCTATTAACGGAATGCAGAGTGGCCATGGGAGTGGTCACGACGTTCCGGTTTGGGAGTGGATTGCGCGGGACTACAGTCTGAAACCCACGAAGCCAACTATTGACCTGGAACCCAACTATGAAGACCATCCATACAATCCGTGGCCTCGTTGGGATCCTGCAACAGGCTATTTCCGCGACCACGATGTTCGCAAGCAGGTGTACCGCTCGGTGTTCGCGGGGGGAGCCGGGGTTACTTACGGCCATCATTCGGTGTGGCAGTTTGCGAGCCAGCGAAACGAGACAATTAATCATGCGGATCGCGACTGGGTAGATGCGCTATACCGTCCGGCGGCGCGGGAAATGGTCTTTCTTCGATATCTTATGGAGTCCCGGCCCTATTTCAGTCGTGTTCCGGACCAATCGCTCATTGTTGGGGATCCAGGCGCGGGCGGTCTACATATGCAGGCAACTCGTGATTCGGAAGGAAGTTACGCGTTCATTTATTTTCCGATGAATGATCAGTCAGCGACTATTGATCTGGCCAGACTGCGTTCGAAACAGGTACGCGCATGGTGGTATGATCCGCGGTCGGGTGTGGCCAAACTCGAAGGTACGATGCCGGCATCGCAGCACACATTTAAAACTCCTTCATATGGCCCGGACTGGGTGTTGGTGCTGGATGATCCGAATGCCGGCTATGCTCCGCCCGGACTGCAAAAGTTTGGAAAATGATTTTTATCAGGGGGTCGGTGGAGTCGATGGTGGTGGCTCGCCAGTCGGCCATGTTCCCGGTGAGCTTTGCATATCGAGAACCAGGTGCCCGCCGCCCACAATTTCAGAATGACGAAGCCACGCACGATCGAGCGCCTTCCCATTGAGTTCAGCGCCGGTTACGTAAATGTTTGACGAAGAAGTGTTGTTCGCCTGGATGACGAAGTCCTTTCCGCCAGCGAGGTGAAGAGTGGTTTGCGGAATGGCTGGGCTTCCGATGAGGTAGATGTCTTGCCCCGCATTTGGAAAGAGACCTATTTGAGTGAAGGCGTACAGAGAGGACATCGCACCGGAGTCGTCGTTCCCGGGTAGTCCGCTTCGGCCAGAATGGAAATTTGCTGCGATAATTTGCCGGACGCGCAATGCTGTTCTGTCGTAGCGACCCGCCCAGATGTAAAGGTACGGACTAAGAAATCCAGGCTCATTTCCGACGTCAAAACCGTCTGGCCTCGTAAAGAATGCGTCAAGTCGCGCAACGAACTTTCTCGGTCCTCCTGCCAATTGCATCAGGCGCGCCACATTCTGTGGAACAAAGGTCGAGTAGGTCCATGAGTTTCCTTCGTAAAATGTATTTCCGCCCCAACTGCACCCTTCAGTCGCGGTGAAAGGAGATAGCCAAATTCCATCGCGATGTTTTGGACGTATAAAGCCCTCAAATTCGCCATCGGCAAAATCTTTATCCCACAGGTTCTCCCAGTTTCCAGAACGCTTCAGATACTTCTCAAAATCCGCACTCCTACCGAGACCTTTCGCGAGCAGGGCGATCTCGAAATCATTCGAAGCGTATTCCATCTGCTTTGAACCGGAGCGGTCGACGCCTTCGGTGGACACGTAACCGAGGCGGTGCCAATCATCCAAGCCGCCTCGCCCTTCTTTCAGTTGATCCTTGGGAGCAACTTCCGCATCATTGATCTCGGCTGCCAGTGCGGTATTCCAATCAATACCTTTTAGCCCTTTGAGATAGGCGTCGGTGATGACAAATTCAGCGTTACTGCCGCCTTGCGTGCGTCCGTTGTAGTTACCGCTCCGTGCATCCGGCAACCAGCCCTCGTGGCGATAAAGATCGACTAACGCGCGAACGATCTCCGTTTGGCGGTCGAACGCAATGAGAGTCAGCAGCGGGCTCGAGGTGCGAAAGGTATCCCAGATCGCGTAATAGTCATCGTAGTATGGCTCGCTTGATGCCCAAAGAGGATTCTCTCCGGTACGATCTGCGGGCATCAACATCGAGTGATAGAGGCCGGTATAGAACATCTGCGCCTGCTCGAGTTTTTCCCCTCTAAGTTCGACCGTGCCGAGAGCCTTATTCCATGCAGTTTCAGCCGCAGTCCTCGTGCCATCAAAGTCGAAAGACGCAATCTCGCTCGTCGCGTTGCTTTTTGCCTGAGCGACACTGACGAAAGAAATGCCCACTTTCAAATGAACCGTCTGGTTCTGCCGCGTCCCAAACGTAAGCCATGCTCCGGTTCTGCCAGCAGCATTTGATTGCTGTTGCTTCGACCCTTTGTGCAATTGCCCATCGATCCAAGTGCCCCATGCTCTTGCTGGCGTGTCGGTCACGGCGTAGAAGTAGACAGTGTAGGAATTCGGCTGTTTGTTCCAGCCACCGGTGACGCTGCTTGATCCTGTGACTTCCGTCGGAGATAAAATGTGAACCCCGGAAGCGGTGATCGACTGACTCTCTCCGTTCTGTCGTGTAGCGGTCAGGCAATGGCCAGCGTCGAATAGGATATTTGCCCGCTTCGCTGCCGGAAATGTAAATCGATAGAGTGAGGTGCGTCGCGTAGCAGTGATCTCGACATCCACAGGATATCGCTTGAGCGTCACGCGATAAAAGCCAACCGAGGCCTGCTCATTTGCCCGCTCGGATGCATACCCCGAAGCGACCGCCGACCCAACCGTAGGCTGAACAAGAATGTTGCCGTATTTTGCGCCGCCTCCAGTGCCGCTGACGTGTGTCTGGCTGAAGCCTTTGATCGGACCAACTGCTGCCCAGCCCGCATTCCAGTCGTTGATGCCAACGTCCATGTCAGGTCCGGGCTTGGCCATACCGAACGGCAAAGTGGGGCCAGGAAAAGTGTTGCCACCATTATCCACGCCAAGAAACGGGTCTATATTTTTTGCGAGTTGTGACTGACCGGGAACGGCAATTGCAATCAAAACAAGGACGGCGATTGCGCCGAGCGCGAACTCACGTCGCTTGCTGAATGCTGGGGACCACCACACAGTCGACGAAGGTTCACGGAGCGAAACTTGTATTCTCAATGTGTATCAGTCTTCGTCCGATTCAAAGCAGGATCGGCCAGGCTTGCAAAGCGACTTGTGAACGTAGTGTTCATCCGGTCCGGCCTTACCCATGGTTTTCAGGCACCAAAAAGAAGTAGTGGCGCCCATGGTGGCTTCGAGGTGATCGAGATCTTCGCCGAAAGCGCCGTACGCCGACTTGCTGCGAAGGCAGCTGCAACGTGTAAGCATCACGAGATCGCTCATGCCATTCCTCCTACTGCGCTGGGATCGCGCGTTAGTTGTCCGGATGCAAGCAGAATTGTCCGGTAGATAATCGTATGGAAGAGCTGTACCTTGTAACCATTTTTTTCGAGAGGCGATGCTTCAGCCATTGCAGCTTTCCCAGCAGCTCGAGCCAACGCTTCGTCGATGGTTTTACCTTTGAGCGTGTCTTCAGCCGCTGTCGCATGCATCGGAGTAGGCGCTGCGACTCCGAGAACGATCGATGCATTTCGGCAGATGCTCCCATCCATCTCCAGAACCACTCCGGCATCCACAAGCGGCCAGTCAAAGCTCTCTTTTTCTCCGTACTTTTGATAAGCAGATTTTGTTCCGCTGGTAGGTGCCGGGATAAAGATGCTGGTGATGAGTTCGCCGGGCTTTACAACCGTCTCTTCCGTGAGGCTCACTTCAGGCTTTACATAGAACTCATTCAGTCTGACGGTGCGCTTGCCTTTCTTCGAAGTTAGTTCAACCTGCGCATTGAATGCCGTAAGGGGAACGGCCGTCGACGAAGGATGAACCATCGCGCAAACCTGGTTGTCCATGATGGCGTGGTATTGGTTTTCGCCCTTCTGCGCGAAACATTCTTCGCCGCCTTTTCTAAGGCAGGGGAACTCTTCAGACCGGAAATACCAGCAGCGCTGGCGCTGCATGATGTTTCCGCCAACCGTCGCCATATTGCGCACCTGGGGAGTCGCGGCGTGGCCTGCTGCATCGGAGAGCGCAGTGTACTTTTCGCGGATTACCGGATGCGCAGCCAGTTCCGAAAGCGTGGTGAGCGGTCCGAGCGTGAGACCCCGATCAGAAACGGTGATGCCCCGCAGCTCTTTCACCTGGCGAATGTTAACGAGGGTGGGGGGAGAAACGATGCCGTCCTTCATCAGATCAAGGAGGTCGATGCCACCCGCTTTAATAACAGCGGATCCATTCATCTGGTCGAGGGCTTCGCTAATCGTGGTGCATTCGATAAACGTGAATTTGTTCATGCGTGCATCTCCTGACCGGCTTTGCCCAAGGCTTCAAGCACGTGTGCGGGCGTCATTGGCAGGCGTCGCATGCGCACGCCGGTGGCATTGTAAAATGCATTCGCTACCGCCGCAGCCAATGCAATTACGCCGGCGGATTCTCCAATGCCAGCTGCGTCTGTTGAACTCTGCGCGATATAGTTCTCAATGAGAACGATTTCGATCTCCGGTACCTCTCGAGCGCCGATGATCTTATAGTTCTCAAGGTTCGCGTTGAGCATGTATCCCTTGCCGGGATCCATGATGCGTTGCTCGAAGAGCGCGTAGGAAATCCCCTGCAGGATCCCGCCATTGATCTGGCTGATTACCCCCAACGGGTTCATGGGGCGTCCGCAATCGTGAACGCCGAAGACGCGTTCAACGTGCACGCGGCCCGTCTCCGTATCGACGGCGATTTCAACATAGTCAACGCCACCGTAGGTGAGTCTGTCGCGAGTGTAATCGGGCACCCGAGTTGCGCGTGCTGAGATTTCATCCGTAGGCATCTTCGCGGCCGCTTGTTTCAACGAGTAAGAACGGGATTCGTCAGAAGTAACTGTAACGCGGCCATCCTTTATCGTGAGCTGATCAGGGCTGACGCCAAGGCCAGGCGCAATCGCTGCGAGAAAGTGCTGTTTTAACTGGTGAGCCGCGCCGCGGGCCGCAGGGGTGATTGAACCCATCGTGATACTGCCACCGGAATCAGGACCAATGGGATAGCGTGTGTCGCCGATGCGCACGACAACGCTTTGAGGCGGAATACCGAATTCCTCCGCGACAACCTGAGCAAGCACCGTCTTTGTACCGCCACCGATATCCTGCACGGCGGAAGTGAGTTCGATGGAACCGTCCTTGGAGATACGGACCTCGCAGGATGAATTGAGATTCACAAAACGATACCAAACCGATTGCGAGACACCGATCCCGCGCTTCAACGGCCCACTATCGGAACCAGCTTTCTTCCGATTGCGCCAGTTGGTCTTCTCGAGGATGATCTGCCGCTCCACTTTGCGGGCCGGACTCTCGTCTATCTTTTCGCGGAAGGTAAGCGGGTCGATATCAAGTTTTTCGGCGAGCTCATCGATTGCCTGTTCCAGCGCGAAGCATCCCTGCGGATGACCGGGTGCGCGCATAGCTGCTCCAGGACCTGCGTTGATGAAGACGTCGTATTCTTCTGTCAGTAGGTTTGCGCACTTGTACATGTTGTTGGCAGGGCCGGAGGTGCCGGCGCCGGTGCCGACTCCTGCGGTGCCATAGCTGGTCAATTGAATCGCAGTCAGAGTTCCGTCACGCTTCGCTCCAATTTTCAGAGTCTGGTGCGAGTCTGGCCGGTTGCAGACGATATGTTCTTGCCTGCGATCCAACATCAATTTCACAGGTGCATTTGTTTTGCGGGAAAGAGAGGATGCGACCACTCCTTCATTACCCGCTCCAAATTTTGCGCCGAACCCGCCGCCCATGAAGTCGGTGATGACACGGACCTTGTTCTTGGGCAGCTTGAAAAATGCCGCAAGCTCATTGCGAACGCTGGAAGTGCCTTGAGTGGACGCGTAGACAGTTAGCTCCTCGGGCTTCCAGTCCGCAACCACGCCATGCGTCTCCAACGCGGAGTGGGTTTGTACCTGCGTGAAGTACTCCGCCTCAACAACCACGTCAGCTTCGGAAAACCCGTGAGCGATGTCTCCTCGTTTCTGGCGCGCTGGGCCATGCACGTTTCCTACCTGGGGAACGTTGGCAGGACCACCGCCACCGCCCGCCGTACCTGCTTCATCCGCCGGGCCGGGATAGACGAGGGGAGAATCTGAAGAACGCGCTGCATGCCGATCCACGACGAATGGCATAGCGTCGTACTTTACGACGACGAGCTGAGCCGCATCATTCGCCGCAGCCTGCGACGTTGCCGCAATGGCTGCGATCGGTTGACCGTAATAACGGACGATGGGGAATTTCGAGGGAGTTTCCTTGGAAGGATCTCGTAACTCGGCGCTACCAAGCACGTGCTGAATTACGTGAACGCCACGAACTCCCGGAGCCCGTTCCGCAGCGCTAGTATCCACCGAGAGCACTTTGCCGTGAGCGACCGTTGCTCCTATCATGCGGGCATAGAGCATTCCGGGTAGTTTTACGTCAGCGGTGTATTTACCGCTGCCGGTCACCTTTGCTGATCCGTCATACCGCGGAGTTGGCTTGCCGACATAATGCAATTCTGAGTTCACCGGCATCGGTGGTGGCTCGCTTATTGGCACCTGACGCTCGACCTCGGTCACGCCTAATTGAGGGATGCCGAATGCGAGCTTGTCGGTCCGCTTAGCTACGGCTGGCTTGGCTGTGGGCGCTGCGGCCTTCACTGCCTGATCTTTCTTCACGGTGGTACGCACGGGAGCAGCTTCACCCTTTGCACCCGCCGATGTGGATTTCGTCTGCTGAGGATCCAATGCTTCCGTCTCCATCTCAGGCTCCTCTCTCGGTTTTACCGGAAGCGAATCGGGTGAGTGACTTCTGTTCCTGCGACACCTCAAGCGTGGCGGCAAACACTTTTGGATAGGTACCGCAGCGACAAAGGTTTCCACTCACGGCGTGTTTGACTTCTTCAAGATTGGGTGTCGGGTTGCGCTCCAGCAGCGAGACGCAACTCATGACCATGCCAGGGGTACAGAACCCGCACTGCATGGCGTCGTGTTTTATAAAAGCGGCTTGGATGGGATGAAGTTTTTCGCCAGCTGAAATTCCCTCAATGGTAGTTATGTGCCTTGAACCAACATCGATCGCGAGGGTCATACACGAGAGCGTGGGTACTTTGTCCAGCATAATCGTGCAGGCGGAACAGGAGCCACGATCACAAACCACTTTTGTTCCGGTGAGCCCTAGCTGGTCGCGAAGGACTTCGGCAAGCGTATTTCGTGGTTCCACGGAGACGGAGTGCGGAGTTCCATTCACGTGCAGCACGATGGGAACGGCCCCGGGACCCAATGTTTTGGCACCCTGCGAGGTCTCGCTCATTTCCTTGGTCACTGCATGTGCCGAATCCACCAAGGTACTTGCTGCCGTTGCACCGGCCGCCTTCAGGAATCCCCGGCGTGAAATTGATGGCTTTTCCGTCTCAGACAAAGAAGCACCCCCTCGGGTGAGTCAAATTGTTAGGCTAATAATACGGCATTCCGCAGGTCGTGCGAATGCTCCGCCGTTGCATTAACATTGAATCAATTCATGTGCTGCCGAATCGTTTTCGGGCCAGCAAAAGGTGGATTGTGAAGGAACTGGATGATGTAATCGCCGCCTACCGGCAGGCCCAGCGAAATAATGAGATGTGCTTAATCGCCACGCTGATTAGAGTGGAAGGGTCGTCCTATCGCCGGGTTGGAGCACGCATGCTGCTGACTTCGTCTGGCGGCCGCGCCGGAAGTATGAGCGGAGGCTGTCTTGAAGGGGAAATCCAGAAGAAGGCATGGTGGCTCACCGAAAATGGCCCCGTAGTTCGCGAATATCGCACCTCCGGCGAAGACGGATCGGGCATGCCATACGGTTTAGGTTGTAACGGTACTCTGCACATATTGCTGAAGCGCGCGGATGCTTGGGACTCAATCCGCATCGATCTGCTGGAGCGGCTTCGTAATGAGAGAGCGAACGTTTCTCTCGCAACAATCCTGAACACGCCTGCCATTGGGCGGCAGCGTCTGTATCCCGGTGACGATCAAGATAGCGATCCACTGCTAAAAGAAGAGGCAGTGCAGAGTGCGCTCGAGAGGGTCGCAGCGTCGGAAGTATCGGAATATCTCCAGTTGGAGGAGTCGGAGATTTTTGTTGAGGCACTTCCACCGCGGCCACGGCTGGTTGTTTTGGGGGCAGGTGACGATGCACGCCCTTTGGTGCGATTTGCCCGGCTTCTGGGCTGGGACGTTATTGTTGCCGATGGTCGTGCTCATCTCGCCACGCGTCCTCGATTCCTGGAGGCAACTGATGTGAAGTGCGCTCCAGCGGCTGAACTTCCATTCACCTGTAATATCCGAATCAACGACGCAGTGGTGATCATGAGCCATAGCTTTGAGCAGGACCGGATTTTGCTTTGCGCGCTGCTTCCCATGCCCCTCAGATATCTCGGACTTTTGGGCCCACGCCATCGAACCGCGCAATTGATCGAAGGAATTCAGATGGAAAAGCCCCATCTCGAAGGGATGGAGCGGCTTCATTCCCCTATAGGTCTGGATATTGGCGCACATACGTCAGAGACAATTGCATTAGCGATCATCGCTGAGATCCAATCAGTTTTCAGCCGAGTGGACGCCGCCGCCGCCAAGGGGATCAAGCAGCCAGATGCCTCCGGCGTCACCGCATGACGCGCACGCCAACAGATCCCGGTGGACAGAAAGTTTTTTCGTGATGAGCGCACCGGATTGCGCTTCTATCGTGCTGGCTGCTGGAGCATCGTCCCGCCTCGGCACACCGAAGCAGCTACTCAGGATCAAAGGTGAAAGCATGTTGCACAGGACGGCACGTTTGGCTGTGGAAGTGGGATGTTCGCCGAACTTGATCATTCTGGGTGCTCACGTCGAGATATTGAAGCCGGAAGTTGACGGCGGCAATTTCAAGATTCTTGAAAATCCAGACTGGCAGGAAGGGATGGGCTCGTCCATACGGGTGGCCATGAAGAGCGTATTGACGACGCCAAAAGTGCCCCTCGCCGTGTTGCTACTGGTATGCGACCAGCCTGCATTGACGGCAGATTTGTTGAGGGCATTGCTTGACCTTCATGATGGAAGTCCGGATGCGATTGTTGCCTCGCATTATGGCGGAGTGCTTGGAGTTCCGGCCGTGTTCGGTGCCCGCTATTTCGGAGAATTAGCAATCCTCTCGGGCGCGAGCGGCGCACGCAAAGTGATTTCCATGCATTTAGAGCACGTTATGCAAGTGGAATTCGAAGGAGGAGATTCCGACGTCGATCTGCCGGAAGATGTTGCCAAACTCCGACAGACTGATGAGCAATAGATCCAAGCGCCTGCTATTTAGGACGTTTGTTAGAGCGAAAGCCTTTCTCGGGCAAACTTAAACGTCGCAAAGGTCAACGGCCTGTCGAAGCGAAGTCAGCGGATCCTTGGTCGGCACAAATTCGTGAGCGACGTACCCTTGGAATCCTGAAGCGACAATTCCTCGCATTACTCCATCCCACTGTACTTCCTGGGTATCGTCAAGTTCATGTCTTCCCGGAACGCCGCCTGTATGGAAATGGCCCAGCCACTGAATGTTCTTCTGGATCGTGTTGATCAGATCACCTTCCATGATTTGCATATGGTAGATGTCGTACAAAAGCTTCACATGCGGCGAGTTCACTTGCTCCATCACGGCCACACCCCATGCAGAGTTGTCGCACATGTAGTCGTGGTGATCTTTCTTGCTGTTCAGCAATTCGAGATTGATGACGACGTTGTTGTCTTCCGCAATCTTCTTGACGCGATTCAGACCGATGACGGTATTCTTCATGCCCTCTTCGTTGGACATGCCATTGCGATTTCCGGAGAACGTAATCACGTTGGGAACGCCGGCCTTCGCCGCCAAGGGGATGTTCTTGCGGAATCCCTCTTCGATCATCGCGTGGTTTTCTAGGCGGTTCAAGCCGTTGGGAATGTCACCGGCGCCACTGTAGCCCATGGTGCAGATCAGGCCATAGCGACGGGGAATCTCGTACTCCTCGGGTTTGAGCAAGTCGATGCCCTTCAGTCCAATGTGCGCCGAATATGCGCAGAGGTCATCCATCGGAATCTTCTGGTAGCACCAGCGGCTGACGGATTGATGAATGTGGTCTTTTCGCGGGATGGGCTTCGTATCATCTGCTAACGAAAGTGGTGAAGTATATGCCAAGGCTGCTCCTGCAACGACTCCTTGCAAAACGCGACGACGAGAAAATTCCGAAGAGTTGGGCATGTTTGATTTGAGTTAGAACTGTCCCGGTATGGAACGAATCGATACCGGGATTTACGACTGGTCAGTTTCCGGAAAACTCTAACACATTTTAGAACGGGATATCGTCGTCTGTAATTTCTGCTGCGTGGCCGTAGTCTTCCGCAGGCGCTGACGAGCGCTGATCGAAAGACGCCGTATTCGAAGATCGCGAGCTTCCTCCGTCGCCCTCCCCGCGGCCGCTCAGAAGAGACAGGTCGCCGACGATAATCTCAGTGCGGTACACCTTTTTGCCACTCTCCTTGTCGTCCCAGGAACGCGTAGTAAGGCGACCCTCAACGAACAGCTTGTCGCCTTTATGTACGTACTTCTGGATGATCTCAGCGACCTTTCCGTAAGCGGCAAGGTTGTGCCACTCAGTTTTGTCCTGCCATTCGCCGCCTTTATCTTTGAAGCGTTCGGTAGTAGCGATCGAAAAATTCGCGACAGCGGAGCCGCTGGGTAGAAACTTAACTTCTGGATCCTTTCCTACATTGCCCAGAAGAATGACCTTATTTACGCTTTTTGCCATGACCGTACTTTCTCCAATAGAGGAGAAGGATAGCAGAATCGATGGTTGAAAAGGGGTACGCGGCGAAGAGAGGAAAGTTTAGCGCTTTGTTCGATTGTTTCGAAACCATTTCGCGGCGCCCAGAAGGAAGAGCATTAAGCCGAACGGAAGACATCCCATTGCGACAATCAGGGCGAGCCATCCGGCGTTCGTGTGGGGACCTTGGACGCCAATGCCGCCAAAAACAGTCTTTGTCAGGATAGCGAAGAGAATACCGGCGCCGAGCGTGCTCGCTCCCCAACGAAGCAGTTGACCTGCGCCACCGTCGGGATTTTCGGGGCTCGACGTATCGACAGGAGTGGAATCGCGCATCGTTGCTGGGCTCATTTCATCTCGTTTTGCTTTATCGTGCCGCCGAAAGCATCAGGTAAACAACGACCCCGGTAACAGAAACGTACATCCAGATTGGAAACGTAAATCGCGCAATCCTGCGATGCTGAGCGAATCGGCCACTCAGCGAAAAGAAGAAGGTCGTCAACACCATGGGAAGGGCTACCACCGAAAGAAGCACGTGCGTCAGCAATATCAATAGATACACCGTACGGATCGTGCCGTGGCCGGGATAACGCGAGTCGCCGTGCAGCGCGTGATTGGTGATATAGCTGCAAAGAAAAAGCGACGAGAAAACGAAAGCAGTAATCATCGATCGGCGATGTGCCGGGATATTTCTGCGCAGAATGAAGGTGAATCCGATGCCCAGTGCAATCGCACTCAGACCGTTCAACACCGCATTCAGAGCGGGCAGAAAGCGAAGGCGGTCAGCGAACTCCGGGGGGGCATGGTGCACATAAAGCAGCCAAAGGAGAAAGGCGATTGCGGCAGCACTCATCACCAGGATTGCCGCGATAGGTTTGTGCGTACTTGATTCAGCGACTTGCATTTTGTCCTGTGGGACCAGCCGCTACGCGGCTGGCTTGTTGGTCCTGCGATTCACTATTCCCCACGAACCCGCGAAACAGAGTACGCAGAATCCGACTGTTACAGCAAGGTTTACAGGCAATGGAAACGCCGTGGACATGTCAGGAAAAAGCGCATTTCTTAGAGCGTCCACGCCGTAGGTCAGTGGGTTCAGGTGCATGATGATTCGAAGCCACCCGGAAGCTCCGTCCGCCGGGAAAAGTGATCCTGACAGCATCCACATGGGGAGAAGTATGAGGTTCACGATAGCGTGAAAAGCCTGCGGCGAATCCATCGGCCAGGCAATAGCGAAACCCAGTGCGGTAAGTTCGAAACTCATCAAAAGCGTAACCAGGATGGCCAATCCAACCGTTGCGACAGTCATATGGACGCCAATGAGCGGTGCGAAGACCAGCAAAACGATTCCCTGAACGGCGGCAAGTGTGGTGCCGCCGAGTACCTTTCCCAGCACGATGGCGGAGCGGCTGACGGGCGCGGCAAGCACGGAGAGAAGGAAACCTTCATTGCGGTCTTGTATCAGCGACATCATGCTGAAGATCGAGGTAAAAAGGACGATCAGGGCGATAGATCCGGGAAAGTAGAAGCCAAACGACTGTCCGGAGAGTCCGTTGTTGCTCACGCCGAAATTGTGTGCAAATCCTGAGCCAAGTAGCAGCCAGAAGAGCAGGGGAGAGGCGATGACGCCGACAACTCGCGCGCGCTGGCGGAAGAAACGGACAATTTCCCTCAGCCATAGCGAGTACGACGGCAGCAGAATTCCGGGTGAAGAAATGACTACGGGACGGCTGCCTGGTTGAGCGATTGTGGCCACGTTACTTCTCCATCTTTCCGGGCTCTTCGCTCGGAATTTCGTTCCAGAAACGGTGACCAGTGCGCTGGATAAATACATCTTCAAGGCTTGGCTTTGCGACAGAGACTCCCTCAATCACGCCGGGAAACGCTTCGACTACGCCGGTCAAAAACCGGTGACCATGTTCTTGTTCAAGCCGAACTGAATGCCCGACGACGGTCGGCTGAACGTGAAAGAGGTCCGTTATCCTAGTGGCCAGCGCATAGGCATCTGCCTCGCTTCGAGTTTCGAAGTTCACAATGTCGCCGCCGATCTCCGATTTCAGTTCCAGTGGAGAACCGAGGGCAACCAACTTGCCTTCACTCAGGATGGCCAGCCTGTCGCAGTGCTCGGCCTCTTCCATCAAGTGAGTGGTCACAAGGACGGTCACGCCATCGTGATCGCGCAAGGTGCGCAGATATTGCCATAAATCTCGGCGCGCGCCGGGATCCAGCCCCGTGGAAGGTTCATCCAGCAGCAGCACGGATGGCGAATGGATGAGACCTTTGGCCAATTCAACGCGGCGCTGCATGCCACCTGAAAGCGTCTCGACCATCTCCTTGGCCCGGTCGCGAAGGCCTACACGTCCAAGCACCTCGTCCATACGAGACTTGAGCAGACTGCCGCTCAATCCATAAAGGTGTCCTTGGTGTTTCAGGTTTTCAGCGACGGTGAGCTTTATATCGACGCTCCGAGCCTGAAAGACGATCCCGATCTGCTGCCGAACGCGATTTGCCTGGGTGGCGACATCGAAACCCTGAATCCGCGCGCTACCGCCGGATGGCACCATCAGCGTCGAAAGAATGCGAAACAGTGTGGTTTTTCCGCTGCCATTTGGACCGAGCAGTCCAAAGATCTGGGCCTCTCCCACTTCAAAAGAAAGGTGGTCGAGCGCCAGACGGGTTCCGTAATCGTGTGTGAGCCCATCAAGCTCGATCGGCGCCGGGGCACCTGTGGAGCGGGTAGAGGTAACTCGCGGGTTTTCGCTTAAAGTTGCCATGCGGTTATCTCTTTCCTGTTGCGTTTAACATCATCGCGGTGAGCAGAAGCGGCAAGTAGATGACGCTTACTTTCAAAAGATCCCGGGCGTACATCCGCGACTCAATCATCGATTTTGCGCTGATGATCCGGGAGAACCGGATGGTATAGCCGAGATATACGAGGCCCAGGCAGGTCGCGATCACTCCGTACGCGATTCCGGTCATATTTAGGAACACGGGCGCCAGGCTGACCGGGATCATCAGAACGGCGTAGACGAGCGCTTCGAAAACCGTGGATTTGCCGTCCGGTTGAACCACGGGAAGCATGCGAATCCCGGCGCGTGCGTAGTCGTCCCGATAAAGCCACGCAATCGCCATAAAGTGGGGAAATTGCCACACAAACAGTACGCCAAACAGGGCTACGGCCGGCCATTCAATTCGCCCGCGTGCAGCAGTCCAACCCAACAAGGGCGGCATGGCTCCAGGGAATGCGCCGATGAAGGTCGCGAGGCTTGTATAGCGTTTAAGTGGCGTGTAAACAGCGACATACGTGAAAGCCGTAATCAGGGTAAGCGTACCCGTGACAAGATTGGTGTGCAGCGTAAGCCAAGCTCCCCCGCCAATTACGCATGCAAAGCCGAGGAGAATTCCATGCGGAAGGCTGATTCTTCCGGCAGCCAGAGGGCGGTGCGCAGTGCGGAGCATGCGCGCATCTGTTTTGCGCTCGATCGACTCGTTCAGGGCGCTTGCACCCGCTGAGACAAGAGCTATGCCGATCAGGGTGTCCAGCAGGCCGCGCTGTACGCTGCTGATGCCCGACATCATGGAACCGAGATAAAAGCCGGCCCACGCTGTAATTACGACCATCGATGTAACCCGAAATTTGAATAACTCGCGGTAATCCGCAATACGGGAAGCTGTTTCTCCAGCAGCGGGAACGTGCAGCGTATGCGCGTGACTATGGGTTGCATCGATCCCAGCGCCGACTCTCATGCTAGCCTCGGGCGAGCCGGCCGATTCCTGAATGATTGGGGTCACCTGCGAAGAATCCTTCCCTGCGAGAGCACGACGGAGTAAGCCTGCGTGAACACGACCGCGAGACGGCCGGTGACCCGGATCGGGTGCGGCTAATCCATGATACCAAGATCGAGAACCCCTCGACGCTTGAGCGTGAAAACGCATACTACAGGCGGATTATCCGCGAACCGGAGGTAGCTCTGGTACGGGTTCGCGATTCACCATGTATTCATCCAGTAGGACTGCAACCAGCACCGCCGTTGGCACAGAAACCAGGGCCCCTGCGATACCTGCCAACGCTGCTCCCATCAACAGGGCTATCAGTACGGCGAGTCCGGCGAGGTCAACGCTTGATTTCATAATTTTCGGCACCAGCAGCGAGTTTTCTGTCTGCGCCCAAAGAGCGTAAAAGATGATCGCGCCAAGAACGCGACCCCAGGAATCGATCGAAGCGACCACGAGTACGACAATCATCGAAACCATGGCTCCGGCCACCGGAACGATGTTGAAGAACCCCATCATCACTCCGAGCGCATATGCGTACCGAATCTTGAGAAACAGAAATACGATCGTGCTGCAGATGCCGAGGATCAACATCAACGCTCCTTGGGCAAGCAACCACTTACCCATCCGGAGTTTCGCGCGTCGCAAGGTGCTATCGAGTCTCCGTCGGGGCGCCGGAGGAAAGAATGACAGTATCCACTGGTAGGCGTTTTCGCCCTCAATCATGAAGTAAATGGTCAAAACCACCCCGGTGATGACATCGAGAAAAACTCCCGCCCAATCCTTTAATGAAAGAAAAACGTACGTGGCGAAGCCAGACGCCATGTCTTCCAGCCGGTCTGCGATAGCCGTCAAATTTAGATGGTTCACGAAGGGCAGGTGTTTGGCCCGCTCAATCATGATGGGAGTGCGACTGGGTAGCTCTTTTGAAAAGGACTGAAGGTCCGCTGCTACGGGAGGCAGGGCAAACGCAGCGAACAGAATGACGGCACCAATCGCTAAGAGAAAAAGCGCAAGAATGGCCTGCACCTTGCTTAGTCTCCACCTGCCGAGTTTGAGGCGCATCATCCGGCTGACAATCGGCATCAACACCACGGCAAAGAGTGCGCTGACATAAACGAGCAAGATCACTTTCCGCAAGTGCCATGCTAAGACGAGCGAAAGCGCCAACGAAAAAGTGAAAACGATGTTGCCCCGCACCGTTCGAGTGCCACGATGATAGAACTCGTCTTTCGAAGCCTGAGAGCCGACTTCCGGAGACTGACCGGAGGATGAGGATTGGCTCACTGGGAGCCCTCCTTCGCATGTTGCGTTGTTTCTGGTTTGATCTTCGACAACTTTACAGAAATCTCTCGCGCAATCATCTGTGGGGTCAGGCCTTCTGTCGAAACGGTGATCGTCGCCAATCTGTAGTGCGGAAGCCGTTTCGTATATCGCGATTCAATCCTTTCGCGATCCTGGAGCAATGGGCGAACGGTTTTTGATTGATTGCAACGATCCAGAAGGGTTTCCAAAGGTCCGTCCAGAAAAGCAGTGTAGAGAGCGGGTCGTGAAGCAATAAGAGATCGCGTGGAAGCGCTCTCGAGGGCTCCGCCTCCCAAAGCAATTACTGTGCGGTTCAATTCCAGAAGTTCGGCGACGGTCGATTCTTCCAATCGGCGAAAGGTGTCCTCTCCATGGCGAAGAAAAAGCTCCGCAATGGTGCAGCCTGCGCGGCATTCCAGCACCTGGTCCGCATCTAAAAACTGCCAGCCCAGAATCTCGGCAAGGAGAGGGCCAACCGTGCTTTTGCCAGCTCCCATAAACCCAAGAAGCACAATTTGCGCGGGCGTAGTCAGACCAGAATCAGGCGGTGTCATCGTTCATCGCATTATACGAAGGATGACTTAGAATTCGCATTCCTCGCCCGTTCGCCAAATTCAGGGGCGTTCGCCGGCTGCCGACCCCTGCCGGTCCTGTTCTTCGTCAAGCGCTGTACGAATTTTTCGCCAAACGGTTGGACTGGGGTCTTTGATAGGCAATAAAAGCTTAGCTTGGGCCGCAATGTACTGCAGATCCCTTACCAGGGCAGCACAATTCTCACAAGTGTGCAGATGGGGGGCGCTCTCAAGATCGACACCCGATTCAAAGAGCTCCGGCAGCTGCTGCTGAAATTCGTCACAAGTCATTTCTTTTCCGTTGAACGCGGTACTCTCTGTCACAGAGCCGCCTCCTTCCGTTGCCCGGATCGTAACAAGTCACGTAGCTTCATTCTTGCTTTATGAAGTTGCGATTTGCTATTGCCAATTGAGCACTCCAGCATCCCGGCAATTTCGTTATGTTCATAACCCTCCACATCGTGGAGGACGAAGACAAGCCGGTAACCTGGTGGAAGGTTTTCGACCGCTCGCTCGAGCGTAACACGGTCTAATGAGCCAGAAAGTGTCAAATCCCGTGCACCCAAATCCTTGCGTGGACCGTCTTCCTGCGATGGCTCGAGTGCCTCCTCCAAAGAAATTTGCGGCAGGCCCTTTTTGCGCAGGTGCATCAGTACGACGTTCACCGCGAGCCGGTGCAACCAAGTTGAAAACGCTGAATCTCCGCGAAATGTTCCGATTTTGCGGAACAGCTGAAGGAATGCTTCCTGGGTCAGATCTTCTGCTTCAGCTACGTTCCCCAGCATTCGAAGGCAAAGGGAATACACCCGCCTTTTATGCAGGGAATACAAAATCTCAAAAGCCTGGGCATCGCCAGCCTGGGCTTTTGCAATTGCCTCAGCTTCTCCCGCGATCGGAGGATTGCGGCGAACGTGCTGGTTCGCGCCCTGAGGCGTCGCACTCGTTAACGACTCCTTATTTGGAACAGGAGCGATATTGTCAGCAGCTTCCATTGGTTTTCCCTGAACTTGGTTTAACATTACGCTCATTTTGAAGATGCTGAAGTCACCTACTATGAGTGCATCTATCTTGAATCCGTTGCCTCGAGTATCAATCTGATTTAAGCTGCGCGAATTCGCCGCTAATTGCCGATGAATCGCGCATATAGACTGCGAGCAACGCTGATATCGGTTGTTCCCTGCACAATGGCTCGGCCGTCCTCAAACAGTGTGATCGTATGTTCGCCTCTCTCAAATCGCAGTAAAAGATTGTTGAAGCGCACGTTTCCGTGCTGTAAGAGCCTGGTTGAAATCGCAGCAAAATCTACAGGTCGCGAATGCTCGTGAATTTGAACCGAGTTGCGGCCACACAGGGTAATGTGTGCCCTCCCCTCGCCGCGAAGGTGAGAGAAATCCCGCTGGCCACACACTGTACAGTCCTCTCGAGGTTTGGCTGCGGAGACCTCCGCACGCTCGTTTGACCAAAGATCGTGAGAGAGCAAAGTGCGTCGCATGGCCGATTTCTTGCCTACCAGCAACTTTAGCGCCTCAGTTACTTCGATTGAAGCGGCCAGGTTTACCGCGGTGTTCAATATACCGGCTGTGTCACAGGTCTCGAGCCCACCAGTTGGCGGTTTTGGGAAAAGGCACGCCAGGCAGGCGGTCTCACCCGGAAGAATGTTCATTGTGACAGCGTAGGAGCCCACTGCGGCGGCGTATATCCAAGCCTTGCCCTGTTGAACCGCGAAATCATTGATCAGGTAGCGAGTCTCAAAGTTGTCGGTTGCGTCCAGGATCAGATCGGCCGCGCCAAGCAACTTCTCGATGTTCGTAGGGACGAGGTCAGCGATCCGGGAATGGACTTTGATCTCATGATTGAAAAGCTCAATCTTTCTGCGTGCGGCTTCAGCCTTCGGCAAAGACGCTTCAGCGTCTGCCTCGTCAAAAAGCATCTGCCTCTGGAGATTGCTGGCTTCCACGAAGTCACGGTCGATAATGGTTAGAGTGCCTACCCCGGCGCGTGCCAGTAAACCAGCGGCTGCAGCTCCCGTGGCTCCGCAGCCGACCAGGGCAACATGAGAAGCCGCAAGACGGGCTTGTCCCTTCAGTCCTATCCCCGGATACAACACCTGGCGGGAGTAACGCTCTGCGTTCATATTCGTTGATGGCGTTTGAGACATGACGTTCTCTCATTAGTATAGAGAGAAAGCAGGGGGCAAGTGGGAAGTCCATCCAGAATGCCGATCCCTGCCGTGAACTCCCGCTCCGATATTCACCTGGGGAGTGCATTTCGAACCTGTCTGCATCTCATCTAAGCTGAATGGGGATACAGGCCATGCAAGGGGATTGATTGTTTTTTTCGGTTACATGGAACGTTACGCGTCGCCAAACCATCAGGCTCGCCCTCGCAGGTGCGCTGTGGTTTATTTGCGGTGCATACTTCCAATGGCAAACTGTCTGCGCGCAGTCCACCACCACACCAACAAATCGGCAATACTTTGTCCTTCGGGGTGGGGATCCTGACCTCCTAAGAGCAGCATCCGCTCAGGACGCAGGAAATAACGTTGCGGCGAAAAGTGATGCTATGCCGGCGAATCCCCAGGCTACCCAGTCCACTTCCTCTGGCGCCAGCTTAAAAGCCTGGCAAGGCCTCCCCGTCAAAGCGATTGAGTTTCGAGGGGTGGAATCGGCCGCGCTCGACCCGCTACCCTCCGAACTTGCACAGCGTGTTGGCAGTCCTCTGGATCCAGAGCTTGTGCGGCAGAGTCTCAGGCGGCTCTTTTCCACCGGACTCTATCAAGGAATTGAAGTAAGGGGAACTCGCTCGCCTGACGGCGTTGTTCTCATTTTTGAAGGAAAGCCTCGATATTTTATTGGAATTGTTGAAGTCAACGGCGTAAAGAGCGACCGCCTTGCCTCGCAACTGGTCAACGCGACCAAGCTGTCGCCCGGAACGCCATTTCGCGAGGAAGGGCTGGTTAACGCTGACAAACTTCTTCAGCAAACGCTTGCAGACGCTGGATACTACGAAGCTAAAATCACTCGAGCCGAGATCATCGACGCACCGGATCTGCAGGTGAACGTCAAATATACAGTCGCGATCGGGAAGAAGGCTCGGGTCGGAGATGTTCGAGTTAGCGGGGATAGCGGCATGCCGGTGCAGACTTTCCGCAAGAAGGCCAAGCTCAAGGCTGGATCCAAAGTGGACCGAAACACCGTAAGCCGGGCCCTCAGCAGATTACGCAAGTACTATCAGAAGAAAGATCGACTTGAGGCTGACGTTACCCTGGAGTCGAAGGAATATCAGCCGCCGAAATCTACCGTCGATTACGGGTTCAATGCAAAGCAGGGTCCTGTCGTAAAGGTGGAAGTAACTGGCGTCAATCTAAGCTCGGGCAAAATAAAGAAGCTGATTCCGGTCTATGAAGAAGGAGCAGTTGACGAGGATCTGCTCAACGAAGGCGCCAGGAACCTGCGAGACTATTATCAGCGAGAAGGCTACTTTGACGTAAAGGTTACCCATTCCATGTCGCACGTCGATAACCAGAATGCCAAGGTGGTTTTCGACGTAGACCGCGGGCCCATGCACCGCGTCGATTCAGTCTCTGTTGCGGGAAACAAGTATTTCGATTCCGACACACTTCGGGAGCGGCTTTCTGTTCGAAAGGCGGATATTTTCAGCCGTCACGGTCTCTACAGTCAATCGCTGGTAAATGCAGACATTGGCAGTATCACCGCGATTTATCAGATGAACGGCTTCAGTCATGTGAAAGTAACACCAGTGGTGGTGGATACGGACACTCACAATACGAACTTAAAGGCCGTAGCACAATTGAGTGTCAAATATGAGATAGATGAAGGATCTCAGCAGAAGATTGGGGAATTGAATCTTGTGGGGGCAAGCCCTGCTAACTCCGAAAAACTCCTGCCCCAACTGAACACACAGCCTGGACAGCCATATTCTCCGCAAAATGTCGCCGGTGATCGGGATTTGATTCGCGCCTACTACCTGAGCCATGGGTTCGAAAACATGGAGGTGCAGGTTTCGCAGCAGGACGACCCAAAGAACGCCTCCCTCGTAGACGTAACCATGAAGATTACTGAGGGCGAACAGTTCTTCGTGAACAAGGTGCTGATTTCGGGGCTGCACTACACTCGTCCCGATGTAGTGGACAGACAGGTAAAACTCCACGCTGGAGATGCCCTTGATCAGACTGCACTGCTCGAGACGCAACGGAGTCTGTACGACCTTGCACTTTTTAACGAAGTAAATACTGCAGTTCAAAACCCTGGTGGAGATGAACTGCGAAAGACTGTTCTTTTGCAGCTTACCGAAGCGCGGCGCTGGGATATAAATTACGGTTTTGGATTCGAAGCTCAGACGGGCACTCCGAATTGCGGAAATGTCGCCTGTCCTCCGAATGGGCAGACGGGAGTGAGTCCAAAGGTAATATTTGATCTCTCGCGCATTAACCTCAAAGGCCGCGATCAGTCGATCTCTCTGAGAACTGCATATGGATCTCTGGAGAAGCGCGCGACCTTTGTTTACCAGATTCCCCATGTCCGCAACAATCCGAACTTCAATGTGTCGCTATCCGGTGGGTACACAAACAGCCAGGACATCACCACCTATTCAGCGGCGTGGCTTGAAGGCTCCTTCCGTGTCACTGAGCGTTTCCTGACACCAAATCGATTCTTCAGCCGCGCGAATACATTTATCTACTCGATGACTTACAGGCGAGTGCAGTTGAACAGTGTCAATGTTTCCCCTGAGACGATTCCGCTAGCCTCGCAGCCAGTTAGAGTCGGCGGTCCCGGACTAACTTATGTCCGCGACACGCGAGACGAACCGCTGGATGCGCATCGTGGAACTTTCAACAGCCTTCAAGAGTTCCTGGCGTCTTCCTATTTCGGTTCTCAGGCAGATTTCAATCGAATAGATTTCACGAATTCCTCGTATTACACATTAGGCAAGCGCAGGTGGGTACTTGCGCGGAGCACACGTTTCGGTTTCGAGAATCCCTTTGGCGGCCCGGAGCTTTATCAAATTCCGCTTCCTGAACGTCTCTATGCCGGCGGGGCATCTTCGCACCGTGGCTTTACCATTAATGCTGCCGGACCCCGCGATCCGCAAACCGGGTATCCAATCGGTGGCGAGGGTGCACTTGTCAATTCTACGGAATTTAGATTGCCGAATCCGACCTTACCGTGGGTGGGAACGAGCCTTGGATTCGTCCTGTTTCTCGACATGGGAAACGTCTTTTCAAAGCCCTCACAAATCTGGCCCAGTTTCCTGCGTGTCAGCCAGCCGAATCAAGCAGCCTGCAAGGTGCTGAATTCGTCGCAACCAACTGACACCATCATCACGCCGCCCACTGGCGGAGCTATTTGCAGGTTTGATTATTTTTCTTACGCACCTGGACTGGGATTGCGATACAGCACGCCGATCGGCCCCATTCGTGTGGACTTCAGTTACAACTTGAATCCTCCCATTTATCCGGTTACCTGCTGCAGCACGAACACGGCGATTCCGTTTCCTTCGTATGTAGGTCAGGCGCCACATTTCAACTTCTTCTTCAGTGTGGGCCAAAGTTTTTGATGAACAGCCGCAGACCCATGTCGAGAGTGTTTTACGTATTGATGGCGGCTTGTCTCGCATCCACGCCTGGTCGGACGCAGACGACGCTGCAAGCATCCGGCGGATCTGCTGTCGTTCTTGATCGAGTAATTGGAGTCATCAACGGCGATGTACTTTTGGAAAGCGATGTGCAGAGCGAAATGCGTTTTGCGGTGTTGCAACCATACAGCGTCCCAGCCGGAGAGAACACGCTGTTGCGCGCTGCCCAACGGCTTGTGAACCGCACCTTGATCCTGCAGCAGATGAACGATCCTCAGCAGCCCGTCAAGGTGCCGGAGCCAAGCGAAAAAGAGGTTCAACAACGCATCGATGAACTGAGGAAACAGATCCCCGCCTGCAAGCGATATCACTGCGAAACTGCGGAAGGCTGGCACGAATTTCTTGCTGAAAATGGATTCACCGAGCAACAGGTTGAAGCTCGCTGGCGGCAGCGCCTGCGTATTCTGCAGTTCACCGAAGAAAGGTTCCGTTCCGGCATTCGTGTATCTCGTGCCGAAACCGAAGAATATTACCAGAAGAACTTGCTGCCGCAGTTCGAAAAGGAAAAGGTAACTCCACCCACGTTGGATTCGATTGCGCCTCGAATTGAAGAGATCATCCTCCAGGGAAAGGTCAACGCACTGCTTCAGGATTGGTTGAAGACCCTGAGGGACCAAGGCAATGTTTTGATACTCGATCCTGCCTATGGCCAAAGTAATCCCAATGATTCCGAAAGCACGGGAGGGTCAGATTGAGCCACCCTCCTTTGGCAATTCCTGAGGCTGATCCCTTGCCACCCCGAAAGAAGCGCATCCGTTGGAAGCATGTTTTCATAGTGGTTGCGGGCGTAGCGGTGTTGCTTGCCGCATGCGTGGCATTGTTGGCGTGGTATGCCAACAGTTCCGGCTTTCAGGATAGTGTTCGACGTCGGGTGATTGCAACCATCGAACAGGCGACTGGCGGGCGTGTCGAGTTAAAGGCCTTTCGATGGCGCTTGATGCATCTCGAACTCGAGGCGGAAGACCTCACCATCCACGGCCTCGAGCCTGCAGGAGAGATTCCTTACGTACACATCGACAAGCTAAGGGTGCAGGCTAAGATACTGTCCTTCTTCTCGCCGAAAATCGGATTGTCATTGCTTGTAGCCGATCACCCTGTCTTTCATTTGATCATCAATCCGGATGGAAGCACGAACCAGCCGCAGCCAAAGGCGGTTCGTGATGGCAAGCCGCTTGGGGACACCCTCTTCGATCTCGCAATCGATCAAGTAGAAATTGATGACGGACTTGCAATTCTGAACGAACGAAAGATCCCATTCGATGTCGCCGCGAGAAATCTCGGGGCAACGATTCAGTACCATGCAGGGACGCCAGATAATGACAGATATTTTGCACACTTGACCGTTTCTGATCTGACGGCGCATCGAGGGAAGCAACCCTCCATTTCCTCCACGATGGATCTAAGCGCCGCACTCGGAAGAAATGCCGCCGAACTCAGCTCTTTTCGCTTGAAGACTGCCTCATCCTTGCTGCAAGCATCCGGAAGAATAGCCAACTATTCTGACCCGCAATGGAGCCTCTCCACTACTGGAGAAATGGATGTGCGGGAATTGGAGGCCCTCACTGAAATTGAGGGCTTGCAGCGAGGAGTTGCCAGCCTGAATCTGAAGTGCGAAGGAGAGGGCTCAAGCAAGTTCCTGATCGACGGCAATGCCCGGATTCAAGGCGGCGCATATAAAACCGAGTACGTAACTTTGCAAAGCGTTGACGTCAGCACGGATGTGCATGCGTCTCAGGATGAGTTGGTACTGAAAAATGCCGTGGCAAAGTTGCGCCAGGGTGGAGTGATTGAAGCTGATTTCCGCCTGCAGAACTGGCTTGCGCCGACGCCTGATACGACAACGACTCAAAAGACCACAGGAAAGGTGCTCCCCAATTCGAAGGCTAGCAAGGCTACTGTGCCCCGGCCAAAGGTTCCGCAGCAGCAGGGCACCATTCGCGCCAGAATATCCCGTATTACTTTGCGTACTGTGCTCAACGCGACGGCGCCGCGTGACTTTCAGGACATCGGCTTTGATACCGCAGCCTCAGGATCTGTAAGTATCAACTGGCTTGGATCTCTGGATGATTTGACGCTGGATACCAAGGTTTCCTTAGCTCCTCCTGCCGGTGTGCCTACAGGAGAGGCGCCCCTAAGCGGAGAATTGGACGCTGAATATTTCAACCGTCGCGGCACCGTGCAGATTCGCTCACTTGAGGCGAAGAGTCCGGGCACCACCATCAACGTCCACGGTGATCTGGGCGTTTATCCAGACAATCGCATGTCTGCCATTCAAGGTGACGTAATTATCCATGACCTCGCGGAATTTGATCGCACACTCACCGCGCTGGGGGTCGCTGCAAACGGTAAGAAGGGCATCCATGCTCTGCCGCTGGAGCTTCATGGTGAAGCCGAATTTCACGGCCAGTTAACAGGAACGATTTATCAGCCAACAGTAACCGGCAAATTGATTGCTACGAATTTTGCGACCTTAATCCCGGCGCAAAATGTACCGTCATCAACTCCCTCTGTTGTGCCTGCCGGTGAAACGTCAACTCCCAACGTGGAAGGATCGGCAAGCGGAGAACGAAAGATTGAGTGGGACAGGCTCGAGGCATCCGGCCAGTATTCGTTCTCTGAAATTTCGATTCATGACGCGACGATCACCCGAGGGGGCACCATGGTGCACGCATCGGGAGCCGTTCGCCCGCACAAGATCAACCCGCACCGAGCGGACTTCGATGAGCAGTCCGGAATCGATGCAACGGTCAAGATCCAAAATGCTGAGGTTGCTGATCTTCTTGCCATCGCTGGGGAACAACAGATACCAATCACGGGAGTGCTCAGCCTGGACCTCCACGTCGGTGGTACCGTAAACAATCTTTCGGGCGGTGGCAATGTAACTGCGAAGGGCGGCGAAATTTATGGCGAGCCTTATCATTCCATGAACGCGGACTTGCGATTCGCAGGACGCGAGTTAGCCATTACGAAACTTTCGCTGTTACAGAATGGCGCGCGGATAACTGCTGACGGTGCTTACAACACTGAATCAAAAGTATTTCGTGCGAATGCGCAAGGGAGGAGTATTGATCTTGCTCATTTGCGGCGATTACAAGGAAAAAAGTTTGCAGTCGGCGGAAAAGTGGAATTCGACGCTAACGCAACTGGCAGTGTCGACAGCCCGACGATACACGCAAGTGCGCGGCTGAATGATTTGACACTTGGTGAACAGAAGCTCGGTAGCATAGTTGCGGATGCACACTCAGAACGAGGGTCGTTGTTCTATACGACGGATTCAGTGCTATCAGGCGCGCAGCTTCACATCTCCGGTCAAACAGAGTTGCGTGGTGATTATGTTACACACGCGAAACTGACATTTTCAGAGCTTGATATTGACCCACTACTCGAGCTCGCAAGCGCTGAGGGGCTAACCGCTCACTCGTCAATCGCAGGGGATATGGTAGTAAGTGGACCGTTGAAACAGCCCAAGCGTCTGAGTGGAGAAGCAAACATCAGTCAGTTTGCCGTTTCCTTGGCGGGAGTAGCCCTGCAAAGTGACGGCCCAATGCATGTCTCGTTGCAGAATGGCGTGTTGCAATTGGATCCACTCCACATCACTGGTGAAGACACGAACATGCGTGCGCAGGGGACGGTGGATATCCTCGGGGCCCGGGAGTTGCAGCTGCATGCCAATGGCGAAATTAATCTGAAGCTCGCGCAGACCGTGAACCCGGACATTGCTTCGTCGGGTCGACTAGAAATCTCTTTGGATGCGCGAGGGACGATTGACCAACCCGACCTGGTAGGACAGGTGAAATTCACCGATGCATCGATGTCTCTGCAGGACTTGCCGAATGGGCTAAGTCAGATTAACGGTACGCTCCAATTCAACCAGAATCGGTTGGATGTTAAGTCTCTTACTGCACAGACAGGCGGCGGTCAGTTGAAGCTCGGCGGCTATATCACGTACGACCGCGGGCTCTATGGCGATCTGACTGCGACTGGCAAGAATATCCGCATACGTTATCCGGCAGGCGTCAGTTCAATGGCGGACGCAACGCTGCGACTTCAGGGTACGCAGAAAAATCTTCTTCTAAGCGGCAATGTTTTGATTACGAGATTTGCAATTAACCCGAATCTTGATATCTCAGGTCTCGCCGGTTCAACGCAAGCGGTGTCGCCACCGATAGATCCTAACTCTCCTTCGAACCACGTCAGGCTCGATATTCACATAACGTCCGCACCCTCGCTGAATTTTCAGAATAGTTTTGCCAAGCTCGCGGGAGACGTTGACTTGCATGTCCGAGGAACAGTCGCATCGCCTTCTGTACTCGGCCGGGTAAACGTGACCGAGGGAAGCGCCAACTTCGCCGGAACGCGATACCAGTTGCAACATGGAGACATCTTTTTTACGAATCCCGTTCGTATCGATCCGACTATAGATCTTGATGCTGTCGCGAGGGTTGAGAGCTATGACATCACGATAGGAGTTCACGGAACTGCGAACAAACTCAATGTCAGCTATCGTTCGGAGCCGCCTCTCCCGCAGCAGGATGTAATTGCTCTGCTTGCTCTGGGTCGAACGCAGGAAGAACAAAGCATGTACACGCAGCAGCAACAAAATCTCGGTACGAACTCGACCACCAATGCCCTGCTGGGCGGTGCTTTGAATGCTACGGTAAGCAACCGGGTGCAGAAGCTGTTTGGAGTGGGTAGCGTAAAGATCGACCCAACGTTTGTCGGTTCTCTGGGCAACTCAACGGCCCGAATTACTGTGGAACAGCAAGTATCCCGCAACGTTACGTTGACCTATGCCACGAATGTGAATAGCACAGCACAGCAGCTGATCCAGGCCCAGGTAGACATCACGCGAAATGTTTCCGTAGTTGCGGTCCGCGATGAGAACGGCGTCTTCAGCATGGTTCTCAAGATCCATCGTCGATATCGCTAAGTTGCCGACGGGACTTTTTCGACCTCGCTAGCATCCATTTTGCCCGCATTCCAGTCTCTATATCCTGAGGCGCTTAGTTGTGAGACGCGTCCCGTTCAGAGGGTTTTAGGCGCCGGATCGTCGAGTCTCCCAAGGAGTGAAATGAGTAACCGCAAAAGCGGATTCACGTTGGCATTACTTCTTGCAGTTTTGCCTGGATTCTTTTCCGGTCCAGCATTGGCACTTCAAGATAAACCAACTTCTGCCACTGGCCAGAATGACAGCCAGATACTAGCAGATATAACTAAACAACTTAGTAAATCGCGTTTCAGCGGAGTAAAGGAATCTGTTGAGAACGGGGTGATCACACTTTCCGGCGAAGTCGGCGTCTATCAAACAAAGGAAGATGCCGATAATAAGGCACACCGCGTAAAGAACGTAATCGCTGTTCGTAACCTGATTGAGATCGGAGGTAAGGAAGTTTCTGATCAGGAACTTGGTCAGGTACTGGCCAGGAAGCTCGCTTATGACCGCGTAGGATATGGAAATGTCTTCAATGCAATTAAACTCAGCGTGCAGAATGGAGTGGTGACCCTCAGCGGAAGCGCAAGGACACCAACGGACAAGGATTCCGCGGTTTCTCTCGTGAGCAACTATCCGGGCGTGAAGGATGTGGAGGACGACATCGATGTGCTACCACCTTCGCCCATGGACGATGCGCTTCGAATGCAGGTTGCACGCGCGGTGTATGGCTATCCATCATTGAATAAGTATTCGATCGATCCCGCCAAGCCAATTCGTATCGCGGTGAACGGAGGAAATGTTGAGCTATGGGGCGTGGTCGACACGCAGGCGGACAAAGATACAGCCTACATTCGCGCGAATGGAGTCCCCGGAGTGTTCAAAGTAACAAACGATCTTGTGGTTGCGAACCAGCGCAGCGAAAAGAAGAAGAATTAGAGTTCGCGTATATCAATCATGTGCCTCAGTCTGTTTTCGTAGATGGATGTTTTATTTCTATCCACTGTAAAAGCCGCTATTTGTTATGCCACTAGTAGTGGCAGAAAAGGCTTCATGCAATCGCACGAAGCCTCTCTGCGGAAGGTCTGATTCGGGACTACGCGCGTCGGGCCTTATCGTCGAGTCCTTCTTTGATTCTGTCCTTCGTGTCAGTCACCGAGGCCACAATATTTTCGCGGGCATTTGTGGCTTTTTGTTCAGCCTCGCGGCGGTGACGATCTTCAATGGTATTGGCGGCATCTTTTGCATTGCCCCATGTTTCTTTCGCTGCGCCCTTCACCTGGTCCGCTACTCCCTGGTTCGCCAATCCTTGGTTGCCAACTGCTTCGCCAACCTTCTCTTTGACGCGACCGGTGACCTGTTCAACCTTGCCACTCACTTGATCCTTATTCATTGTGTTACTCCCTTTTACAACATTCAATGCGTTCGACTGTGCAGACCCAGTGCATTCCACCAAGCAGGCCGGCTCGCGTTAGCAGACCGGCGTGCGTTATACGACAGGTCTACGGCCACTTATCAACTGGATGAGGAGCACGACAAGGGCTATAACCAGAAGGATGTGGATGTACGCCCCAACCGCGTGAAACCCTATGAACCCCACCAGCCAAAGGACCAACAAAACTACAAATATCGTCCAGAGCATTTCTTCGTTTCTCCTTCCGTAGTTACGGGCTACGGTGTGGTAAGGTGCGCACTAGGCCCTCTCAGGTTGCCGCTGTTATGAAAATTGCTAAGAGTACACAAAAATGAAGGTTGCGATTCAAGGGGAGCCCGGTTCCTTCAGTCATGAAGCATGTTTAAAGATGGAACCTGAGGCAACCATTTACCCATGCGCCTTTTCCACCGACGTGTTTCGATGCGTAATCGACGGGACTGTTGACGCCGCTACGATTCCCATTGAGAACAGCCTTGCTGGCCCCGTGGTGGAACACTACGACCTGCTTCTGCATCATGACGTCGCTGTCGAGCGCGAATCGCTTTTGCGGATTCACCATAACTTGATCGGCGTTCCCGGTGGTTCGATTGACAAGATCACTCGAGTCTCTTCTCACCCGGTCGCACTGGCGCAATGTCGACGGTTTCTCGAAGCTCACAAAAATTTTGAAGTAATGCCTTATTACGACACGGCCGGCAGCGTGAAACAGATTATGTCGCAAGGCGATGTGCGTTCCGCCGCAGTGGCCAGCCAGGCGGCTGCAGATTATTACGGCGCCACCATTCTGGCTTCGGGCATTGAGGACGACGCTCAAAACTTCACGCGATTCTTTTTCATCCGGCGCACAGCACTCGTCCCCAAAAACACGCATGCCAATAAAGTCAGCCTGGCATTTACGGTCGAAAATCTTCCTGGCACCCTGGTCAAGGCCCTGCAAATCTTCGCAGAGCATGGAACCAACCTCACCAAGATCGAGTCGCGCCCGGTTCCCGGACAGCCCTGGCAATATGTTTTCTACGTGGATTACCAGGTTTCCTCGCCGCAGGGCGCCAGGGTCCCCATTGAGCAATTGCTCCGGTTTTGTTCCATGGTGAAGGAACTGGGATTCTATGTTCACGCTGAACGACCGGCTTAAATTACCGCCCGCCGTGCTTTTCTTTCGGCTTTTTAGCCGCAGAACTTCCATACCTACAATGCGGATGCGCCGAGGCTTCAACGGCGTTATCATCCTGTGCATCTGATTTAGGCATTCGTGCCGGAGCCGTGCCGAGAGGGCGGGTCAGGGACGGATACCTGGGTTCGGAGTCGCCTTTCAACCCCGACGGCCGGAATTTCGGTCCGCGCGCCACAGGGAAATCCCGGATGGGCTTACATAAATTGTTGATTGTAAAAAGCTTAGCTATGGAACAGTCCGCCGGGGGAGAGACAGGATGAACCCTTTTGATATCTGCGGCGTCTAATAGCTAATTATTTGACAGAAGGATGCTCATGGCTAGCGATTTCCTAAGTGTAATTCAACCGAGCGATCCCAAACAGCGCGAGAACACGGCAGCCAGAACTCTGCCCATCCTGCCTGTTAGAGACACTGTGTTGTTCCCCCATGCGGTTCTTCCCCTTACTGTGGGCCGAGAGAGTTCCATCCAGTTGATCCAGTCCCTGGGAGAGGAAAAAACCATCGTTGTTGTAGCGCAGCGCGAAGCGCGATTGGATTCTCCGGGTCCAGAGGATCTGTACAACTACGGCACGCTTGCCACGGTTCACAAAGTGGTCAAGATGCCCAATCAGAGCCTCTTTGTGTTTACCGAAGGTGCGGAGCGAGTGAAACTGGGCCAATTTGCGCAACTGGAGCCGTTCATGACGGCGAGCGTCGAGCCCGTCGTGGTGGAAGAGCCCTCAAAGAATGCCGAACTTGAGGCGTTGCAGCGCAATGTCGTATCGCAATTCCAGCAGATCGTCACCGTTTCCCCAACGCTGTCTGACGAACTTCAGACAATTGCCGTCAACATCGACGAGCCAGGAAGACTTGTAGATTTTATCGCGTCGTCACTGCCATTCCTCTCGACGACGGATAAGCAGGAATTGCTGGAGACGCCGGACGTTGTAGCTCGCATGGAGCGCATCAATAAACACCTTGCGAAAGAATTGGAAGTTCAGCAGTTGCGGAACAAGATCCAGTCAGAAGTGCAGGATCAAGTCCAACAATCCCAGCGTGACTACTACCTGCGCGAGCAGATGAAAGCCATCCAGAAGGAGCTTGGCGAAATCGACGAAGGCCAGAAGGATCTGGATGAACTGAAAGAGAAGATTGAGTCTGCCGGTATGCCGGAGGACGTAAAGAAAGAAGCGCTGAAGGAGATGAATCGTCTGGCGAGGATGTCTCCTATGGCCGCCGACTACTCCTTGACACGGAATTACATTGAGTGGCTGGCGTTGCTTCCGTGGGCAAAGTCCTCCGGCGGCGAGGTCGACATTCTCAAGGCGAAAGAAATTCTCGATCAGGATCACTACGACCTGAAGAAGGTGAAGGACCGCATCCTGGACTATTTGAGTGTGCGTCGCCTCAAGCCTGACATGAAGGGTCCGATCCTTTGCTTTGTAGGACCTCCCGGAGTTGGAAAAACTTCCTTGGGACGCAGCATCGCCCGCGCATTAGGACGGAAGTTTGCCCGCATCTCGCTGGGTGGCATGCATGACGAAGCCGAGATTCGTGGCCATCGTAGAACGTACATTGGTGCGCTGCCGGGCCAGATCATTCAGGGAATCCGTCGCGCTGAGACGAACGATCCTGTCTTCATGTTGGACGAGATCGACAAGCTTGGCCGCGATTTCCGTGGGGATCCGTCGTCAGCGCTCCTTGAAACGTTGGATCCGGAACAAAACTCGACTTTCCGGGACAACTATCTCGACGTTCCGTTCGATCTTTCGAAGGTGCTCTTCATCTGTACCGCGAACATGCTCGATCCAATTCCCGAGCCTCTTCGCGACCGCATGGAGATCATCGAACTGCAGGGTTATACCGAAGAAGAGAAGGTTCACATTGCCTTCCGCTATCTCATTCCGCGGCAGACGAAGGAGAACGGTATAACGGCCGACTTGATCGAATTCCCGAAGGAGAGCGTGTCATACGTCGTACGTCACTACACGCGCGAAGCGGGCGTTCGTAACCTCGAACAGCTCATTGGCACGATATGCCGCAAACAGGCACGGCGCGTGGCGGAAGGCTCGACAGAAAAACTGGTGGTCAACAAGGAGACGATCCAGGAGTTTCTTGGTGGCATCAAGGTGCGGGTGGATACAGAGATAGCTGAGCGCACCAGTAAGGCTGGCGTCGCAGTCGGTTTGGCCTGGACGCCTGCCGGCGGGGATGTTCTTTTCATCGAAGCGAACAGGATGAAGGGAAAGGGCGGCTTTACCATGACCGGCCAGATTGGTGAGGTGATGCAGGAATCCATGCAGGCCGCGCTAACCTGGGTTCGCTCCAACGCCTCAACTCTCGGACTGGAGGAAGATTTTACCCGTGAGATTGACCTCCACATCCACGTGCCTGCGGGCGCGATTCCGAAAGACGGACCGTCCGCGGGCGTAACCATGGCGACGGCGCTGGTTTCGCTGATGACCGACAAGCCGATTCATCCGCTCACAGCGATGACCGGAGAAATTACATTAAGCGGCAACGTATTGCCTGTCGGAGGCATAAAGGAGAAATTCCTGGCAGCCAAGCGGGCAGGCGTTCGCGACGTAATTCTCCCAGCGGATAATCGTCAGAATGTGGAGGAGGATTTGACTCCGGAACAGATCGACGGAGTAACGATCCACTACGCCAAGCGAATTGAAGATGTGCTCGCAGTAGCGTTACCGCAGTCAATCAGTGAAGTGCAAAAGGACGAAGAGATTCGCGAAATAACACTGAGCCACGCAGATGCATGATTGAATTGATGGACAGAAAAGCCTGCTTCGCGGCAGGCTTTTTTTTGCCCTGCGAACCAGGGACGCAACTACGCACCTACTGCGAGGGCGGAGTGGACGGCGGCGCGTTCGGATCGGTCATGTCGACGAGTTCGACATCGAAAATAAGATTCGATTTCGCGGGGATAGGGCCCTTACCCAGCTCGCCGTATGCCAGCTGATAGGGGATAAAGAGGCGGCGCTTTCCGCCTACATGCATGCCTTCGAATCCGGTATCCCATCCAACGATTACTCGACGCTGCCCCTGGATGAATTGAATGGGTGTTCCCCGGTCGACCGACGAGTCAAATTTCGTGCCGTCGTACAGCCAGCCTGTGTAGTGCACGGAGTAGAGCATGCTTGGGGCAGCAACGGCTCCGGTGCCAACCTTGGTGTCAATGTAGCGCAAGGCATATTGCGTTTTGATCACACCGGATGCGGGGGGAATATTCGCCGGCAGCTTGATCGCAGTTGAACCGGCTGCCGGGCGATGAACCGGCTGTTTAGCCGGAGTCGTGGTCTTTTGTGCTGATATTCCGAATGGCAACACCAGAATGGCAGCCAAGCCGCTAAGGGTGAGGTAAGTGATTTTGGTATTCATGCGAACGTGATGGTAGCACGACGTACGGCGCGGATTTTGTCGATTTCTCGATGAGCCGTGGACAACGTTCACTCCGGCTACCAACAAGGAAGCCTTCCAGTATCCAGTCGCAGCGCGCTTTATTGGCGGAGTCCACAATCCTGCGAAGACGATACCAGCGAAACCACAATGCCCACGTCTAACGCGCAGGGTATTCTGTTCGTGATGCAAGTAAGCGTGCTCTATTTCGGCGTTCTCCGGGACATTTTTCAGCGCGAGAGGGAACTGGTTACGCTGCCCACAGGGGCAACTGTAGGAACTCTCCTCGATCATTATCGCGGGCTCGCGCCAGACCGGCACGGCTTGTGGAGCGCAATCGCCGTGGCCGTGAACCAGGAATATGCGCGGAAGGAACGGCTAATTTCCGAAGGGGACGAGGTTGCGATGTTGCCTCCCGTGTCAGGAGGTTCCAATTCCGGTCCCCATGTCGAGTTGGTGCGCCAGCCGATCGATCCGGCCAAACTGGTAGAGTCTCTCAAGCAAGGTGAGGACGGCGCAGTCGTTGTCTTCGATGGCATCGTGCGAAACAACACTCGCGGCCGTCGCACCACTCATCTCGTTTACGAAGCCTACGAACAGATGGCCTTGGATCAGATGCGCAAGCTTGCTACGGAAGCCGGCGAGCGCTTCCCGGTGCGCGAAGTCCTCCTGGTGCATCGTTTCGGGACATCTGGATGTGGGAGCAACCAGCGTCCTTATCGCAGTGGCTTCAGCCCATCGCGGAGCCGCCTTCGATGCCTGCCGCTGGCTCATCGACACCCTCAAGAGCACGGTGCCGATCTGGAAAAAGGAATTTTTCGAGGATGGCGCTGTTTGGGCAGCGGGGGAACCATTCCCAGCCGATATTCACCCGACCAGCGGGGCTAGCGGCGAATGAGGCGAGGTTTATGGGCACTGCTGATTTGCTTGGGCAGTCCTTCCCGGCGGAGCTCAGGATGCAACGTCGACGATTCGCGTCAACGTAAAACTGGTTAACGTGTTTGTGAATGTCACGGACGCGAATGGTGCGATTGTGGGGGATCTGGCCCGTGACGATTTCCTGCTGACAGAAGACAATATTCCTCAGAAGATCGCGGTTTTTGAACGCCAGTCGGAGATGCCACTTTCTGTTCTTCTGGCAATCGATACCAGCGGCAGCGTTCACAAGGATCTCGGCGTTGGAGCAGAAAGCGGCTCACCGATTTGCGCATGCCATCATAAGGCCCGTCGACCAGATGGGGCTCTTCGAGTTCTCATCCGAAGTACGCGAAGTCGTCCCTTTCACGAACCAGGTGAACCGCATTGATCGCGGGTTGGATAACTTGCGGATGGGGCCGGCCACCGCTCTTTACGATGCCGTGTACCTGTCCTCCCAGAGCCTCGAGGGAAAAGGGGGACGCAAGGTCCTGATCCTGATTTCCGACGGCGGAAACACCGTAAAGGGCGTGGACTACGCGAAAGCCCTGGAGCAGGCTCTCCGCGCCGAAGTGATGGTGTACAGCATTATCGATGTGCCCATACAGGCTAGTGCGGGGCGCGACCTGGCCGGCGAACACGCAATGATCACACTTTCAGAGGAGACCGGCGGAAAATACTATTACGCCGAGGGAATGGACATGGAAAACGCTTTTGACAAGATATCTTCCGATCTCCGGACACAATATCTTCTCGGCTATTACCCGACTGATCGCTCTACAGGCGTGTCGTTCCGGCGGATTGATGTGAAATTGAAATCTCCCGGAAGTTCAGCATTTTCCGTGCGGCATCGTACCGGCTACTACGCATCCAATCCATAGCAGACTCCTAATCACACTACGCTTGGATACAATAAAGACCATGTCCATTGAGAACCCATCGCGTCGTCGGCCCAAGGCTCCTCCTCCGGGCGAAACCGGTCAGGAATCTCTTTACCTGCGTTTTTTGAGTGAGAAGCAGGTTCCCGTGATCGTTAAGCTCCGGGACGGCGAGAGTGTGGTCGGCTGGATCGAGTATTACGACGATCGCATGATCCGGCTTACACGCGAGGGTAAGCCCAACCTCTTCATTTACAAGCACCAGATCAGAACCATCACGGAGAACGCTCGTCGTGGAAAGGTGCGAACCCGGAACGCGTCTGCAAAAAAACTGATCTCTCCAGACAGTGGGTTGGAGGCTGCTCCCAGCCCGCAAGTGAGCGGCGTTTGAACAACTTCCCTCTCGATGTCCAACTTTCTTTTGCGAAGCCGGCTGCGCAGATCGCGGTAGAGGCTGGCAAGCTTGTTCGCGGCTTCTACGAAAGTGATGTTGCCACCGAGTACAAAGGCGAGGTAGACCTCGTTACGGAAGCGGACCGCTCATCGGAGCAACTGATTCGCGAGAGATTGCTGACAAGGTTTCCCGAACACGGCATTTACGGCGAAGAGGGAACCAGGGATCGCCTCGATGGCGAGTATCGGTGGTACATCGATCCGCTGGATGGCACGACGAACTTTGCCCACCGATTTCCCGTTTTTTGCGTCAGCATGGGCTTGGAGCATCGGTCTCCAGGGCTGGCCCCGGGCGAAGATGGCGAGATGGTGGCCGCAGTGATTTATGACCCCATGCGCGACGAGCTGTTTGTCGGCGAAAAGGGGCAGGGCGCCTACCTCAACGGGCGCCGGATCCGCTCCTCCAAGGTCGCCGATCTCTCCGAGGCTCTGCTGGCAACGGGCTTTCCCAGTCGCAAACGTCATGAAAATCCAAATATTCACCTTTACCAGGAAATCACGCTGAGGTCCCATGGGGTGCGACGGGCAGGGTCTGCTGCGCTCGACCTGGCTTACACCGCCTGCGGACGTTTTGACGGCTACTGGGAATTCAACTTGAATGCGTGGGATACGGCCGCCGGAGCGCTGCTGGTTACGGAGGCTGGTGGGGCGATCACACGCTTTGACGGCAGCCCATTCCGCCTCGACAGCCGCGAGGTCCTTGCTACGAATGGCCTTTTGCACAAGGAGATCATGTACCTGTTTGGCGAGATGTTCGCGGGCCGGGGCTTGGAATCCGATACCCACGCCCGCCGAGTTTGCCGCCCGTCGCGCCAGCCGGGAAAACGGTGGAGCGAAGTAATTCAGACCCGACAAGTCTGTTTTGACAGGCCAGAGATCGCGCTCCTGCGGCATAATTGTCCTGCTACAATTCAGTTGGAAAATTAAGCACGAAATCGGAGACGGCTTCTATGGCATATGTGATTGCGGAACCCTGTATCGGCACGAAGGACACTGCTTGCGTTGATGCATGTCCCGTCGACTGTATTCACCCTAAGAAAGACGAACCGAAGCATGCAGAGAGCGAAATGCTCTACATTGACCCGGTAGAATGCATCGATTGCGGCGCGTGTGTACCAGCTTGCCCAGTTTCTGCAATCTTCGCCGCCGACGATCTGCCGGAAAAGTGGGCGCACTTTGCTGAAAAGAATTCAGCCTTTTACGGCCGCTAGAGTATTGCCAACAACACAGCAAGCGCGCAGCTCTCGGGCTGCGCGTTTTCTTTGCAGAAGGAAGCACGTGTGATCGCGCATCAGGCAGAAGCCATCATTCTCCGCACCTGGCCTATGCACGAGGCGGATCAGATCGTTTCGCTGTTTACCCGCGACCAGGGAAAAATCAAGGGCGTTGCCAAGGCCGCGATGAAGTCCCGGCGCCGCTTTGGAGGCGCACTTGAGCCGATGACCTACGTGCGCGCCAGCTACGCGGAAAAGCCGAAACAGGAGCTGGTGCGGCTGGATTCCTGCGAAATTCTCAGCTCCCCGCTCTCCCAGCCCGTCGATTACGTGCGGGCCTCTGTGCTCGCTTTTTTCAGTGAAGTTCTTGAACATACCTTGCCCGACCACGACCCGCAGGAGACCGTCTTCCGACTGCTGTTGGCGGTGCTGGAATACACGCGGGTTGAGCAGCCGTGGATGCCGCTCACGTATTTCGCTCTTTGGGTAACAAGGCTGATGGGCTGGCTGCCGGATTTGTCGCGCTGCGTTGTGTGTGCTGCCCCGCTGAGCGGAACTTCTGTTCATTTCCACTCGCAGGCGAATGGCTTTTACTGCACAGACCACGCTCGCGGGGGATACAGCAGGCTCTCGGCGGATTCGCACTCACTGGCCATGAGGATCTTTCGTTCGCCGATCTCCGCGCTAGCCGCCGATCCCTGGCCGCGCCAGCGTGCCGTCGATCTCCGCCGATTTGCGCTGCAGTCCCTGGAGCGCAATATGGAGCGAAAACTCGCGACTGCAGCCGTTCTCGCCCGCTTGGGCGGATAGATTTCGGCGCTATCGTTTAGAATCGCCAATAGAACAAATCCAATTGCCGAGAGTCCCAGGCGTGGCCCTGACTGCTTCATCCAAGATCGAAGATTCGGTGACGGGCGCGCCAAGCGCTCCACTCACCTTCCAGCAACTGCTGTTTCGCCTTCAGAGCTTCTGGGCGGAGCGTGGATGTGTGCTGCAGCAACCCTACGATGTTGAGATGGGTGCGGGCACAATGTCGCCGGACACTTTCCTTCGCGTGCTCGGACCCAAGCCGATCAACATTGCCTACGCCCAGCCATCGCGGCGCCCAGCCGATGGCCGCTACGGCGAGAATCCGAATCGTCTCTACAAGCACACGCAATTCCAGGTGATCCTCAAGCCACCGCCGGTCAACATTCAGGAAATCTATCTGGAGTCACTGGGCGCGATTGGGATAGATCTGCGTGCCCACGATCTCAAATTTGAAGAGGACAATTGGGAGTCACCCACTCTCGGTGCCTGGGGCATTGGCTGGCAGGTCATGCTCGATGGATTGGAAATTACGCAATTCACCTATTTCCAGCAGTGCGGCGGCCTCGATCTCGACCCCATCTCCGGCGAGATAACGTATGGCCTCGAACGCATTGCCTCCTTTCTGCAGGATGTGGATTCGATCTACGACATCGTGTGGGCAAAGGATCCCCATACCGGGCGTGCGGTGACATACGGCGAAGTTCGACTTGAAGAAGAACTGCAGTTCTCCGTCTACAATTTTGAGTTCGCCGATGTAGCCAAGCTGTGGGAGCATCTTCGACTGTATGAGGCGGAGTGTCAGGCCCTGATTGCGCAGTTCAACGAGGAATTTGCGCCGAAGGCGCTTCATAAGGCGGAGCGGCAGGAGAAGATTCACGATCGCCTGATTCATGAGAACGGCGAACCGGTGGAGCCGCCTGAGGTCGAAGTTCGAGTGGCCCTTCGGCGTTTTCCCGTGCTCGCTGCCTACGACCTTTGTTTGAAATGCTCGCACCTGTTCAATCTGCTCGACGCTCGCGGCGCGATCTCCGTTACAGAGCGGGTTGGCGTCATCGCCCGTATTCGCGCGCTGGCTGTCGGCGTGGCCAAGTCGTATGTCGCGCAGCAGGTGACCTAAAGCAAGCTTCAAGGCTGCTCTTAACAATTCAAAGGATTCTCGGTATTAGCTCTGAGGGGATCGATCCCCGGAAAAAGACAGAATAAGAATGGCTGACTTCCTGCTTGAAATCGGACTCGAAGAAATTCCCGCGCGAATGATCTCATCCGCGTTGGCAGACTTATCGCGGCGCGTTGAAACTCTGCTGGTAAAGGAAAGATTGTTGCCGGAGACCCATGGTGTCGTGATCGCGTACTCCACTCCGCGGCGTCTGGCGGTGCTCGTTCCGGGCGTGCTCGACCGGCAGGACGACATCAAGGAAGTGCTGACCGGGCCCTCCTGGAAGATTGCGTTCAAAGAGGATGCCCCAACACCTGCGGCCCTGGCTTTCGCGAAGAAGGCGAATGTGGAAGTCGGAGACCTGGCCAGGCTGACAAATGCAAAAGGTGAGTACGTTTCGGCAACTGTCCTGCGCCCCGGCGGCACTGCCGTCGACGTGATTGCCGAGAAATTGCCGCACGAGATCGCCGCTATCTATTGGCCGAAGAACATGTATTGGCGGCCGGGCAAACCGGAGCGGCTGGTTCGGCCGCTGCGCTGGCTTGCTCGCGTTGCTGGATGAAACGTTGTTCCAGTTGAGTTCGCAGGCATCACATGCTTCAAATTTCACTATTCGGTCACCGCATTCTTCATGGAAATGAGCAGGTAGAGATTTCCTCACCCGTGACTACGTAACCGCACTTGAGGCCGCCAAGGTCATGGTGAGCGTCGAGGATCGCCGCCACGGATACGCAAGGCGCTCGACGCCGCAACGCGAACGAGTCCCGGTGCGCGCTGGCGCGAAGACGAGGGTCTCGTCGATACGGTTGCAAACCTTACGGAATGGCCGTCGGTGCTGCTCGGCAGCTTTGAAGACGGAATACCTGACGCTCCCCGAAGAAGTTCTCGTAACCGTGATGCGCGACCACCAGAAGTACTTTGCCGTGCAATCGGCGGACGGCAAGCTGGCGCCTCATTTTCTTGCCGTGCTGAATACGGACGGCGACCCGCGAGGGCCTCATACGCCACGGCAACGAACGTGTGCTCCGCGCGCGGTTCAACGATGCCCGCTTCTTCTGGAACTACGATCAGAAGATCCCGCTGCAGGACCGCGTTGAGATGTTGAAGGCCGTAACTTTCCAGAAGGATCTGGGGAGCTACCACGCAAAGACAGAAACAAATCTGCGGCTCGCGGCCCGTCTTGCGGATCTCGCCGAAGCGAAGGGCGCAACCGTCCACAAGCCCGAACTGCTTCTCGCCGTAAATCTCGCCAAAACGGATCTCACCGCGGAACTGGTGAAAGAATTTACAGAACTGCAGGGCATTGTCGGCGGTCTCTATGCGCGTGCGCAGGGCCACGACGAAATCGTCGCGCAGGCGATCTACACGCAGTACCTGCCCGCCTCGATGGAAGACGAGATTCCGCAGACAGTCGAAGGACAGCTCCTGGGTCTCGCCGACCGCATGTCGACCGTGGTGGATATGTTTGCAATCGGTCTGGAGCCGACTGGGTCAAAGGATCCTTTCGCGCTTCGACGCGCCGCCAATGGTGTCATCAAAATACTTGCCGAGTCGGCGTTGGTTCTTCGACTGGACGAACTCTGCAACGCGGCCGTTCAAATCTCCAGTCAGCCAAATTCCGAAAAGGTTGCGGCGCCGGTTCTTCGCTTCCTGCACGAGCGGCTGGAGTTTTATCTTCGTGACGCCAGGGGCCTGGCTTACGACGTGATCAAGGCGGTGTTGGCGACAGAAATCACAACTGTTCCTGACGCGATCAGCCGCGCTGAGGCTCTAACCCAGGTTCGCGGCTCGGAAGACTTCGTCGCCATCTCCGGTGCTTTCAAGCGAATCAAAAATATTCTCAAACAAGCCGAGGAGAAGGGCGAAACCATAACGCAGCACGTGAATTCGAGCCTGCTTCAGGACCCCGCAGAAATTCGGCTGGCTGAACAGGCCACTGCGTTGGCTCCGCGAGTTGAGGCTCTGCGCGCGACCCAGTCGTACAGCGCCGCAATGGAGCAGATCGCCACTTTGCGGCCGGCGGTAGACGGGTTTTTCGACAAGGTGATGGTGATGGCCCCCGAAGCGGATCTCAGGCAGAACCGGCTGGCGTTGATTGCGTCGATTCTGCATGGATCGTCGAGCATAGCCGACTTCAGCGAAATTGTTTCCGGCTAAGGAATCAGCCTCTGTATGTCGCATTGCTGCCGGTGGATCACTCCCCCGGGCTCGCCCAGCTTGAGCTTGTAAGAACATTGCAGCGTGGAATTGCCGGTCATGATGGCCTGGTAGACGTAGAGAGTGCGTTGCCCCGGGTAATACAACAGAAGGCCATTATCCGCATTCACTCCGTGCAATTGGAATTGAACGTCCTCGCCAGCCGCTTTCACCTGTCTGCCGCCGTTGAACTGCCCCAGCAAAAAACAGAAAATGGCTGCGAGGGTTCCGAAAAACCAGACTCTTTGATCTTTCATCCTGGCATCTCCGATTAAAAAACTGTGACTAGGAAGACGCGAGGCAGCGCGCGGGCGCTCATATTGATTCGCGACCGCGGGCAAGCAATTGTGCCCTTCAAGGTGCCCCAGGCATCTAAAATGTATACATGGCAGATCAGCTCTATCTCAGCCTCTGGTTTCCCGGTTTTCGCATGGATGCGCTCGCTCCGGCCGTCGTTTCGGTACTGAAGCAGTTTGCGCTCGTCGGTGGAGCTTCGACCGTCTCCGCTGCCTCCGCCTACCCCATTTCATGGAATGAAACTCCGGCATTTCAGCGTATTTACGTAGACGCGGAAGATGCCCAGATTGAGCAGGCTGTCGCCGAGACAATGGAACTCATGCACGACGATTTTGCGTACGAGTTTGAGATCAAGTGGGACCTGTGGACGCCGCTCGCCGAGGGGGATCTGGACGTAATCTGGAAAAAAGAGCCGCAGATCGCGCGCGTGGTCGGCTTCGGCCCCGAATTCGATGACCGGGCCTACGAGCAGAACGGTCATGTGCGGGTAGATCTCGGTCTCGACACCTTTTTCCTTCACGAAGATGTCGAGCTTGATCCGGAGAGCGCCGAGTATTTGAAGCGCAATGTGGCGATCCTGGTGGATCTGACGAACGCGATTCAAGCAAATTGCGGCATCAGCAGCCGTCTTCTGTGGTCAGAGTCAGGGGAAAACCTTGCGCAGAAATTGATCGCAAGGTTACAGAGATTGAATTAGCGCGGTGCGGTATGTTCAGGCCAATGAAGATGAGAAAATGGAATAAATGCGCTTAACGATTCAACGGCTCCGCTTCGGTATCGTTGCGCTGGCTGTCGGGCTGATTACCGTGATCGCGCTGTTCTTCGTTGTTGCTCGCTATGAGCGCCATCGTCTCGTCCACGACCTGCCGGAGAAACTTGGAATCCACGTCCAGTCCTCGGCGGAGGGTGTTACGTACTCTCAGTCCGACAAAAAGGGTCACGTTCTCTTCACGATTCACGCATCCAAGGTCGTTCAGTTCAAAGGCGGTGGCCGGGCCACGTTGCAAGACGTTGACATCATCTTGTACGGCAAACAAGGAGATCGCGCCGACCGCATCAAGGGGTCGCAATTCGAATACGATCCCGTTGCCGGATTTGCGCGCGCGAACGGCGATGTAGAACTTGACCTGCAGGGACCAGCCTCAAAACACGCGGTTAACTCTTCTGCGTCAGGATCCACGCCGGTGGCTGACCCAAACGGGTCCAACATTCATGTAAAGACCAGCGGCCTGGTTTTCGATAAAAACACGGGGATTGCCCGCACCGACAAGGCCGTGGAGTTTCAGTTTCCCGAGGCATCCGGAAAAGCGATTGGCGCGACATATGACTCGTCCAAAGGCCTGCTGATACTCGGCAGCGCAGTGGAGATGACGAGCACGTTGAACGGCAGTCCGCTCACCGTTCGATCCAGTCACGCCGAGTTTTTGCGGGAATCGCGACAAGCATTTCTTCTGAATGTTGTAGCTGACTATCGCGGGGGATCGAAGCATCTCCGACCAGGTCATTGTCTACTTTCGTGAGGACGGCTCCGCGAATCATCTCGACGCCAAAGGCAATATTCGCCTGAATGGCGGCGAAGGCCGCGAGATCACGGCACAAACCGCCAACGTTCAATTCGACGAGAAGAGTCAGCCGCGGTTGGCAAATCTGGCTGGCGGCGTTCTGTTGCATGCTGAGGATGCGGTGCACAATTTGCGCGGATCAGCGGTCGAAGGCACGCTCGAACTTGGCGACAAGGGTATTGTGCGGCATGCGCGCATGCGTACCTCGGTCGCCATTGTGGATCAGCAACTCGGGCTTCCCGAGGATCACAATGGATCCGCCACGCGTCAGTTGACCACCAATCAGCTCGATGTTGACTTTGCGAAAAACGAAAATGGTAAGGCGGAGCCCTCTCACGTTCTGGCCGCCGGTAAAGCTTCGATTGTGCTGCACACGATACGCAGCACCGGACCACAGCAAAATACAACACTTTCGGCCGATACGCTCTTTGCAAATCTCGGTGAAGGAGCCTCCCTGACCAGTCTTGAAGGAAAGGGGCACACGCAATTTACCGATCTTGGGGCAGATGGCGCGTCCCGGCAAAGCACAGGCGATACTCTGCTGGTCAAATTCGACCAGCAGACGAAGAAGCCAAAGCCGGAATCGAAGACTGCAGGGAAAGGCAAGCCCAGGGACGGCATTCCCAGCCAGTTCGGTCCGACAGTCATCCAGTCAGCCGCTGCAGCAGGGGAACGTAAGATGACGGAAACCCCGGCAAAGGTTGAAGGAAAGAGCGAGCCGTCGCCCTCCATGGTCGCCACGGCGAAGCAGGCTTTCTACACAGGCAGTGATCAGCTATTGCGCCTGGAGGGCTCTCCGCGCATCTTGGATGGCAGCCTGGAGATGACAGCACTTGTCTTTGAGGTCTCCCGTATCGCGGGCGATGCCAGCGCGAGCGGAGAAGTGAAAGCCACGTATCAGCAGGCCGGTAACGGCTCAGCCGCAGGTGTTTGGCGGCCAGGGGCCCGTGCATATTGTTTCGGACAAGGCCACCCTGGCGCGCGGCGTCAGGGGATGCGATATTTCGCGGACGGGCTCGATTGTGGCAGGGAACCAATTCCATTACTGCCCCCGTGATAGAGCTATCCCGCACGCAGCAGACGCTCAAAGCCTACGGAGATAACGGCAATACGCATTTGGCCGTCAGCGGAGCATTTCTAACTCTCCGGCGGAGCTGACAAGCAGCCTGGGGTTGTACGGCTGCAGAGCCAGCGGCTTCTCTACTCCGATGCGCAACGCCAGGCCACTTTCTCCGGCTCCGTCGTCGTGATCGATGATCAGGCAACGATTCGCGCCGATGAAGCAGTTGTTGTGCTGGCTCCGCTGCAGGCTCCGGGACAGAAGAGCGGCGGGCCTTCAGGCGCAGGTGGACCACCTGGTTGGCCACCGGACATGTGCGCCTGAACCAGGCGGCAGCGGAAGGGAACCGGCGACAAGCTCGTCTATACCTCCCAAACCGGACTTTTCGTCTTAAGCGGCACGGCGGCGAATCCTCCCCGCCTTAGCTGACCCGGAGCGCGGAACAGTAACGGGGGACGCGTTGATTTTCAATAGTCGCGATGATAGCGTCAGTGTCAGCGGAGGGAAGTCGGGCGCAGTAACCGAGACACGCGTTCCCCGATAGATGCAAAAGCTTTCAACGGACGAGATCGGCAAGTCGTACAAAGGCCGCCAGGTAGTGCGCGGCGTCAGCCTGGAAGTCTCTCAGGGCGAGGTGGTTGGCCTGCTCGGCCCCAACGGCGCCGGCAAAACGACCAGCTTCTACATGATCGTCGGCCTGCTCGCCCCGGATTCCGGACGCATTCTCGCCGACTCGACCGATATCACCCGCGTTCCCATGTACATGCGCGCCCGGCAGTACGGCATCAGCTATCTGCCGCAGGAGCCGTCAGTGTCTTCCGCAAGCTGACCGTGGAAGAAAACATCCTGGCCGTGCTGGAGGCCCAGTCCCTCTCCTGGGAGATGCGCCGTGGCGCGCACCGAAAAGCTGATCGATCAACTCAACCTCGGCCACATCCGCAAGACGCGCGGCTATGCACTTGTCCGGCGGTGAACGCCGCCGGGTTGAGATTGCGCGCTGTCTCTGCATTCAGCCGTCTTTCATTTTGCTCGATGAGCCCTTTTCGGGAATCGATCCCATTGCGGTGCTCGATTTACAGCAGATTATTTTCGACTTGAAAGCCAGCGGTATCGGCGTGCTCATTACAGACCATAATGTTCGTGAGACGCTCTCGGTTACCGATCGTGCTTACATAATCAACGAAGGAAGAATATTCAGGACGGGAACGCCGGATGAGCTGGGTCGGGATCCCGAGGTGCGGAGGGTATACCTCGGCGAAGGGTTTCTCCTCCGTAGCACCCTAGCACCACTTCCGGATCTACGTGCCATCCCCTGTGCGTAGAATGTACATTAGAGGTCAATTTCAGGTAATCGACTCATCAAGCATATGTCACTACTTCAACCCAAACTGAGCTTGAAAGTCTCTCAACGGCAGATACTGACACCTGGGTCTCATGCAGATGGTCAGCGTGCTGGCGCTGAACAAGCTTGAGTTGAAGGAGATGATCAACGCCGAAATTGTCGAGAATCCCGTCCTTGAGGAGTTGGAAGAGAACGTCCCGCTGCTCGACGAGGTCGCCGGCCGAGAGGCCGAGCGTGAGCGCACGGTAGAAGAAGCCGACGCCGACGCTGCCAAGGACGAGAAGGCCGATCCCTTCGACGAGATCGACTTTGGCTCCTATTTTCAGGATTACCTCGATCCCGGATATCGCACGCAGAGCAACTTTGAAATAAGCGACAAGCCCTCGTTTGAGAATTTTCTCTCCCAACCCAGCACCCTGACCGATCATCTCGTCGTGGCAACTGGGATCTCTCAGCCTGTCTCGGTCCCGTGCGCGAGGCCGCCGAATACATCATTGGCAACCTGAACGAAGACGGCTACCTGATCGCGACAGATGACGAGTTGCTGGAAGGCTTTCTGCGCGAGCATCTTGACCTGCCGCGAGCCGACGTTAGAAGAAGTCTCAGCCGCTGCGGGAAGTGGATTTCGTGACTGCTGAAGACCCATTTTTCGAGCTTCGGCAGAGGCCGCAACGGCTCGCGCCACCGAGAGCTCCGGCAAATCCGCATCGAAAGCCGATCCTCGATCATCCCGAAGCCGGCGCGCGCACGCAAACGACTCGAGCCGCTCTGCAGTGGTGCAGGGATTGGATCCGGTCGGCATCGCGAGCGCGCGATCTCCGCGAATGCCTGCTCATGCAGATTCACGCGCAGAGCTGCGAATTTGAAATGATCTGTTACGAGCGGCAGGCCACGGCGGCGAAGGCTGCGGCCTCGCTGCGGCAGGAAGATGTAGCGTCTGAAGCGAGGACGGCTCCTGCAGCGGTCGAGATGCCAGGCGTAGACGAAGATGCCTGAGAAAGTCGTTGATGAAAAGAGTCGCGAACGCCGGCCTCGATCAACGCAGAGTCGCTCGTTCGAATGTGCCCGCGCGCGATCGTGGAATCGCATTTCGCACTGCTGCAGAAGAAGGACCTTCGCGAACTTGCCAAGGCGCTCGGCAAGCCCATCGAACAGGTGCAGCAGGCCTTCGAGTTCATCCGCACGCTCGATCCGCGGCCTGGCCAGCGCTATAACCGCTCCGATGCGCGGCTGATTGAGCCCGACGTTGCCTTCGTGAAGCGCGACGACGAGTACGTCGTGGTGATGAACGAAGAGGACCTGCCCACTCTGCGCCTGAACCAGGGCTATCGCAAGATGCTTTCACAGGATGGAACGGAAAAAGACGTCAAGGAATACGTGAAGGAGCGGTATCGTTCGGCATTGCAATTGATGCGGAATATTGAGCAGCGAAAGAACACGATTCTGAGGACCTGCGAGGCGATCGTACGCCGTCAACGGATTTTCTCGAGTATGGCGTGGAAGCGCTGAAGCCGATGATGATCAAGGAAGTCGCGGAGGAGATCGGCGTGCATCCATCGACGGTCAGCCGCGCCGTCAGCAGCAAGTATGTGCATACGTCGCAGGGAGTCTTCGAACTGCGCTTCTTCTTCTCCGAAGGCGTGAATGGGCCCGAAGGCGCCGGAACGCCGCTGATGCTGCTGAAGCGCAAGGTGAAGAAGCTGATTGAGGATGAAGACTCAGCGCAAGCCGCTGACCGACGATCAGATCGCACCGATCCTGCAGATCGCAGGGAATCAACGTGACCCGCCGGACGGTGGCCAAGTATCGCGAAGACATGCACATTCCGAGTACCCACCAACGCCGCGTTCGTCATTGATGTAGAATCAGCCCCCGTACAACTACTTTCCGCCTGGAGGTAATTATGCAGATTGAGTACACCGGCAGGCAGGTGACCATTAGTAAGGCACTGCGTGGAATGGCAGATGAAGGAATCGAAAGGATCGCCAAGATCCTTGGCAGGACCACCAGTGCTCATGTTGTTCTCACAGCAGAAAAATATCGGCAGATGGCTGAGGTCACGGTCAAGACTCGCCTGCAGACAATTCTCGGCGCGTCCGAATCGACCAACCTGGAGACAGCGTTGAACGAAGCGCTGGACAAAGCCGAGAACCAGGCAATTCGATACAAAGAACGTGTTCGCGATGGCAAGCGCAAGCCCAAGGGAGAGAAGCACGCGAGGAGCCTGAACTCGCTCGCTCGCGCCGTCCAGGCACGCCCGTAGCCGCTGCGGAGAAAGCCGTAAGCGAAAGCGGCATCGAACGGAAAAGGCAAGGCCAAGCAAGTATTGCCGGTAACCGTGCACTCGTTTCCCGCACGAGTACCCATCCCCGAGCCGCACGTTGTCCGCTCGTCAGATTCGGTGGCACTTCGTCCCATGACACTGGAAGAAGCTGTGAAAGAGGCGGAATTTCGCGATCGCGACGTTTTCGTCTTCCGCGATCCAGAAGGCACGGTCAATGGTCCTCCACCGCAAACGCGACGGCAAGATGGAGTTGATCGAAGCTCCATAACGCATCCCCGCGCTTCAAAAAACGCACTGCTGGATGAGTCAAGCGACCCATGACTTAGGTAACAACGGGTCACCTGGTAGCTTGACTCCATCTGGTGATGGTCCAATAACCTCACTCGTGAAAAACTAATTCTCTGCAAAGGCTTGATCTACAAGTTCTTGCAGTTTCGATCGACACGAGCGCCTTGGAAAATCTGGACACTTTTAAGACTCTGCCGGATCACTCGTTGTTGGAGGCCCTGCCCTGCTGCGTTCTGTTGCAGCGTGGCGGCAGGATCGTCTACTGCAATCGTGCGGCTCGCGGCTCTGATTGGCTTGTCGGAAAATGTGGCCGTCGATCGCCCAGTCGCTGATGTATTCCTGGGAGCCTACCCGGGACTAAAGCTCATTCGCGAGGATCCGCGGCTGGTGCCGACGACGATCCGGGACTCGACATAAATTTCAATGGCGCTGGCTCCGCGGATCGATCCCCACTGGCGCGGCGCGTGCCAGCTTTGAGTGCGTACTCGCAGGGGCCGGCGGTCAGATGATCCCCGTTTGTGGAAGCTACGTCGTTCTCAACAGCTCCGAGGTCATGATTTTGATCGCGGCGCTTCCGCTGGCGTCGGAGGAGGGCAAGTTCCCCCCGGTCCACGTTCCTTGAAGAGCTATTAGACAGCTCACCCGAGGCCAGCCTCATCACCCATGGCACGCGCGTGCTGCATCTGAATCCTGAATTCGAAAGGCTTTTCGGATATACCCAGGAAGAAACTGCCGGCATGGACGTGCAAGACCTGATTGTCCCCGAAGCGCGCATCCATGAAATTGAGATCCTGACGCATTCCGTCGATCTGCATGGCCGGGCATCGATGGAGACGGTGCGCAAGAATCGTGCGGGCGAGTTGATCGATGTCTCCATCCTGGTTTCGCCTGTCATTATGCTTGGTGAGCGAGTAGGTTATTTCGCCAGCTACCGGGACATCCGCGAGCAGAAAGCGATTGAGACACGGCTTCAGCACGATGCTCTGCACGATGCGCTCACGGGCCTGGCGAATCGCGCTCTTTTTCATCGATCGGCTGCAAACGACCATAGCGCGAAAGCAGCGGCGTGCTGACGTGAACTTCGCAGTCATGTTCTTCGACATGGATCGATTGAAGAACATCAACGACACACTCGGACACGCCAGTGGCGACCAGGTGTTGGTAAATGTTGCGGCGCGGATGCTCTCCTGCTTCAGGCCGCAGGATACCGTCTCACGTTTCGGCGGCGACGAGTTCGCCATCCTTCTCGAGAACGTAACAAACTTCCCCGACGTCAAGATAATTGCGCAGCGGATGCAGCAGGAAATCAGCAAGCCGATGGACATCTTCGGCCACCAGGTCACCGTCAGCGGCAGCACCGGCATCGCGTTCGGCAGTGCACAGCACACCACGGCCGACCAGTTATTGCGCGACGCCGACTTCGCCATGTACCGCGCCAAGTCTGACGGCGGAGGCCGCCACGTCATCTTCGATAACGCGATGGAGGTGCACGCCAACAGTCATGTTCAAAAAGAGTTTGAGCTGCGACGCGCCTTTGATGAACGCGAGTTCGAAGTCTGGTATCAACCGGTCTATCACCTTGAAAGCGGCGCGCTGGAGGGGTTTGAGGCACTGCTTCGTTGGCGACGGCCAGACGGCACCTTGTATCCGGTGATGGACGTATTGCCGCTTGCCGAGCAGACCGGACTGATTCTGCCCATTGGACACATGGTGATCCAGCAGGCCTGTTTCCAGGCGAGGAAATGGCACGATGAGCTTCCGGCAGCGAAGCTGAAAGTAAGCGTCAACCTTTCGCCGCGTCAGTTCAATCAGCCGGACCTGGTTGAGATGATCGCCGAAATGCTTCGCCGCGCCGAACTTCCGCCTGAGTGCATTCGCCTCGAAATCCCGGAACGTGCCATCAATCAGAATCCGGACATCGCGGTCGGAGTGTTCCAACGCCTGATGGATCTCGGGATTGGTGTTGCGCTGGATAATTTCGGCGCAGGCCTCGCCTCAATGAATCATCTCGTTCGGCTGCCGATTGATATCGTGAAGATTGATCGCAGGCTTATCTCCTATCTTCCGTCGCCTGGACGAAACACGGCGCTTCTCGACACGTTGTTTGATCTGGGCCGCGCACTGCAGGTGCAGATGCTTGCCGAAGGTGTTGAGACGCAAGCTCAGTTGCAGTCGCTGAGAAAGCACGGTTGCGATCTGGGACAAGGGCATCTTTTCTCGCCTGCTGTTCCCGTTGAGGCGGCCGACCGAATGGTGCACGCAGGGCAATGGTCTGCGCCCGGCAAGACTTTTGCCACCAATCCGCGTGCTCTCTGGTAGCCATGCGGTGCTAGGATGAGGCCATGCCTCCCAGGAAAAAGACGACCCCGCGCAAACCTCCGGCCAAGGTCGAAAAGGCAAAGAAACCAAAAAAGTCCCAGATGACAGTGCCCGAACAATCGCGGGAACTGGTGATTCTGACCGGGATTTCGGGCGCTGGAAAAGCCTCCGCGCTGAAGGCTTTTGAAGATTTGGGATTCTACTCTGTCGATAATCTGCCCATGGAACTTATTCCCAGGTTTGCGGATCTGGTGCGGCAGTCGGTAGAGATCCGGCGTGCCGCGATTGTAGTGGATGTTCGCGAGGGCCAGACGCTCGATCGTTTTCCCGCGCTGCTTGAGGAAGTGCGTAAGGTACTCCCTACGCGAGTCGTTTTTCTTGATGCATCGGATGACGTACTCCAGCGCCGCTATTCCGAGACGCGCCGGCCTCATCCGCTGGGTCGCTCGGAATCTGTTGGGCGGTCGTTGCGCTCCGAACGCAAGATACTTGACCCGGTTCGCAATGTTGCCGACTTCAGCCTGGATACATCGAAGTTCAACGTCCATGAATTGCGTACCTATATCCAGAGCAAGTTCGATCAAGGAGGCACACCGCCGCGATCTGCTTGTCTCGGTCACAAGCTTCGGGTTCAAGAACGGCGTTCCCATGGATGCGGATCTTGTATTCGATGTGAGATTTCTGCCGAACCCTCACTTCGTTCCCGAGTTCCGCCGGCTGACGGGTGAACATCCAAAGGTCGCAGCATATATCCGAAGCTTTGCGCAGACCGGACAGTTTCTTGACCGCGTGACCGACCTGCTTCTGTTTCTTGCTGCCGTTTTACATCAAGGAAGGGAAGAGCTACCTCACCGTTGCATTCGGATGCACCGGTGGTCAACATCGCTCCGTGATGATTGCGGAGGAAGTGCGGAAGCGGTTGGCCGCGAAGGGCTATAGCGTGAAGTCCTCTCACCGAGACATGCCACGATAGTCAAGGAAATTAGATTGTTATGAGGCATTCCAACCCACGCCATCTCCTTCACCAATCGAGTGCGGCGGAAGTCCGGGCGGATGGGTACAATATTCAGATGATCCGGATACATGGAACAGACGCCCCCTCTCGCCTGGAGAAGGAAATCAGGAGGGACGCGTCCGGTGAGGAAACTGCTGCGCCTGCTCCGGTACCTTGCGCCGTACTCGTTTCAGGCGATTCTGGCAGTTGGTTTAATGGCGGTTGTGGGCCTGATGGACGCCTTCCGCCTGCTGTTGGTGCGGCCCATCTCCGATCGCGCGCTGAATCCCAATATGCCCGATGGGCCTATCCAGTTGTTCACCGTGCCGGGCACGCACTACCACCTGGACCTGCGCCAGATCGTTCCCTCCTATTTCCACAATGAATGGACCGTGGTCGCGGTGGCGCTCGTAGGATCGACGGTGATCAAAGGCCTTTGCGATTACGCCGGAACCTACCTGACGAACTATGCCGGTTTCGGAATGATCACCGATCTCCGCGACGATCTTTATGAAGCGATTCTTCGCCGCTCAGTAGCCTTCTTTCAAAAGCACACCACGGGAACGATCCTCTCCACGCTGATCAATGACATCGAGCGAGTGCAGTACGCAATGTCGTCGGTGTTGTCGGAATTTCTCCAGCAGGTCTTTACCCTGCTCTTCACCATTGTGGTTGTGATTTTTCTCGGCAAGTGGCTGTCGCTGATGCTGCTGATTTTTGTCCCGGTGGTAATTACCTCGGGCCGCAGGATTGGAAGGGAAGTCCGGCAGACCACGCGTCGCGGACAGGATAAGCTGGCGGAAATTCAGAACATCCTGCATGAGACGATCACCGGCAACGGCATCGTGAAGGCGTTCAACATGGAGTGGTGGGAGATGGTGCGCTTCAAGGCGGCGGCCCGCCGGCTTTTCAAAGCCAACCTGCGTTCGGTTCGCGCGCAAGCCATCAGTTCGCCACTCATGGACACCATCGGTTCGATCGCGATCGCGCTGTTGCTATGGGTTGGAAGAAACGAGATCAAACACGGCTACATGACGCAGGGCGTCTTCTTCGCCTTCATCATCGCCGTCTTCAGCCTCTATAGCCCGGTGCGCAAGTTCGCTCTTTTCAACAACAGTTTTCAGCAGGCGGTGGGAGCGTCGTCCACCATCTTCGATTTCATGGACTCGCAGGACGATGTTCAGGAACGCCCGCGGCCCGTCATCCTCAAGGGATTCAGCAAGGGCATCCACTTCGACCACGTGGGTTTCTCCTATAGCGACGATGAAGGTGTGAAGGAGGTTCTTTACGACATCGATCTGAAGGTGCATTGCGGCGAGGTTGTGGCGATCGTCGGTCCCAGCGGATCCGGCAAAACTACGCTGGTGAATCTGATCCCGCGCTTTTTCGATGTAACCTCCGGCGAATTGTTTATCGATGGGCAGAATGTGCGAGACGTGAGCCTGGCATCTCTCCGTGCACAAATTGCAAAGGTCACGCAGGAAACAATCCTGTTCAATGACACGGTGCGGAATAATATTGCCTACGGCCAGCCGGATGTACCCATCAGCCGCGTTCTCGATGCAGCGAACGCCGCACTGGCGCACGATTTCATCATGCGACTCCCGGAAGGATACGACACTATCATCGGGGAAAAAGGTTTCCGTCTCTCCGGCGGCGAGCGGCAGCGCCTTGCAATTGCACGGGCTCTATCTGAAAAATGCGCCGATCCTGATCCTGGATGAGGCTACCTCCGCCCTCGACGCGGAAAGCGAATCGCTGGTGCAGACCGCGCTGGCGAACTTGATGACGAACAGGACGACGGTTGTGATTGCGCACAGGCTTTCCACTGTCCGTCGCGCCAACCGCATTGCAGTTCTCGAAAATGGCCGAATTACTGCGATTGGATCGCACGACGAACTCTTGCAGATTTCACCTACGTACCAACGCCTGTATCATTTGCAGTTCATGGATGCAGCAGATATTCCAGCGCTGGAAGCGCTACAGCCAAATGAGTAACAAACTATGACGATCACGAAGGCTCAATCAATGTTGGCCGCGGAAGCTACGGACCCTGTCACGCGCACGCTGCCGCCATCCGCCGCGCCCGTCCACTCCATGACCGGATTCGCGCGAATCAGCGGCCGTATCTCCGATGGTCTCGGCTACACGCTTAGCCTCAAGAGCGTCAACCATCGTTTTCTGGATCTGCATTTGCGCATGCCCTCCGGCACTGACGCGCTTGAAATGCGATTGCGCAAGATTCTCAAGCAACAGATTCTGCGCGGCCATGTCGAAGTGACGCTTACGTTGGACCGCACCAACCGCGCCGAATCGAAGTATGATCATGCCCTCGTCGCCTCATACATTGCGGCCTTCCGTGATGCTGCAAAAGAGAATGAAATGATTGCCGAGCCAGATCTGAACACGATCTTTCGATTGCCCGGAATTTTCAGTACCGAGGCCCGTTCCTCCAACGACGAAGAAGTGCAAAAGCTTGAAGAAGCGGTCGCCGCTGAGGTCGAATCTCTCGTAGCCGAATTAAACCAGATGCGCGCACAGGAAGGCCGCGCGCTCGTCGAGGAAATGCGTGCCGGTCTGGATCGGCTGCGTAACTTCGTCGATAGCGTGTCCGGATTCCGCCACGATGTGCAAAAGGCATATTTCGAGCGCGTAAGCCAGAGGCTCGCGACATTAGTTGGCGGCGCTTTCGATCGAGACCGCGTACTTCAGGAAGCCGCGTTGCTGGCAGAGCGCAGCGACGTGGAAGAAGAGATTGCGCGCCTGCGCACGCATATCGAACACTTCCATTCCTTGCTGGATGCGGGCGGAGAACTGGGAAAGAAGCTCGACTTCCTGCTGCAGGAAATGAACCGCGAAGCGAATACGCTGTTATCCAAAACAAGTGGAGTTTCCGGAAACGGCGCCGGAATTACGGAGTTGGGTCTGGGAATGAAATCGGAGATTGAAAAGGCGCGCGAACAAGTGCAGAACCTCGAGTAGCGCCGCGGAGACGGAGCGCTTCAGGCGAGACGATAGGAAGGCGGAAAGGCATTTGGCTGGAATCCTGTTCATTATTTCTGCGCCGTCCGGCTCAGGAAAATCAACCCTCGTAAACCAATTGCGAACGCTCGTCAGTGGCCTTGAGTTCTCCATCTCTTACACCACGCGCCCACCGCGTGGCTCTGAGGAAGAAGGTCGCGAGTATCACTTCACCGACCGCGCCGAGTTTAAGCGCATGATCGCCGCCGGTGAATTCCTAGAGTATGCCGAGGTGTTCGGCAACTATTACGGCACAGCGCGGCAGACCCTTCAGGACGCTGAGCGCGATGGAAAAGACATCCTCCTCGACATTGACGTTCAGGGCGCGGCACAGGTCCGCGAGCGACTCCCGGATGCTGTCAGCATCTTCATCATGCCCCCTACACCGGAAATTCTGGCCACCCGACTAAGAAATCGCAGTCGCGCTGAAGGCCATGTAGAGCAGGAAGTTATCGAACGCCGCCTGGCAAAAGCGAAGCAGGAAATTGAGAATTATCGCCAATACGGTTATATTTTGGTCAACGACATACTGGATCGTGCGGTCGAAGAGTTGGAAGCCATAGTTTCGTCAGAGCGAATTCGTCGAAGCGACAGCACGATCACCGCCGAAGCAGCCCGGCTGATAACAATTGCCGAGGCTTGCCGGCAGCAAAATTCGATGCAGCGACTGGGGCCCGTACTCGCCTCGTTTGGACTGCAGGGGACAGAACTGAACACTTGATCCCCATCGAAGCACGAGAAAAACTTCAGGGAGGCAATATGAAGCTCGAGCAAGGATTCGATAGTAGTTACAGCTATGTCCTCGTGGCTGCGCGGCGCGCCCGCCAGCTACAGTGTGGTTCTCAGCCACTGGTTCCTACACGCTCAAGCAAAGCGTGCCGTGTGGCCCAGGAAGAAATCGCGGCCGGCAAGGTGGCATACATCAAGCCCGCTCCGATTCACAAGCCTGATATTGAAGCGCCGTCCATCCCAATTCTCGCCGATAGCTAAGATCTGCACATTGAGGCAGCTTTTCCGCTGATGACTGCCCCTTGAAGGGGGGTACAATCACGCTATGAAGGTCACGGTTGGAGTCTCTGGCGGGATTGCTGCCTACAAGGCTGCAGAGCTCGTTCGCGCGTTGCAGCGGCAAGCGCTGGATGTGCATGTCGTTATGACCGATGCGGCGCGCGAGTTCATTCAGCCGCTTACCTTTGCTTCGCTTACGGGCCATAAGGTCATCACCGGACTTTGGTCCTCCGGTTCCGCGGAGTCGAATCTCGATTCCGCGATCCAACATATTTCTGAAGCCCAGTGGACCGACGCGCTCGTCGTTGCGCCAGCCACTGCGAACACCCTTGCAAAATTCGCACACGGTATCGCCGACGACTTCTTGACGACGATGTATCTTGCGACCACGGCTCCCGTGATCGTTGCCCCCGCAATGAACGTGAATATGTGGATGCATCCTGCCACCCAGGCGAACCTTGAAACGCTGAAGAGTCGCGGCGTGCGTGTGATTGAGCCGGGAAGCGGCTATCTCGCGTGCGGCATGGTGGGCGATGGCCGAATGGCCGAGCCCGAGGCCATCGCTGAAAACGTATTGCAGGTGCTGAATTCCCGTAACGATCTCGCGGGCGAAGTCATACTGGTGACCGCAGGAGGTACACGCGAGGCGCTCGATCCGGTTCGTTACATCGGCAATCGCTCGAGCGGAAAGATGGGATACGCCATTGCCGAAGCGGCTCTCAATCGCGGCGCTCGTGTCATCCTGGTAAGTGCTCCAACCAGGCTTCGTGCCCCCGCGAACTGCGAATTCATTCCAGTTATAACGGCTGATGAGATGAGAGCCGCGGTGCTTAGCCGATTGGATCAGGTCTCGATTGTGATCAAGGCCGCTGCCGTCGCCGACTATCGTCCCGTGATCCAGGCCGAGCAAAAGATTAAGCGTAGTGGACCCATCTCAATTGAACTCGTCCCCACCGAAGACATCCTTGCTGAAGTTGTTCACTTGAGAAAAGCCGGCACGCTGGTGGTAGGCTTCGCTGCGGAAACGGAAAATGCTCTCGAGCATGGAAGAGATAAACTGCTGCGAAAAGGCGTCGATGCCATCGTCATTAACGACGTCGGCCACCCCGGACTTGGATTCGATTCCGACAACAATGCGGCGACGTTTCTGACTGTGCAGACGGCGATCGAACTTCCCGAGATGTCGAAGCGTCACCTGGCCGAACGAATCCTGGATGAGATTCTCTCGCTGCGTCGTCCACTCTCCGTAATCACGGAGACAGACGAACACGTCTCGCGGCAGGATTAGCGAATGACGGAAGTTCAACCTCGCAGGCTGGCTTCAACTTCAATTCAAGACAGGCAGTCACTACTTGCGGCGCGTGTGCAGTACTATCGCGACCTGGGCATTTACGACTTCTACCGGCGAGGCGATCCGCTTGAGAATGCGGCATTGCTTGAAAACTTCCTTCTCTCGTCGGTCGCCGACGAAACAGAATCTCAAAACTCTATCGATGTGGAGGAGCAGGAAATTTCAGCTCGCAAGCCTTTTCCACCCGCCCCGGCTATTGCCGGAATCATTGAACCCGCAAAGCGCGCGGATGCCCTCAACGTCATTCGCCAGGACTTGGGCGAATGCACGCGCTGCGCCCTCTCCGCAGGTCGAAACAAAATTGTCTTCGGCGACGGAAATCCGAATGCCCGCCTGCTTTTCGTCGGCGAGGGTCCGGGCGCGGATGAAGATGCCCAGGGTCTACCCTTTGTCGGCCGAGCAGGACAACTCCTCAACAACATGATCAACGCGATGGGCCTCAGCCGTGACCAGGTATACATCGCAAATATTGTGAAGTGCCGTCCGCCGGGCAATCGCGTTCCTGAGCCCGAGGAGGCTCACACCTGCACACAGTTTCTCTTTCGGCAGATTGATGTCATACGGCCTGAAGTGATTGTTGCTCTCGGCTCAACTGCCGCGACCTATCTGCTCGGCGGCAAGAGCCCGCTGAATGCGCTTCGCGGTCGTATCCATTCCGTGCGCGGCTCTCGCCTCATCGTGACTTACCATCCGGCCTACCTTCTTCGAGATCCTGCGCAGAAGAAGGAAGCCTGGAGAGATCTTCAAATCGCGATGGCCGAGCTGGGCCTGTCTCCTCCTGCTCGCGAACAGCCCACCCAAAACCCGTAGCTTCGCGGCGATCTGTTTGCGTTCAATGTGCAAACACTCCACCCGCATTGTATGGTTAGCTGAAGATTGAGATCACTTTTCCATGTCTGCCTTCTGCGACGTTGCGCTGCCAGTTCCGTTGGACCGTGTCTTTACCTATGCAATAGGCGAGGCCAGCCAACCTGCAATTGGATGTCGCGTGGTGGTCCCCTTTCGCAATGAAAAGATGATCGGTATTGTGACCCGCCTTCACGACGATCCTCCACCTGTCGATGCGAAGCAGATTCAGACGGTGATGGATACCGATCCCGTTCTCACGGGCGACCTGATGCAGCTTGCCAACTGGATCAGCCAGTATTATCTCGCGCCTCTTGGAGAAGTCCTGCGAACCATGCTTCCGCTCATGGCGGAGGTTCGGTCGCACGTTCTCTACCGGATTACTGATACTGGGCGCAGGGTACTGTTCGACGGCTCGCAAGTGGGAAGCTCTCGCCGATCGCGGCTTCCCGAAGAAACCCAGGACATTGAGTATCGTGTTCTCAACGCGCTCGAGCATGGCGATGCAGTGAAGATTGCATCCCTGCGTTCCGCGACCAAGGCGACGGTGAGCCTTCTCGCCGGCATGGCACGCAAGAAATGGATCGTCCGCGAAACCGCAGCTGCACAGCGCGACGCGAGAAGACTGGTGCGTTATGCCGTCCTCGTGCCCGGCGGACCCGACGATTCCACGCGACTGCCGCGGCTCAATGAAAATCAGCAACGCATCCTCGCGGAACTTGCTGGAGCAGGCGGCGAACTGGCAGTCAGCGAATTGCGAGAACTCTCCGTACCGGATTCCACTCTCGCAACGTTGGTAAAAAAACTTCTTGTGCGCGTGGAAGAGCGACCTGCGGACTTTCATATGTCTTCCGCGCACGGACCTCATGTATCGCACACGTTGAATCCCGCGCAGCATCTCGCTTTGCAGGAGATCTCCGTTTCGCTGGCGGACGGGGGATTCCGGCCATGCCTGCTTCATGGCGTCACTGGATCGGGCAAGACCGCTGTCTATCTCGCCGCAATGCAGCGGGCACTGGATTGCGGCCGCTCCGCAATTCTGCTGGTTCCGGAGATTGGTCTTACGCCCGCGATGGCCGCGCAACTTCATTCGGCTTTCGGCAGCCATGTTGCTCTTCTCCATTCCGGACTTACTCCTGACGAACGATCGGAGCAGTGGCACCGCATTCGCGGCGGAGAAGCCAGGGTGGTGGTGGGAACGCGCTCGGCTGTTTTCGCGCCCGTGTCCGATCTCGGATTGATCGTGGTGGATGAAGAACATGACTCCAGCTACAAGCAGGAAGAGACGCCGCGGTATCATGCGCGAGACGTAGCCGTCATGCGTGCTAAGTTCGCAGACGCTACAGTTGTCCTCGGGTCCGCCACGCCATCACTTGAGTCATGGCAAAACTCCATGCGGGGAAAATATCTGCGTATCGATATTCAGGAACGCGTGGCGAATCGGCCGCTACCGGCAGTTGAACTCGTCGACATGAGAAGAGAGTTTCAAGAGACTGGACAGGAGAGCATCTTCTCGCGCGCCCTTATCGCGGAGACGCAGGCTACTCTTGATCGGAATGAGCAAGTCATCATCCTGCTCAACCGGCGCGGGTATTCCTTCGTTGTGATGTGTAGAGGCTGCGGCGAAAAAATTGAATGCGACAACTGCGCAATCTCGCTCACATACCACAAGCAGTTGGCGGAAGGGAACGCGCAAGCACAGCCGGGACAACGACTGGAGTGTCACTATTGCGGCTTTCGCAAACCCGTTCCGAAAACCTGCCCCAAGTGCGAGAGCGAGCACTTGTTTTTTCTTGGGGCAGGATCGCAACAAGGCGAGGAAAGGTTGCAGGAACTGTTCCCGAATGCGCGCATCGGTCGCATGGATCGCGACACTGTGCGTGGACGCCACGACATGGAACGGATGCTGGCACGGCTTCACTCCGGCGAAATCAATTTGCTGGTGGGCACGCAGATGATTGCGAAAGGCCATGACATTCACGGAGTGACACTGGTCGGCGTAGTGGGTGCAGACTTTGCACTAACATTGCCGGACTTTCGCGCCGCGGAACGTGTATTTCAGTTGCTGACCCAGGTATCCGGCCGTGCCGGAAGAGGTGTTCTACCGGGCACAGTCCTGGTGCAGACCTATCATCCCGATCACTATGCCATCCGCTTCGCGGCAGAGCACAGCTTTCAAGGATTCGTTCAAAAGGAACTGCAATACCGCAAGTGGATGCACTATCCGCCCTTTGGAGTGCTGGCCAACATCATGATCCAGAGTCCGAAACTGGAAGAAGCGGCAGGCTGGTCTGCGAGCCTTGGGAAGTGGTTCCACTCAACGCCACATGACCGCGTGCGCATCCTGGGCCCGGCGGCTGCCCCAATCGTGCGATTGAAGCGGATCTATCGTTTCCACCTGGTTTTAAAAGCTGAAAATCGAGCGGTACTGGCGAAGGCGCTTCGCGCGGCCCTACATCAGGCAGAAATCTTGGGCGTTCCGCGCAAGGCAGTCATCCTCGACGTAGACCCGGTCAACTTGATGTAAGGCGTGCAAGGCCCCGGTTATCGAGTTAGTCAGCCGACTTGCTTTCCGGCTTCTTCTCCTCGTCGAGCAGGTGAAGTTCTTTCCCCGGTTTGAAACGCACAGCCTTTCCTGGAGTAATGGTTACTTCCGCACCGGTGCGTGGATTGCGGCCAATGCCCGTCTTGCGGGGGCGGACATTAAACACCCCAAAGCCGCGCAATTCGATCCGGTCGCCGGATGCCAGGGCTTTCTTGAGGCTTTCAAACACGGTGTCCACCGCTACTTCAGCCTTGTTGCGCGGAAGTCCGGTTCTTTCGATCACATGATGGATTATGTCTTGTTTAATCAACGTATTCGCCTCACTGGGGATGTCGTGGCGAAGCAACTGTCCACCTGCGCTGATGCTAGGGAACTTTCCTTGCATTGTCAACGCGTCATCCTGCTCGTAAGATGCAGTATCCTTTGAGAATGAGCGGAAAAAACGGGACGATGATCTCCCTCCGGCCATGAAAATTCGCAACATTTAGGAGAGCCATGTCGATCAAGAGTGACCGCTGGATACGGGAGCAGGCTTTGACGCGGGGATGATTAACCCGTTCAGCGAAAAACAGGTGCGGGAAGGGGTTATTTCGTACGGATTATCTTCTTACGGGTATGACCTTCGAGTGTCGGACGAGTTCAAGATTTTTACCAACGTAAACAGTGCGATTATCGATCCCAAGAATTTTGACGAACGCTCATTCGTCAGTGTTCAAGCACCTTCCGTGATTGTTCCGCCGAACTCGTTTGCACTTGCGCGCTCCGTCGAATACTTCAAGATTCCGCGCGATGTACTCACAATTTGCGTCGGGAAATCGACCTATGCGCGGTGCGGAATTATTGTGAATGTGACGCCGTTTGAGCCCGAATGGGAGGGTTTTGTGACCCTTGAGATTTCGAATACAACTCCTTTGCCTGCTAAGATTTACGCCGATGAAGGGCTGTGCCAGATTTTGTTTTTCCAGTCGGACGAGTTTTGCGAAATCAGCTATGCCGACCGGAAGGGTAAGTATCAGAATCAACAGGGGATAGTGCTGCCGAAGCTGTGATTTCGATGGGCGCGGAAATGTCGCGCAAATGCACAGTTATGTGCGAAAAACAGCGAGCTTTTGCATGTCAAAGGCGTGTCATTTGGAGCACTTTGGGGTAGCGGGAAAGGCTACTTGGCGGTCCGACTCGAGGGCACTGGGGGATGCCGTTGAAGCGGCGCCCCAGGGCGGAACGAGCGATCAGGAAATGGCAATCCGAACCCCAGGCAAAATAAATGTTCGTATAGTACTTTCGTGTCATTGTGAGGTTACCGATACCCGGGTAAAACAGTACTAGAAACAACGCAGATCTGGGGAAGGGGCTTCCCTGGCAGCGGTAATCCGCTTCTCGGCAAGCCCCCTTTTTTTCCTTCCTTATCACCAGATCAACTCCAAATCATACAAACGGCATCCGACTACAAAACAGCGAAGGCTTGCGCGCGTGGGATAATCATGCTGGAAAAGCTGAATAAAAGCGCAGAATAGGCGCTGTTTCAGCGGCTTCGGAATGCATTACTTCCGTGCGTACGGCATAAGCCCGGGGAAAGAATACGAATGAAAAAGCTAGCTTCAATGTTGTGCCTGGCCGGCATGTTGACAATGTCAGCGAATGCAGCCAGCGATAAGGCTACGATCGACCAGAGATTGATCAGCGCCAAGACGGTGATGGATCAGATCATGGCGGCAAATGACAAATCCATCCCGATGAACATTATGGAGATGGCGACCTGCGTGGGCGTGATTCCCGGCCTGAAGAAAGCGGCATTCCTGGTGGGTGGAGAATATGGACGCGGGGTGGTGACATGCCGCACGGGCCATGGCTGGAGCGCGCCCTCGTTCATTTACCTGACGGGCGGTTCGTTTGGATTGCAGGCGGGCGGTCAGTCCACTGACCTGGTGCTGGTGGCGGTGAACGACCGAGGCTTTCAGGATATGTTGAAGAACAAGGTGAAGCTTGGCGGCGACGTAGCTGCCGCGGCCGGTCCTGTGGGGCGCAATTCGCAAGCTGCGACGGACTGGAAGATGAAGGCGGAGTTGCTGACCTATTCCCGGAGCAAGGGATTGTTCGCGGGGGTGGATCTGACGGGCTCGGTGATCAGCCAGAGCGACGATGACACTTTGGCCTACTATGGCAAGGCACTCTCAGCCGAGGAGATTTTGAAGGGGGATGTAGCGGTTCCGGACAATGCGAAGCCATTTGTCCGCACGGTTGCGAAGTACTTCATGGAAGCTCAGAACGATAAGAAAAAGTAACGAAGCTGCATTTGCGAAAAGGCAAGGTCCTCAGGACCTTGCCTTTTTTTGTTGCGGAAGGGATGAGTGGGGAGCGGTCGGGCTGTAGCGAATTTATGTTTCAGATGCGCGAGAATACGCGTCGAGCGGTTAGCCGAATATTTGACATGGTGGCTGGAAGAGCGACTCGACCTGGAGTCCACAATTGGACCAGCTTCACGACTAGCGTAGCTGGCGTTTAGGGCAAGTCGAAAGCTCGAATGTTGGACGGATTGCTAAAGTGAGTTGGTGTATAGCCCTGGCTGACGAGATACCGATCGCCCATGAAAAACTTGGTCGCTACATCCTGTTCAGGACCGTCATGTTCATTTTCCGCCGTCGATCAGCACAAAGTTACCTCGTATGAAATCAGAACGGCGAATGAAGACTTTGGCGCGTTTTGCGCCTAGACTTTCTGCTCATACCACGCGTAAGCCACTAACTCGCGTTTGCTCCGTGCCGTCTTGGGGTTGCGCTTGAGTCAATGTATGGGTATTGTCCGTATGTTCGATTTCGTATCCCCGACCGAAGACCTTTAGAACGGCACGCACAATATCGTCATAATTGTCGCTTTCGCTGACTTTCGCGATCCGGCTGGCGAGGATCAAATTGTACTGCTTCAGTCAACATCCGTGATGCCGTGCCAAATCGGCAAGATGAGTACCTCGCCCAGCTTCTTTCTCGCGAGAAGGCCGCTGATCTCCGCCTCGGTCCACTTCCGTTGAGCGAGATACGACTGAGATAGGACAGCGATGGCCCTACGGCTGTTGATTAATCCGCGGTTGATGCCGCGCTGAAGATCCTGGCCCCATTCAAGCGAGTCCTCATCGAACCAGACCGTAACGTCTTTGTGCGCGTAAGGCTTTCACGAGGCCGCGCACCCAAGGCTTATCCGGTGACGCATGCGACAAGAAGATGTCCCATGTCTGCTGAGTTGGCGTGTGCACAGGTGGCACCGGATGCGCGTGTCTTGGCTCAGGGACTGCTGATGGAATTATAGGCTTCCGCTGCGGAATGCCGATATTCTCAGAAAGCTGAACCCGGTTCTCGATCGAACGCTTGCGCTGCTGTATGCAGGTCCGAAGCGTTATTTCCAACTGCTGTGACATGTATTCCATAGAGCCACGTAGGCTTTCGAGTCTCCACTGTATCTCCCCAAGCTCTCTTTTTACGTAAGCAGCAACGTCGAATTGAGGTATTGCCGGGCGGAGCCGAATGAGAACTTCATGATCGACAATTTCGCCCCGAACGACCGTTGCCTTTATTGCTGATGGGCGAATATCAAAGACGGATGAGGTATCACCATCGAACGGGATATACGCCACAACCTCGACCGAATGCGGCGTGATCTGCTTCTGCTCGGATGTCCATTCATCCAGCTTAAGCCTTGGAACGTCGAGCATAAACTTTTGCTTGAAAAGCGACAACGAACTGTTCGTCGAGTGCCTGCTCATCAGGCAAAGCTTCATACGCCTTCTTAAGCTCTTCTGCCGGTCTGCGACGAAGTCGTAAATGTCCGGTCCGGTGAAGAGAATCTTGTCCGGTATTCCCCGCAAGACTATTTACCCCCGTTAGTGCCTTCCATTATTTCACCGTGGAGACCAGCCAATGTTAGCCGTGTCGATACGGTGTGCTGGAGGGCTCGACCGGAAATGGCTGGAGAATGAAATCGTCGCAGTAAGCGATTTGCGCCAGATTCGTGTTTCTGGGGTTGTGCCGTATCGACGGGCCGACCAGGGTATGCACCGCAAACCTCGGATCGGCCTTGTCCTTGGCAATCGTCAGTTCGATGTACGGAACAATCCCGGTTTTTCCTTCACGCAGCCGGATCGGTCGCTTTGTCAGGTCCACCGGATCGGACACCAGTCGCCATTCGGCCTCGGCGACAAAGTCTGGGTGCTTGATCAACGGTGCAACGTGTCGAATAACCTGACCGCCTCATGGACCAGGTCCATCATTTCCTGATAGTCGTTCGCGCCCGGTTTCGATGCTGCCCGCCGGGTGCGAAATGCTTCAAGCAGACGATCGACAAACTGCTGGCAAAGAGACTGGCTGCGGGCTTCGTCATAAATGCACTTGTAAAGATTAAACCGGGTTTCTGTGTTTTTCCCAATCGCCGCCAGCAGGCTTGCCACATTGAACCCGAGCGCAAAGCTTCCCGTGCCCCCGCCGTATGCCCGCCATTGGCTTAACTCATTTTTCGCGGCAGACAGTGACGTAACAAAGACGGGCCGAGTCGCATCACTCCCCATGCAGTCGCAAAGGAAGTTCAGCATCTCGTGTTCTTCGCGATTCTGTGCACTCGATCGGCTATCGAACACCGCCTTCAGCACAAGGCACCTCGCGTGCCGCATCTCTGACGCATCGTTCAGGTAGTCGGTATTGGTCGCCCAAAGCTTTCCGGACCGAAAGATTCCCAGAAACCCGCCGCGTTCGTGTAGTGCCAGAGCATATCCGGTCGATCCGCCGCCTGATCCTGCAGAAAGCTACTTACCAGTTTGTCTAATGCAGCGGCGCTCACTCGGTGTACCTCCGCGTGTCTATTCTATCGTCCAGACCATTGCGGACAATCGATTCGTATTGTCAATGAGCGCCAAATCGCCGAGGCGCTCATAGAGCATGGGCCGAGCTGCAAACGTGCTTTGGCCTGTTGTCATGAACGGACGCAGGTCGACGCCGTTTCAAGGCGATCGGTATGCCAGAAACCGGGAGGTCGTAGTTTCGCAAGACGCCGTATGCCGGCGGTGTATAGTCATGAGGCAAGGTGGGACCTGCGTGAAGGCATTTATCCGATCATTGACAACCTTATCCTTCGCAATGACTATGGCGTCCGTTTTCTGCGGTCGCGCCATGCCACAAGATCAAGCAGCCAATCACACCGTTGTGCCGTTGCACGAGTTTCAGCAGGGCCAGTGGGTCGAAAAGGTTTGGGGGGATTTCTCGAAACCTGGAGAGCCGTTTGTCCTGCGAATCCATCAGGACGCGGGGTACATCGTTTTTCCGCACACCCATCCCATCGACGAAAACCTCACCATCGTAAAGGGCACTTGGGCACTGGGTATGGGACGGCACTTCGATCGGTCTGCGCTCACGCTGATGGAGCTCGGATCGTTTGGTATCGCACCGAAGAATATGGCGCATTTCGGCTGGTCTAAGACCGACACCATCGAACAGGTGCATGGAATCGGATCCTTTAGCTCTGTGTTGCTCGATCCCGTGTTCGAACTCACCCCTCAGGGCGTGACTCTGCTTACGTCGCTCCTGCTTCCCGGCAAGCCTGCAACTTCATACCCGCCCGACTGCTTTCCGCTGAAAATGGGCGCACCGGCGCGGAGCGACCGCGGCGAAGGTGTTGTCATTGGCGCGCGGTGTTCGCCTGCCAATCAGCTCACTCAGTACTGGGTTAAGAAAGCCAATGGTGAACGATTCTGGGCCACGCTCCAGGAGCTGAAGCCGCGGTCGCAATAGGCCTCGCATAATCAAATCGAGTTGTGATTGAGTATTCGACATTGTGCGCTACTCCGAAGCCGAAGCACCCGCCCTACGTTGCTCCGGCCCTCCGACCATCTCCTCTCACATGTCCACAAGAGCTATTCCAGATCTCAAGGACCATGTAGTGGTTTCTATCCGTCGAACGAATCACTCGCGAGTGTGCAAAGCCAAATGAAGGAGGTGAAGGCGGGTAGATGACTGCGAACCTCGAGCGCTACGGGCGGCCCGCGGAGCGCTTTGCCCTGTTCTCGCTATTTGAGGAGTTGGATCAGATATCTATCGGCCGACACCCGTTGAAATCCTGGTACTAATCTCAGCTTCGAAGTGCATTGGCGATCTGTCATCGATGGAGCTGGCGGCTTGATCACTTCCGGATGGCCGCCGCCAACCCGACCGGAAGGCAGAATGAGAATTCAGCTAAGGTTGCTGTTTCGGCTACAGAGAAGGCCGTGATAAGGTCCCCGTAGCGGATTCTTCTGCCCGAGAGAGACCGATGCAGAGACGCACATTCGTCAGCATGGCGACCGGCGCGACAATGGCCTTGGCTTTGAAACCGAGTGCTCTGGCCAGTGAGCAGGAACGTAAAACTCCGGTTCCCTATCCCGATCCAGCGATAGAAGTCATTGATCCTCGTTTCGCGAAATATCAAATTATCAGCGCGGCTGTAGAGCGCCTGTTCACGGGTGCGCGCTGGGCAGAAGGTCCGGTGTGGATTGGCGACGGCGGATACCTCATCTTTAGCGACATTCCCAATAACCGTATGCTGCGATGGCTAGAGGAAACGGGAGATGTCAGTGTGTTCCGTAGCCCGTCGAATTACAGCAATGGCAATACCCGTGACCGTGTCGGGAGGCTGCTCACTTGCGAGCACGATTCACGTCGTGTGACGCGGACCGAGCATGACGGCACGGTTTCTGTGCTGATGGATTCCTTTCAAGGCAAGAAGCTCAACGCTCCGAACGACTTAGTGGTCCATTCCGATGGGGCAATCTGGTTTAGCGATCCGGGCTACGGCATTATGTCGAATTACGAAGGGCACAAAGCTGCTTTCGAACTCCCGGCCAACGTTTACCGGCTCGACCCGAATACGCGCGTCGCAACAGTTGTGGCCAGCGATCTGGAAAAGCCCAACGGGCTATGCTTTTCTCCTGATGAGAAATTGCTTTACATCGTGGATAGCGCGATTCCAAAGCACCCGGACGCTCCGCGCCCGATTCGGGTGTATGAGGTTGTGGATGGCGCCAGGCTGACGAACGGGCGCATGTTTGTGAACATGTCGCCGGGTACCTCCGATGGCATTCGCTGCGATGTGGACGGCAATGTCTGGTCCGCTGCAGGGTGGGGCAAAGAAGGCTTCAACGGCGTGCATATCTTCGCCCCCGACCGCACTCTCATCGGAAAGATTCATCTTCCTGAACCGTGCGCCAATCTTTGTTTCGGAGGTATTAAGAGAGACCGCTTGTTCATGACTGCGAGCCAGTCCCTTTACGCCCTTTATGTCGGGACAGAAGGCATCCAGATGTGTTGATGCGGAGGCCTACGCAGAGTCACCGGCGACGCGAACGTTATTCGATTTCCGGTAAAGGAACGGTGATCGGCTACTCATGTCTTCCAAGCCGGCGTATGACCGGCAAGCCGGAAGCAGTCGTCAATGGGTGACAACAGACGAAGCCGCTCGTCGAGCTTTTAAGGACGGAATTAGTCCAGATAAACGCCGATCGCAGCATCCGGGATTGGCGGCTGATTGCAGCGATTTGAAAGGCTCTCGAAACTGCCGCTCGCACCGGGCATCAGTCCGGCCATTCGTTGAATCCTCGCCCACTTAGGATCATTGGTACACATCTTTCGGCTCGCGCCTCTCGGGTTTTGGCCTGTTTGGCCCTTGCGATATGAAAGATATATGACTTTTTTCGCCCTGGCGTTAGCATTTCAAAGGCCGCCTTCAAAGCCGCGTTGCCATTCAGCATGGTCTGCAATTGATCCGGAATGACAAACTCTGAGGGTTTCTTGAGCTTCACCTTCTTCCCGGATTCATCCAACTCGATGGCCTCATAGAGGTAGCTTCTCAGGGAAGACTGCAGAGGTGTGATCTCTTTGACGGACGTGAACTTGATCCATCGCCCGGCCTGCGTGTGCTCTCCGATCTTTTTAAGGATGCCCTTGGAGTCCTTAAGCAGAGCGCCTTTGAAGAACGAGAGCGCACATGACTCCTTGAGCGGAATTATGATCGCGATATTTTTCTTGAGATAGGTAAAGCAGGGCTTCCCCCACTTGATCTCTTCAACCAGGTCGCAGTTGATTGCAATTGTTCGCAGCTTATCCATCTCCTTCTGCCACTTGTTCGCGTAAGGAACTTGCATTGCTTCTGCCTATCCTCCAATGGCCGAATCGCCCAGTTCAGAGCCGACCAACAGTAAACCCAGTTTAGAGCGAAAATAGCGGGCTTTTCAGGCGTTATGATGGCAGCATATCGCGTGACGGTTCTATCAGTCCTCACAAACGCTGCAGGGTTTGGCAAACGCTTGCGGTCGGATTGTGGACAAATCCGGCAGTAACTCGGGGGAACAGCAAAACAGATAGGTGTAGTGACCCCTCGAGAATTTCGCGGTGGTCGGCGTGGCAGAACGATGCGTCCAAGACCGTTGTAAGGTGCGGCGTCAACCATGTTAACCATGACCGGTTAATACCGGAGGTAGCAGATGCTGTACGCACGTACTTTCGCTATTGTCTCCGTATTCGCTGCCATGTCGGCGTTCACGCCAGCCAGACGATTCCCGCCGGCAATTCGGACGCATCCGATGCACGAGGCTTCCAAACGCTGACACTCATCGTCTCCACCACTGAGACCGAGCGGGGAACTGGCGACACAGGCGTCCAAGGCCTGACCAAGGGCGACACATACGTCAGCAATGGGAAGAGCCGCAGCCTTGCAGGTGAAGTCGTCGGTAAGTACCACGTCGCATGCATCGTCACCGACGAGCTGGACGAAAACGGGAGCGCGTGGACGCTGTGCTCGACCGCCACAATCATCGATGGCCGCGGTACGCTGCTTGCGTCCGGGCTCACGGAGCTCCTCAACGTCGCGACCTCTGGCAACGGCTTCGGCGTGGCCCCCCGACCGCCGAGTTCGCAGTAGTTGGCGGGACGGGGGCGTATGCCGGGGCCACCGGTCAAGTCACATCGACGCGAAATGCGTCGGTTCGCATACTCCGCTACCGCTTCAAGGTCGCACCTATTCCAGAAGGTCGTCCGGGCGGCGCGACTGGTGAGAAGCGGTAAGATTTAGATGAGAGCGCGATCCACTACGGCAATGCCAGAACTGCCGGCGTGGATTTTGTTGTAAGCGATGTGGAACTGTCGCTGAGACCAGGTGCTTTGGCTGTCACGTTGATTGTCCCGGGCTGCCGGGATGTGCGAATGATCACCTGCGCTCGCCCTTGATACAACTTGCGCCGGTCACCGTGATATGACTCGGGATCCTGTCCGTCCCCATTGCCTACCGCAGCGATGACTCCGGGACCGCTGATCGAGAACTGTACCTCTTGATCGGCATGCAAGTCAGGCCGGCCCTGATCGTCAACCGCTTCGACGGTGACGAAAGAAAGGTCTTCTCCGTCCGCATTCAGGACAGACCGGTCCGCACTGAGATGCAGAGCTGCGGTCTTTCCAATGGTTGTCAAAACGCTTTCCGCAACTACGCGATCGCCACGCAGGCCCACTGCTTTCAGTGTTCCAGGAACATACGGCACAGAGAATGTTGCTTTGAACTCCTGTTCGCGCCCGGTTGGTTTTTCGCCGATCTGCTTGCCATTCAGGAACAATTGAACGCGTTCTGCGCCTGAGTACACTTCGACCTGAAGTTCTTTTCCTTCTTGTCCCGGCCAACTCCACGTGGGCAGTGTTGGATAAGTAGCCCACATGATCGCGATGATTTTCTTGCCTTCCGGCTCGGGCAGTCGCACGGTGGCGTACACGCGATCGCCTCCGTTCCAGATAATGTCGCGGTAGTAGGATTGCGGCTTGCGGAAGCCGGTCATATCGATATCGCCGCAGGCCGCCGCGTGCCAGGGATAGCCGTGCATAAAAATTTCCATCATGGCCTTGGCGTTGGGATCGGAATTGTTCTTGGACATTTCCTCCATCATGTCTTTTCCGTTGGCCATGCCGGTGAACATCGCGTCAACCATGGCGGTGCCCGCCATCATCCCCGCCGCCCCCTCCGCCATCTTCGCCTGTTGGGGAGTTCCATATTGCCATGCGCCGATGCCGGATTCGCCGAGGTAATCCATGGCCGTCCACGTGAGGTCGCCGATGACATAAGGATTGTCGTGCGAGACCTGCCACAGGGGAAATGCCTTCGCGGGCCACGATTCGGTGGTGAGCATGATGCGCGATGGCAACTGCTCATGATCCTTCGCATAGGTGGGGAGGATGTTGTAGTTGTAACCAGTAATGTCGAGTTGCGAGAACACTGCCTCTGCAGTGGGCTTGGTGGTATTGCCGGGAAATGCGAGAGTGAGGGGGCGCGTGGTGTCGAGCGAGCGCACCTGGTCGGCAAGCTGTTTGCCCAACGCGGCTCCTCGATCCACTTCCAATTCCGGAATCTCGTTGCCGATGCCCCAGATGACGATCGACGGATGGTTGCGATCGCGGAGCACCATCGACGAGATGTCCTGCTTCGACCACTCGTCGAAGTCGGTGCCGTAATCGAACTTCACTTTGTGGGCTTTCCACACGTCAAACGGCTCGTCCAGCACCAAGAGACCAATTCGATCGCATGCATCCAGAAACGCCGGGGATGGCGGATTGTGCGCGGTGCGGACGGCATTCATACCCGCGTCCTTCATCAACTGAACACGGCGCTCCTCCGCGCGGTCGAACGCCGCGGCCCCAAGCGGGCCGTTGTCATGGTGAACGCTGCCGCCGGTCAGCTTGACCGGCTTACCGTTCAGCAGCAATCCATTCTCTGCCGACCACGAGAGCGTGCGAATTCCGAAAGTGGTCTTTGTCTGATCGACCACCTTGCCGTTCTGCTGAACCTCTGACACTGCGTGATAAAGCACCGGCGACTGCGGTGACCACAATGCAGGATTTGCTACCGCAATGTCCTGCGACGTCTCCGATTCTTTACCAGCAGTTATGGTCAAGTTCGACTTCGACTCGCCGACTTTGTTGCCGCCCTTATCAAAGAGAGTGGTCGCGACGACCACCTCGCTGTTCCCGCTGGACTGATTCGCAACTCGCGTGCGCACCGAGACCTTGGCGGCTGTGTTCGAAGCTTCAGGGGTAGTTACAAACACGCCCCAATGGGCCACGTGTACAGGATTGGTAACCACGACGCGAACGTGCCTGTAGATCCCCGACCCGCTGTACCAGCGGCTGTTTGGTTGTGCCGAGTTGTCCACTCGCACCGCCAAAACATTTTTGCTTCCGATTTTCAGTTGCGGCGTCAGGTCAAAGGCGAAGGAAGTGTAGCCGTAGGGATGCGTGCCGAGCTTCTGTCCATTGAGATAAACGGTAGCGTTCTGATACACGCCATCGAATTCGATGCTGATGCGCTTGCCTTTCCAATCGGACGGCGCGTTGAATGCCTTGCGATACCAGCCGATGCCTCCGGGAAAAAATCCCTCCCCAGCACCGCCCGGGTTGTCTTTGTCGGGCTTGCTCTCGATGCTCCAATCATGCGGCAGGTCAACGGAGCGCCAGGACATGTCGGCGAATGAAGATGACTCCGCGCCGCTGGGATCGCCCAACATGAACTTCCACCCATGGTCCGCAGCCAATTGGAGTCTTGGAGCACTTGGATTGGCGGCGCTCAGTGACATCGGGGCAAGCAGAGCAAGCACCGCAGTGAGGGTAACAAGGATGCGGGAATGGAAGGTCACGACGATTTCCTCCTGGTGATACGCTTTTGAATCTTTTGTTTTTTGACAGATGTTTTGCGCGATGAAGGCGCCGGTGCGCGCAATCCGAGCAGGATGATGCGGACGGCTTCGCGAAAAAGACGATCGACCGTGTGTCCGTACTCCGCCTCGACCTTAGTTCCGAGCGACGCCAGGCGACGTTGGGCTCCTATCATGGCATTGAGAACGGCATGCATCGTAAGGTCAGGGTCAAGATCGGCGCGGAGGGAGCCATCGGCGATTCCTTTGCGGACGAGTTTCGTAAAGAATCCAAAACCCTCGGGAGCGAACTGCGACTCCACCGCGAGAAGTCTCTCGGCCGGCCAGTCGCGGGCGTACATCGCGTCGAACTGTGCCATGAAGCGGACGTTGCTGGGGTGGTTTGATAATTCGTCACAAAGGCTGTCGAGCAAAGCCGTGATTTCGGCAAGCGCGTTTGGCGCCGCCTCGAGTTTCTGTGTTGTCTTTTTAGCGCCCCGCCCGAATTCTTCGGCGACGAGAGCCCAGATGATGTCGTCCTTATTCGCGAAGTATTGATACATCGTGGACGGCTGGACGCCGCTCGCAGCCGTGAGTTCCGCCATGGTGACTCGATCAATTCCGCGTCCATCCATGAGCGTTCTTGCCGAATCGAGAATTCGGCGTCGTTGGCGTTCGCGATGAGCGCGATAGGCGTTGGGAGCCGGAGTGAGGCTTTGTTTTGGCATTGGGGGCACATTGCAAATTCGAATTAAATCTTCGAATTTGTAATAGTATTTTGAATTTAGAACGCGGCCGCGAGTTGTGTCAAGGGAAATGAGGGTGGTTCGGCGCGGGACCCGGGGGCTGTCCTTTTTTTATTGCGGAAGGATGGCCTACGCCTTTGCAGGCGGGATGTTCTGATTGAAGCGAAATAGATTTGCGGGATCGTACTGCCTTTTGATCGCGGCCAGACGCTGGAAGCGCGCGTCGCTATAGGCCGAATGCACGTCTTCTCCCTCCGACAGGTAATTCACGTACGCGCCTCCGGTCGAGTAGGGAAGGATTTTCTGCCAGCTATCGCGCGCCCACGCCGTCTGTTCCGCGTCGATGGCAGGATCCTCCGAGATCGCCAGAATACCCAGGTTGAACATCGCGTCGCGTTGCCCAAATGCCGTGGTGTCATTGGCTACCCTCGCGACCGCGCCTCCGTAGCATTCAATCATCATGGTGTTCAATGGCGAAGGCGAAATTCTCACGGCTTCAATCAGCAGGTCGATGACCTCGTCCGTCAGCTCTTTCACAAACGCCGATTTCCAGTAGTGGCGCATCCCCTTCGGATAGGACGCATCCACTTGCCGCTGCATTGCGCAATACGGCACGCGCGCCACCGTATCCATCAAAACGGATCCCAGTTCGCGCAGCGACTGAGCAGCACGTTCGCCCTCCCCTGCCGTGCCAATATCGCTCAGCACTACGGCAACGACCCAACCGCCATACGGAGCCGGGATAATTGCAGCCATCGGCGACAACTCGTCGCTCGCTTCCAAAGCCAGTTCGCGAAAATGCCGCAACACGGTCTTCGACATTTCAAACGGAAACGCAATCATCCCGCCCAGAGGTTGCCGGACGGGATGAAGTTGAAATTCGAACGCGGTCACCACCCCAAAATTCCCGCCGCCGCCGCGCAGCGCCCAGAAAAGGTCGGCATGGAGGTCGGCGCTCGCCGTCATCAGATCGCCGGAGGCCGTGACCACGTCGGCCGAAAGCAGGTTGTCGCACGCCATTCCGTAACGGCGCGACAGGTAGCCGTACCCACCGCCCAGCGTCAGGCCGGCGATGCCGGTGGTCGAGATCGCGCCGCCCGGCGACGCGAGCCCAAAGGCCTGCGTCTCGTAATCGTATTCGCCCCACAAAACGCCGCCGTCTGCGCGCGCTTTGCGTTTCGCAGGATCGACGCGAACCGACTTCAAGCGCCCAAGGTCGATGACGATGCTGCCATCGCCCACCGCGCTTCCCGCCACGTTGTGACCGCCGCCCCGGATGGCAACCGGCAGCCCGCGTTGGCCCGCGAACTGGATCGAAGCCATCACGTCCGCGACTCCTGCCGCGCAGACGATGGCGACGGGCCTGCGGTCGATCATTCCGTTCCAGACCTGCCGCGCATCCTCGTAGCCGTCGCCGTCCGGGAAATGAATTGTGCCGCGAACCACGCTTTTCAATGCATTCCGATCACTCGTGTCAATTTGAGGCGTCATTCCGTGATTTTCCTTTCCAGTACAGGTCAGTTGGCTTCTATCAGCATACTGAGGCGGGCAAACGTTACCGAGATGCACGAAATTGCGCTGAGGCCGAGACGGATTGAGTCTACTTGTTTACCACAGTTACGATTGAAGAATCCGACCCGCTCCACGCCGGTTCTCCTTCGTGTTTCAACTGATGCGTAGAGTCATCCCAAGACAGATTCGTGAGTCTACCACCGCTCTTCTCGTACTCATAAGTGTTTCCGTCGTCCTGAAAAATCGTGAACTTTCCATTCGCTCCCGGATACACCCGTACGGACGTAATCGTCTGCGGCTGTTGCGCGCTCTGGACTTCCGATCCAAGTGGCACGATGCTTCCTGCTTTTACAAAAAGCGGCAGGGTATCGATCGGAGCGTCGGCCTCAATTGTCTGGCCGCCGTGCAGCCGTTCGCTGGTCCAGTAGTTGTACCAGTCACAGCCGGCCGGCAGATACACCGTCCGATGCGTTGCGCCCTGTTCCGTCACGGGTGCCACGAGGAAGGCCGGTCCGTACATGTACTCGTCCGGAATATTCGCGGCATTGGGGTCCTGCGGAAAATCCATGAAGAGCGCCCGCATGTATGGGGCACCGGTCTGATAGCTGCGATATGCAACTGAATATGTGTACGGCAAAAGCTGGTAGCGCAGCTTGAGATACTTCGCGAGGATCGGCTCCGCCTGCTTGCCGTACGACCACACTTCGTTGTGATTTCGCTCTCCATGCGCGCGCATCACGGGCTGAAACGCGGCCCATTGAAACCAGCGCACAAACAGCTCGGGATAGTCTTCATAGTTCCCGATCGTGCCGCGGACATCCGATCCGTCGATCAGTGGCGTATGTTCCGCGTGATAGTCCAGCGGCAGCGAGGGCGAGAAGAACCCCGCGATGTCAGTGTCCCAGTAGGGTAATCCAGTTGCAGTGAAGTTCAGCCCGGCAGGAACGGAGCGCTTCAGCATGTCCCACGTGGAAACAATATCGCTTGACCAGAACACCGTGCCGTTGCGTTGTGCGCCAAGGTACGCCGCCCGCGCCAGAATCATCACTCGCCGGCTATCGCCAAAATCCCGCCGGAAACCCTCATACACTGAGGCGGTGTGAAGCAGCGGATATACGTTGTAATAGCGCGTTCCCGAACCGATGGAAAAGACGTCCTTCGCCGGGTCAACATCGGGCTCCGTTTCATCCAGCCAGATGTAATCGAATCCGTACGGCTTCACATACCGGTCGCGAATCTGTTCCCAGAACCACTTCGCGGCCTCCGGATTGGTGGTGTCGAGATTCGGCCCGATCACATCCTTGTAGCCGCCGTGATCGGGCTTTCCGTCCAGCGTGAGCACCAGCCAGCCTTTGCTTAGCAGCATGTCGTAGAACTGGGTACCCTTCGAGAAGTGGGGCCACACGCTCAAGAGCGTCCTGACATCCATTGCATGCAGCTCGCGATTCATCGCGGCCGGATCGGGCCAGCGCCTGGGGTCAAGGTCCATTTCGCCCTGCCTGGTCATGTTGAGGAAGTCCACGACGATGACATCGAGTGGCAACTTTTTCTCGCGATACTCCTTTGCTACATCCAAAGTTTGCTGCTGGGTCGGGTAGATGGCCTTGCTCTGGATGTAGCCGTAGACTGCGCGGGGGAGCATGTGCGAGACGCCGGTGAGGAGGCGGTAGCCGGCGTAGATCTCGTCGCTGGTTTCTCCCGCGATGACGAAGTAGGACACGCGATCTCCGACCTCGGACGACCAGACGTTCTGTCCGTTGAAGGCCAAATCTACCGTCGTCTTGGAAGGGTTGTCCCAGACAAGCCCATAGCCCTGAGTTGAAACCACGAAGGGCACACAAACGTTCTCGCCGCCGATCGCGCCGTAGTCATGCCAGCAATGGATCTCGTGATCCCGCAGATCCATCCATCCCTTCTGCTGCTGGCCCAATCCGTAGTAATGCTCGTCGGCACGCGAATCAAATACGGCAGCAATGCTGTGGCCTTTCGCGCCAGCGTCCGCCGCGGCTACTTCCGGGCTTTCGGGCGTCATCCTCCAGCCGCGCATGTGCAGCAGTGTCTTGCCTTCGGCCGTTGTCACCGTGAGCGAGTCATGGGGCGGCCGATGACCATCTCCGCCGCCGAAGTAGATATCGCGCAACTGGCTGTTGAGAGCATCGAGCGGCATGGGTTTCGGGAGCTTGTCCTTGGGCAGATTCTCCGGCGAGACGCGAACTTCCAAGCGAGGCGATCGGAAGACATCGCCGTCCGCACGGTGCTCGTGCGTCCACCCCTCAGGGGAGGGCTTGGCAACAAACCCATATCCTGGATCGCTTGCCGCCGCAGCCGCGTCGGTGCTGATCGTCACCCGCAAAATGTTTGGAGCATAGGGAACCAGCGAGATCACGCGCCCATCGCGCTGCAGGACCAGCGGACCACTCTGGGCAATGGCTGCGCCGCCGGGCCACAATGCCAGCACTAGTAAACTCAGCCTCAGCGACCACCGAACGAAACGCTCCTCGATCCGGAACCCACGAACAACACTCTTCTGTAGATCCAGCGCCCACAAAATCCGCATTTCTCCTCCGCACGCTAACGCTTTCTATCCTACGAGGAAGACGCTGGTTTCCGCGGCCAAATCTTTTGAGGCTCGCTAGGGACTCTCGTGAATCGCAAATCGCAAATCCTCTCAGAGAGCGCGGTTGCAGATGGAGGGCCAGGCATGTAGAGTGTCTACATCCTTATCGAAGGGGTAGGACGTCTACAGCTTATGAAGGAAACCAAGAACGGCTATCAGAACCGGATTGAACTTGTGCAGGGGACGCTGGACATGCTGATTCTGAAAACGCTGCAGTGGGGCGAGCAGCATGGCTACGCAATCAGCCAGGCGATCCGGACGAGCTCGGGCGAAATTCTGCAGGTGGAGACGGGGTCGTTGTATCCGGCGCTGCACCGGCTGGAGCGGCAAGGTTGGGTTTCGTCCGAGTGGAAGAAGAGCGAGAGCAACCAGCGCGCGAAGTTTTACAGGATAACCGCGCGGGGAAAAAAGCAGTTGGCCTCGGACTATGAACGCTGGGGCCGGATGGTGGCGACGATCGAGGCGATCATGACGGCCGAGCGAGGTGAGGCGTGAGTCTCTTTCAACGGTTGCGAAATGCATTTCGGCGCAGAGCGGATTTGAATGAGGAGTTGCAGAGCCACTTGCGGATGGCCGTTGCGGACCGCGTGGCGCGCGGCGAGAAAGAGACTGACGCGCGTAAAGAAGTGATGCGTGAGTTTGGAAATGTTCCGCTGATTGAAGACGTGACGAGCGAGCGTTGGCGCTGGCTGTGGCTGGAGCAGGGACTGCAGGACATGCGCTATGCGCTGCGCACGCTGGGCCGGGACCGCGGATTTACTCTTGTCGCGGTGCTGATCCTGGCGCTGGGCATTGGCGCGAACATTGTAGTGTTCAGCGTGGTAAACACGATTCTGCTTCGGCCGCTACCGTTCAAGGATTCGCAGCAACTGGTTTGGCTGGCGGGCAACGAGGGCAAGGGCGGCCTGAGTGAGCAGACCTACACGGTGGATGTGTACGAAGAATTTCAGCGGCACAATCGCTCGTTTCAATCGGTGACGAGCTATCAGACTTTTTACAGCTCGCTGCAATACAAGCTGACGGGCTCGGGCGATCCAAAGGCTTTGGTAGGCGTAGAGGTGGCGGATAATTTCTTTCCGACGCTGGGTGTGCGCCCTGCGCTGGGCCGCAACTTTTCAAAAGAAGAATGCCAAAAGGGCGGCAGGCCGGCGGCGGTGCTGAGTTATTTTTTCTGGCAGCGACAATTTGGCGGAGACCCGTCGATCATCGGCAAGGCGATCACGATTAACAAAGCTCCGGTGACGGTAGTAGGCGTGCTGCCGGAGAGTTTTGATTTTGGTGCAGTGTTTGCGCCGGGCATGAAGGTGGATTTTTTTGCGCCTGCGGTGATGGACTTTTGGCGCACATGGGGGAACACGCTTGCGATTGTGGGACGGCTGAAGCCCGGGGTTACGCTGGCGCAGTCGCAGGACGAAGCGAGCCGGTTGTTTCCTGAAATGCGGGCTGCAAATCCGAAGTGGTACAGCGATTACAAATCGACGCTGAGTGGTTTGAAGGACCACGTGAGCGGAAAGCTGCACCGGTCGCTCGTGGTGCTGTGGGCGGCGGTTGGCTTGATCCTACTGATTGTCTGCGTGAACCTCTCGAACCTGCAATTGGCGCGGGCGGCAACGCGCACGAAGGAATTTGCAATGAGGCGCGCGTTGGGCGCGGGACGCGGACGCCTGATACGGCAATTGCTGACCGAGAGCCTGATGCTATCTGTGGCGGGCGCGGCGTTGGGGCTTGGCATCGCGTACGCAATGCTTTTTTACCTGGCACACCAGGGCTCGATAGTTCTTCCGCTTTTGAGCACGATACGCATTGATGGCGCGGGACTGGCGTGGACCCTGGGCATTGCATTCCTGGTGGGTATACTTTTTGGAATTGCTCCTGCGTTCAAGATGTCCGGGAACAATTTGCAGGAAGCGTTGAAAACGAACGGGGCGCTGGGCGCGGGACGCGGGCACGAACGCTTTCGCTCGGCACTGGTGATATCAGAGGTTGCGTTGGCCTGCGTGCTGCTGGTGGGTGCGGGATTGTTGCTGCGCAGTTTTCTACGGGTGCTGGATGTTGACCTGGGATTTGAGCCGAGCCACGCGGCCGCAATGAGCGTGGACTACGACGACAGCGGCGGCACAAAAAAGCGTGGTCCTGTGCTCGAGGAAATACTGCGGCGGGTGAGCGCGGTGCCCGGCATCGAGTCTGCGGGCATTACGGACATGCTTCCGCTCGATCGCAATCGCAGTTGGGGACTTGAGGCGAAGGGGCGCTCGTATTCTCCGGGAAGAAGGTCGGATGTTTTTGTTTACGTGGTGAGCCCGAACTACATTCCGACGATTGGGATGAATTTGCGGGCGGGGCGCGATTTTAATTGGAGCGACACTTTGGACCGCGAACACGTGATCATTATTAATGAGGCGGCGGCTCGTCGAGAGTGGCCGGGCGAAGATCCTATAGGGCGGACAGCGTTTGGAATTGGCGATGGGGAATCGAAGGTTGTTGGCGTGATTGCCGATGTGCGCGAAAGCAGCCTGGAAGAGGCTTCGAGCCCGGAGGTGTACGTGCCGATTACGCAAAACTCTCCGGAGGGATCGGAGTTGGTGGTGCGCACGAAGCTTGCGCCGGAGGTGCTGGCTTCGAGCGTGATGGGAACGCTGCGGCAGATCAATCCATCGCAGCCTGCAACGGAATTTCGCCCGCTGACTTTGCTGGTGGATCACGCGGTATCGCCGCGGCGATTCTTTGTGCTGCTGGTGGCGGTGTTTGCGATGCTCGGATTGATTCTTGCCTCGCTGGGCATCTACGGCGTGATCTCTTATTCAGTTACGCAACGGACGCAGGAGATCGGCATTCGCATGTCGCTGGGCGCGACGATGGGGAGAGTGCAGCGGAATGTGCTGGGCAGGACGATGCGTGTAGCACTGGTGGGAATTGGGGTGGGGGCGGTGCTGTCGTTTGTGGCGGCGCGGCTGATTGCATCGTTGCTCTACGCTACGGCGCCGACGGATCCTACTGTGTTTGCGGGGGTGATTGTGCTGCTCTCGGTGGTGGCGCTGGCGGCGGGATATATTCCAGCTCGGCGTGCGTCACGGATTGACCCCATGGTGGCGCTGCGCAGCAATTGATGTGGGAGTCGCAGGCGAAAATAGAAAAGGGCAACGCCGTGTGGCCGTTGCCCTTTCCCCTGCGAGGCGTTGAGGCTACTTGAGTGCCTGGCTGGCGGCCTGCGCCTGGTCGGCGGCGGACTGGGCTTTCGCTTCTTCCTGCTGAGCTTTCTCCAGATCCTTCTGCTTTTTCTGGGTGTTCTCCTGCGCCTTCGCCCATTTTTCCTTGGCTTCGCCGGCTTTCTTTTGTGCCTGGGCTTCCTTCTTGATCTGGTCGCTCGACATGGGCGCGCCGGAACTCGCAGTTTGAGCGATTGCGGGGAGACACATTGTGAGGCCAATGATGAGGGCAAGATGCGATTTCATTTTCATGGAACTTCCTCGTTTCTCTTTATCGTGAAGCTCTTGTGACCGGAACACCTGGTGAAGCGAAGACGGATTCCGCGGGCTCGGCGTGGGCCTTTTCCGGCCGAGATCCTGAGGGGACTCTTAGCCTAACAGCATGATCTGCGGGGTCAATATGATTTTGTTTAAACGAGGACCGGGAGGGCGTAAGTCGCGCTTACTCGGCGCTACACGTTACACTGATTCCAACTTTGAATACTCGTGAAAAGCTGGAACTGGCGGTGGTGTGGACGCTGGTCCACCTGCTTGGTTTGCCGCCGCGGAAAATCGCGCGGCCGATTGGTGCGTGGATTGGCGCGGCTGCCTTTCGCGTGCTGCCGAGGCTGCGCAGCGTGGGGCGCCAGAATCTGCACCTGGCGTATCCGGAGATGCCTGCGAAGAAGCAGGACCAGGTGCTTCGCGGAGTTTACAAACATCTGGGATGGCAGATGGCAGAGTTCTGCCAGATGCGGCGCTACACTCCTGCGAATACGCGCGAGTTTCTTCGCTATGAGGGCCTGGAGAATTACCTGGCCGCGAAGAATGAGGGCAAGGGTGTATTTGTGCTGACGGGGCACCTGGGGGCGTGGGAGCTTTCAAGCTTTTACCACTCGCTGATGGGGCACCCGATGAGCATGGTGATTCGGCGACTGGATAATCCTGGGGTGGACCGACTGGTGAATGAGATCCGCTGCATGCATGGCAACAAGGTGCTGCACAAGGATGACTTTGCCCGTGGGCTGCTGGCGGCGATGCGGCGCGGCGAGACGGTGGGCATCCTGATGGACACGAACATGACGCCGCCGCAGGGAGTGTTTGTGGACTTCTTCGGTCACGCAGCGTGCACGGCTGCGGGCATGGCGCGGGTGGCGCTAAAGACAGGCGCAGCGGTACTGCCGGGATTTGTGCTTTGGGAGCCCGAGGAAAATAAATATGTTCTGCATTTTGGACAGCGGATTGAACTGATGCGCACCGGTGATGCCGAAGCGGATATCGTGGCGAATACGGCGCTGTTTGCGAAGGTGACAGAGGAGTATATCCGTCGCTATCCCGACCAATGGCTCTGGGTACACCGGCGGTGGAAGACGCGGCCAGCGGGAGAACCGCCCATCTATACTTCGTGATGCTAGAGACATTTCGGCTAAGACGAATATGAAAACACTTTCGGAACTCGCGGCGCTGCTTGGATTGGAACTGGAACAGGGTGACGGAGAGGGATTGCTGCGTGCCGTTGCGGGCATTCCTGTGGCCGGAGACAAGGAACTGGTTTTTGCTGAGGACGAGCAGGCTCTCGCACTGGCGCACGCATCGAACGCCGGTGCGGTGCTGACCACAGCGGCGCTGGCGGCGCAGGTGAAAGGCACAAAGCCGGTGCTGACCGCGAAACAGCCGCGACTTGAATTTGCACGAGCGGCGCGGGCGCTTCGACGCGAGGATCCGCCGCAGGGTGTACACAGTACTGCGGTGGTGGCTGCGAGCGCCATTGTGGGAGAGAGCGTGAGCATCGGTCCCGGCGTGGTGATCGAAGCAGACGCGCGGATTGGATCGCGGAGCGAAATTGGGGCGGGCGTTGTGGTGGGCGCGGGAGTGGTGATCGGCGAGGGTTGCCGGATTTATCCCAGGGCCGTGCTATATGCGGGCACAACGCTGGGAGACCGGGTTGTGGTGCATGCCGGGGCGGTGCTTGGCGCGGATGGATTTGGCTATGTGCGCGACCGAACGAATGGGGAGTATCTGCAATTTCCGCAACAGGGAACGCTGGTGCTGGAAGACGATGTGGAGGTGGGCGCGAACTCGACCATTGACCGCGGCGCGTTAGAAGAGACACGCGTTGGACGCGGAACGAAGATCGATAATCTTGTGCACATTGGCCACAACTGCAGGATTGGCAAGCATGTGGTGATTGCTTCACTGACCGGCATTTCGGGCTCATGCAGTGTGGGCGATGGCGCGATGCTCGGCGGGCAGGTGGGTATGGGCGACCACTCCAGTGTGGGTGAAGGCGTGATTCTGGGTGGGCAGGCGGGTGTGCTGCCGCACAAGAATCTACGCGGGCCGGGGCAGCTTTTCTGGGGGACTCCGGCAAAACCAGTGAAGCAGTATCTGCGCGAACTGGCGACGCTTACGCGCACGGCGAAGAAGGCGCGGGAGTAGCGGCATGGCCGTGGTGGTGGTGGGCGGCAACTCGCGCAACATCGGCAAGACTTCGGTGGTTGCAGGGCTGATTGCGCGGCTGCCGGAGATGCACTGGACCGCCTTCAAGATTACGCAGCACGGTCACCAGGTATGCGACGGACGGAGCCGAAGCTGCGATTGCATTACACCGGACCACTCCGTGTCGCTGCATGAAGAGACGAATCGCACGTCGGGTAAAGACACTGCGCGATTCCTGTATGCGGGCGCGGTGCGCTCGGTGCTGGTGCGCGTGCGGCAGGGAAGTCTTGCGCAGGCAATGCCGAGGCTGCGGTCGGAGTTTGCTGCAGCGGAGAATGCCGTGGTGGAATCGAACGGCGTGATGGAGTATTTGTATCCGCGACTGTATCTAACTGTTCTCGACCCCAGGACTACCGACTTCAAGGAATCTGCCGCGTTGTTTCTGGAGCGTGTCGATGCTGTTCTGTGGAGCAGCGAGCCTATGGCGCGCAGGCAGGCCATGTGGCCGGAAGCGGCGCACAGGCAGGTGGAAGGCAAGCCACAATTTGTGATTGCTCCGCCGGATTTTGTGACGGAAGAGTTGATTGCTTTTGTGCTGGGGCGGTTGGACTGAGCAATCTCGTCAAATTGGGGTAACTTCGGTTTGCCGGCGACTCGCCCACGAAGTCGATGGTGATGCCTCAGTTCGGCATTCTGCGCATTTCCGAGTTGATCACATTAAGGCGTTCCCAGTCGGTCTCGAATTCTCTTACGTGATGCCGTATCGGCAAGTCATGCTAAAAGTTTACCGCCGACGCTTTGTGTCGACGCGCCTGGCGGCCACCTTGCTCGCCGATGGGGCGCCTTGCTTCGCCATCTGCGCCTGCCCCGCCTTGGTCTTCAAGCGCGATTGTTCGTACATCTCGATCCACTTCTCGCTCGAAATCGTCGAGATGAGCTCGCCAATCGCTTCGAGCGGCAAATCGTCCGGCGACTCGAAATGAACGCAACACTTCCCCATGTCGAGCTTCTTTCCCGCCGCCTTGAACGCCGCCTTCAGCTGCTCGAGCTGATTCGCACTCCAAAACGCGCCCATGAGGTAGAGCGAGCAGTAGTTCTTCTGCGACGAGAGGGCGACGTAGCAGATCGGCTGCTTGTTGTAGGTGTCTGGATATCGAGACAGGGGGATTGTCCAGCCGATCGTGCCCCAGATGAGGCACTCATCGTAGCCGCGCGGAATGTGCTTGTTCACGAGTGCGCGCACCGTCGCGATCGTCTTCGCACGATTGGCGGGGAGTGAGGCGATGTATTGCGCTGGCGTCTTAACATTGGATGGTGGTTTCATGGATTCGTCGTCCTCCCGAACGAAGTGTATCCGCAAACCTTCCTCATTCGGAGGATAAACTGGGCGTCGCGAGAGGATGGTGGGCATTTCGTCGATGACTCCGGAGTCAATGACGGAGCGTTGGTCGTTCACCCAGTTTCGACCTCAGTCGATGCGGTTTCACAGTAAGGCCAATTTACGGATTGTCGCAAAGGACCTACATCTCAAAGGCGGGATGTGGGGCACCCTCATTGTTGGGACCGCAGGGTTGATGGGATAAGGACGAAGGCTTCATTGATCCACTAGGCTTTGGTTATCGAGGGTCACCCAGATTGGATGGGGAACAGCATGGGTTGGAAAATCTGGCGTACCCGATGATTTGTTAAGGCACGACGGCCAAAAACAGGAACGCTGCCAGAATCACGAGATGCACGATTCCTTGCAGGACTGAGGTCCGTCCCGTTCCCAAAGTAATCACACTGACCAGCAGCGTCAGAAACAGAAGCACCATGTCTTTCGGTGTCAGACCGAGTGACAACGGTAAGTGCAACATGATGGACACTACGGCGACCGCCGGAATAGTGAGTCCTATGCTTGCCAGAGCCGAACCCAAAGCAAGATTGAGGCTCGTTTGTAATTGGTTTTGTCGCGCTGCCCGTACCGCCGCCAGTCCTTCCGGCAGCAGCACGAGCCCCGCAATGACAATGCCTAAGACCCCTGGGGGTATTCCCGCGGCCGCAATGCCCCTTTCAATGGTGGGCGTAAGCAACTTCGCCAGAGCCACGACTGCGACAAGAGATACTAACAACAAGCCGGAGCTCAACGCCGTGGTTTTTGTTGAAGGAGGCTCTGCGTGAGTCTGTTCGGGGCCACCCTCGGGTAGAAAGTAGTTGCGATGACGAACGGTCTGCACAAAAATAAACGCGCCAGTACAGAATCAACGAGGCGGCACCGGCAAACAATAGCTGCGCAGGGTTGAAAACGGGGCCAGGTTTACTGGTGGTGAAGTTAGGCAGCACCATCGTGAGCGTGGTTAACGCTGCCAATACCGCAAGTGCGGCGCTGGCTCCGCGCAACTGAAAGCCTTGCTCGAAGTGCCTTACGCCGCCGACGAGCAAGCAGAGGCCGACGATTCCGTTGCATACAATCATCACTGCCGCAAACACCGTGTCGCGTGGCAGACCGACGCTCTCCGCGCCACTAACAAACAACGCGGAAACAATAAGCGCGACCTCAATCACAGTAACGGCAACCGCCAGGACGATCGTACCCATTGGCTCGCCAACTTTATGCGCCACAACTTCGGCGTGATAGACCGCCGCGAAGACGGTAGCCATCAGCGCAACTCCCGCGATAACACTGAGCACAGGTGTGGTGCCAACGAACAGTTTCACGCCAAGAATGGCGAACGCGAGGACTGGCCACGTCCACGACCACCAAGGAAGCCGCCCGCTTAATTGACTTGCCATGTTTCTCCTGAATGCTGTTTCCAGCGCGCATCAGCCTGTGATGCCGTCGTCCTAGCCTCGATACTCTTTTGAGGAACATCCCAAGCGGATATGGTGTACCCCTCGTGAAAGTGTGGATTAACGCTGACTTTTATTTGCCGGTGCCGGGGAAGGGTTCAGCCTTCATGCTGCCGTCTCGCTGCTTGAGGAGAAGCTGAACTTTTCCTTCTGCAGTCTCCAACTCTTTTTTGCAGGCATTGGAGAGGTTGACGCCCTCTTCGAAGAGCTTGATGGATTCTTCGAGAGCGAGGTCTCCGCGTTCGAGCTGATCGACGATCACTTCCAGTTTTTTGAGCGATTCTTCAAACGTTGCCAACGGGGTTTCCTCTTTTACTTGCCGGCGTGGTGGAGATTGGGGTTTGAGCGGTCGGCAGCACATCCGCGAAGACTTCCGCAGTGGCGGTGTAGCGGCCGAAGGATGCGCTGACCTGTGTGTCCTTGACCATAGGACGAGCCTCGGCCGGCATTTCCTGCGGGATGCGAATGCCTTCGATGCTTACCTGCTGCGCATCAGGGGCGTGGATGGCGGACTTGATGGCGCGGATATGGTTGGGTGTGGTGCCGCAACATCCTCCAATGAACTGCACCCCGGCCTTGAGAAATTTTCGGCCGATGCTGGCCATGTGTTCCGGCGAACTGGGATAGATGTTGCGTCCTTCAACGGAGCGGGGCATTCCGGCGTTGGGCATGGCCGCGATGGGCAGGCTGGTGACGGCAGCAATGCGCTCGATGGCGGTGAGGACGGTGGCGGGGCCGACGCTGCAATTGCAGCCGATGGCATCCGCGCCCCACTCTTCGAGGTGCTGGGCGGCGAGTTCAGGGGTTGAGCCATCGAGGAGGTTCGCATCCTCATCCACGGTAAACATGACGATGATGGGGAGGCCGGGGGCGACTGCGTGAGCGGCCTTGAGAGCCTGCTCGGCTTCCTTTAGGGCAGTGACGGTTTCGATTACGAGGAGATCGACGCCGCCAGCGACGAGCGAGCGAATCTGATGAGAGAAAGCGGCAAAAGCTTCGTTCAGGGACACTTTTCCCACAGGGTCGAGGAGTGTGCCGAGCGGGCCAATGGCGCCGGCGACCCATACGCGGGCGGCCTGCTTGCCTTCGATTTGCGTGGCGGCCTGACGTGCGAGCGCAGCCCCCTCGCGATTGATTTCAAAGACACGATCCTGGAGTCCGTGGTGAGCGAGGCGGAAGCGATTGGCACCAAAGGTGTTGGTTTCGATAATTTCGGCGCCAGCCTGAAGGTATTCCTCGTGGATGGTGCGGACGAGTTCGGGGCGGGAGAGGTTGAGCTCGTCGTAGCACCGGTTGATGAAGATTCCCCGCGAGTAGAGGCAAGTCCCCATGGCACCGTCGCAGAGCACGGTTCGGTTTCCGAAGACGCTCCTCAGTCGACTCGTCGCAGTGTCCATACCGGACCCATGCTAAGGCATGGGAGGGGGAAAGCCAAACCAGCCCTTCGCTTTGTTATACTTGGATTTCCCGGTTATTTTGTCTGCGTCGCGGGTGAGGTTTACGGTTTGAACAAGAGAAGTGGGTTTTTCGTCTGGCTTTGTGTGGCACTGAGCTGCACTGCTTTTACCTTGATGGGCTGCGGTAAAAACTATTATTTTGCCGGTCGCGGGCTTCCTCCGAGCGGCCTTACCAATCGTGTTTTGATCGCGGTGCAGAATCCGAGTCCCTTCGCGGGCGGCGCCATGGTTTTTGTCGACGCGTATTACGACATTCGCCACAGCTACAACAACAAGATTGCCGGCTTCTCGATCAGCGGGTATTCGGGAACAGAACCTGCGTCCATCCAGAACATCCCTGAGCACCAGACGGGCGCGGTTTATAACGCGGGAAGCGGGACGTTCGTGCTTGTCGATTACGGCAAAGAGTCGGCCAATCCGGCGATCGGTGGGCTGGCGGGAGCGTCATCGAATATCTTCATCACGCAGAATTTGCAATATGTGTTTGCAGCGAGCCAGACTTCGCATGTTCTGACGATTATCGACAGGGTGGCGGGCACGAATTATTACCTGAACCTGCCGGGAGTTTATCGGCTGTCGGTTAATTCCGCAGGCTCAGTCGCGCTTGCCTTCCTGCAGAACAGCGACGCGGTATATAGCGTGGTGCATCTGGAGTCGAACCAGCCTGCGATTCCGGGCGCGCAGGATTGCGAGCCACAGAATTTGCCGGTGTACTGCGTGGTGCAGGTGGCAGACACGAAGCACAGCTTTGATCGTCCGGCGAAGGCAGTGTTTTCTCCGGACGGGAGCACCGCTTATGTGTTGAACTGCGGACCGGAATGCGGCGGCACACAGGCCAGCGTGAGTTTTCTGCCGATTGCGGGAAATATTATTCAGAACGGAACGCCGGTTCCTCCGGGAGCTGATCTTTCGGTGCAGGCTACGATTCCGATTCCGGGAGGCGCGAGGAACGCACTTGCCGATGGGAACACGCTGTATATCGCGGGGCAGCAATTGCTATCCGACGGGCTGTTCTCAGGGCAACTGACGGTGCTGAATACGGCCGCGCAGACAATCAGCGGGCAGTATGGGATCAGCGATGGGGATCATGGAAAGATGATTCTTGCCGATGACAGCACGTTGTGGATTGGTTCGCGGCTTTGCCAGGAAGGCGAACGCTACAAGCTTTCGCAGGCGGGCGATTCGGCGGCGCTGGGCTGCCTGACGATGTTTAATACATCCACGAATGCGGTAATGCTGGACTCCTACAAGGGCGATGCAACGGGGCTGGCGGCTGTGACATCGTTGAGCAAGATTTACGTGGCCGAGGGCGGGCAGATTCACATCTACTCCACCCAGGACTTTCATGAGTTGGACAATACGAACGTGACCGTGACCGGAACCGCCTACGACGTGGCCTACATGGACGGATTGAGCAACGGGAACAACACTACGTATTAAGAGCAACGGGAACAACGCTACATTAAGATGGGCCGCGGCAGACGCTGCGTCCGATTTGCCGAAAATGACTGATGAATTTTTCGCGGATGTTCTCGCCATTGCGGCGCATCGTGACGATGTGGAACAGACCTGCGGGGGCACGCTTTTGCGCATGGCGTCGCTGGGGCTGCGGACGGCGATTCTCGACCTGACGCAGGGCGAGGCAGGCACGCGAGGCACGGCAGCGGAGCGGGAAGCGGAAGCGAACGAGGCAGCGCGCATTCTGCGTGTGGGCTGGCGCAAGGCCCTGGATCTGCCGGATGGCCGCGTTGAAAACTCCTACGAAAACAAACTGAAGGTGGTCGGCGTGCTGCGGCAGTTAAGGCCGCGGGTGGTGATCCTTCCCATTCCGCAGGGGCGGCACCCGGACCACTACACGACGGGATCGCTGGGGTACGAGGCGTGCTTCCTGGCGGGACTTTCGAAGCTGGAGACGGGGCTCCCGGCGTTCCGGCCATTCAAGATCATCTACGCCAGCCTTTACGCCGATGTGCGGCCGACGTTCGTGGTGGACATCAGCGAGTTTGTCGAGGAGCGGCTGGCCTCGCTGCTGGCGTATCGGTCGCAGTATGCGAACCAGTCGCAGGGCGCAGGCTTGTTTGTTCCGGAGGAAGAAATTCGCGAGCGAACGCTGGCGGAGGCGCGGCATTACGGGCTGCTGGCTGGTGTCCGCTATGCGGAGCCATTCGTGCAGAAGGAAGTGGGACTGGTGGCGGACTTGACGCTGATCCCGGTGCAATCGATCTAGCTGGTTCTTCGCGCGTGTGAGTTGGCACGGCACAATCCAAAAAAACTGAGGAGCGGGAATGCAGCAGCCATGGAGTGCGCGAAATTACGCCGAAAACGGGCGATTTGTGGCGGATCTAGCGGGCGGGGTGTTTGAACTGCTGAATCCGCAGCTGGGTGAGCGCATTCTGGACCTTGGGTGCGGCGATGGGGCGCTGACGAAGAGGCTGGTGGAGGCAGGTGCCAGCGTCGTTGGTGTGGATAGTTCCGCCGACATGGTTGCCGCGGCCAGTGCGTTGGGGCTGGATGCGCGGGTGGTGGCGGCGGAGAATCTGCCGTTCGACAGCGAGTTTGACGCGGTTTTTTCGAATGCCGCGTTGCACTGGATGCACGATCAGGACGCGGTTCTGGCGGGTGTGGCGCGGGCGCTGAAGCCGGGCGGCAGGTTTGTTGCGGAGATGGGTGGGCACGGAAACATTGCGGCGATTGAAGTTGCGCTGCGGGCAGTCTTCGCTCGCAACGGGCTGCCGGCGGAGAAGCTGGAGACGAATTATTTCCCCACTCCTGCGGCGTATGGTGCGCTGCTGGAGCGGCATGGTTTTCGCGTGGAGCAGATTGGGTTGATTCCGCGACCCACGGCTCTGCCCGCGAGCGGGATGCGCGGCTGGCTTGAGACCTTTCGCCGAGGCGTGCTGGCGGAGCTTCCTGCTGGTATGCGGGAAACGGTGCTCGAAGAGACGGTTGAACTGCTTCGGCCTTCTCTCTGTGACGAGGCGGGGAACTGGACTGCTGATTATGTGCGGCTGAGATTTTGGGCCGAAGGACAGCTAAAAGGCGGTTAGCTAAAGAGCGGTCAGCTAAAGTCCGGTCAGCTAGAAAGCGGTTAGCTGAAGCCACGTAGCTAAAGCCAGATTAGCTAAGGATTGGTCAGCTAGTCGCAGCTTGTAAAGCTTGTAATTTGTAGTCCAGAGAAACGACGCCTGAAGGGTACACCTTGTGGGTTCCAAGTTTCAGCTTAGTGCGTAGATCAGTTTTTGGCAGGAGCGGCACGCCCCCACCCAACAGCACCGGAACTATACTCACCTCGACGCTGTCTACCTCGTTCATCTCCAGCAGCGCACGGAACAGTTCCCCTCCACCCATCAACCAGATATCTTTCTTGCAATGCTGGCGGAGGTTCTTCATCTCCAACCTGGTGAGCTCTGACAGAATCGTGATCCCTCGATGATCTTGCGGTCGCAGGGTGCGAGAAGCGACAACTACGTTCATAGTTTCGAACGCAGAGTCGCCCAATCGAGCGACTGCGGCTTCAAACGTGCGTCTGCCCATGAGCAGCGTGTCGAACTGAGCCCAGAGTTTTCCGAAGTCCATCTCGGGGTCCATGACGATCCAGTCGGCTTCGCCGTCAGGTCCCGCTATGTAGCCGTCCAAACTCGTGGCAACGCAATATCGCACTCTTGGCGCCATATTGATCTCCTTTCACATGAATACCTTGTCATTCCTCGGCAAGCCACCATCTCCTGTCCCACAGTGATTTTCTCTGGGCCGTCGCTTTTCTGCCAAACTATTTTGCGGCTGCCGGGTTGAAGGGAGTGGACGTTGCTCGAACTCCCTGGTCCGAAACTTGCCGAGGTATCCAAAACATGAAGTTGCTTCGTTATGCGCTGATATTGCTTGTCCCCGTGATCGCGGTATCGTTTGCGCGGGCGCAAGATCCTGCTCATGCGCAACAGCCTGCTCATGCGCAGCAGCCGAGTCCGGACTGGACGCCGCGGGGGATCGAGGTGCTGGGGCAGCAGGCCGAATCGCGGACAGAGTTTACGATGGACCGCTCCATGCTGGTTTTCGCGGCGAAGATGGATCAGGACAACCAGGATTTGCAGCGTGTAATTGCGGGGGTCAACGGAGTTTCAGTGCACAGCTATCGCTTTCGCGAGCCGGGGCTGTATGACAGGGGAGCGTTGATTCCGGTGCGCGAACAGTTCCACGCGGGCGGGTGGAATCACCTGGTGAGCGATCACGACAAGAACGGCGGATTGAAGTCCACCGACCTGTGGATTCGCTTCGACCATGGAGTCATCAGCAACATTGCGTTTCTGTACGCGGGGGAGACGCAGGTAAATCTTGTGTCGGTTTCAGGATCGATCAGCCCACTGGATTTGTTTCACCTGAGCGGGCATTTTGGAATACCCAAGATGGAGGGCGGCGCAGTGGTTCCAGTGCCGGAGAATCGGCGGTAGGTCAGATTTTCGGGAACTCTGATTCCCTTCACTTCGATCGGGAATCACGAGTGTTTGATCCGGCATTGGAGATGCTGATTTCTTTTTGATCCCACCCTTGCTGTGCAAGGATGGGGCACCCACTTCTAGGAAACGACGAACACACACCTTAGCCGACTTTGACGAAGAGCATTCTTAGACCCATGGCGATGAGGGTGATTGCAAAGATGCGCCTGAGCATGAGTTCGGGAACGTGTTGCGCGCCCATGCCTCCGAAATATGCGCCGACGGTGAATCCCGCAGCCAGCAGCAGGCCGATTTTGAGATCGGCGTTGCCCTGCCGGTAGTATTCCCAGAAAGCCAGGATGCCGACGGGTGCGAGCATGGCGGTGAGCGAGGTGCCCTGGGCGCGGTGCTGGCTCATGTGAAAGAAATAGATCAGCGCGGGCACCATGAGGATTCCGCCACCAAGCCCGACAACCCCTGAAAATGCGCCAACCAGCAGACCAATTATTAAAGTGAGCAGAATCATTCGAGTTCTTCCCCGGTTTTTCAGGTTAAGGCGCGATGGCGCTTGTGAATAGAGTACTTCGTTGGGAGGCGACGGCGGGAAGGGGAAACAGATCCTTCGCGTCGCTCGCGATGAAATCCTACCTGCGGGTGGCATCCTGAGCGACGATCGCTTCACTCTCCAAGTTACTAACGGGTTGCCGACCCAAGGCTCCGGACGCTGGAAAACTCTATATCAATACCTTCAACGGGTTTAGGGTTCCTCAACGTTTTCGCCGCGAAAATTGAAAATGCGCGGATTCCACACCCGTAGTCTGCAACCGTGATTGGCTCGACTTACGCGTATTTCGGCGTACTCTGGCGATCCCGGAGGTTTTGCCTTGTTGCAATTCTGAAGTAATGCGTTCGCGGAAAAGGATTGACGCTACGTACTTCCCGACGTAGAGTGATGCCGTGCCTGAGAAGTAGCGCTATCAAAAAGATACGTAGATATCCCTCAAGATATGCACTTCGCAAGGTAACTGAGGCTTAGGCCTTAGTGCTTCAGACCCCGGGGTCATTGGGCTGATTGGTTTCGCCCTGCTTATTGGTTCGCCAGACGAATCTCGTCTTTCGCACACAAAGTCCCGCCTATCCCGCACATCCATAGCTCCGCGGCTGGCATAGGAGCATATATGAATCTTCAATCGGCTTATGCGATGAGAATTCTCCATCGCGCCAGTCAACCCCTTCCCCGATGTGCAGCCGTTGCACTCTTTTCTCTCTTCCTGTTGTGTTCAGCGGAAATGCGGGCATCTGATACCAACCAGTTTTACCGGCTGCCTGTTTACTCTACGGGCGGCACTCCCGTGAAGATCGTCACCGCCGACTTCAATCACGATGGCAAGCCCGATGTTGTAGCGCTGAACAGCAACAATGTTCTCAGCATCCTGCTGGGCAGTGGGAACAGCGCGTTCGCGGCGTCGAAAACCATCGCTACTCTGCCGAAAAATACTGCAAGCATTGCGGCCCGGATGGTGGCTGGTGATTTCAATGGCGACGGAAACCAAGATGTGGTGGTGTTGCCGAGCGGAGGGAATTTCGTCAGGGTTTTTCTTGGCCACGGAGATGGCACGTTTGCCGCGCCGGTCAGCATCTCGGCCGGCTTGACGGCGGGCGACATGGTGGTTGGAGATTTCAACGGAGACAACAAGGCAGACATTGCCTTGGCAAACGGTACGTCGGTTTCAGTCCTGTTGGGAAAGTCCGGCGGAACACTGCAGACGGCGATCGTGACGGTGACGGGCCTAACGTCACCCACTTTCCTGGCCCTGGCGGTCGGCGATATGAATCGCGACTCGCACCTGGATATCGCCGCCAACGATACCTACGGTGGAACCCAGGTTTTGCTCGGCACAGGCACGGGTCACTTCAACCTGAAAACCGTCTTTACATTTAACCAGCCTCCAGAAAACATGCCGACGGGAATCGTGGTTGCCGATTTCACCGGCGACGGCAGACTGGATATCGCTACGGGCTACGGTTCTGATTATCCCATTTGGCAAATTGGACAGGCGTGTATTCTGCCCGGCTACGGCGATGGCACATTCAATCCGAATGCGGTGACCTGTGCCAGGACACCGTATACGTTCGGGGACATGCTGGCGGGAAACCTGAATGGCAAACAGGATCTGATCATTCCATCCGACCCCATGATGGTCCAGTTCAACAATGGCTCCGGCGTCATGACGCCAAGCAATTACGCGGTCGGCGGCGGGCCCATGGTTGTGGGCGATTTCAACGGCGACGGCAGACAGGACATCGCCGCCGGCGCTGTAGGTGGCGTGCAGGTGGTAGTCAATTCCGCGCCTGGAGTTCTTCGCGCGCCGCTCGCCATGTATGACCTATTAGGCAACTGGACCGAGTCCATGGCAATGAACAGCTCCGATTTCAACGGCGACGGATATGCGGACCTGGCGGTGATAGATTTTTTTGATGAGCATTCGTACTACATACCCCAGGGTAACGTGTTGCTCGGCGGAGCAAAGAATCTTTTCACCAAAAGCGGCAACTTTGGTGCTGCGCCCAATCTTCAGGGTAGTTTCAGCAGTTCAGGGCCTCCGGCAATCGGCGATTTCAATCACGATGGCAAGCTGGATATCGCGGTCGCTGCTACGGGCAACTTCGTATTGGACGACGGTAATTTTTCCGGTTTCTCTTTGGTGGTTTCCTTTGGAGATGGCAAGGGCAACTTTCCCACGTCAGGCCCGGCACTGGATACAAATACCAACTTCATCGCGGCCGGGGACTTCAACGGCGACGGAAATGCCGATCTTGCTTCCCTGGATGGCTCGACTTTCGAGATCCTTATAGGCATAGGAGACGGAACCTTTGCATCTCCGGTGACCTATTCGGTGGGCGCGAATCCGGTATTTGTGCTCCAGCGCGACGTTAATGGAGACGGAAAGAAAGACGTCATCGTCGTCAACCAGGGCAGCAACGATGTGAGCGTCCTGCTGGGCAACGGAGACGGAACCTTCCAGCCGCAAAAGACCTTCGCAGCCGGAACGGCTCCGGCTTCCGTGGTGGCCGGCGACTTTAACCGCGATGGAAAGGTCGACATCGCCGTGGCAAGCAGCGCAGGTGTCTCGGTGCTTCTGGGCAACGGCAACGGCACTTTCCAGACACAGAAGACCTACCCGGCGACGGGCCCGTTGACGAGCCTTGCCGTGGCTTCCGTGGGCGGGGATGGCATCGGCGACATCATCGGCATAAACTCTGCAACGGCACGTTTCGTTTTGTTGCCGGGAGTGGGGAACGGGACCTTCATCGCTCCCGTGTTTTATCCCCTCGATCGCAATCCCTGGCAGATGGTGGCCGGAGACTTTAACCACGACGGCGCGACGGACCTCGCGTTCCTCGGCGTCGGCTCAACCCGCGACTACGGGTGTTGTTGGCCCTGGTTCAATAACGCTGGCAGTCTCGTCGTTGTCTACAACCAGGGCGGAAATCACGTCACGCTGGCGAGCAGCCCAAGCAATCCCAAGGCAAGCCAGTCGATCACCTTTACCGCTCACGTGACGCCGAGCATTGGTGAAACGGGAACGCCTACCGGCAAGGTTACGTTCATGAATGGGACAGCCGTTCTGGGCAGCGTGAACCTGAGCGCGGGGGCAGCCAGCATCACCACCAAGCTTACAGCCGGCACTCATAAGATTGTGGCGGCGTATGCGGGAGACACCAACTTCAATCCGGGTACATCTTCGACGCTGACGATTGTGGTTTCGCCATAAGTCCAGTAGCGGCGTAATTGCTTCACCCATCTGAAGGTCATAACCTTCAGATGGGTGAAGCATGCTTGCATCGAATTCGCACAGTTCCTGGCTGGGCCGCGGACCGCGGCAAGAGGTATCGGTATTGAGAAGCGCCGTAGCAACAAGCAATCCGTTTGGGGATTGATTCTTCTCCATTGGCGCGTTACCTCCAATGTGCTCACCGAAGACGATGGGACGAAATCGCTTTTTCGGATTGCGGTCGTGTCACCGCCCACCCGGATGTTTCTCCTGAGAAACGAAAGAGTCGGCGACGACACCGGCGCAACGTCCAAAAGGACATCTCGATGCGTTAGCGTCCCACGGGAGACTGACCCTCCTGGTGATTGACTACTGCCTTGAGAGCGCCGACTCGAAAGCTGACTAAAACCTACGAGACCATCCTCCCGTCGGGGTTTAGGATGGGTTCATGAAGCGAGTGCTTTTGTCGTGGAGCAGCGGGAAAGACAGCGCATGGGCATTGCATCTTCTTCGGCAAAACACCGACTGCGAAGTTGTTGGCTTGTTGACCACTGTCAACTCAGAATTCGATCGGGTTGCAATGCATGGCACGAGACGGTCAGTTCTCGAAGCGCAAGCAAGGGCGGCGAAATTGCCGCTGTGGTCAATTCCACTGCCGTGGCCGTGCTCGAACCAAGCCTATGAACAGCAGATGCAGGCGGCGTGTGAGCGTGCGGTGAACGAAGGCGTCAACGCGGTTGCATTCGGCGACCTATTCTTGCAGGACATCCGCATATACCGGGAAACTCAAATGCGACCCACCGGGCTCGAACCACTGTTTCCACTCTGGGGGCTTCCGACTTCTGCGTTAGCCTGCGACATGATTGCGGGTGGACTTCGCGCCAAGTTGACGTGCGTGGATACTAAACAGCTATCGCAAACATTCGTTGGCCGCGACTTCGATACCGCCATACTCGAAGACCTGCCACCCGGTGTCGACCCCTGCGGTGAGAATGGCGAGTTTCACACCAGCGTATATGCAGGGCCGATGTTCGCTGCGCCTTTGTGTTTGGAACCGGGAGAGGTCGTCGTTCGCGACGGCTTCGCTTACGCTGATTTTAAGTAGACCGCTGATTTTAAGTAGACCTCGGTGTTCCGCATAGCGGCTCAAACTAAGAAACGGGAACCGAATCGAAATCTGCTCCTCACCCACGCCTTCATGAACTTGCCATCATCGTGAACTTCTGAACCTGTCACCGCCCACCCGGAAATAGAAAGTAGTCACCAGCCGCGACGATCCATTGTCGAAAGGTCTGGGGTTGTTCTTGAGGATTGCCATACTCGGCTGGCCGTAGCTATTGAAGAGAGCCATACGCCCCGGGCACGTCTTCTACGCTTACGCTTGTGGTTTCACCGTAGTCAAGCGTGATTGGCTGCCCCACATCTTAAGGCGAGGTGTGGGGCAGTTGTGCGTTGAAGGTTGGTGGGTAGGAGCAACCGCGGATCTTTCGCTTCGCTCAAGATGACACGCGAGCTACGAGTTCAGGAACGGCTATGCCCTGTGCCGTAAACCGTATTTCTCAATATGCGGACGAACTGCGGCATAGACCATTGCCATGTATTTAGCCCCTTCACTGAAGAGGAGTTTCCGAGCTATTGGGAACTGTGTTGATACCTCGGAGAGATTGAAGAGAGACCAAGAGGTTGGATGCACGAACTTTGAACTGAGCGTATTCATGGAATCGTACTCAGAACGCATATTGAGCTTGGTTGCCAGTTGGCTCGTCTTCAGATATTTATCTCGGTTCACGCCCTCTTCCGCAATTTGATTGTGACAAAGCCGAATTGTCTTATCCAAGTCCGCAGTTTCTCCAGGCGGCTGCAGTTGGGACACCAAATTTTTCAGACTAATCGCAATGTCCGCAGTGTCGATCAATCGGTCAGCGGCGAACTCGTCAGCATTGGATTTACATTGAAGAACGAATTGCGTGAATATGGCGACTTCCAGAAGATTCCTGCAAGACAAAGCCAAAGACACATAGTCGGTTTTGTCATAGGATTCACGGAGCTTCTCGTAGTTGGACTCCGCAGCGGTGCAGAGCGCCAACACCACCTGACAGAATTTGCTGTTCTCTTCTGTGACGTTCTTCGGGTCGAGGGCTTTCACGCAGAATCTTCTGAAGCTCTCGAAGGCGGAATCCGAAACCTCCTTTAGTTTAATAGCAGACTTGCTAATATCGGGGTCCATATCCCCAGTCTACAAGGGAGGTGTTTAGGCTGGCTGGCTACGGTTCCGATCGAATCATCGGCCATCCGGAGGTTTAATGCGGGTAACGCGCGAAGCGAACCGTAGATCTTTCGCTTCGCTCAAGATGACAATCTGGTGGGGAAGAGAAATCCTTCGCCCAAGATGGCAACCCGAGGTGGGTGGTGGGTTGTCGCGAATTCACACAGCGTTCATGAAAGGGCGGATACTATTCACGGAACGTTTGCAATTCTTTCTCCCGGATGCGGTAGGCTGGAGCCAAGCTCGGGGAGCTTCGCAAACATGCTAACGCTAACAAACACATCGAGAATTCAAGAGGGTGCTGGGTTGAGCCAGACCGTATTTGTGCTGGAAGACGACATGGATATCTCGCGGCTGGTGCAGCATCATCTGGAGGCAGCCGGGTTTGGAGTACGGGTGTATGGGACTCCGACAAACATTGTTGCGGATGCGGAGAGACAGGCCCCGGCGCTGTTTCTGCTGGACATTATGGTTCCGGGAGGCGATGGGCTGGATGTCTGCCGCCGTCTGCGGAGCCATGCCGCGCTAAGCACGGTGCCGATTATCTTTCTGACGGCCCGGGCGGGTGAGAATGACCGCGTACTTGGGCTGGAGCTGGGCGCGGACGACTACATTACCAAGCCGTTTGCCACCCGGGAGATGGTAGCCCGCGTGAAGGCGGTGCTGCGGCGCTTTGAGCGGCCCACCACGCCCTCGGTGATCAGCTTTGAGGATGTGATTATCGACGCCAGCGCGATGCAACTGATGGTGCGTGGGGAACTTACGACGACGACGGCCACGGAGTTTCGGCTTCTGGACTACCTGGCGAGGCATCCTGGGCGTGTGTTCAGCCGAGACCACCTGCTGGACGCGGTGTGGGGTGATGCCCGTTTTGTGACTCCGCGATCGGTGGACGTGTATGTCCGTCGAATTCGCGAGAAGATCGAGACAGATCCTGAGAATCCGCGGTATCTGAAGACGGTGCGGGGCGCAGGGTATCGTTTCGAGATTCCACGCGCGGCGTGATAGCTTTCCATCGAGATGTGCTTCAGGATGGGCGGGGAATACCGTCGTGAGCGGAAGAGTCTTTACCAAGCTGCTGTTCTTATTTGTCCTGGTGCTGCTGCTGGGGACGGTGATTCTGGACGTCTCGTTGCGGCAGATTGTGGAGCGGTCGCTGTACGGCCAGGCGGAGCGGGATTTGACCGCGAAGGCCCGTCTTGTGGCGGGGCAGCTGAATACCAGCAATCCGGAAACTCTAAGCAAACAGGTGCAGGCGCAGGCGGACGCCGCCGGTTCGCAGGTGACCGTGCTGAATCGGCAAGGAGAGGTTCTGGCCCGGTCGTCCGGCGGAGACGAGGGTGGGCCGAGCATCAACGCGAAATCGGCGGAAATCGCAGACATCCTTTCCAGGGGAAAACCGAGCGGACGCGGGGAGCGCGGGGGCACACTGTTTGTGGCCCTGCCCGCGAATGGCGCGGATGTCATTGTTGACCTGTCCTATCCACTGAACGATGTGCAGAGCACGATGGCGATCTTCCATCGCGACATATATTTCGCGTCGCTGCTGTCACTGGCACTGGCAACGCTGCTGGCAGCTCTGTTGGCACACAGGGTTTCTCGGCGGCTGGAGCGGATAGTGGTGTTTGCGAATCGCATAGCTGCGGGAGATTTGACGGCGCGGGTTGAGGAAGCAAGCCTGGACGAATTGACGGACGTGGCGAGGGCGCTGGACACGACGGCGGCGCGGCTGGAGAGGAGTTTCAGCGATTTGCAAAGCAGCCGCAGAGAGCTGGCGGCGCTGATGGACAGCATGCAGGAAGCGGTAATCGCAGTGACGGACCAGGGTCAGGTGAGCTGGTCGAACTCCGTGATGCGACGAATTGCGCCGCAAGCGGTGAGGGAAGGCCGGGCGCTGGTGGAAACGATTCGAGATCCCGAGGTGCTGGCCTGCGTGGAAGAGGCTCTGCGCAACCGGGAAGTGATGCGGGGCCGAGCGACGTCGGTGGCTCCGGGACGTGTGTTTGAAATAAGTGCGGCCCCCACGCCGGGCGGGGGTGCGGTGGCGGTGCTGCACGATGTGACCGAGATTGAGCGCGCGGAGAAGACCCGCAGGGACTTTGTGGCGAATGTGTCGCACGAGTTGCGGACTCCGCTGACTTCGATCTCAGGGTACGTGGAGACGCTGCTGGAGGAACCGCACATCCGGGAGGATCATGCGCGCGAATTCATGGCGATCATTCTGAAAAACGCCACCCGGATGAATCGGTTGACCGAGGATCTGCTGGCCCTTGCGAGCGTGGAATCTGGCGATTACAAGGTGCGACCGCTTTCGGTGAAGGCCTCGGCGCTGGTGTCGGATGCAATCGACTCGCTGGCGGGCATGGTGGTGGATTCCGAAGTAAAGCTGGAGGCGGGCGAAACCACGGACGCGCTGGTGCTGGCGGATTCCGATGCGTTGAACCAGGTTTTCGGCAATCTCATTGAAAACGCCATGAAGTATGGCAAATCTGGCCAGCGGGTGGTAGTGGGTGCGCGCGCCAAGGACGAGCAGGTGGAGTTTTCCGTGAGAGATTTTGGTCCTGGCATCGCGCTCGAGCACCTGAACCGCATTTTCGAGCGGTTTTACCGCGTGGACAAGGCCCGTTCCCGCGACTCAGGTGGTACCGGGCTGGGGCTGGCGATCTCGAAGCATATTGTGATGGCGCATGGGGGCAGGATCTGGGCGGAGAGCGAGCTGGGAGCGGGCGCCACGTTCATCTTCACGCTTCCGCAAGCTGCACCCCGGGCGGCCGCGCCCGAAGCGGAGCGTCTCTCAGAGACGAAGTAACGCTGTTTCAGGAGTTTAGCGCAGCCTTTTCGCCTCCTTTTCATGCGACTGTAAATGCCCGTTAACAATGCGAATTGACAATGATGGAGATCTAACGGGGGGACTTACGTGACGAAGAAGCTTTTCTTAGTGGCTGCTGTGACAGTACTGGCAGCGACCTCAAGCCTTGCGCAGAAGATCAACGCAGCCGGCGCTACATTCCCATATCCTATTTATTCTAAATGGTTTAACGAGTTCAGCGCAGCCAACAACGGAATTCAGATTAACTACCAGCCGATCGGCAGCGGGGGCGGGATTCGCCAGGTAACTTCGGGGACGGTGGACTTTGGTGCTACGGACGGGCCGATGTCGGATGAGCAATTGGCGCAATCGAAGGTAAAGCTGCTCCACGTTCCGACGGTGATGGGCGCGGTGGTGCCAATCTACAACCTGCCGGGCGTTAGCCAAGGGCTGAAGTTTGCGCCGGATGTGCTGGCGGACATCTACCTGGGCAAGATCAGCAACTGGAATGACGCACGGATTGCGAAGGATAATCCCGGTGTAAATCTTCCGTCGAACCAGGAGATATTTGTAGTGCACCGCTCAGACGGCAGCGGGACCACGTATATCTTCACGGACTATCTCTCGAAAGTGAGCAATGACTGGAAGAACGGCCCAGGCAAAGGGGCAGCGGTGAATTGGCCCAAAGGGATTGGCGGCAAGGGAAACGAGGCCATTGCGGGCATGGTTCGTCAGATGCCGGGGGCGATTGGTTATGTGGAGCTGATCTATGCGCTGCAGAACAAGATTGCGTTTGGCGCGATTCGCAATGCGGCGGGGGCCTGGGTAAGCGCCAGCATTGACGGGGTGACCGAAGCAGCGGCGAGCATGAAGGCGATGCCGGCAGACTTCAGGGTATCGATCACGAATGCTCCGGGGAAGAATGCGTATCCGATCTCCAGCTTTACCTGGCTATTGATCCCGGTGAAGGCGCAGGATCCGGCAAAGGGCAAGGCGATTAAGGACTTCCTGGAGTGGATGGTGGATCATGGGCAGTCAGAGGCGCCGGCGTTGTACTATGCGCCACTGCCGAAGCAGGTTGCTGACAAAGTGAAGTCGGCCATCGGCACGCTGCAGTAAGGGTTTGTAACACGCGGACGGGCGCTCTTGCGATGCAATGGCGCCCGTTTGCCTTGTGTAGGTTACGTTAGGGCAGAAGGTAATCTGTCGAGTGAATTTCGGGTGTAATGGCTTGATTTGCCATCAGCTTTAACCTTCTGTTCACCTGAACCCAGTAGCTTGGTACTCTGTGAAACTCAAGGACCAGGAAGCTCGCGTGGCATATCAGCCAATTAGACCTCCTCGGGTGAACGAGCTTGCGCCTTCGCTCAAGCCTGAGCAGGAGCAGTCGATTGTAAGAAAATATCTTTGGAGCCGCGGCAGCTCCTCCATCAAAGACCGGGTGTTCCGCGGAGCAATGCTGCTGAGCGCTCTGAGCATCTTCGGCATTGTGGCGCTGATTGCGAGCGAACTGGTAGCGCGTTCGCAGTTATCGATTACGAAGTTTGGAATGGGCTTTTTCTTCCGCCAGGCGTGGGATCCAGTGAGCGGCGACTTCGGTGCGCTGCCATTTATTTACGGGACACTGGTTTCGTCTCTGCTTGCGCTGTTGATAGCGGTACCGCTGGCGATTGGGCTGGCAGTTTTTCTGACGGAGATGTGTCCGCGCATTCTGCGGGCGCCTTTGGCGTTCCTGACGGAATTGCTGGCTGCGATCCCGAGCGTGGTTTACGGTTTGTGGGCAGTTTTCGTGCTGGTCCCCATTCTGCGCGTGCATGTGAATCCATTTCTTGTAAAGACGCTTGGGTGGACGGGATTTTTCAGTGGACCGAACTTTGGGATTGGGATGCTGGCTGCGGGTGTAATTCTTGCGATCATGATTCTGCCGATTGTTTCGTCGCTGACTCGCGAAGTAATGATGGCGGTCCCCCACACGCAGCGGGAGGCGGTATTGGCGCTGGGCGCAACGCGCTGGGAGATGATCCGGGTTGGAGTTTTGCGCAACGCGCGGATCGGCATTGTGGGGTCGGTGATCCTTGGATTGGGGCGAGCACTGGGCGAGACGATGGCCGTGACCATGGTGATTGGCAATCGTCCGGAGATTGCGCAGTCACTCTTCGCGCCGGGCTATTCGATGGCATCCGTGATTGCCAATGAATTCAGCGAGGCCTCCGACGATCTTTATCTGAGCGCGCTAATGGAAATTGGTCTGGCTCTGTTTATCGTCACGATTATTGTCAACGCGCTGGCGCGGCTGCTGGTTTGGGCGGTGACGCGCGGCGCTCCGGCGCGAGTTACCTAACGGAAAATAAATGACACAACAGTTAAGAACGACCAGGGGAAATCGTATATTGCGGACGGCGGCGGACGGCGCCGCGACGACGCTTGCCGTGATCAGCACGATCCTGGTGGTGGCTCCGTTGGTTGCCATTTTTGCTTACCTGATTTTCAAAGGTGCGAGTTCGCTGAATATTGCGTTCTTTACGCAGGCTCCAAAACCCGTTGGGGAAGTGGGCGGCGGGATGGCAAACTCGATTCTTGGATCAGGGATTCTGCTGGGAGTCGGCAGCCTGATCGGCGTACCGATCGGGATCGCCGGTGGAATATTTCTGGCGGAATTTGGACGCGGCGGGAAGCTGGCGAACACGGTTCGCTTTACCGCGGATGTATTGAACGGCGTGCCTTCGATCGTGATGGGCATTGCGGTTTACTCGCTGATCGTGCTGCCGCAAAAGCACTTCTCGGCGCTGTCGGGTGGAGTGGCCTTAGGCATAATGATGATTCCGACGATCACGCGCACGACGGAAGAAATGCTTCTGATGGTTCCGAATGCGATCAGGGAAGCGGCGCTTGGGCTCGGCGTACCGAATTGGCGGTCGGTGCTGTCGATTACGTTGAAGACCGCATCTCCGGGGATCATCACCGGGTGTATGCTCGCGTTTGCGAGAGTGGCGGGCGAGACCGCGCCATTGCTGTTCACGGCGTTCGGCAACCAATTCTGGAGCGCGAATCTTAACGAGCCGATCGCTGCGCTTCCTCTGCAGATATTTATCTACGCGATTTCGCCCTATGACGAATGGCATCGCCTGGCGTGGGCCGGCGCACTTGTTTTGATATCGCTGATTGTTGTTGCTGTGTCGTTGGTTCGATACGTTGCGTCACGCGGGATATTGAAAGGGACAAGCTAGTGGGAGTTGCGATCCAGGTTTCCGGTTTGAATGCATGGTATGGAGCAAACCATGCGCTGTTAGACATCAACATGGACATCCCGGCCAATCATGCGACGGCATTGATCGGTCCGTCAGGGTGCGGGAAGTCCACTTTTGTGCGCTGCCTGAACCGGATGCATGAGACCAATCCTATGGCGCGTGCGACTGGCGAAGTGCGCATTGGGGATATTGATATTTACTCGGAAGCCTCGCCGGTGGAAATTCGTCGCAGAGTAGGAATGGTGTTCCAGCGGCCGAATCCATTTCCGACGATGTCAATATATGACAACGTCGCATCTGGATTGCGTTTGAACGGATTCAGGAATAAGCGTGTACTAGATGAGGTAGTGGAACGCTCGCTGCAGAGTTCGGCGCTTTGGGATGAAGTGAAGGACGATCTGCACAAGAAATCCGGTGCGAGCCTTTCCGGCGGACAACAGCAGCGCCTGTGCATTGCGCGAGCGCTGGCGGTTGATCCGGAAGTGTTGCTGATGGACGAGCCCGCGTCTGCACTGGATCCGGTGTCGACGGCAAAAATAGAGGATTTGATTTTTCAGCTGAAATCGCAGTACACGATTGTGATTGTGACTCACAATATGCAGCAGGCGGCACGAGTGGCCGAGACGACGGGCTTCTTCCTGATGGGGAAGCTAGTTGAGTTTGATTCGACGCACAAGATCTTTACGAATCCAAGCGACAAACGCACAGAAGATTACATCACGGGCAGGTTCGGATGACACGACTTCGCTTTCAACAAAGCCTGGACGACCTGAAAGAAAAACTTCTGGTAATGGCGGGAATGTCCGAGCAGGCGATTCAACGTGCGATCGAGGCGTACCGCGTGCGGGATATTTCCATCTGCGACCTGGTGGTGCGGAGCGAGATGGCCATCAATCGACTCGAGCGCGAGATCGATCAGATGGCGATTGATTTGCTCGCGATGGAACAGCCGACAGCGATTGATCTCCGCTTTATTCTCGCAGTCATCAAGATCAATGCAGACCTGGAACGTGTAGGCGATGCAGCGGTGTCGATTACGGAGCGTGTCCGGGACCTGCAGGCATTTCAATCGATTGATCTTCCGGTAGATATTCCGCGGATGGCGTCGCTGGCGGCGGGCATGATCAGGAAAGCGCTGCAAGCCTTTATCGAGGCGGACGCTGAGTTGGCCGAGACTGTGCTGACGATGGACGACAACGTGGACAAGCTGAACGAAAACGCCTTCTACGCGCTGTCGAGCCTGATGAAGGAACGGGCGGAGGTTACACCGCAAGCATTGAATGCGCTGATGATTTCGCGGGCGCTGGAGCGTGTGGCGGACCACGCAACGAATATTGCGGAGGATGTTATTTTCTGGGTTCGCGGCGCCGATGTGCGCCACTACTCCAGCACGCATGCCAAGGCCAACGAAGGCCAAGGGGAATAGTCCGCGCTAAAAGAACCACGAATCCAGTTTGTGAAGCAGAGGATAGTAGAGACCCAGGCGGATTCGTGTGTCGGGTCCTTTGAGCAAACGCAGGACGGCAGCATAGGCCTCAAGCTGTGGCTTGTATTCTTGCTTCTGATCGAGAAGGAAACTGTCGAGGCCCAGGGTACCGTGGTTGGATGTCTTATAGTCGATGATCCAATAAATGTCATCTCCGGGAGCGGAGACTTCTTCTCCCGCGCGAAAGACCCGGTCGACACGAATGTTGCGCAGAGTGCCGTTGAGCCATCCGGTCCATTCGGCTTCGTTCTGCGCGTCGGGATGGTGAGAGAGAATCCACCTGCCTGTCTCATCCTCCAAGGCACCGTTGACTGCTGATCTCACGTCAAGAGAAAGACGCTTTGATTCCGCGCGCGACAGGCCCTGCTGCTGCAGGAGGTTGGTCGTGGCTGCCGTCCAGGAGAGGAGTTTCTGCTGGCACTGAGCCACGTTTGCGCCGCCCTGAAGTATTTTTGACGCTTTGTCCAACAGAGCGTGGACGGCTACGCCGAACGCCCGGACGCGCAGCGAGCCCTTCGGGCGCTCGAAAAGATCATGCTCAGCGTCCTGATCTTTATATGTATCTAACATAGTTACGATATCGTGCGACTGACTGGGAAGATAATTGTCGGGGAGTCGCCGCAGGGTGGCTGCGCGTTCTTCGGAGGCTGCAAGATCGAAAAGTATCTCGGACTTCTGCTCCTGGGGAAGAGGTATGGTCGTGACGCCGACGATTGATGCGTGCGCCGCGTTCTGCTGTTTCCATGTTTCGAGGGATTGACTAAACTCTGCTCGCAAGCCGGGCCACGCGGTCTGCAACAAGGAGCCAGTGTCTCCCTCTTTTAGCTCGTAAGTGATTTCACCAGTCCTGCTTGTCGTCTCTTTGATCTCTGACGTTCCAAGCAGGTACAACTGTTTGCTGGCGCGCGTGCAGGCCACATAAAACAAGCGCTTTAGTTCTTCGTCGAGCCGAGCCGACTCCTGGCGTTCCACCCACTTGGTCAGTGCGTCGGACTTTTGTCCCTTCTCCCCGATGGGAGCGACGAGGATTTCGCTGCTATCGTGTGCCTGGTTCATTTCGCCGGGAGGAACGGCGCGTTCGAGCCAGGTTACCAATTTGGATTGCTCCGGCCGGGTTCCCCTGTGCAGTCCGGGAACGATGACGACGTCAAAGCCGAGACCCTTGGCTTTGTGTATCGTCATCAACTGCACGCCGTTGAGCTCGCTTGAATCCGAATCGGGCTGCGCGAACAGTCGAGTGAGATTTCGTTGGAGCTCTCCATTGAAGCATGCGATCCCGTCGGCGCTCATCCGATCGAGCATATCGAAGAAGACTTGAGTGTTCTCGTATGCTGTTTTGTCGACGCAGTCGCGACCGCCGAGACTGTGCCAGGTGCGCTCGACGAGCATCGCCAATGACTGCGATGAAGATTGGAACTGACGCTGCCGCAAAGCATCTTCAAGAACGACAAGCGCTTTGCCGGCCCGCCGTTGTCCATCTTGCGATAAAAGGCCCAGGCGGGTTCGCAGCAATTCCAGTACGGCCAGTCGACGGAAATTGCGGTCATCGTCGCCGCAGAGTTTGTGCAGATCAGATAGCGAGAGTCCGCACCATGGGGCGCGGAGGACGGCCAGCCAGGCGACGCGGTCCATGGGGTGAAGGAGCGCGCGCAACAGAGATTGGAGGTCCAGAATTTCCTGGCGCTCGCCAAGGTTTTCCATTTCCACTGCGCGGAAGACGATATTGTTTTGCCGAAGGGCGGCGGCAATTGGGAGAAGATGGTTGCGCGCGCGGGCGAGGATCGCAATAACGTAACTATTAGTGCTACGTATTTCGTCAGCGTGGGAACGAACGATAGAGAGTACCTGATTCGCTTCCACTTCCTGAGCCCGAACGCGTGCCTCGCGCGAATGGTCCCGCGAGTCCTGGGGAGGAACCACGGTGGCGTGGATGTGAACGCTCTTTGGCGCAAGTGTCCGATCGTAAGCTTCCGACGGAGTGAACTCGACGCTGGGCGCGCCGCGCCTTGACTCCAGACGGAAGATCGGATCGAGTATCTCGTTCAACCGGTCGACGAGCCCGCGATGCGACCTGAAATTCGTGGTAAGTTGCAAGGAGTCGAGCGTGAAGGCATCTTCACCGCAGCTCAGACCATGTTCTTTGGCGTGCTGGAAAAGTTCAACTTCGGCCTGGCGAAAGAGGTAGATGGACTGCATTGGGTCCCCGACGAGAAAACAAGTGCGGCGTTCGTCTACGGACCATGCCCGAACGAGCATGCTTAAGAGGCGATACTGACGGCGCGATGTGTCCTGAAATTCATCGACGAGGAGGTGACGCAATTGTTCGCTGGTGGAGAGAGCGAGTTCGGAGGGGAGATCGCCGAGCGTTTCGTCCGACAATTTCAATACGCGTTCAGCAGCCAGTCCGATCTCGATGAAGTCCACGATATTCTGTTCGGCAAAGACCACCTTGAGCTGGGCGTTTGCGTCGCGAAGAGTGAGGAACAGCTTTGACAAAAGGTTCCATTGCTCGTCGCTGTACGCGACAGGCGGCAGATCGCGGGTTTGAGCAAGAGTTTCTCGAAGTCCCGAAACCCGTTGAAGGCGCTGGATTATTTCCTGCAGTTGAAGGTTCTGAATTTTCGACTTGGGCGGGAAGCCCTGGTTTTTGTTGATGGACTTGCGCCAATTGCCTTCGCCCGTTAGCAAGTGGGCGGCGATGGCCTTCCATGCCTCAACGTCGCTCATATGAACGGACGGCAGGTTCTTGTAACGATCGAGAATTTCAATCTGTGCCAGATGCTTGCGGCAGGTGTCGGAATCTTCGAATCGGAGATTTGCGCAAGCGAATGAGACGAGTGCCACGAACTGTTCTCCATCGATTCCAGATGCGGCGAAGAGCTGGTGAAGTTGATTTAACGTTCGCGTGATGGCGCGCTTCATGGGCTTCTCAAGCTCTGTGCGTACGTGATCCTGCCAATCCGGAGAAAGGTCGAACACAATCTGACTTGACCACTGGTCGCGGCGCGCGAGCATGGATGCAATCAACTCGGCGCATTCGGAGAGCCCATTGTCGCGGACCTTGAGCAGCATGTTGATGGCATCGTTGAGGGCCGCGTCAGGGCCTCCGAGCATTCGCAGTGTGCGCTGTGCGGCGAGATCGTATAGCGGCTCGGCGATTTCAGTGGGCTGAAATGTTCCGCCGAGCCGAGAAAGCAGAGGAGTTCGATGGGCGAGCGAAAGACAGAATGAATCGATCGTTTCGATCCGCAACAGGTGTGGATTTCGAAAAATGTCCCAACCCATTTTCTCAGCATTTCGCAACGCCGCGAGTGCCAGTTCTGTTGTATCGGAAGGATCCTTACCGTCTCTCGCGTCCTCCATTGCACCCAGAATTCGCCGCCGCATCTCGGCCGTGGCTGAGCGCGTGAAAGTGATGGCGAGTATCTGCTCGGGTGAGTCAACCTGGCCAAGTAATCGGAGGAATCGTCTGGTGAGCAGTTCCGTTTTGCCGGAGCCTGCCGGGGCCTGCACGATGAACGAGGTCCCGGTGTCGAGAGCCATTTCGCGCGCTTGCGCATCTGCGAGGGTGGCTGGCTCAATCACTGATCTCTTCCCCTTCAAGGCCATTCGTTTCTATTGCGGATTCAAGTGATTGCAGGGGTACATCGCTCTCTCTGACGCGGCACAAGGCGGTAAATGCGCAGAACTCGCAAGTCTTTGGATAATTCTTTGGCGAGACAGTAGCGTTGCCCTGCACAAACTCCGTGGCTACTTCGAGGAGGTCGTTTCTCCACGCTTCTCGGAGGGTGTCACCCAGCGGATTTTTGACGAGGTCGGAAGCGTTCGGGAGTCCGCTCGACAATAGATTCTGTGCATCCTTGATGTGTCCGATGAATTTGCTTTCGCCGACGCGAATTTGCGCGAAGCAAACGCCTTGCACATTTTCGAGGCCGCCGTAAACGGCGTAGAGGGGCAACTGCGGCTCCTCAACGCGGGGGACCTCCCATTGCTTCGCCGAGACTTTTCCAGTTTTGTAATCGATGAGCAGGCGGGCGTCTCCAGGGAGCAGATCGACACGATCGACGCGGAGGTCGAGATGCAGGGGGCCCACCTTTACATCGGTCAGCTTCTTTTCCAGCGCCTCCACTTCGAAGGGATGGCGCTCATTTTCATAATCAAGCCAGTTGCGCAGTACCGAGCGCAGGTGACTCTTTTCCGACTGCATGTAGGCGGTGCTCCAATTATCTAATTCACGCGTTGCGGCCTCGGTCTGGAAGATGGCGTCGATATGGAGATTGATTATTCTGTCCAATTCGCCGTTTTGGATTGCGCCGCGTAGATCTTCGGAGGAGTGCAGGCGAGTCGGGTCTTCCGACGTGGGCGACCAGAGGCGCTCAAGCACCTTGTGCAGCAACTGGCCGCGATGAATGGGGCTCAATCCCCACTGAGCCTCCGACATTTCTCCAGCGCCCAGGCGCTTTGCGGTGAAGGCCTGAAAGGGGCATGCGGATTGCATTTTGAGAACTGAGTAGCCACCCGCGGATGTGTTTTCCGGCCAGGGGACGTTGTCGCTCTCGCAAACTTTCTCAGTGTGATCAGAGACTTCTGGTTCGCTTTCAAGATGAAGTTGTGCGCGAAAATTTTCAGAAGATGTGACTGTATTGGAAGAAAGAATTTCGAGGAGGGGCGAGGGACGAAGCGCTCCATCCACGTTCTGTTGAGAGTAGCTGAAGATGGCGCTGGGGCTGCTTTTGACAATGCGGGAAGTGACAGCCTGCGCAAGTTCAAGATCGGCGGCGGTGTTTGTGTGCGGCATGCCGACGCTGCGTTGAAGGGCGAGAGGGAGAAGCGGGTGCGGCCGGCCGATGGCGGGCCAATTGTCTTCGTCCGCGCCGAGAAACCAGACGGCGTCAAAAGTTTGCCCGGCAGACTCAGCCGGCCCGAGGATCTGCACCGGCGCATCCTGCGACTCCGGAGAGAAGATCGCATCCTGCGCCTGTTTTTCGAGGAAGGAGAGGAAGGCTTTCGCATCGAGGATGCCATCGTCGAAACCGATAGCAGCAACGCTTTCAAGTAATTGAACGAACTTCCTGCGTGCCTGATAATCCACGCTGTCAGAGCCGCCAGTTCCCGGCCATCCGGCAACCGTTAGAAGTTCGAGGGATAGCTCGCTCCACTCCATTGCAGGCCTGCGTGGCTTGCCGATGGCCATTTTCTGCATGCGAAAGAGCCGGTCGCGAAGGGTTTTGGACGCGTTGCTGGCGAGGAGCGACTTTTCGGTTAGAAAGCTGGTGAGGCTGATCTCAAGCGGCATGAGGCCCGAGTTTCGCACGGAAGAATCAATTGCGGCGAGGCCGAGAATGTCAGCCGCCGCCGGTGCGATGAATCCTGAAAGGAGAAGCCAGGAGACTTCCTCGGCAAGCAAGGGATAATTGATCCAGCGAAGGAGCAAGAGCGCGGCGCGAGCGATGGGGACCGTTGAAAGCGGCTCGCCTAATGAAAATTCGAAGGGCAGTGGCGCAGGGGGTTGCGCGATCTGCATAGAATCCGGCAGAAGCACACGCCGGAAGACTCTCTCCATTTGGCCACGAATGGGCTGAACATTTGGCGCAATGACGGCGACGCGCTGGTCGCGATGGCTCGCCAGAAATTGACGGAGCCACGATGCGCAAGTGGCGATCTCGTCTTCGCGGTTCTTCGCCACGACGACGCGGCTCTCGGTTTTCGCTACGCTCTCGTTCAACGTGCGCACAATGCATCCCGCTTCTTTAAGTGCGTCAAGTACGACGCTCTGGGCAGGCGTAAATCGATCGAAGCCAAGCAAGCGCATTTCGGAGGGGGCGGCTACGGTCTTGTCGCGTATGTCGTCGGCAACAATCGCAGCGAGTTTGCTGCGGCTGACGGCGTTGAGCCTGGAACACTCGTGATCGAACACGGCCGCCCAGCGGCGAAACGCCTCCGGATCATTCGGCGATTCTTCCGATCGAATGGACCAGGCACGCTGGCGTTGCGAGTGGGAAGCATAATCCGACAAGAGCAGGTAGGCACGCTCGGCCAGCTTTGCGAATGGCTCCGTCTCCATTACGGATTTCGTTTCCGGCTGATCCTTCACGATGCGCTGCCACAGCCAGGCCTCTTGTATGGGAGACAGCAAGATCGGAGGGTTGGATACTGCGAAGACGTGCTGCTGCCAAAAACTGGTGAGAAAACTGGACCAGTCCGCTACTGCGGGAGATTGCCAGGCGCTGACTGAATTTGCGAGCTGAGAGCTGGCGTAAGCTCTACGAAGGACCCGGGAAGCACGCGGATTGGCGGCGACGACCAATCCGCCGCTGGCGAGATAGCTCAAGATTTCCGGTGCAGGATGCATCTCTGCTTTTATACTCCCGCACCCTCTGGAAAATGGGTTGACCTGCCGGTGTAAACTAATGGGTGAAAATCCAAACCACATTTCTCGCCTGCCTCTCGGTCTTTCTGTTGTTTTGGCTGTCTGGGTGTCGTGCGGACCAGCAAAATGTCTCGACTACGGCGTCGGCGTCCAAGGTCTACAAGCTACGCGGCAAAGTCGTGTCCACCGATGCGGCGAAGAGCGAAGTCACGTTGGACCACGAGGCGATCAAGGATTTTATGGGGGCGATGACGATGCCCTACAAACTGAAAGATCCGACGATTTTGAGCGAGCTTCACCCAGGCGATACGGTGACGGCAGATGTCCTGGTGAACGATCAGGACGTACTGTTGGATCATTTCGTTGTGGTGGCGCAGGCGAAGCCGGACTACAAGCCACGAGTGCTGTATCACGTGCCCAAGGCCGGGGATGAAGTGCCGGATTTTGCGCTGTTAAATCAGTCGAACGAAAAGATTCACATTGGGCAGTTTCGTGGCAAGGTGCTGTTGGTGACGTTTATTTACACGCGTTGCCCGCTTGCAAATTTTTGTCCGCGCATGAGTCAAAATTTTGCCAAGATCGACAAGGCATTGTTGAGCGAGCCGGACTTGCTGGATAAGACTCACCTTTTGAGTGTGAGCTTTGATCCTGAGTACGACACGCCGGCGGTTTTGCGCAGCTATGGCGGGGCCTACACGGAGAAATATACGAACGAGAAGTTTGACCACTGGGATTTTGCGGCGCCAGCAAAGGCCGAACTCCCCGATATGGAGAAGTTCTTCGATATCGGTGCGGTTCCGGAGTCGAACAGCACCATTACGCACTCCCTCTCGACGGTGCTGATTGGGCCGGACGGCAAGGTTGTGAATTGGTATCCGGGCAACGAGTGGAAGCCGGAAGATGTGATGGGCGACATCCGCAAGGTGCTTGCCAAAGCCTCCTGATCGGGTGAGAGTAGACCAAGCCGCATTGGGCGGGGGTCGTGCCTGCGCCGTAATGAATGAGTCGGCGACGTGTCCGAAAGCATCTTTTTAGTGAGGCTTACCGCATTTATCTCGAATATCTGGATTGATTTTTAGAAAAAGGGGCTGCACGTGGCGAGAGTGACGATCTGGTTCGGAGTTCTGCTGATTCTGCTTGGCATATTCGGTTATGTGGCGACAGGGAGCACTCATCCCACGGCGCTGATCCCATGCGGATTTGGCCTGTTGCTCGCGGCGTTTGGATGGCTGGCGCAGAATCCTGAACCCTCCAAGCGCAAGCTTTACATGCATGTCGCCGTGACGGTGGGACTGCTTGGATTTCTAGGGACGGCTGCTTCGCTGATCAGCGTGGTGCAATTGGCGCAGGGCAAAGTATTCCCTTTCCCGGCGGCGGTTGAAGCGAAGGCGGCGATGGCGGTGCTCTGCCTAATCTACGTGGTGCTGTGTGTGCGTTCGTTTATTGCCGCACGACGCTCGGGAACGGTCTAGTCACCTATGCATATGCGTTCGTCCAATTTGTCGATGAGAGCGGAGCGGTCGTCCGGGGGGCGGAGTGGTCGGGGCGGCTCTGATCCGTCGGAGAAAAAGCCAAAGCCAAATCTCCGTAAAGTTCTGCCGGAAATATGGAAGCTGGTACGGCCACGACGCTTTGTGCTTTTGTTTGGTTTGTTGCTGACGGGATTGAAAAGCGTGACGGGGCTGGTGCTTCCTCTTTCCACGAAATTCCTGATCGATACTGTGTTGAAAAGTGATGGCAGCGGGGCCAGTAAATTGCCATGGCTTGTGGCCGGCGTCTTCTCGGCTACGGCGATCCAGGCGGTCACTTCATTCTCTCTGACACAACTTCTGTCGAAGGCGGGGCAGAGGATGATTGCGGAACTGCGCAAGCAGGTGCAGCAGCATATTGGTCGATTGCCGGTGAGCTTCTACGATTCGAACCGCACGGGTACGCTGGTGTCGCGCATCATGACGGATGTCGAGGGTGTGCGCAACCTGATCGGCACGGGGCTTGTCGATTTTGTGGGTGGCCTGCTGACGGCGCTGATGGTCTTCGGGATCTTGCTCTACAAGAGCCCGCGCATCACGATCGTGGTGTTCTCGGTAATCCTGGTATTCGTGTTCGTGCTGCAGAAGGCATTCAAAACAATTCGTCCTATTTTCCGCGAGCGCGGCAAAATCAACGCTGAGGTGACAGGGCGGCTGACGGAGTCGCTGGGCGGAGTAAGGGTGATCAAGGGCTACCACGCTGAGGACCGTGAGGCCGGCGTGTTTGCCTTGGGAGTTCAGCGGCTGCTCGATAACGTGATGAAGTCGCTGACGGCAACGAGCGCGCTGGGGCTGGTGTCGACGATGGTTCTCGGAATTGTGGGCGGCCTGGTGATGCTGCTAGGCGGACACCAGGTTCTGAACCATCAGCTGACGACGGGCGGATATTTCCAGTACACGATGCTGCTTGCTTTTATGATTGCGCCGGTGTTTCAGATTGTGAATGTGGGGACCCAGCTTACGGAAGCAATTGCAGGAATGGACCGAACGATCGAGATTCTGAATGAGCGGCAGGAAGACGCAGATCCTGAACGAACGGTTTCGCTGCCGACGATTCGCGGCGAAGTGGCCTTTGCGGATGTGAGCTTTGCCTATGAAGTGGAGAAGCCGGTGCTTCATGGGATTTCATTCACTTCGAATCCAGGAACGGTTACGGCGCTGGTGGGATCTTCGGGTTCGGGAAAGTCGACGATCATCAGCCTTATCTGCGCGTTCCATACGCCGAGCGACGGGGCAGTGTTGATTGACAACGTAGACCTGAGCAAGGTGAAGCTGGACAGTTACCGCAGCCAGTTGGGCGTCGTGCTGCAAGACTCATTTCTGTTTGATGGGTCCATTCGCGACAACATTCTTTTCTCCAGGCCGGACGCGACGGAGGTGCAATTCCTCTCAGCGTGCAGCATTGCCCGCGTGGACGAATTCGCGGAACGCTTTCCGGAATCGTATGACACGATTGTTGGCGAGCGGGGCGTGAAGTTGTCGGGCGGGCAGCGTCAGCGGCTTTCGATTGCGCGCGCCATTCTTGCGGATCCGCGAATTTTGATTCTGGATGAGGCCACGTCTTCGCTCGACTCAGAGTCGGAGGCGATGATCCAGGAGGGACTGAGCTACCTGATGCAAGGGCGGACGACATTCGTAATTGCTCACAGGTTATCGACGATCCGGCGTGCGGACCAGATCCTGGTGGTTGAGGGCGGACGCATTCTGGAGCGTGGAACTCATCAGAGTTTGTATGCGCTGGGCGGACGGTACTACGACCTCTACACGCGTCAGCATGGGCTGGAAACGAATTTGTTTCTTGCTCCGGGCGAGGGCGATGTGGTCCCGGAAGAGGCTAAGTAGAGAGCAGCGTTATCCTCACGATCCGTCGCCAAAACGGGCCTCAATTTTGATTTCAACCGGTACCGGCTTCCCTTGATACATCGCGGGCTCAAATCGATATTTCTGAATAGCTTTCACCGCGTTCTCGTCGAGGCCCTGTCCGAGCGGTTGAACGATATGAACATTCTGAGGTTTCCCTTCCCGGTCTACGATCAAGCTGACGACGCAGCTGCCAGTAAGTTTCGCGCGCTTGGCTTCTTTACTGTATTTGGGATCGACATAGTGAATGAGCTTTGGCGCGCTGACCGCGCCACTCACCTGGTAGACACCTTTTTCATCGGGAACGGGAGTGGCAGGCGCAGGCTTCGCTGAAGCTAAGTTTTCGCCCGAACTGGAATTGTTCTGAGTTTGCCCCAACGCGAAAGAACAGCTTCGCGAGAGAGCGATGGCGAAGAATAAGGTCGCAAGAATTCCATAAAAACGTCGTGCTTGTTTCATAGCTAATGGCCCTTAACGACGGGATTGATTCTTAACCACGCCTAATTCTTTCAACAGGAATGCGTAATCGAAGGCGATCTCTCGCAGGTAGTCGTAGCGCCCGGAGGCGCCTCCGTGTCCTGCGCTCATGTTGGTGTGGAGCAGCAGCGGAAGCTTGCCGGTGTTGAGCGTTCGCAGACGGGCTACATATTTCGCGGGTTCCCAGTACATAACCTGGCTATCGTTGAGCGAGGTTTTCACCAGCATTGCCGGGTAGGATAGCGGTTTGAGATTCTCGTAGGGCGAGTAGCTGAGCATGTACTCAAACGCGGGTTTCTCGTTGGGATTGCCCCACTCTTCGTATTCGGGCACAGTGAGGGGAAGCGAAGCGTCGAGCATGGTATTCATCACGTCGACGAATGGAACGTGGGAAACGACGGCGCGGAAGAGATCGGGACGCATGTTGGAGACGGCTCCCATCAACAGTCCGCCGGCGCTTCCGCCTTCGATTGCGACACGCGCAGGGTCGCCATATCCTTTCGCGATCAGCGTTTCCGTCACTGAAATGAAGTCGGTGAAGGTATTCTTCTTCTGCATGAGGCGTCCGGCATCGTGCCACGGCTTGCCCATGTCTCCGCCGCCGCGGATATGTGCATACGCGAGAACAAAGCCTCGGTCCAACAAGCTCAGGCGATTGGAGTTGAATCCAATGGGCAACGAGTAGCCATAGGATCCATAACCGTATATCCAGAGAGGATTTGTGCCCGCTCCTTTCATATCTCTGCGAAAGACGATGGATATCGGGACAGGGACGCCATCGGAAGCTGTGGCGAAGATTCGCTCGGATTGATAGAGCGTGCGATCAAAGCCGCCGGGCACCTCCAGTTGCTTGAGTAACTTAGATTTTCCGGTCGCGATGTCGTACTCGTATACGGACGCGGGGGTGACCAGCGATTGATAGCTGTAGCGAAACTTCTGCGTGTTGAACTCGCGATTGACGTTGGGACTTGCGCTGTAAGCAGGTTCGGGAAAAGAAATTTCACGAGAAGATTTCGCCGCGGTTCCTTCGCTGCCGAAGTCGATCAGACGGAGACGGGGCAGACCCCCTGCGCGCTCACATACAACGTAGAAAGTCTTGAAAAGATCGGCTTCTTCCAGCATGACATCCGGCCTGTGGGGAATCAGCTCCGTCCAATTTTCCCGGCCTGGAGAGCCGACCGGAGCAGTGACCAATCGGAAGTTCCGACCCGCATCGTTGGTGCGGATGAAGAACAGGCCATTTCGATGGTCGATGTAATACTCCAGATCATTTTCGCGAGACTGAATGAGCGTCCATTTGCCCTCGGGCGTGGAGGCGAGGAGGAACTGCTCTTCACTTGTAGTGTGGCTGGACGATCCAAGGACGAGAAATTCTCCATCGCGCGTACGTCCGGCGCCGATGTTGAAGCGCTCGTCTACCTCCTCATAGACCAGCACGTCCTGTGCGTGCGGAGTGCCCATGACGTGACGGAAGAACTGATATTGGCGCTTCTGTTCCTCGTCTTCAACAGAATAAAAGAGAGTGCGATTGTCGCTGGCCCATACGATGGATCCGACGCGCTCGACGCGCTCTGCCAGGAGCTCACCGGTGCGCAGGTCTTTAACGTGCAGAGTGTACTGACGGAAGCCGGTTGTGTCAGTTGAATAGGCAAGGAGGTTGCCGTCGTCGGAAACTGTAAAGCCGCCAATCGACATGAACTGCTCGCCCTCGGCGAGTTGGTTCACATCGAGGACTATGATTTCTTCGGCGCTCTCAGCCAACTCGCGGACCTTGCGACAGTAAATCGGATACTGGCGGCCCTGCTCGGTGCGCGAGTAGTAGAGGTAGTCACGATCGGGGAAGGGAACTGACTCGTCGGTCTCCTTGATGTGACTCACCATCTCGTCATAGAGGGTCTGCTGCAGCGCGTCAGTATCCTGCATGATGGAAGTGGAATGGCTATTTTCCGCTTCGAGATAAGCGATGACTTCAGGGCTGGATTTGTCGCGGAGCCAGGCGTAGTCATCCACGAGAGTGTTTCCATGGATGGTTGTCGGCTTCGGTTCGCGGCGAGCGACGGGCGCAGTAGTTGGCAAAGGTTCTGATTGCTGAGGTGAGCTCATGGCTGAAGGCAAGAATATCCTGCCGGGCGGAAGGATGGATAGTGCTCGATTGAGATGCAGGTTATTCGCGAATGAATAACTGCTGGTTTACGGTGAAGACGCGCCGTGTGATGAGGTAGCTGGCGGTGAGGCAGGTTACGGCTGCGGCGGAGAATATCGTCGAGATGACGACGAACTGGTAGAGCGCCGCGTAGATTGGCGATGCGCCTGAGAGCACCATTCCAGCCATGATGCCAGGTATCCACACGATGCCGAGCGAGCGCACGTTGTCGATGGAGGGGATGAGGCTTGCCCTATAGGCGGCGCGCAGGTATGGCAGAGATGCGACATCCGGCGTGGCACCCAGCGCCAGGGCTGACTCGATCTCGCCCACATGGCTCCTGATTTCGCCGCGAAAGCGGTCAAGGAAGACGGACTGCATATTCATGGTGCTGGCGATGACCATGCTACCCACGGGCACGAGCATGGAGATGGAAAGAGGGATGACTCCGAGCAGGATCATCAAGGCAAGGACGCTTCCTGCTCCGACGAGGATGGATACGAGCGCGAGAGTAAAAGCTCGCGGAATGTTCTTTGCTCTCCGCCGGACGATCGTTGCTGCTGCAAACATCATGGCGGAGAGAACGATGAGCGAGGTCCACGCCGGGCCGTGAAGGAGAAACGTCAGGATTCCGCCCACTACAAGGATTTGTGCAATGCCTCGAGCCTGCGCGAGAGGGAGTTCGCCGAGCATGTCAACGCCGCGGCGGCGAGCCAGCACCATGGCGAGCAAGGCAATGATGGCTGCGGCGACGCACTCCGCTATGCCCAGGCTCAACTGCGTGTGGAAGAAATGCCTAAGCATGCAGCAGCTCCCGGGCATTACCGTGCGCCGTCATTCGGCCAGCTTCAAGGAAGAGCACTTTATCCGCCATGCGCGCGGCTTGCGATGCGTCGTGCGTGACCCAGACACAGGTGAGATTGCGTCGGCGAATGAGAGATTCGAGGAGACTTTCGATGCCTAGTTTTGCGACCTCGTCCAGCGCGGAGGTTGGCTCATCCAGCAGCAAAATGTCAGGCTCATTCGCCAGTGCTCGGGTGATGGCCACTCGCTGCGCTTCTCCTCCAGACAATGTGAGAGCGTTGCCGCCACCTGGCCACGGGACGGCAGCTGGTTACTCGCCTTCTCCGGTAGCCGAACGATGGTCGACCCGTCGATGGTGTACAGGGTCGCCTCGAAGCGGACTGCGGGCGCGGCCTTGGCGGGGCTCATAGCCAGCATTCTCTCATCAGCCGGACACGCCACCACTTGGGCGGCGGTGCCGCTTCACTCAGATAAACGGCCGCCGTTAGTCATTCAGCTTGTAACGCTGTGTCATCGACGGTCGCGGGAGCACGCGCACGGTCCCGCCGTTCCGGACGCTGACAGGTCAGCGCCAAGCCCGTCTTGTCAAGTACGGATTCGGCGATAACGAACTCGGCGGGCCAGCGTTGCGATCACGCTCAGCGATTGCGGCTGGACGCGGCTACCGCGCGATATCCGCCTTATTGGGCGGGGCTGGCGGTCGGCGGCATCTGGCTGTGGGGCCGACCCGATGGAACATTCTGTGCGTTTGTGGTTCGTGACCTTTCCGGTGGCTAATCGACAGACGGCGCTCTTCGCTCCTCGGTCTTGCGGGCGGGACCGCGTGGAGATGGGTTGGCGGGCGTGACTAGATACGGCACTAGCGGCCCGGCCGCGCGGTGACCGGGACCACGGCTGGGTAGCGGGCATTGGGGACGTGGCCACCAGGGTGTCAGTCCGCCCGCTGGCTGAGCGGGAGTCTTGGTTGTTGGCGTCGCTGCGGCTGCGGTCAGCCTGCCGGGCGTCACCGGCGATCCCGGCGGCTCTGCCGGCTGGCAGTCCGCGCGGCGTTGGCGTGGGCCTGCGGCGGATGGCTCAGCTGATGGCATCGACGGCGGTCACGAGGTGGTCTTCCTGGGCCCAGTTGCTGGTGAAGTGCCTGTTCGGCTCGTCCATCTGGTTGTAGTACCACCAGAGCATGTAGATGCCGAGGGTGAAGATCGTGGCCAGGATCCGGCCGAGGTAGTTGTCCGGCTGCTTGACCTGTCCCTGATCGGAAGGTACTTGCTGGCCGAGCCGGCTGTAGATCACCGACAGCTCGTGCCCGGCGTCGGCTTCGGCCTGGCAGTGCCTGATCAGGTCCTGGTCGAGCAGCACGAACGCGACGATCTGGGCGATGCCGGCCACGATGACAAGCAGCAGCCAGATGACGGGGTCACGGAAGTCGCCGGTCATCTGGCGCAGCACCGCCAGGTGACCGGCGGCCCGCTCGAAGGACGGGGCCATTTCCTGCTGCAGGCCCTGTCGCCCGGCCTGTTCCCACGCCACGGCGGTGGCCGCGTCCAGGAGTTCGAGCCGGCGGGCGTTGTGATCCCGCATCCGGCGGATGAGCTGGTAGAAGACGTACAGCCCGTAGATCCCGAAGGTGAGGATGGTCCAGCCCAGCGCCGACCAGTAGCGGAAGATGTAATCGGTCTCCTCTCGCCGCCGGGCCGCGAGGCGGACGCGCTCGGCGGCGGGCACCGGCGGCGGGGCGGGCACCGGCGGCGGGCCGGGCGCCGCCGACGGCCCCCCGCCATGGTTCGGCTGCGCGGCCGCTGGCATCTGCTCCGGCCGTTGCGCCTCTGGCTGTTGGTCGCTCATGAGTGCTCCTTCGCGGTTGCTGGCCGTGCCTGCGGCAATGGCGATGACGGCAGGGGACACCGGGCCGCGCCGGCGGCGGCCCGGCCGGCCACGCGCCAGGTCCTGGTCTTGGCGAGGCGCGGCGGCTTCCTCCGCGGGCTGCCACCAGCCTCCGCGCCCGAAATCATGGCCGCCATGATGCCCCTCTCATCAGGGCATCGCCGTCGCCGATCCCTGGGAGATCGCCCCGTCATCCTGCTCCCGAAGCTCAACGGGGTGCAGCCACGCAGCCCAGGCCGGCTGATCGCATCCCTGTGCGTCTTGCCCGTGGGACTCGCCACGCGCTGATCAACTTCTCAGCGGCTGTCAACAGCGCCACAGGCGTGCGCTCACCGGCTGTCAGGGCCGCTGACTACTGGCTGACCGGGCTCATCATTGTGTTTTATTCAGCGTAGGCAATCTCCCTGCTCCGCCGGAACCCACAGCCATCACCCGTGACCGGTAATACGGCGAGGCCGGAGACGACGCAACAGCGATCATCTGGTGACACCTGTCCGCCGTTGCCCAAGGGGATGACCTCCGCCCCGCCGGGCGGGACGTTGGCCCCTTCAGCCACCCGCGGGATCTGTGGCGCAGTGGTGTGAAGAAGCACCGGTCGCGGCTGCGCTGCCGTCGCTTCGCGTGGTGGCGGCATGCCGCTGCTATGAAAGGACCCTGTCATGTCAATCACCTCGCCAGCCCGGCCACCGGTCCGGCCTGCTGGCACACCGCACAGACCCTCAAGCCTGGGCTACTGGATCGGCGGCGTCCTCATCGCCGGCGCCTGCATCGGCGCTGCCCTCTGGGCCGTCCTGGCCTTCTTCGGCTACATCGACCAGGTGAATAGCTTCCAGCGGATGACCGTGCCGGGCACCGCGATCGTGCATGTGACCCAGCCGGCGACCCGGGTTCTGTACTACGAGAGCACCGGCCCCGCGCCCTCGCTCGCCCAGCTCGGGCTCCATGTGACCGGCCCCGCGGGCAACGCGGTCACCGTGACTCCTTACTCTGGCGACCTGCGGTACGACGTGCCCCCGGTGAACCCAACCCGGACAGGGAAGGCAATCGCCTCCTTTGAGGCCACCGTCCTCGGTAACTACACCATCAGCGCCAGCAGCCGGCACCGGCACCAGTGGGACGATCGCATCGGCAGCGACCTATTGTGGGATGCCGCGCCCCACATCATCGGCATCATCGCAGTCTTCCTGGCCGGCACGGGCGCAGGGCTCACGCTGATCATCATCACCGCGGTGCGCCGGTCTTCCGCACGCCGACTGGCAGCAGCGCCACGATAAGCAGCGCCGTCAGGCCTCCGCAGTGACGCTGATGACTGGATCGTCAGCCTCCTCGGCGGCCGTAACAGCATCCGCGGCGGCGGCGGCAGCCCGCCATCGCGGGCGCTTGCGCAGCATGAGGGGTGAGCAGCACCGCGCCGCCGGCGCATGCTGCAAGCCAGGTGATGACGCCGATGACCAGATGCTGATCCGACGCCGTCGTCCCGCCAGCGAGACGGCAAGCAGTCTCCGCCCGGCCACCGCCAGGACGACGGCGAGCCGCTCGCGCTGCGCGAGCCGGGACGGGTGCCCGCGCGGTGGCGGACGCCAGGAAGGCGACCCCGGGCGCCCACCGCCCGCACCAGCGGGAGCGGCGCTAGGCTGCAGCGCCGCCACATCCATGAGTCAGCCTGCCGTCTCGGCCGCGAAGGCGGTGACGGTCTCCGAACAGGAGCCGCGCCGACCGGAACGGGGCGGCGCAGCGACAGCGGCCGCAGCGCCGCCGCGACGTCCCAGCCGGCCGGCTGTCGCGTCCTCCCGTCAGCCCCGGTCGGCGGTTCGTGGAAAGGACACGCGGCACCCGCGGTCAGCTACGAGGAGAGCCAGACCCGGACCGGCGGCAGGACGCGACAAGCCTGAACCAAGGCCACTGTGGATCGCCTGAGGACAACCCTGTGAATACCCCAGGCCAGTGACCCCTCATCCGGACCAATCCTCAAGGAAGTGCTACGAGGGGAACCCAACCTACTGAACGAAGGGATTGTGGGGCGCGTCCGGAACTACCTAATTGTTCTGCATGCTGCCCTTTGTCGATGACAGTCCTGGCGTCTGGCGGGTGAAGCTCCTATCCGGTCACGATGTCAGCAGGCCGTCAAGGGGTCCCTGGGATGGCCGATGAATCGGTCGCAGGCCAGCCGGTGTGCCGGTGTGCCTGCCGTACATGGGTCAGGCCGTGCCCGGGAGGCGGTGACGTTAGCCGCCAGCGCCGCAGGTGAGGGTTGACCTCGCGGGCGAGCGGCGCAGTATTCTGCCCGGAGCAGGTGAACTTTCTGTGTATGTGTGGTTGCGATGACGACAGATGCGGCCGGAGAGCCGGCTTCCTCGGCGGCCGCGGGCCAGGCTGGCCGGGCGCGGAAGCTGGGCAGCTGGCTGGCCCGGTGGTGGTCCCAGGCCCCGGACGGCAGGACGTACCGGCGCAGACGGGCCGACGCGCTTGTGGCTGCTGCCGGGCTCGGCATCGTGGTCGTGTGCGGGGTGCTGGTGGCGAACCGGACACTCGTGGGTACAGATGTGGCCGTGTTCCGCCGGATCAATCACTGGCCGGGGTGGCTGTATCCGCCGATGTGGACAGCCCAGCTGTCGGGAGTGATCGGGGCTCTTCCCCTGGTGGCGGCCGTGGCCGCGGTGATGAGGAGGCTGCGTCTGGCCGCCGCCCTGGCGGCCGCGACAATGCTGAAGGTATGGCTGGAGGCGGTGGCCAAGATGTTCGTGCAGCGTGACCGGCCGGCGGAGACCCTGCCGGATGTGATCTTGCGTGGCCAATCCGCCGCTCACGGGCTGAGCTTTCCCTCCGGGCACGCCATGGTGATCTTCGCGATCACCGCTCTGGTGGCACCCTACTTCAAGGGCTGGTGGAAGGTGCTGCCCTGGGCCCTGGCCGCCGCGGTCTGCCTATCACGTGTCTACCTCGGTGCGCACTTCCCGCTGGACGTCATCGCGGGGGCGGGCCTGGGCCTGTTCATCGGGGGCGCGCTGAACCTCGTATTCGGCGTGCCCAGCTCCACAACAATCCCTTCGCCGACTATGTCGTGGACGCCCGGAGTGGGCTTGAGATGACAGTGGGTCTGGCGTACCGCTGCCGGTAACACCCACCGGCCAGCACCTCAATACGCAAAGGGCCAGCCCAGAAAGACGTCGCGCTGACCTCCGGAAACCGGCGAAATACCGCCTGCCCGCACCCGCGCATCCTCGCCAGCGGGCTCGCGGTGTGTCATCCTGGCTGTGGGACCAGGGGGGAAGCATGACACAGCCACCCGAAACCCGTATCGAACCAGCTGTGGCGGCCGCATCGCACGGGGACCGCCTTCTGTCGCCTGCTCGCTACCGGCATCCGGGCGACGTCATCCGCCTGATCATCGCGGGGCTTGTTCTCGTCGGCGCGCTTGCGGTGAGTGTCACCGCTCATGCCACGTATGCGGGTGCGAGCGCGGTGGCCGTGACCGCTGTCGCGCCGTCGGCGCTGGCGGGCCGGGTGCTGGCCGGCCTGGTGCAGGCGGTGTTCGTAGCCGCCGCCGCGGTGGCCGTAGTTGTCACGTTGCGTTACCGCCGGTACCGGCTGCTGCTCGGCCTGGCCTGCAGTACCGTACTGGCCAGCGCCGTGGCCATCGGGATCCTTGAGCTGGCCGGCGGGCAGCGTCCGCGTACCCTGCCGGCCGGAGCCGGACCATGGCCGTGGCTCACCGGCGCGTCGCTGGCGGGCCCGGCGCTCGGGGCCGCCGCCGTGGCCGGCACGGTGGCCGCGGCGCCGTGGCTGGCCCGCCCGTGGCGGCGCGCCGCCTGGATCACGCTGTGGCTGGCCGCCGGGGTGCGGCTGATCACCGGCACGGCCTCGCCGGCGGAAGTGGTGCTGGCCTTCGCCGCGGGGGTGACGGCCGGGGCCGCCGCGCTGGTCGTGTTCGGGGTGCCGGACCGGCGTATCGGCCCGGCGGAGATCGCGGCAGCGCTGGGCTCGGCGGGCCTGCCGGTGGCCCGGGTGGCCCCGGCGGCGGTGGCGGCGAAGGGCTCGCGGCCCTTCACCGCGGTCACCCAGGACGGGCAGCGGTTGTTCATCAAGGTCCTCGGGTCGGATCAGCGGGACGCCGACCTTGCTGTACCGCGCCTACCGGTTTGTCCGGCTCCGGGATGTCGGCGACACCCGCCCGGCCGCGTCGCTCATCCAGGCCGCCGAGCACCAGGCACTGGTCGCGGTGATGGCCGGGCGGGCCGGGGTGGCGGTGCCCGCGGTCCGGCAGGTGATCAAGACCGCGGACGGGTCGGCGGTGCTGGCCATGGACCGGGTCGATGGCAGTTCCCTGGACCTGATCCCGGCGCAGCGCGTGGACGACGCGGTGATCCGGCAGGTGTGGACACAGGTCGATGCGCTGCACCGGGCCAGGATCGCGCACCGGTCGCTGCGGGCCGCCAACATCATGGTCGACGGCGCGGCCCGGCCGTGGATCGTGGACTTCAGCTTCGCCGAGCTGGGCGCCACCCAGCGCCAGATCGCGCTCGACGTCGCCGAGCTGCTGGCCTCACTGGCCGTCATCGCCGGTGCCGACCGGGCCGTCGCCAGCCGCGGCCGCCGTGATCGGCCCGGACCGCGTTGCCGCCGCGGTGCCGCTGCTCCAGCCGCTGGCGCTGTCCGCTGGCACCCGCCGCGCGATGGCGCGGCATGACGGCCTGCTGACCCAGACCAGGCAGGCCGCCGCCGCGGTAAGCGGCCGCGGGGACACCGAACTGGCCCGCGTCCAGCGCGTCCGCCCCAGAACGCTGCTCGCGATCGCCGCCCTCGCGGGAGCGTTCTACTTCCTGCTGCCCAAGCTGGCCCAGGTGGGAAGCAGCTGGCAGGCGGTGCAGTCGGCCGACTGGGCCTGGGTTCCCTTGATCATCGCCCTGTCGGCGGTGACCTACCTGGCCAGCGCGATCGCCCTCATGGGCGCGATCTCGCAGCGGATCCGGCTGTGGCCGACCGTGCTGGCCCAGGGCGCGTCGTCGTTCATCAACCGGGTGTCCCCGGCCAACGTCGGCGGCATGGCGCTGAACGCCCGGTACCTGCAGAAGTCGGGCGTCCCGGCCAGCGCGGGCGTCGCCGCGGTCGGGGTGAACAGCCTGGCCGGCGCCGTGGTCCACCTGGTCTTGATCGTGATCTTCTTCGCCTGGTCCAGCCGCGGGCTCGGCCAGGCGTTCAAGCTCCCGTCGACCAGCAAGCTGCTGGCGATCCTCGCCATCATCCTGGCCGTCATCGGCATCCTGCTCGCGACCCGCCCGGGCCGCCGGTTCGCGTCGGGCAAGCTCGTGCCCGGGCTGCGCTCGGCCGCGGCCAGCCTCAGGCAGGTGGCCCGGAACCCCGGCAAGATGGTCATGTTGTTCGGCGGGTCGGCGCTGATCACGCTGGCCTACATCGGCGCGCTGGCCGCCTCGGTCGAGGCGTTCGGCGGGGGACCGGGCTTCATCGTCATCGGAGCCGTGTACCTGGGGGCCTCGGCGCTGGCCGTCGCCGCCCCCACCCCCGGCGGGCTCGGCGCCATCGAGGCGGCCCTGGTCGCCGGGCTGACCGGTGTCGGCATGGCGGCGGGGCCCGCGGTCTCCGCGGTGCTGCTGTACCGGCTGGCCACCTACTGGCTTCCGGTGGCACCGGGCTGGCTGTGCTGGCGAGTGCTGCAGCGGCGGGAATACGTATGAATCCGCGCGCGGCGTTTCAGGCGGCCTGCACCGGCCTGGCGATTGCGCTGACGGCCTGCACGTCCCCGGGCGGCAATGCCTCGTCCGCCGGCGGAGAGCCGGCCGGCATGGTAATCGCGGTCGGGTCGTTCGATTTTTCCGAGAGTGTCCTGCTCGCCGAGATCTACGGGCAAGCGCTCGCCGCGGACAGGTTCCCGGTGCGGATCATGCCGAACCTGGGCCCGCGCGAGGTGGTGGATCCGGCGCTGATGGATGGCCTGCTGCAGGTGGTGCCGGAGTACGCGGGGTCGGCGCTGGAGTTCTTCAGCGTGGGAAGGCAATCGGCCACCTCCGATGCCGGGGCCGCTAACAGGGCACTGGCGGAGTCGGTGGCGGGCCACGGCCTGGTGGCGGCGAGCCCGGCTCCCGCGCAGGACGCCAACGCGCTCGTGGTCACTGCCGCCACCGCGGCCCGCTATGGCCTGCGTTCGATCGCTGACCTCGCCAAGGTGGCACCGGGCCTGGTCTTCGGCGGCCCGCCCGAGTGCCCGGGACGCGCCTACTGCCTGCCAGGGCTGAGACGGGTCTACGGGCTGCGTTTCAAGGCTTTCAGCCCGCTGGACGCCGGGGGGCCGCTGACCCTGCAGGCGCTGGAGGCCGGGTATATCGGCGTCGCGCTGCTGTTCACCACCGATCCGGGCGTCTCGGCGCGGCATCTGGTCGTGCTGGCCGACGATCGCGGGCTGCAGCCGGCCGAGAACATCACCCCGTTGGTGGGCCGGGATGCCATCGTCCGCTACGGCCCGCGCCTGCTCGCCGCGCTCAACAAGGTGTCGGCCCTGCTGGACACCGGCACGCTGCGTGCCCTCGACGCGCGGGTCGAGATAGCGGGGCAGAGCGCCCGGCTGGTAGCCGGCAGCTGGCTGCGCGCACGTGGGCTGATCCCGGCAGGGAGGTGAGGTGCGGTGAGCGACGTCGGGCATGCGGCCGCCGGGGACGGCCGGTCCCCCTCGCCGCCGGGCACGGCCGCCGGCAAGGGCCGCCGTCAGCGCCGCCCGACCGGCGCGCCGCCGCCGCTGCCGCACCCGGTCACCATCACCACGACCGCCTGGCTGGTCGTCGCGGTCGTGGGTCTGTCCGCTGCGTTCGTGGCCTCGCAGCACACGCCGTGGCTGCGGGTTGAAGATCGGGTCAGTACTTGGATGCTGCGCCAGCTAGTGCACATTCGGACGCCGTGGCTGACCGATGTGGCCAACGCGGTCAAGGTGGCGGGCACCGGCTGGGGGGTCACCGTGGTCGGCGCGTCGGTCATCGTCCTGACGATGATCTTCCGCCGCTGGCGGCACCTGCTGGTGCTCATGGGCAGCGTGTTGTTCCTGGGCATTGCCGGGAACCTTATCTACTACGCGCTCTCCAGCCCACGCCCATACGGCGTGCCGATCATCACCAGCTGGGCCGGGTATGCGGCGGGGTCGCCCCCGGTGGCGGTCCTGACGATCTTCTTGATGGGTGCCGTGTACTGCCTGGTCGTGCCGGGCCGCGCCCGCTTCTACGCCAAGATCGCGGTTGCCGTTGTCGTCGCCGTGTTCTGTCTCGCGCGCATGTACCTGGGGGTCGATTACCCCAGCGATGCGCTGCTCAGCGCGGCGTTCGCGGTGGCGATCGCGGTCACCGCGTTCCGGTACTTCACGCCGAACGAGGTGTTCCCGGTCGTGTACCGGCGCGGCCGCACCGCCCATGTGGATGTGACCGGCCGGCGCGGCGAGGCGATCCGGACGGCAGTGCGCGACCAGCTGGGGCTGACCGTGACCGAGATCAAGCCAGTCGGCCTGGAATCGTCGGCGGGCTCCATGCCGCTGCGCCTGCAGGTGGAGGGGATCGGCGAAAAGTACCTGTTCGCCAAGCTCTACACCAAGGGCCACGTCCGCGCCGACCGGTGGTACAAGCTATGGCGCACCATCTTGTACGGCTCGCTGGAGGATGAGTCGCCGTTCAAGACGGTGCGGCGGCTGGTCACCTACGAGGACTATGCCCTGCGCCTGCTGCAAGACATCGGGGTCCGCACGGCCAGCCCCCACGGCGTGGTCGAGATCACGCCCGAGCGTGAGTACCTGCTGGTCACCGAGTTCTTCGCCGGCGCCGCCGAAATCGGCGCCGCCGACATCGGCGACGGGGTGATCGACCAGGGGCTGGCACTGATCCGCAAGCTGTGGGACGCCGGGATCGCCCACCGCGACATCAAACCGGGCAACCTGATGGTCCGCTCCGGGGAGTTGCTGCTGATCGACGTGGCCTTCGTCCAGGTCCGCCCCTCGCCGTGGCGGCAGGCGGTCGATCTGGGCAACATGATGCTGGTGCTGGCGGTGCGCACCGACCCGGAAAGGGTCTACCAGCGGGCGCTGGCCTACTTCACACCCGATGAACTCGCCGAGGCCTTCGCCGCCACCCGCGGGGTCGCCAGCCCGACCCAGCTGCGCGCCTTCATGAAACGCGACCCGCGTGACCTGCTCGGCGAATTCCGCGCCCTCGCCCCGCAGCGGCCGCCGATCGTGCTCCAGCGGTGGAGCATCCGGCGGGTCGCCCTGGCCGCCGCGATGCTCGCCGTCACCGCCGCCGCCTTGTTTATCGGCGTGCAGGCCCTCTTCCCGGTCGGGAACCTGGGCGCCTCCGCCCCCACCTGCGGCACCGGCCACTCGATGATCCTCAGCGCCCAGGCAGTCCCCTCAGCGGCCATGCTGCCCTGCATCGCCGCGCTCCCCTCTGGCTGGAGCATCGGCGGCACGGACATCGCCAGCGGGAAGGTCCGCCTGTCGCTGGACTCCGACCGCGCAGGACCGCAGGCCATCACCGTCACCCTGACCGCGACCTGCGACACCTCCGGCGCCCACCAGATCCCATCCGACCAGCCCGGCATGCGGCGATTCGAGCACGCGCTCAGCCTGGTGCCGCGGTTCACCGGCCTTCGCTTCTACACCTTCCCCGGCGGCTGCGTCACCTACCGGTTCGCCTTCGCGCCCGGCGCATCCCCCATCCTGGCCGGCGCCGCCGGCAGCGCGCTGTCATTCCAGCCCCGGTCGGCGCTCGTCCATTACGTCCAGCGCACCGAGGGCCTCACCCTGTGCGGGCGAGGGGCCGCATGCCCGGGCTGAGCCGACCTTGGGGCGCCGGGACGGGCAGAGCCCGCGCTTGTGGCCGCCCCCGGGCGGATGCGCCATCACCGCCGTGGTGGTGGCGCTCACGGCCTGCGCCTTCGCCGCGGCCGGTGACCACCAGACGCTGGCCAGCACCTGGCGACAGGACGGCGGGTGGCTGCGGCTGATGATCTCCGGCCAGGCGACACCGCTCACCGTGATCGCCAAGGTCTTCAACGTCCTCGGGCACGAATACGCCACGCTGTCGGTACGGATCGCGATCGCCGGCCTCCTTGCCCTCCGGCACTAGTGGTGGCATCTGGCCGCCTTCGCCGCCGCCAAGGTCTTATCGGAGGTGCTGAAAGGGATCTACAGCCGGGCCCGGCCGCCAGGGCCGCTCGTAGCGACAAGCAGCGCCTCGTTCTCCTCCGGGCACGCAGTTGCCGCATCGGTCACTGCCGCTGCCGCGGTCATCGCCCTGGTTCCCGCCAGCAGGCGCCGCGCCTGGTGGGCAGCGGCCGGGACCCACCAGAGCGGCGATCGCAAAGATCACGATGGCATGACCTGAGGGAAAAGCTCAGCCCGCGGGCAGCCTTACCACGCAAGATCACGCCCGGTACCGTCTCCGCCGGCCGGCCGCGCTGCACGAACGTCTTGGCCACGGCCTCCAGCGATACCTTCAGCAGGGTCGCCGCCGCCAGCCCAGCGGCCAGGCGCAGCCTCCTCAAGAGCGCGGCCGCGGCGGCCACCAGGGGAAGAGCCCCGATCACTCCCGACAACTGGACTGTCCAAATTGGCGGATACAGCCCCCTGGCCAGTAATTGATCCGGCGAAAAGGGCCACATCTGTGCCCACGACCAGCCGATTCGCTACATGCACCTAACCAAGCCGGGCCGCCCCGCCACCACCTGGAAACACCCTAGACAAGGACGGCAACAACGAGGACCGGGAACCGAATGGGTCTGCGGCTGCCGACTGCCCGGGCACTTCGCCGTGACGGGCAAGACGACGAGGAACCCCCGCTGCGGAGGACGAACAAACGGTCGCTTGCCTCCCGCGACGTGGACGCCAGAACCGGATGATCTGCGCGTGGCCAGCGGCGCGGTGGGCCCGGCGGTAAGCCACGCCGAATCGGCGATCCGGAACCGGGATGGGGACGGTGAGGTCTCACTTTCCGTAGTCGGCGCCGGTGTGCGGTGCCGAGACAGGCGGGTCGGCCTCTGGGTTGATCCCGGGTATCAACCCGGACTCCCACCCGGGGGCTGACGCGCCCGCCCCGTGCCCGCAGGCAGGCTGGCGGCATGAACATTTACCTGATCAACGCACTGCTCATCCTCCTGGTCGTCCGCCAGATCCGCGAGCACCAGCTCGACCTGCGGGCCCTGGCCGTCCCGGTCCTTGCCGTGGCCGCCGCCGCCGTCATGTTCCTGCACGCGGTGCCCGCCGGCGGCAGCGACATCACGCTGGACCTGCTGTGCGCCTCGGCCGGCGCGGCCATGGGCGCGATCGGCGGCCTGGCCACCCGGCTGCGCCCGGGCCCCGGCGGCCGCCCGCTGGGCCGGGCGGGAGTCCTGGCGGCGAGCATGTGGATCGCCGGCGTCGGGGCCCGGGTGGTCTTCTACTTCGCCGCGACCCACGGCGCCGGCCCGGCCATCGCCGCCTTCAGCATCGCGCACCACATCACCGGCCCCGCCGCCTGGACCGCCGCGCTGGTCATGATGGCCCTGGCCGACGTGACCGCCCGGCTGGTCACCGTCTACCTGCGCGGGCGCCGGCTCGCCGCCAGGGCGACCCCGGTCATCGCGGCACCTGTCCCGGCCGGCGCCGGTGCCTGAGCTAGCATCCCGGGCTGCGCAGCCCCGACCGTACCGGTGAAGGCGCCGCCGACCGCGGCGCCTTCTTCATGCCGCCATACGGGTGGGATAGGACCGCTGGCCTGCTTTCTGGGGTTCGCCCGACGGTGCGGAGGCCGTCAGGCCTCACATGCATGCTGGATGTGACGCAGGACTTGATCTTGATCTTGATGGGTTCTCGAGCGGGCGCACATCGCCGGCCGGTCCTGCGGCTGCCTGTTCCAGCTGCTGGCGTGGCGGCCCGAAGGCGTGGTCAGGTCCGGCCGTCCCGGCACGGATGTGCGTCTGGCGGGATCACGGGGTGCTGCTAGATCCTTCATGCTGCGGCCGCCCAGCTGGACGTCGAAGATGAATGAGGGGCTGGCTCGTCGTTGCAGCAGGCGATGGTCTTGGACATCGTGCCGCTCCCGACGAAGGTCGTGCGGTCGGGAATGACCGGGCGAGGTCCGGTGCCGTTGCCGGCCATCTGCCACCCCGCCCCCCTGCCCAGCTGCGTCGGGTCGCCGGAATCGGTGATCGGGCCGCCGATCCAAGCGCGGTTGGCGCTGACGGACATAATGTCACCGGACCGCTGAAGGTGGTTTGCCTTCATGACGACACGAACACAATGTGCCCTTCGGCATGCGCGATGGCAGGCCCTGCGGCGACGTACCGGACCGTGCATGTTGCCGCGCAGCGGACGTCGATGGTCCTGGCGCCGCCCTCGGTGGCGACGAGCAGGTCGCCGGCCCGGATTCCGGCCCGCGCCAGCTCCGCCGCGGACAGCTGCAGGATGGCGTTGTCGCCTGGATGCCTGTTGCCCGCCGAGAAGCGGTCGGCGAGGTACACGCCGGATGCTCGCGGCGGGACGAACCCGGCGGACTCCACCCCGATGTCGCCGCCGACCGGCAGGCCCGACCGCACCATGGTGACGACCTTGCCGGACGGGTCCACGGCGTAGACCCGGCCGCTGGCCTCATCCGGAGCGATCAGGTCGCCGCCGAAGCTGCCGAACCTCGCCGGCGCTACGACCATCCCGCCCTCCATGGCCGGCGCGCCAGCGGCGACGGTGGACACCCGGCCATCGCAGCCGATGCCGAACACTGTGGTCCGCCCGCCAGACCCGGCCGCCACGAGCAGCCGGTGCCCGAACCGGCCGGTGGCATCGAACGCGATCCCGGACAGGGAGCGGCCCGGTGGCAGGCTGGCGAACCGCCGCGCCTGCCCCTGCCCGCTGATCATGATGACACCCGGTCGCGCCCCCGGCTCGATGGCGAAGGCCGTATCGTTCCCGAACGAGCAGCGGGTCCCCTGGACCTGATCGCTGCTGGTGAGCACCAGATAAGGCTCGGTGCCGGTCGCGGTCAGGTAGCCGCCCGCGCCGCGGGCGAACGGGCTCAGCGTGCCGTCGCGTCCCAGGACCAGCAGCCGCCCGGCCGCGGCCACCAGGAACGACCCGTCACTGCGAGGCCCGGCCAGATCCACCACGCCAGGCAGGTGCCGGAACACCACCCAGGCGGCCGGCGGCGGCGGGCCGACCCGCCCGGGGCTGCCCCCGCAACCGGCTACCGTGACCGCGGCGACGCCCAGGGCGAGATTCCGCAACCAGCGCACGGACACCAAATCTACGCCGGCCCGCGGCGCCGCAGCGGTAGCGCGCGCAGCCGCGCCAAAGGGACGTCCGGTCCAGCATCTGCGCATCAGGCCTGACGCCGATCACGGTGCGCGGTCGAGGCGCCGTGGCCACCCGCATGCGGACCCGCCGATCTGTTCGTCGGCGGCTGCCGCCGATCCGGGAGAACGCGCGCGGACCCGCCTAAGTGGCCGTTGGCGTCCTTCATGCTCCTTGGCAGAGGGAACAGAGGAGGATGCTCTGGAGCGTGTGCCGGTGCGTTGGTTGGTGTGGGCTATCTCGGGGTCGGCACGTCGGTGGCTGCGGTGCGCAGGGCGTCGGCGAGGCGGGCGGCTGGCTCGGTGAGCGGGTGCGGGAGCCGGGCCAGGATGACGCGCCGTTGTTCTTGCGACCCGCCGCGCACGGCCAGGACCCGCACGCCCGGGGGGGCGATGGCCGCGAATGAGGCGGGCACGGTGGTCACTCCGCATCCTGCCGCGACCAGGTGCAGTTTGGTCATCCAGTCCCGGGCGGTGTGGGTGATCTTGGGTCGCTCGTCCAGCCCGGGCCAGACCCCCATCAGGGTCTCGTCTGCGGAGGAGGGGCTGGCGATCCAGCGCTGACCGCGCAGGTCTGCGACGTCGGCTGCGTTCTGGCGGGCGAGCGGGTGGGTGGCGGGTACCGCGACGCACAGGCTGCGTTCGGCGAGTACCTGAAGATCCAGCGGGGGTGTCTCCGCGTCGGGTGGGCGGAACGGCGGCGCTGAGGCCAGCAGGGCCAGGTCCACGCTGCCGGCCCGCAGCGCGCGGACCAGCGCGGGGGTGCTGCCTTCCCGGGTGATGACGGTGATGGCGGGATGGGCGCGGCGCAGGGCCGCGAGGGCGCGGGGCAGCAGGCTGGCGCCCGCGCTGGTGAACCAGCCCAGGCGGACCGTGCCCGCCTCGGCGGGCAGGCCGGCGAGTTCCCGCGCGGCGGCGTCGATCTGATCGAGCACGGCCGCGGCGTGGCGCAGCACGACATGCCCGGCGGTGGTCGGTCGTACCCCGTCGTGGCGCCGTTCCAGCAACGGTGTCCCTGCCGCCCGTTCCAGCGAGGCGACCTGCCGGGAGACCGCGGACTGGGTGTAGCCCAGCGCGGCCGCTGCGGAGGTGAGGGTGCCCCGCTCGGCCACCTCGCGGAAGACCCGCAGCGCCACCAGCGACACATCGGCGAAGTCCATGACTGTTACGCATACCACGTATGCGTAACTTTCGTTAGACGCATGGCCCGGACTTGCGTAGCGTGGTGGTCATGTCAGACGCGCGTATAGCCCTGGTCACCGGGGCCAACCAGGGCCTCGGGTTCGCCCTCGCCGCGGGCCTGGCCGCCCGCATGAACCCCGATGACCTGGTCCTGCTCACCGGGCGCGATGCCCGGCGCGTCGCCGACGCCGCCGCCGCGGTCACCAGGCGCGCCGGGACGCGGAGCCGGGTGATCGGCCGGGTTCTCGACGTCGCCGATACCGGCGCCGTGGCCGGGCTGGCCGCAGAACTGGCTGACCGCCACGGCGGGGTGGACATCGTGATTTCCAACGCGATCGCCGCGCTCACCCCGGACCGGCCGCAGTCCGAGCAGGCCGACGAATTCATCGACGTCGCCAACGCGGGCACCCATGCGGTGCTGCGTTCTTTCGGCCCCGTGCTCCGGCCCGGCGGCCGGCTCATCGTCGTGGCCAGCTCGCTGGGCACACTCGGCCACCTGGACCCTCGCCTGCAGTCGCTGTTCGACGGGGCCACGTTGGAGGAGGTCGAGGCGGCCGTGGAATCCTGGCGGACCGCCATCCGCGACGGCACGGCCGAGGAACAGGGCTGGCCCCGCTGGATCAACGTGCCCTCCAAAGTGGCCCAGGTCGCCGCGGTGCGCGCGGTCGCCGCACAGCGCCGGGCGGCAGATCTGGCCGAGGGAACCCTCGTCGCCGCGGTGTGCCCCGGACTGGTGGACACCCGGGCGTCCCGGCCATGGTTCGACGACTACAGCCGCGCGCAGACCCCCGAGCAGGCCGCGCGGGCCGTGCTCGACCTGATCCTGGCCGGCCGGCTCGACCCAGCGACCTACGGCGAACTCATCCAATTCGGCCAGGTCCTGCCCTGGCACAGCGGAACACCGTTCCCCAGCCAGGACCAGATGCTCAGCAGGTAGAACAGGGCGAAGAGCACCCCTGGCCATGGCCGGCGAGCTTCCTGCATCTTTCCGACCGGCAAATTCGGCAGCCGCTGCTGCTGGCGGCGACGAGGCGGACAGGGCGGAGAGGGAACGCAACCGTTGAAGGGAGTTTCCGGTACCGCGCCGGCAGGTTCAGCAGGTCAGGTGCAAGATGGCGTTGGTGTCCTTGGTGGTCTGAGCCAGCACGCCGATCGCCTCCGCCGTGGGCAGGACGACGAGGTCGATCTTGCGGCGGCGGGCCTCCTCCCGGACCTGCTGCAGCACCGGCAGCGCGCCGTCGGCGCCGGTGCCGATCACCAGTCGGCGGCATCGCCACGGGATGTCCTCCGCGGCCGAGAGCGGAGTGTGCCCGTACGCGCCGCGGAACCTCCGCGATGCGGCCTTCTTGCGCTTCCGGATCTTCCCGCGGTCGATGACCAGGTCGTGATCGTAGGTCACGCCGTCGACCCGGATGGACCCGAAGGAGTAGTCGGTGAATCGCATGCTGACGCTCCTTACCCGCACCGGGATCGTACGGCCGGTACCGGCGGCCGGTCCAGGTCCGGCAACGATCAGTTGTCCGGGCGCGATCACGGGTCGCGAGCGGGTGACCGCGGCCGCGGATCGGCTGTCCGGTGATCAGCTTGCTCTGCTGTGCCTTGGTCAGATGTGCCACCACCAGGTCGTAGGGGTGACCGATCAGCTCTAGCACCTCGTCATCCGGCGCGGAGCCGTCGAGCGTGATGGTATTCCAGTGTCGCTTGCTGAGGTGGTAGCCCGCCGTGACCGCGGCATGCCGGCCACGCAGGCCGCTGTGCGGCCCTAGACGCGCAGTCACGTTCTGTAACTGGCGCTGATCCGCGGCAGCGCCTACCGCCACCAGCCGTCGAAACTGCAGCTTGAAACCGCAAGCCGCGAGCACTCCTGAATGGACACCGAAAGGGGCCCGCACGCAGAAGGAGACGTTTGCCCGCCTGTATCAGATCACCCGGACTGCGCCTCTGTCCTCTTGACGGGGTTCGTGGATGTCGTGGTCACGCTCGCGCGGCCTTCCGTCGTACGCAGCCCGTATCAATGGGGAGGAATCATGGCCGACACTGTGCCAACCGAGCAGGCCTTCGAGCAGACGAGAGGGTTCCGATGGGGCGAGGTACCGCCCACGCGAGAGCTGCGGGTGGCCGCATTGGCCGCGAGAGTCGCGGGAGCCGAGCCGGATCTGGGCGGCATCGCGGGTTTCATCGGGACGTTCAGGGGCACCGGCCTGAACACGATCTTCCGGCCCCAGGACTTTGCCGTCAGCCCGACGCCACTGCCCAACCCGGCCACCGGTCCAGACGACAACATCCTCGAGATCAACCTCACCCAGGAACGCTGTCGTTCCACCCGGCCCTCGGGTCGATCCCTAACCGCGGCATGGTGCAGGGCGACGTCTTCCTCAACGGGATTCCCTACCTGCAGACCATCAAGGACGTCAGCGATCCCGCCAACCCCGTCGACATCCATTTTGAGCCGGGCGTCTGGCTGAGCGTCCCCGCCACCACCGTGCCCGAAGAGGGCGCCACCATCGTGCGCATGGCCTCCATCCCGCACGGCACCACCATCGAGGCCCAGGGCACCTCCTTCACCGTCGCCGGAGGCCCGCAGATAGAACCCCGTCAACATCACGCCCTTCCCGATCGGCAACCCGGGCCAGCGCATCAACTTCCCGAGCCAAAGGCGTCGGACACCGGCACCTTCCGGCTGCCGCAGGACCTGACCGGCTTCATCGGCGCCGGAACCATCACGCAGGAGATCCTGGACAACCCCAACATCGTCCTGAAGAAGCGCGCCGACGCCCAGAACATCACCTCCACGACCGTCATCGTGATCAGCACCAACCCGGCCGACCCGCTGTTCGGCGGTGGCACGGATAACATCGGCTGCCTGCTGGGCGACAAGAACGCCACGGCCCCGAACGCCGATGCGGTCGAGATGTCCGCGATTTTCTGGGTCGAAACCGTGACGGAGCAGATCACGGTCCCCGCGTATACCGCGGATCAGCCGGTGATCGTGCAGGGCACCGCGAGCGCGGGCGACCCGGTGGTCAGCTTCTCGGTGACCTCGCAGACGCCGACCGCCGAGGACACCACGATCGACGTCTCGTACACCCAGATCCAGTACACCCAGACGGTCCTGCTGAACTTCAACCGCCTGACGTGGCCGCACGTCTCGGTGGCGACGCTCGTACCCAACGAACCCATCCCGGTGGCGATCTAGCAGCCTCACCGCGTCAATCACGCACCTCGGCACCGAGGTGCCGTTACCCGAGTCTGCGCGGTCCCGGGCAAGCCCCCTCCGCGCCTCCGACCATGGCGAGATAGGTCCTCGAATACCTGTCTACGCCTCAGGGACACTTCCCACCTGGTGAGCGAGTA
>CAWFKA010000008.1:285000-428473 GCA_963816335.1 uncultured Acidobacteriaceae bacterium | reverse complement strand
TTCACCATTTGCCGTTCTTCACTTCCGCCTTAGTGCCGAACTCCTTCTGCCCCCGTGGGCGCACGCTCACATTCGCATCGAGCGCAGGGAGCCTTCCTCCATGTTGCAGTCGCTCACACCGTGTAAAGAAGAATTTCCTTCAACCGCGTGAGATATTCGTAAGCTTCATCGGGTCAACGCATATCCGGCTCGCTCACGATCTCAATCAGCGGAGTGCCGCAACGGTTCAGGTCAACATACGTGCGCGTCGCTGGAGTCGCGGAATGCCGTCGTGAAGACTCTTCCCCGCGTCCTCCTCCATGTGGAGGCGCGTGATGCCAGACGTTTGATCCGGCTGCTGTAGGCACATCAAGCCAACCGTGCTCGCCGAGCGGTTTGTCAAACTGCGAAATCTGGTAGCCCTTAGGCAGGTCGGGATAAAAGTAATTCTTCCGCGCGAAGATTGAGCGCTCCCGCACCTCGCAGTGGATAGCCATCGCCGCCAGGACTGCGAACTCCACCGCCCTATAGTTCAGCACGGGCAACGAGCCCGGAAGGCCGAGGCAGTTGGGGCAGATATGCGTGTTGGGCTCGGCGCCATACTTGGCGGAGCAGCCGCAGAAGGCCTTGGTCTCCGTCAACAACTGGACGTGGACCTCGAGGCCGATTACCGGCTCATACTTGGCAAGAATCTCAGGGGCAATGCTGGTTGTGGCAGCCATATCTGACACCAATTCTAGCAGCGGGGGCCCGCAGCGGCGCCGCGAAGCCCCTCCGTTTGTCGGCTCGATCCAGCGTTGCGGCTTTTCTCAGCCGGATACAATTGCTGCAACGCTTCCTTCCTAACGCGTTCAAACCTCCCCGGAGCCAGCATGCTGAGAGTTTTTCGCCGAATCTGGATGACCGCGCCTCTGTTCGCCTTCTTCGTCGTGATGCCTTCTTCTTTCGCACAGCAGGCTGATCCCGCCAGCGGCCAGCACGCACGCGACGTCTTCCAGCAGCTGATCGAGATCAACACAACAGATTCCGTCGGAAGCACCACCGTAGCCGCGGAGGCGATGCAGAAGCGCTTGCTGGACGCTGGCTTCCCAGCATCCGACATGCAGATCCTCGGCCCCAACGACCGCAAGAAGAATCTCGTGGTCCGTTACCGAGGCACGGGCGAAAAGAAGCCGATCCTCATCATCGCGCATCTCGATGTCGTGGAAGCGCGCCCCGAAGACTGGACGACAGATCCCTTCAAGTTCGTTGAAAAGGACGGCTTCTACTACGGGCGCGGCACCCAGGACATGAAAGAAGACGACGCCATCATGGTCGTTAACTTCATTCGTCTGTGGAAGGAAGGCTACAAGCCCAACCGCGACATCATCCTCGCGCTGACTGCCGACGAGGAGGGCGGCCACTCGAACGGCGTCACCTGGCTGCTCAAGAATCACCGCGACCTGGTCGACGCGGACTTCGTCCTTAATCCAGACGCAGGTGGCATTGACCTCAATCACGGCAAGGCCCTGCTGGTCGCTGTCGAAGCAACTGAAAAGGTGTATGCCGACTTTCAGCTGACGGTCACAAATCCCGGCGGTCACAGTTCGCTGCCGCGACCGGACAACGCCATTTACCACCTCGTCGATGCGCTGGCACGCCTGCAGGACTACACCTTTCCCTTCGAATTGAATCCCGTCACGCGCACCTATTTTCAGATTCTTTCAGAGCGGACGACCGGTGAAGTCTCGGCGGACATGAAGGCAATCCTCGCCCCCAAGCCGGATCCCGCGGCTATCAAGCGGCTTTCTACCGATCCGCTCTACAACTCCACCATGCGCACCACCTGCGTTGCTACAAGGCTGAACGCAGGGCATGCCAACAACGCTCTCCCGCAGACCGCCCAGGCCATCGTCAATTGCCGAATATTCCCCGGACACTCGCCGGAGCAGATCCGCCAGCAGTTGACCACTGTCTTCGCCGATCCCAAGGTGACAGTGAAATATATGAACGATGCGGGAGAAACATCTGACACCGCACCCGACCGTACAGTAATTGTTCCTCCGCCGCCAAGACCGGAAGTCTTCGTTCCGCTTACACGCATTGCCGCCGAAATCTGGCCGGGCGCCCCGGTTGTCCCCACAATGGAGACCGGCGCTTCCGACAGCATCTACACTGCGGCAGTCGGAATCCCCAGCTACGGCTTCTCCGCCATTGCCCTTGAAAGCGACGACATGCGGGCGCACGGCAAAGATGAGCGGCTCCCGATTGCTTCCTACGATCAGGGTGTGGAGTTTTACTACCGCTATCTGAAAGCTCTCAGCTCAGCACAGTAGCCTTTTTAGTGGGGTCACTGCTTTTCTGACGCGAGGTAAAGCACCACTCCGCTAAGAATCGCGAGCGCACCCAGGGTGGGGATAAGGATCATCAGGTTCCAGTCCGCTCTCATGAATGAGAAGGACCACAGCGTCTCAAAGTGGAACGCGCGCATCTGCGGCGCTTCCTCGAACCATGAGAGCCATTGAATTCCGTGCTTCGCCTGCGACACAACCAACCCCACCGCGACAAGAAAAAAGGTGAGCAGTGCGAAGATCTGCGCGCTGGCAATCGGGCGTCCCACGCTCGCGAAGGCAGCGTTGCGCCGGCGCAATTGTGCGCGCCACAGCAGCACTCCAGGAGAATCGAGCCGCGCTTCGCTCGTGGCTTCGGCCCTCAGGCTGGAGAGCGCCTGCTTTACCGTCACGAGGTCACTGCATCGCCTGCAGCTGTTGACGTGCAGGGCCAGTTCTGTACTGCGCGCAGCTGGCCAGCGGCCGCTGTGCAGCAGTTCGTTAACTTCAGGTTCTCGTGGGCAGGCTTTGAATATCATGCTCTCCTCGCTTCCCCACAGGGCGTTCCCGCAGCAATTTCGCCATCTTGCGCCGTGCCCGAAACAGCAGCAACCGGATGCTCGCTTCACCTAATCCCGTGATCTCCGATATCTCGCGATGCGAATAATCTTCTGCATGCGCCAGCCATAGCAACTGCCGTTCCCGTGGGCGCATGCGCGCCAGCGCTCTTCCTAAACTGGCTTGTGAGTCCACCTGTATCGACCGGTCCTTCTCGGCGAATAGCTCTTCCGGAAGCTCCTCGATCGAGGTGGACGTTGGCTTGCGCCAATGATCGCGGAGCAAATTCGTTGCGATCCGAAACAAGTAGCGCCGGCTTGAAATCTCGCCATCGTCCGGCCGCGATGCGCAAAGAAAGCGTACATAGCTCTCCTGCATAAAATCGTCAGCCAGTGCCGGATCGCCCGAAACCCGCGCCAAGTATGCCCACAAGGATCGAGCCGACCGCTTGTAGAAGGCGGCGAACGCATCGTTGTCCATAGGCAGCTCACTTGCCCGTGATGGTGCGCCGGTCTCTACGTTCGGGATCACATATTCCCAGGTCATATCGGAAGGCTCTTTCCCTGTCTCCAAGAATAACCGGGTTCACTGCCGCTCTTTTGTGTTGAACAAACTATTGGTCCGATTCTGCTCGCCAGAATTGTCAGGCATCAATCCAAGGCGGCCGGCCAAGGCCCACACAACGCCTGCTGAAAGGATGAATCCCAGTCCCGGCATAAGTGCCACGACGCCAAGGATCAGGAGAGGCGCAGCTCCCTCGGGAATGCTGTGCCGAAGAGCGATCAGACCTACTCCGAGCAGCGACAATACCAACCCTATCTGCAGCGGAGTCAGGATGCGTGCCACCGCACTCGGCATCTTCTGGTCGTGCTCAAAATCCACCGGGATCGGAGCCGCCTCAAGGAAGCGCTTGCCCGCGTCGGTTTCCATGTAGACAAGAAGTTCCTGGTTAGTGCTGAAACGATCGATCAGCTTGTTGTGAGCCTCCGTTTGCAGCTTGAAGATGCGGCTCCAGCGGCGATTTTCCAACAGAACGTGGATCAGCCACAGCAGCGCCGCGAGAATAATGACGAACGCGATGAAGGGCCCCACTTCATTCATTACAACTCGCAACATTGGATCCTCCCTGCGAGCACCGGGATTCTCTGGCCATAATTTGCGCTCCAAACGATCCTCCGGTTCGCCTTCCCCATTCAGTCCCGTAAATAAATAGAAGGACGGGTTCCTCGAGACTTCAGGATGAATTTGCAGGAATTGAGCCAACTCAGGATTGTTGCGGCTCACATACTCCTGGTCGGCGAGCAGCGAGGGATCGCGCGCCACCACTTCGGTCATCGTCGGGCTTAGCCGCAACAGCTTGATCAACTGTTCCTGTGTGGCAGCAAGCTCTTTCTGGCTTGGCACCGCCGCTGTCGCCACGGGCTCGCGTGCCGGCGTCGCCGGTTGAGATTGCGCGGCACCAAAGCCCGCGGTCAACGCCGCGAAAGCTACAACCGAAAAAATTGTTCCCGACAAAGTGCGTTTCTTGTTTCGCATCTCGATATCCCCTTGCAAAAAGCAGAGCTGTGAAATGTCTCTGCCTATACAACGGGGATTCGAACACTTCGTTAACAAGTATTTACGCAGTCGGCTAATTTATTGAAAGCTTCAAAGTTCCTCGGCGTGGTGCTTGACGCCCGCGCTCGGCACAATCCAAATCACCGTCACAAGTGCGACGATCGACAACGAAAGCCACGGCTTGTACAACGCGACGCCGATGGACGCCAGGTACATCACCAGGCTTACATCGTGTTTCCCGAGCACCTTGAAATCCATGCTCTGCAAAGACCCGCTCTGCCGCTGCCTGCGCATCACCGCCCGGCGAAGAAGGAAAAAGCTCGCCGCAGCCAGCAGCATGATCAAGTCGTAGAGCACGGTTGAAAACGAGTCAAAGCTCTTCTCGTCGAGATATTCCACAAAGTAGGGAATCAGCGAAAGCACGAACAGGAAGGTCAGGTTCGACCACAGGACGCGGTAGTCGACGGACTCGATGCGGCGAATGAGATCGTGATGGTTGATCCAGTAAATGCCCACCATCAGAAAGCTAAGGAGGTAAATGCCCAGTCGAGGAGCAACCGACCACAGTCCTGCAAGACCATCTTCATGCGGGACGTGAAGTTCCAGCACCATGATCGTAATAATCACGGCGATCACGCCGTCGGAAAACGCCTCAAGCCTTGTTGCTCGCATCTCGGAATGATCTGGGGACATTGTGGGGCTTCGCCAACTCCTTCATCATTTGCAAATACAAGATTCGAAAGTATTATCCACAATCGGCCGGGAAGGGAAGTCCGACCGGTCATCCTGCTAAACTGGAAGCCGGCATGATCCTTCCGTTCGTCCGCGAACTACTCGCGGATTTAGAGCATTCGGAATCCTTTGAGCGTGTCCGGCGGCATCTCGCCCTCGGCAGGGGGCGTCGTCGTGTCTCAGGACTAACGTCGACCGCCCGCGCCCTTTACTTGCCACTCTTTGCGAGAGCTGCCAACGCACCGGTAATCGTCGTCGTCGCAGACAACAAGGCCGCCGATGCTTTGCAAATCGCCGTTCAGGCGGGCTGCGAGTTGACCGGCGCCGTGTCGCCGACGCAGTCCTCAAACTTCCCGCGCACGACGTGCTGCCATTTGAGAATCTTTCCCCGCATCCCGACGTTCAGGAGCAGCGTGCCTCAGTCTTGTGGAAGATCTCCACCGGCGTCGCCTCCATCGTCATCGCCCCGGTTGAGGCAGCATCCATGCGCCTCTTCAGCACGGAATACTATGCCAACCTTGCCCGCACCCTGCGCCGCGGCGAAGAGATGGACGTCGATGCGCTGGTGATGCATCTCGCCAGCGTGGGCTATACAGCGATGGACGTGGTGGAGATGCCTGGCCAGTTCACTCGGCGCGGCGGCATCCTCGACGTGTATTCCCCGGAAGCGGATCGCCCAGTGCGTGTCGAACTTTTTGGCGACGAGATTGAATCCATCCGCAAATTTGATCCCGAAACGCAGCGTTCCTCCACACCTCTCGATGAGGCCGAGTTGCTGCCGCTCACTGAAACTCCGGTGAATGAGCGCCTGCTGGCAGCGGTGCACACCCGCCTTTCTGGCGAGCGAATTGAATCGGCAGATGACGACCTCGTGGCGCAAGCCGTTGCTGCGGGCGGGGTCAGCGTTTTTCCCGGATGGGAATTCTTCGCGTCCGTCTCCGGCTCGCATGGCACCCTGCTCGATCTCTTTCCGCGCTCGCGCCTGTTTGTAGAAGAGCCGGCGATGATCAAGAAATCAGGTCGAACGCTGGTGGAACAAGGTTGAGCAGCGCCACGACCGCAGCGGTATCGGCTCGCTCATCACTCCACAGGATATTTATCTCGGGCCCGATCTGCTGATGGCAAATCTCTCCTCGCTCCCCGGGCTCGATCTTGATCAGCTTGGCGCGGTCGATGTACTGGACGAAGACACGACGTTGGGCGAGATCGCCTTTGCCACTCGGCCAACCCTGCGCTTCCACGGCTCCATTCCGGCGTTTCTTGAGCAGGTGCGCTCGCTCATGCAGCAGGACCAGCGCATGATTCTCGCAGTTCCGAATCAGGGAGAGGTGGAGCGCCTGGTCACGCTCCTGCGTGAGTACGGACTACCCTATCGGCTCGGCAGCCGCACCCAGCACCTGGGCAGCGAAAACATTTATGACGAATCAAGTTATCTCGCCGGCGACTATCGCACGCCCGTCGTTCTTCGCAGCCCCATAGCCAACGGCGTCAACATTCCCGATCACAATCTTTTCATCTTCGGCGCGAACGATATCTCGGATGAGGCAGACGCAACCGCCCGTCCCGCGCAAGCGAGATCCAAATCTAAGACCGCCGCGTTTGTCTCTGACTTTCGCGACCTTACAGTTGGCGATTATGTCGTGCACGTTGAGCATGGCATCGCGCGTTATATGGGACTGAAGGAGATCGAACAGGATGCCGTCACCGTCGAGTTCATGATCCTAGAATTTGCCGAGAGCGCTCGCCTCTACGTTCCTCTCACTCGGCTCGACCTGATCCAGAAATATCGTTCAACGGATGCCGGACCAGCGCCTGTTCTCAATCGCCTGGGATCGCAGCAGTGGGCTAAAACGAAGGCCCGCGTCAAGAAAGCCATGCAGGACATGGCCGACGAATTGCTCAAACTCTACGCCATGCGCAAGGCCGCTCAAGGCCACGCCTTTCCCGCGGATAACCAGTTTCAGCGAGAGTTCGAAGATGCCTTCGACTACAACGAAACCGACGATCAACTCTCCGCCATTGCCGATATCAAACGCGACATGGAATCGACACTGCCGATGGATCGCCTGCTATGCGGCGACGTTGGCTATGGCAAGACCGAAGTGGCCATGCGCGCCGCCTTCAAGGCCGTGCAGGACGGCCGCCAGGTAGCCGTGCTTACACCGACCACGGTCCTTAGCTTCCAGCATTACGAGACATTCAAGGAACGATTCAAGCAGTTCCCCATCAACGTCGAGATGATCTCGCGTTTCCGCACACCGAAAGAGCAGAAAGTCATCCTCGAGCGCGTAGAGGCCGGCAAGATCGACATCCTCATCGGCACCCATCGCTTGCTTTCGAAGGATCTCAAGTTTCAGGATCTTGGCTTGCTGGTAGTCGATGAAGAGCAGCGCTTTGGCGTGCGCCACAAGGAACGATTGAAACAGATGCGGCGCGAGATCGACGTGCTCTCCATGTCGGCAACGCCCATCCCACGCACACTGCACATGTCCCTTATCGGCCTCCGCGATATGAGCGTGATTGAAACTCCTCCCAAAGACCGCATGGCCATCCAGACGGTCGTCGCGAAGTTCGATGAGAAGCTCATCCGATCCGCCGTCGAGGTCGAGTTGGAGCGTGGTGGACAGATTTACTTCGTGCACAATCGCGTGGAGACGATCTATGAACTCGCTGCAAAGATCAACGAGCTGGTTCCATCCGCGCGCGTAATTGTCGGCCACGGACAGATGGGAGAAGCCGAGCTGGAGCGTGTCATGCTCGCCTTCATGCACCACGAATACGATGTGCTGGTCGCTACAACCATCATTGAAAATGGACTCGACATACCGCTAGCGAACACCATCATCATCAATCGCGCCGATCGTCACGGTCTCTCGGAGCTCTACCAGTTGCGTGGCCGTGTGGGCCGCTCCAATCGCCGCGCTTACGCGTATCTCCTCATCCCTCCCGAGCAGGAGCTTACCGAGATTGCTCGCCGTCGCCTGGCCGCGCTCAAGGAGTTTTCCGATCTCGGAGCAGGATTCAAGATTGCCGCTCTCGACCTCGAACTGCGCGGCGCTGGAAATATGCTGGGTGGCGAACAGAGCGGACATATTGAGGCTGTCGGCTTCGAGCTCTACACTTCGATGCTTGAAGAAGCCGTGAGCAAGCTGAAGGGTGAAGAGCGCCAGGAGCATCCGACAACGCAACTGAATCTCGGCATCAGCCTGCGCGTCGACGAGTCCTACATCGCGGAGGAAAATCAGCGCCTGCGCATCTACAAAAAGATTGCCAGCGCGCAGAGCGATGCCGTCATCGCGGACGTTCGCGCCGAGTTGGAGGATCGTTATGGCGAGTTGCCGGAGTCTGCTATACACCTGCTGGATGCCGCCAGTCTGCGGCTCGAATGTGAACGCATCGGCGTGGCCCAGGTGGACCGCAAGCGCGATCAGTTGCATATTCGCTTCACGGAAAAAGCAAATGTCGATCCCGGCCGTCTAATGCAATTGGTGGCAAAAAATGCGCGTCGAGGTGCACAATTCACTCCGCAGGGCGTCCTTCGCTACCCGTTGGCCGCGATCAAGCCCGAAGATGTCTTCGCGGAAGTGCGAAGCCTGCTTGAAAATCTCGAAGTCGAAGAAGTAGCTTCATAAAATGAATCAGTAACGGTTGCAATAGAGAGGGGTTCTCGCTTGTTTCGCTATTTAATGACAGCTGTATTTTTAATCGGAGGCACTATGAACAACGCGCTCACGGCCACCGCCCAGAATGCCGCACCGGCATCTTCTCAGGCCGAGACTGCGTTTCGAGCACTCGCCGACCAGTATTTTGACGAGGCTGTTTTCAAGTTTGCTCCCACCAGCGGGACGCAGGTAGGTTTTCACCGGTACGATTCGCTCCTCGAAGATTATTCCCGCGCCGGCGTAGATGCGGAAATTGCCGCGCTGCATACATTTGAGAAAAAATTCGCCGTGGTTTCCAATGATGGCCTTGACCAGGTCGCGCAGGATGATCTGACGCTGGTGCGCAATAGCATCCAGTCCTCGCTCTTGAGTCTCGAAGTCGTTCGTCAGTGGGAGAAGAATCCCGACGTCTACTCCAGCGGTATCACCAATTCAGCATTCGTTTTGATGGAGAGAAAGTTCGCATCGCCGGACGATCGTTTGAAGTCGCTGGTCGCTCGCGAGAAGCTGATGCCCGCGGTATTCACCGACGCACGCCAGAACCTGAAGAATCCTCCACGCATCTACACTGAAATTGCAATCGCTCAATTGCCCGGCGTCATCACTTTCTTTCAGAACGACGTCCCACTCGCGTTTAAGGATGCGACCGATCCGGCTGCCAGGGTCGCCTTCGCAAAGTCCAACGCCGATGTCATCACGGCGCTCAAGAGCTACCAGGAGTGGCTGAAGAACGATCTGCTTGCGAAATCCAATGGCGATTTTCGAATCGGCGCGGAGACCTTCCAGAAGAAACTGAAATATGACGAAATGGTCGAAACACCGCTCGATCAGCTGCTCGAAATAGGTTATGCCGATCTTCACAAGAATCAGGCTGACTTCAACCGCATTGCCAAGGAAGTGTCCTCGACGAAATCCGCAACCGAGGTGCTGGATGACCTCGGCAATGATCACCCCGCGCCCACGCAATTGCTGCAGAGTTTCCGCGATACCTTCGACGGCCTGATCGCTTTCATTCAGAAAAAGCAGATCATCACGATCCCGTCGGACATCCGGCCAATTCTAGAGGAGACACCGCCGTTCATGCGTGCCACCACTATGGCTTCCATGGATACGCCGGGACCATTTGAAAAAGTAGCACACGAGGCTTACTTCAACGTAACTCTTCCGGAAAAAGACTGGAGTGCGCAGCACGTTTCGGAGTTCATGCACAGCTTCAACGTCGGAACCATTGTCAGCACTTCTGTACACGAAGCCTACCCCGGCCACTATATCCAGTTTCTCTGGGTGCCTCAGGCTCCAAGCAAGGTTCGCAAGCTCCTCGGCGCCGCCTCAAACGCGGAAGGGTGGGCACATTACTGCGAACAGATGATGCTCGATGAAGGCTATGGCCAGCCTGGCACCGGCGCGAAGAGCGAACGGGAGTCTCAGCTTCTGCGCCTCGGCCAGTTGCAGGATGCGCTGTTGCGCGATGCGCGGTTCATTGTCGGCATCAAAATGCACACCGGCAAGATGACCTACGACGAAGCCGTGGTTTTCTTCGTCAAGGAAGGCTACCAGTCCCGCGAAAGCTCGATTGTTGAGGTCAAGCGCGGCACCGCCGACCCCACGTATCTTTACTACACCCTCGGCAAACTGGAGATACTGAAGCTTCGAGCCGACGTCCAAAAGCAGCAGGGAGACAGTTTCACGCTGCGTAAGTTTCACGACGACTTTATGCGCCAGGGATTTCCGCCAATTGCCATCGTCCGCAAGACGATGCTCGGAAATTCGTCACCGGCTCTTTAGTTCGTCCCAGTTGGGGTGACGAATTCGCAGGAATCATCATCTCAGTTGAAAGTGTTCAGATAAGTGTGGAGTGGAATGCGCGTTTTGGTGCGGCGTGGCTGTGACATGCCGCACTATAATCAGCTACCTGCGCCCCTCGCTACCATTTCACCAAAAGATTTTGAAAGGATTCCATGAACAAGAGAGTTCGCAAGGCAGTCTTTCCTGCCGCAGGACTGGGAACGCGATTTCTTCCCGCCACCAAATCGATCCCGAAGGAAATGCTGGCCCTTGTAGATAAGCCCATTATCCAATATGGCGTGGAAGAGGCGATCGCCGCAGGCTGCGATGAAATCATAATCATCACGGGTCGCGGCAAAGGCGCAATTGAAGATCACTTCGACAAGAGCTATGAGCTTGAGGCACTGCTTGAGAGTCGCGGCAAGGAGGAGTTGCTCGCGATCAGCCGTAACATATCGGGCATGGCGCGGGTCGTCTCCGTTCGCCAGAAGGAGTCGCTCGGACTTGGCCATGCTGTGCTCGTCGCCCGCGACCTGATTGGCGACGAGCCCTTCGCCGTGATTCTGCCGGATGATGTTATCGATGCTGAAGTACCGTGCCTAAAACAGATGATCGATGTCTTCGACCAGGTTCAGGGCTCAGTTCTCGCGACGCAGGTCGTTGAAGGCCCGGCCATCTCTTCCTACGGAGTTCTGGATTGCACGCCACTCCCATCGAACCCGCGCATTCACGCCGTCAGAAACATGGTGGAGAAACCCAGATTCGAAGATGCGCCGTCGAAGCAGGCCATCATCGGCCGTTATATCCTCACCCCAAAAATCTTCGACATTCTCGAGAATGTCACCCCCGGCGCTGTCGGAGAATTGCAACTCACTGACGGAATCAAGGGGCTGCTGGAATTCGAAAAAGTCTATGGCTACACCTTCGACGGCACACGCTACGATGCAGGAGACAAGTTTGGCATGCTGAAGGCGACCGTTGATTTCGCACTCAAGCGCGACGATCTGGGGCCGCCATTCCGCGAATATCTCAAGACCCTCTCACTCTAATTCTCGCAACCGGAAGGACTGCCTTCGTGAATGCGGTCCATCTTCCTACACCAAGACTTTCCATTGGGTTGCGCGCGACGATATACTTCTCGGTCATCCAATTCCGAGTTTCGCCCCGCGCCCACCCGTTGGAGAGGATCCATGTCCCGTAAAGCAGCGTCCCTTCGTCCGTCCTGTTTGGCAGCCTTGCTGCTTGCGATCTTCGTATTCGTCTTCTGCGCCTCGCAAAATCTCTTTGCCCAACCTCCAAGCGCGAACACTGGGCTCGACGCCAAAAGCGTGGAAGTTATCCAGCGGCTGGACTCGCTCAACACTCTGCCGATTGAAGGCTGGGTGTATCACGAAGGAGACGTGGCCCACGGCGAGTCTCCCACGTTGGACGACACGGGGTGGGCAAAGACAGAGAAGGGTATGCATTATCCGCCAGAAGCGATATGGCTGCGCCGCTGGATCGAAGTGCCAAAATCCCTCAACGGATACGACCTCACCGGCTCGCGCATCTGGTTTCAAATGCACGCGGTCGCGAACGGCCCCATCCCGCAGATCATCTACTTCAACGGACGCCGCGTTGCCATGGGTGATGACCTCGAGCCCATCGTAATGTTCGAGCCTGCGCATCCGGGCGAAAAAATCCTCGTCGCCGTCAAGCTTCTGGCAACGGTGGACAAGAAGACTGTGAGCGGAGCAACTGCCCGTATCGATTTCGTCGAGTCGCGGCCGAATCCATCCGAGCTCGTGGCCGAAGCACAGTCCGCAACAGTTCTCCTTCCCGCGTTGAACGCGCCTGCAAGCCTCGAGCAGGTGGATAAGTCGCTGGCCGTGGTCGATCTCGCCGCGCTCGATCACGGTGATCAGTCTGCATTCGATGCATCACTTCGTGCTGCGGAGGTCTCGCTGCAGGTCGTGAAGCCCATTCTTCAGACCGCAAACATTCGACTCGCTGGGAATTCGCACATTGACGCCGCGTGGCTCTGGCCCTGGACGGAAACGGTCGAAGCAGTTCGGCGCACCTGGTCTACCGCCCTTCAACTTCAACGCGAATATCCGCAATACACTTTCACTCAATCCGCCGCCGCTTACAGCGATTGGATGTGCGACAAATATCCAGCAATGTGCCAGCAGATCAAGGAGTCATACAAGCAGGGCAGGTGGGAAATTGTCGGCGGCATGTGGGTTGAGCCTGATCTCAACATGCCCGATGGCGAGTCGCTTGTCCGTCAATTGCTGGTCGGCGAACGAAGCTTCAAAGAGACATTCGGCGGCGACGTTCGCATTGGATGGAATCCCGATTCGTTCGGATATACCTGGCAGCTTCCGCAAATTTACAAAAAGTCGGGCATCGATTATTTCGTGACGCAAAAGATGGCGTGGAACGACACCAATCAGTTGCCGCTAAAGCTCTTCTGGTGGCAGTCACCGGATGGGAGCCGCGTCCTCAGTTATTTCCCACATGACTACGTTAACCAGATCGAACCTGTCCGCATCGCGCAGGACTTCGCCAATGCCCGCAAACTCAATCCCGGTACCACGGAGATGCTACATCTCTATGGCATCGGCGATCATGGCGGCGGTCCCACACGCGATATGCTTGACTCCGGAATGCGTTGGACCAGTCCTGATGTCGTTTATCCCAAGGCGAAATTTGGGACCGCACAGAGTTTCTTCTCCGACGTAGAGACACACCTCGATACCGACCACGCTCCCGTCTGGAACTACTCCACGCTCGCCGCGAAATCGACGTCACTGCCTACACCACCCGAGGGCAAGGTGAGTCTTCCCGTCTGGAACGACGAACTCTACTTCGAATACCATCGCGGCGTAATGACCACTCAGGCAAACCACAAGCGCAACATGCGCGAAGGCGAAGAACTTCTTCTCAACGCCGAAAAATTTTCCTCTCTTGCGTGGCTCGAGGGCCGGGAATACCCGCAGGCAAAGCTGACGGACGGTTGGAAGAAAGTCCTCTTCAACCAGTTCCACGATCTCGCTGCAGGCTCCGGTATCGGAGTCATCTACCGCGACGCGGACAAAGAAACGACTGTCGTGCGCCTGGAAACCTATCAGGCTCAGGAAGGCGCAATGCAGACGCTCGCCGCCCACATCAACACCCACGGTGCAGGCGTCCCGGTCGTCGTCTTTAACCCGCTGGGATGGCAGCGGTCGGATCCGGTCGAGTTCACCGTGCAGATGCCTGAGCCAACAGCCGCCATCCAGATCACGGACGCGGACGGCAACGCTCTCTTCGCGGATATAAAACAAATCGATCCCGGCACGCATAGCTTCCACGTGCAGGTTACCGCTGACGTGCCTTCCCTCGGATATCGCGTGCTTTACGCGCGTCCGCTGAAGTCGGCGCAGGCGCCGCCCGCATCGGATCTCAAGGCCTCTGCGCAAACACTGGAGAATTCGGTTCTCCGCGTGAGTGTCGATCCCGCCACCGGGTGCATCACCAGCTTGCTCGATAAAAAATCGGGTTTCGAAAGCATCGCCAAGGGCGGATGTGGCAACCAGCTCCAGACCTTCAAAGACACGCCAAAAGATTACGATGCGTGGAATATCGATCCGGGCACATTTGACACCGTCATCCCCGATCACCCAGGTAGACTCCGTCAAACTTATCGAAAGCGGCCCCATGCGTGGCACCATCCGCGTCTCGCGCACCTGGCAGAATTCGAAGTTCGTGCAGGATATTTCGCTTGAGGCCGGCGCGTCGATGGTCAAAGTTATGAACAATATCGACTGGCACGAGACCCACGTCTTGTTGAAAGCCGCTTTCCCGCTGGCAGCATCAAGCGCCAAGGCTACCTATGAAATTCCCTACGGCACCATCGAACGTCCCACCACTCGCAAGAACAGCGTTGAGTCGGCGAAGTTTGAAGTTCCGGCAATGCGCTGGGCAGATCTCGGCGATGGACAACATGGCTTCTCGCTTATCAACGAAAGTAAGTATGGATACGATGCCAAGGATAATGTTCTTCGCCTGACGCTGCTTCGATCTCCCACCTGGCCCGATCCCGATGCAGACCGAGGGCTCCAGTCCTTTATCTATTGGCTCTATCCCCACGCCGGCGACTGGAAGACGGCGATGACGTTGCGCCACGGATACGAAACAAACTATCCACTCACCGCAATGCAGGTTTCAAACCACGCCGGCGATTGGCCGGCAGTACACTCCTTTGTGAGCGTCACGCCAGAAAACGTTGCTCTCACCGCCTTCAAAAAATCAGAAGACGGAAATGCGTTGATCCTGCGCGTCTATGAGTGGGCTGGGAAATCTGCAACTGTTACTGCGACAATTCCGCCGGGCGCGAAATCCGCCTCCGGGTCAGACATGATGGAGCACCCTGCTGCTGGCGGCGCCACTCTCACGGGAGACAAGGTCGTCTTCCCCATAACTCCCTATGAAATCCAAACCGTTCGTATCGAATACGGCCAACCGGTAGTTGCGAAGTAGATCGCAAAAGACGAAAAACCCGCGCAGCTCATTGAGTGGCGCGGGTTTTTCAATTATGCTCGCTGTGCTATTTCCACTTGATATTGCAGCCGATGCTTGGCTTCTGGTTCGCACTGGCTGGCTTGCCCGCAAGTGTTGCGTCAATCGCCGCCCGCAAATCTTTACCAGTTACAGGTATCTCGTTTCCCGGGCGGCTATCGTCCAGTTGTCCGCGATAAACCAGCTTGCGATCGCGATCGAAAAGGAAGAAGTCCGGAGTGCATGCGGCACTGTAGCTGCGCGCAACGGCTTGCGACTCATCGAACAAATAAGGAAAGGTAAATCCGTACTCCGCGGCTTGTTCCCGCAGGCCTTCCGGGCCGTCTTCGGGAAATGTATCCGCGTCATTGCTGCTGATCGCCACAACGCCCAGCGACTTTTTCACATAATCCCGGCCCAGCTCCGCAAGTTGCTTTTGCACGTGCTGCACAAATGGACAGTGCTGGCAGATAAACATCACCAGCAGCGCCTCACGATCCTTGAAGTCGTCCAGTTTGCTGATTAAGCCGGAGGTCACATCCGGCAACGCGAACTCAGGTGCGGCTGTTCCCAGCGGAAGCATGGTCGATTCAGTGCGTGCCATGGCGTCCCCTTTCCTGCGAAAGTTTTCCCGCTCTGCGCAATACTCGTTTCGAACCTTCCGCTAGAACAGGAGTTGCTTGCGCGGCAGCGGAATTCCGAAGTGCTCATACGCCAGCCGAGTTGCAATTCGCCCGCGGGGCGTTCGGTCCAGAAAGCCAATCTGGATCAGAAACGGTTCATACACCTCTTCAAGTGCGTCCTCTTCTTCGGCCAGTGTCGCTGCCAGCGTGTTCAGCCCGACCGGCCCTCCATCGTATTTCTGGATGATGGTCAGCAGCAGCTTGCGATCGAGTTCGTCGAATCCGTGCGCATCCACCTCCAGCAGCTTCAGTGCGGCCTGCGCCGTCGGCATATCGATTACGCCCGTCCCCTTCACCTGCGCGTAATCGCGTACTCGCCTAAGCAGCCGGTTGGCAATGCGTGGCGTTCCGCGCGACCGCAGTGCAATTTCCGCCGCGCCATCGCGATCAATTGGAATCTGCATTACCTCGGCCGATCGCTCAACCACAAACCGCAGTTCATCTTCGGTATAGAACTGCAGGCGAAGCAGGATGCCGAATCGCGATCGCAATGGCGAAGACAGAAGTCCAGGTCGGGTGGTCGCCGCAACAAAGGTAAAGGGCTTAATGTCCATCACGTGGGTGCGTGCCGCCGGACCCTGACCGATAATGATGTCCAGTTTGTAATCCTCAAGCGCTGTATACAGCTTTTCTTCCAGCACTGGCTGCAGACGATGGATTTCGTCCAGAAACAGCACCTGCCTGTCACGCAGGTTCGTCAGGATGGCAGTAAGATCGCCCTGTATCTGCAGCGCCGGCCCGGAAGTCTGCTGGTAGCCGACATTTAATTCGTTCGCGATAATCGTTGCGAGTGTCGTCTTTCCCAACCCTGGAGGTCCGAACAGCAGCACGTGATCCAGCGCCTCGCCTCGCGTCTTCGCAGCCTCCAGCGCGATCGCCAGCTGCTCCTTGGCCTTCTCCTGTCCGATAAATTCCGCCAGTCGTCGTGGCCGGAGCTTCAGTTCGAATACTTCTTCTTCAGGTGCGCGCGCAGCCGTAATTAGCCGCTCCGGATTGTCTTCCGCCTTTGCCATTTGTCTCGGAGTCTATCGGCTTAGCGCCGCCAAAGCAATTGCTAGAAATGAAACAAGAATCGCCGCGTTCTACGGGCTCCCGCACTCTTCTTCTTGCTCCAAAAAACTAACAGGGAACCGCGACGTGGGTTCCCCTTGTTTTTTTGTCGTCCCCGTTTATCGGACTTCGGTCGCCGTCAGCTCGACCTCCATCCTTCTCTTCGAGGTCACGTCATCCGAAGCAAAAAGCGTGGTTGGCTTGCCGAGAGGAACGGTCGCTACCGCGCTCCACCTGTTCTGCCGGACAACGGGGGGCCGCAGCGACGCCAGCATCATGTTTGTGCGCGTTCCCGGCGGCGGAGTCCGCAGCGGCTGCTCTCCTTTACCCGCCTGCGGAGGAGCCGACATCGGCTGCTCTCCCATCCCCGCCGGTGGAGGTGGAGGCGGAGGCATCGCCCCATCGGGCCCGTCCTTTTGCGCCGTGTTTCCCCGCTCCTTACTCGGCATCGGCGCCATCATCGCCTGGTTGCCGGCCATCGTCATCGGACCTTCGCGAGGCGGATCCATCGCAAGGGTGCTTACTTCGGCGTTTACACTCAGAACCAACTGCCCGTTGTTCAGGTGCACGCCGTTGCAATCAATGTTCACGCCCACGTCCATGTATTGGATGTTGTTTTCCGTTCCCGGTGCCCCCAGCGGAATGGGAATCCGCGTGCCCGCGCGGATGGATCCCCGGTCTCGCGCCTGGCTCGAATCCGTGGAAACCATCGTGGAATAGGAGCGGCTGTTCACCACCTTGCCCTGCTCCACTTCTTTCATCACAAAATCCAGACGGTAAAACTTCGTTGCATCGCCGCTCTGCGCCATCGCGCTTCCGCAATTCACTACTGGCACGATGGCCGCTGCAAGCAAAAACAGCTTGGTCAAATTACGCATTCTTACTCCTCCTGTCGAACGCCATCGGTTCGCAATGGCTCAATGTGAATTGCCGCGACGCGTACGGGCTCTAAGCTGCGCGTCTGTGCTTCCTCCAGGGCCTTCGAAACTTCCACCGGCCGCATCTCCACTACCGCTACAACAAGGGCTTCCTCCTGCGTCAGCGTCTGCGCAGCCGGAAATAGAAAGTCCTCGCTCGTCTTCTGCGGCGCGCTCGTTCGCGCGTGCCTCGCACCCATTCCGCTCGAATGTCTACGTGGAGCCGCTACCACGTTCGGCACCTCGGTCGTCTCCGCACGATTAGTTACAGTCCTCTGCGCCACGGGAGTCGCTGTTGCCACGCTCGGAGAAGTTGCCGTCCTCGGATGCGACAGCGTTAGAGCGATCACGATCAACGCGCTCGCCGTCGCAATTGCCCCAGTCACCCAAGGCCACCACACTATGCGCGGGGCCTCCTGCTCAAGCACCGATCGCAGGATTCTCTGTTCCATCCCCAGTCGCGGCTCCGCAATGCTGTAGCTCGCAAGCCCTGCTCGCAACAACTCTTCCAGTTCCTTTGCCTCTTCACTTCGCATAGCGCCCATCCATCACTGTAGCCAGCTTTTCCCTGAGAATTTCCCGGCCCCGCATCAACCGTGTGCGCACCGTTCCTTCCGGAATCCCCATCACCGCCGCGATCTCTTTCGAACTCAACTCGTCTCCGGCAGAGAGCGCCAGCGGCTGGCGAAGTTCCTCCGGCATCGCGTCCATCAGCTTGTGCATCAACGCTACCGCGTCGCTCCCGATCGCAATCTGCTCGGGACCAGGCCGGGAGCACGCCTGCTCCTCCGCCTCGTCCTCGATTGCGAATCTGCCGCTCCGCTCGGGCAACCGATCCACCGAAGTTCGCCACGCGGTTCGCGCCAGGAAAGCCCGCTCATCCCGCACCTCTTCCCACGCCCCGTTGCGAAACAGCTTCAGAAAAACTTCCTGCACCACATCTTCGGCGTCCTGAACATTTCTCAACATGGCATACGCAATCCGGAAGACGAACCGGGACTGGCGATGAACGAGATCCCGAAAGCGTTCTTCGCGTAGCTCATCCGCTCGTCGCAACCGACATCTCCTGCCAAGCTCGTTGTGCGCCCTCATAAGCAAAGACCCGGACGATGCCCGATTCCGTTCAACTATTTTTCAGAAATGCGAAATGTCCCCACTCAAGGCCCCATTCCGGGTCTCCATCCGCTCTTCCGTTACACTGTCTGATAAGCCGTCCTGTGCAATGAACTTTTCCCGGATACGAAAATTTCGCTTCGAGCGTCCGCAGCAATTTGCCGCGCTCCTGTCTGCTCATGCTCTTTGGCGCAGTGCCTTTGGGTCATCCACCGCCAGACGCTCACCGATCGCGACTATGAATTTGCGCGCTGCGGACGGGAGATGTGGGAGAAGCCTTCGCCGCTCGCCGGCTACTTCACCAGTGCGGCAACATCCACGACGGAACACTCGCTTACCGCGCTGCCGGGCTACCGCTTACCATTCAGCGCATTCTTGCCGGGCAGTCGCCAGCGAGACGTCCACCTGGGAAGCTCGCCACCAGCTCGGTTACGTACTCCTGCTGATGCGCCTGCCGTTCGTCTTCGCTGGGCCTCGCGCTGGGCGCGGCGCTGTGGTGGGTGACGCGTCGCCTCTACGGCAACGAAGGCGGCTTTGTCGCGCTGGCCCTCTACTGCTTTTCTCCGGAGATCATCCGCGCCTGCACTTATCCGAACAACGAAATTCTTGCCGCACTGCGGACTCTACGCCGCCGTCTATACCGCCATCGGAGTGGCCCATGCCATGCAGGGTCCGCAGACACAAATGGCGGCCGCGCATCGTCCTGCTGACGCCGGCCTTCGGATTTACCGCGGCCGCGCACGTCTGCCGCGGTTACTTCGTCGCTTTCCTGCTGGCATTCCTCTTTCTCGTCATACCTTGCGGAGGGCCGCCGCGCTTACATCATCCCCATCCTCATGATGATCGTGCGTCTGGCATCGCTGCTGCTGCTCTTCGCCTCCTATTCCGTTTCAGCCGGACGCCTTCAGCTACATCTTTCGCAGCGGAGCAGCGCGGCATCTGGCTTCTCACTCCTGCCCGCCCGCATCTACTTCTCAGCGTGCCTCAACGCCGGTGTCACGCTCGCTGCCGCGGCAGCCGCGCTGGCTCTCTATCTCGTCATACGCCGCTCGCGCTACTTCGGCAACACCACCCCGCTTCTCGTGGCCCTGCTGCTCTTTCTTCTCATCACAACCGGCGATTCCCGTCGCAGCCCTGGCTATGGGCAATTCCGTTCCTTCTCACCTTCATCGGCGGGGTGTTTGCCGACGTTCTGGAGAGCCGGCACCGCCGCGTTTTCCTCTTCGCGACGGGCGGTCTTTTGCTCGCTCAGGCGGCACTTTCGCTGGCCGCTCTGCCCATGTTCGCAAGAGTGAATTGCAAGTCAGCTCGCATCATTGAGGTTACCAGGGCCCGCCGGCTTGCCTTGGGCTAACTAATTGCGTATCATAGAGTTAGCCTTAGTTTCAGGGCAGGAAATATCGCAGTTCTCGGGTGCCCATTTCCCCTCCGGCCTGGATTGAGCAACCCACCTTTTATGGCAGACGATCAGAATCCCCAGCTTCCCCTCGGCGGCGACGGCAAGGACGGCATCCGGCCGAACCCCACCGGTGCCGCCAGCATCATCCCGATCAACATTGAAGACGAGATGCGGCGGTCGTATCTCGACTACTCCATGTCGGTCATCATCGGCCGCGCTCTGCCCGACGTTCGCGACGGCCTCAAGCCCGTGCATCGCCGCATCCTCTACGGCATGCAGGAGATGGGCCTCCAGTTCAACAAGAAGTACACCAAGTGCGCCAAGGTCGTCGGTCAGTGCATGGGCGTCTACCATCCCCACGGCGACTCCGCCATCTACGACACCATGGTGCGCCTGGCGCAGCCCTTCAGCCTGCGCTATCCCATGATCGACGGCCAGGGCAACTTCGGCTCCGTCGACGGCGATCCGCCCGCGGCCATGCGCTACACCGAGTGCCGCATGACGCGCATCGCCGGCGAGATGCTCGCCGACATCGATCAGGACACCGTCGACTTCGTCCCCAACTACGACGAGTCGCACCACCGAGCCGACCGTCCTGCCGACGCGAATTCCAAACCTCATCGTCAACGGGTCGAACGGCATCGCGGTCGGCATGGCGACCAACATTCCGCCGCACAACCTCACCGAAGTCATCAACGCCTCCATCGAGCTGGTCAACGAATCCCCACGCCGGCCTCGACCGAGGTTCTGGAGCACGTGCAAGGGCCCGGACTTCCCCACCGGTGGCTTCCTCTACGGACGCAGCGGCATCGCGCAGGCCTACAAGACCGGCCGCGGCCGCTTCCTCATGCGCGCCAAGTGCCGCGATCGAAACACTCACCAACGGACGCCAGGCGATCATCGTCACCGAGATCCCCTACCAGGTCAACAAGTCCAAGCTCATCGAGCGCATCGCCGAACTGGTCAACGACAAAATCATCGACGACATCTCGCGACGATTCGCGACGAGAGCGATCGCGACGGCATGCGCATCGTCATCGAGCTCAAGCGCGGCGCCGAAGCGCAGATCGTCCTCAACCAGCTCTACAAGCACACGCAGATGCAGGAGAGCTTCTCCATGATCTTCCTGGCCGTGGTCAACGGCCAGCCGCAAGGAACTCGCCCTCGACGAGGCCATCCGCCACTTCATCGATCATCGCGTCGACGTCGTTCGTCGCCGCACTGCCTTCCTCCTCCGCAAGGCCCGCGAGCGCGAACACATTCTCGAAGGCTACCAGATCGCCCTCGACCACCTCGACAAGGTCATCAAGATCATTCGTGGATCGAGCAGCCGCGCCGATGCCCGCGAAAATCTCTTCCGCTTCTCCGGCAAGAGGCAAAGACATCGTGCATCAAACTCGACCAAGGACACGTCACCAGACCTTGTCACCGGGAGCCCGGCCTCAGCTACCGGCAGATCGACGCCATCCTCGAACTGCAGCTCTATCGCCTCACCCAGCTCTCCATCGACGAGATCCTCAAGGAGCTCGGCCGAAGTCCGCGAGCGCATCGCGGAGTACGAGTCCATCCTCGCCTCGGAGAAGAAACTCCGCCGCGTCATCGTCAAGGAGCTCGAAGAAGTCCGCAAGCAGTACGGCGACGAGCGCCGCACGCAGATCCTCGACGAGACCGCCGAGCTGCAGCTCGAAGACCTCATCGCCGACGAGCAGGTCGCCGTCACCGTCTCCCACTCCGGCTACCTCAAGCGCACCCCCATCTCCACCTACCGCCAGCAGCGGCGCGGTGGCACCGGGCCGCCTCGGCATGAAGACGCGCGAAGAAGACTTCGTCTCGCAGCTCATCGTCGACTCCACGCACGCCTACCTGCTCTGCTTCACCAACACCGGCCGCGTCTACTGGCTCAAGGTCTACGAGATTCCCGACGTCGGCGCCGCCGGCAAGGGCAAGTCCATGGCCTCGCTGCTCAACCTGCAGCCCGGCGAAACAGTGTCGCACCATCCTCCCCGTACGCGACCTCGAAGAAGAAGGCAAGTTCGTCTTCTTCGCCACGCGCAAGGGCACGGTCAAGAAGACGCCGCTCAAGGACTTCTCCAACGTCATGGCGCGCGGCATCATCGCCATCGGCATCGACGAAGACGACGAGCTCATCGGCGCCCGCATCACCGACGGCAAGCAGATCATCTTCCTCGCCACGCACGACGGCATGGCCATCCGCTTCGACGAGAACGATGTCCGCTCCATGGGCCGCCCTGCCTACGGCGTGCGCGGCATCGATCTGCAAAAGCACGACTACGTCGTCGGAGTCGCCGTCACTCCCAAGAGCGCAGCAAGGAAGACAGCGGCGCAGACTGCCCCTGCCTCATTCTCTCCGTCACCGAACAGGGCTACGGCAAGCGCACGGATGTGGACGAATACCGTCTGCAGACCCGCGGCGGCAAGGGTGTTATCAACGTCAAGACGACTTCGCGCAACGGCAAGGTCAGCGCCATCCAGCTGGTCGACGAGACATCGGAGCTGATGGTCATCAGCCAGTACGGCAAGATCATCCGCATCGATACCAAGACCATCCGCGCCGCCGGCCGCTCCACCCAGGGCGTCCGCCTGCTGCATCTCGAAGATGAAGACAAGGTTGCCGCCGCGGTCGTCATTCCGCCGGAGGAAGCGAAGATCGAACCGGAGAATGGAACCCTGCTGCAGTAGACAATCGTCCGCCACAGTCACTGTGGCAAATACACGGAAGGGCATCGATTCATAGATGCCCTTCTTTTTATTTTCCATCGCCCCGTCTATACTTCGATCTTCACCATTTTTTCAGGGAGCCATCGGCCAAATGAACGATCAGGCAAGTGAATACCTGCAGTTGTCCAAGCGTTATACCTCCATGTATGACGAGGAGTTGCTGCAGCTTGCCGCCGATTTCGACAACCTTACTGACGTCGCTCAGAAGGCGCTGAGCGACGAACTCAAGCTGCGCAAGTTGAGCATTTCCCGGCCCGGCGCTGAGCCTGCCGACGACGAAGACGCCGGTCACGACGCCGAAGTTTCCACTGAGTGGGACATTGCTCCCGACGGGGATATTCTCCTCGGCAAATTCTCCACCGCCGAGGAAGCCTCAATCTCCTATTGGGCGCTCGAATTAGCAGGGATCCATAGCCGCGTGGTTACTCCCGCTGGAGGTCCAAGCCTGGCTCCGCGGCTGCAGGTCTCGCCGCAAGACGCAACCCGCGCCCAACAGGTGCTCGCCCAGCCAATCTCCGCAGAGGTCATGGAGCAATACGAATCCGCCAAGGAGTCAGGCGACTTTCAATCACCCGACTGCCCCCGCTGCGGAACGCCGGACCCCCTCCTCGAATCCGCTGATCCCGTCAACGAATGGTTCTGCGAGTCCTGTGGCCATCAGTGGAAAGACGAGCCCGCTTCCGGTAGCTAACCGATCGCCGCAGCGCCCGCCGAAGTCCCGTCCGTCGCTTTTCAGCTCTTATTGGTTTCCAGGGGCAGGCAGCGTCTCCGTCGCTTCGGCCGACCGCGCACTCTCGTTCCCGCCGGTGTCCACCGCGCTCACTGAGTAGTGATAAGTGTGGCCCGCCTGCGCCGCACCATCCCGATACGTCGCAGCGATCACCGGCGCGTTAGCCGGTGAAATGCGTTCCGCTTTGCCGTCTCCCTCTGCGCGATACACCACGTACCCTGCCAGGTCGGCCTCACTGTTGGGAGACCACGAGAGATCGATTGCCCCCTGGTCTGCCACCGCAACCGCGGCAAGTGCCTCGGGTGGCAGCGGTGGAAACACATCCTTCGCCTCCACCCGAATAAGATTGCTCGGCCCACTCAGAATTTCTACGGGCTTGCCGCCGACTACATCGTGAATCAATCTCTCAATCCAGTATTCATACCGGTGGCCGAATACCACGCTCGCGTCCAGTGCCTCTCCCCGGTCCTTGCCATCCTTCGGATTCACCAGCAACGTCATATTCACCGGTGCATCGGTGGCCCCCAACGTCGAAGGTTTCTTCGCGGCGGTTGTATCCAGCACCGTTCGGTGAATGCGAAAAGTCTCCGGCCCTCCGTAGTTTTCAAGCGCTGCCCAGTGCAGCAGTACTCCCTCTTTCGTCACTGTCGCCGTCAAGTCGAGTACCGCGGGAGGAGCCGCGCCGGCCGCCGAGTACCCCACGTTCGACAGCCCAGCCGAGTGTCCCTGGTGGTTCAGAAGTTCCACTGTGTAAGTGATTAAAGTCGGCGGCCCCTTCTGCAATTCCGGAGGAAGCTGATCGGCAAATTCCGCTGCCTCGCCCGCTTCCGAACTCGAATCGCCAACCAGTTCCCCCTTGCCCGTCCCCGGCTTGCGCCACACGTAGTAGGGAACCTTTTCCTGCAGCAGAACGTTGTCTGTCGAGCGGTGGGAGATCGTCCACTTCAAATGGACAGTATCCCCAACCCGGGTCGCGCTCAGGTCCTTTGTCAATTCCGGAAGCTTGAGTGTAGGCGGGAGTGGTTGAGCAGGTGTTCCGCAGCCGGAGATGGTCCATCCACACAAAAAGACAGCCAGCGCGCATGCGCGGCGCATCCCCACTACAACTGCAGTCTTTCTCCCCGGAGGTCGGATCATGTTCTCTTCAGCCTAGCAGAGCCTTCGCTCTACCCGGCCAATTGCGATCGCAGCGCGGAATCAATATCGCCGAGTTCGAAGTGGAATCCGGCTTCCACCAATCGAACCGGAAGCACCCGTAAACTCGACAGCATGGTCTCGTTGGCCATCGCGCCGAACACCACCTTCAGGGCCGTCGCGGGAACCGGAAGAATCGTAGGCCGTCCCAGCACTTTTCCCATCGCCGCGGCGAACTCGGCATTTCTCACCGGTTCCGGAGCCACCACATTCACCGCCCCGCGCATACTGTCCGTCTCCAGGCAGAACTGCACCACCCGCAGCAGGTCCGGCAACGCCACCCAACTCGTCCACTGGCGGCCGTTCCCCAGCTTTCCACCAAGCCCCATGCGGAATAACGGCAGCAATTTATTGAGCATGCCCCCGCTCCGGCTCAGCACCACGCCGAATCGCAGATGCACGACGCGTATCCCTGCCGCCTCCACTTCGCGCGTGGCGCTCTCCCACTCCTGGCACACGTCAGCAAGAAATCCTGTGCCCGGCGCAGAGTCTTCCGTCAGGATTTCGTCACCGCGATTGCCATAAATGCCGATTGCCGATGCACACAGCAGCACGCGAGGTGGCCTCGGGAGCGAAATAAGCATCTCACCAAGTGAAAGCGTTGTTTCTACCCGGCTGTCACGAAGTTTTTTTCGGTATTCCAGAGTCCAGGGCTGGCCAGCGACATTTGCTCCCGATAAGTGAATGGCCGCGTCCAAAGGACCAAAGGTTTCCGGAATGGCGGGAGATTTTTCGCTGACAACAGCGGAATAAGGGTTCCAATGGACCTCTCGCAGCTCCGGCCGACTCTGACGACGGGTCAGGCGTATCGCCGGAATCGATTGGTTCGAAAGGAATTGCAGCAGCGCCGTCCCGATCATTCCTGACGCGCCGCTGATGAGCACATTGCTGGGCGTCATTTCGCTCTCCTGTTTGCAAGACTGCGGTTCTGCTAACTCAGATTACGCTCAGTGCAATAAAGGTATTCACGAAAGTGAAATGTGTTTTAATTTTAGCAACATTTGCTTCCCCAGCAACATCTACTCGATGAGGTCAAAGGATCCCCATGATGAACTCCAAACCCGAGCTCAAAGACGATTTGAATAATTCTTCCATCGACCCAAGCAGCGCCGAAAGCTTTATTGCCGAAAAAAGGATCGGGGAAAGAATCAAGCGGCTGCGCCTCAAAAAGTCCATGGGACTCGTGGAACTTGGCCGCCACACCGGTCTTTCCGCCAGCTTCCTCTCCCAGCTTGAAACCGGCAGGGTCGTCCCCACCCTGCGTAACCTCGCCCGTGTGGCAATGGTCTTCAGCAAAGATCTTTCGTATTTCTTTGAGACTGAGCCCCACACGCTCTTCCGCGTTCACAAGAAGCGGGAGCGGGTGCGTCTTCCCCAGACCGGCGTCGAGGATCCAACCTACTACTTCGAGAGTCTTGGCTACATGGTCCCGGACCGGCAGCTCGATCCCTACTACGCCGAGTTCGTGCCCCTGAAGAAGACGATTGATATCCGTCCGCACGTCCACCCCGGCTACGAGTTCCTCTACCTGCTGGAAGGCGAGCTTGAAATTCGCCACTCTGACAAGGTCTACGCTCTCGAAGCGGGAGACGGTGTCTACTTCGATGCCAGCACTCCACACGCCTATCGCTGCCTCGGCAAGAATCCAGCCGTCGCGATTATCGTGACCATGCATCAGCAGGCGTCCAGCCAGCCGGCCATGAATCTGCGGCCAATGGGAACGGCGATCGGCACGCGTCCGGCGCCTACTCCGCTGACCCCGAAGGCGACCGTGCCCCCCGGCAGCAGTGTCAAGGCAGGACCCGTCCCGCTGCGCGCCATCTCGTCGGATCAAAACGCCGAGTAATGCGCTAATGCCGGTCTAGTTATCTGGATCGGTATTGTGTTCCTGGATGGATCGAAAATAATCGGCTACCTGTCGCCAGTTGTCCACGCGCGGGTAGCCGCTCACTCCCAGGTTGTGCGGAGCTGTATACAGAATCCCCTGCCCAACAAATCTCCTGAAGTTCCTCGAGAGATCATCGATCAGATAATTCGCCCGCACAACTCCCTTGTCGCCGCAGAAGACGTAGTTCGACGCCGGCACAAAAGGGAAGTGTCTCTGCAGCCATCGATACTTGGGACCGAAGGAGTTTGGAAACTCCATCGCGGCCGTTGCAATGTAGATGTCGTAATGCTCGCCAAGATTGGATAGGACGTCCTGGCTGTCCGACTACCACCGGAAGATCTTCAAAGAAATCCTCCGCATGCAGGTAAGCCGTCAGGCGCTCGTGTCGGTCGGCGGAAACAATGTCCCACATCCACTTGCCTTCGAGATCGGCCTTCGTTACTGCTTCGCCGTGCTCCCGGTTATATCGGGCAATGTGCTCACTCAGGGTATCGGCAAGCACTTCATCCATGTCGACCGCGATCCGTTTTCTCGCTTTTTGGGTCAACTGGAGAATCTCTCCTGCGGGTTGATTTTTTTGAGACGCTCACCTAGAGCCTCAACTGCCCGGTGCCATCTCGTGGAAGCGCTCGATCAGGCTCCCGCTGCTTCTCCGGATCCCGTCTCTGTTGCGGCCTCAGCCGACGCCGCTTCTTCGGTAGCCACTACTTTCTTCGCCCGCTTCTTCGGCTTTGCTTCCACCTTGGGAACCGGAACCGGTTCCTTCGAGGGATCGTGGTACATCAGCCGACCGCAGCTCTCGCAGGTCAGCAGCACTTCCGCCACGCGGACCATGTTCCACATCTGCGGGCGCAACCACATCTGGCAGGCCGTGCACTGCTGGCCCTGCGCTGGCGCGAGCGCCGTCTTTTTTGAGGAGGAAATTCGGTCGTAGTTGGCAAGCAGCCCTTCATCAATGCCGTGGCGCACTTTCACTCGGTCCGCCTTCAGCGCTGTCAGTTCTGAGTTCTGCTCAACAGATTTCGATTGCGCGGCCGTCTTCTCTACATCTACCAGGGCCTCTTGTTCCGCCAACCCTGCCTGCGCACCTGTCCGCGTAGCCGTCAGCGTTTCCGCGCGGTCAATGCTCTGCAGTTCTGCATCTTCCAGCTTCTTGATCTGCTCTTCCGCGAATGTGATCTCATGTTGCAGCGCGGCGTATTGCTCATTCGTCTTCACGCCGGTCAACTGGTCGCGGTACTTCGCAATCTTCGCCTGCTGGTCCTTGATATCCCCTTCGAGACTGCGCTTCTTGGCTTCTTCCGCCTTGATCGCTTTATCAAACCCGGCGAGTGCCGTTTTCTGGCTCTCCAGTTTCTGTTCGATTGTGGCCAGGTGCCGGGGCAAGGCGGCAGTGGCTTCCAGCAGAAGAGCTATGCGCTCGTCTACCGCCTGAAGACGTATGAGGCGTTCGGCTGTTGGATTCATGCAGTGTCTTCAAGTTTAGCACCAGCAGACCGATTCCCATCTCTCCAATGCGCCGTCTGCAGATCCCATGCTGAATCCCAACTCAGTTTCACCGCCTCCCACCAGAAATCTATGCTCTCCTGCCTCGATGGCGTCAGCTTTCTGTCCATCGGGGCGCCTCATGCCCCCGGCTCGCTTTTCTTAGCACGAAGCGCCAGAAAACGGCGAATTACAAAAATCCATGAACAAAATTGTTGATTTCATACCGTCCGGTGACCCTACGCTGACAAACCGGACAATCCCATGTAATAAACTGCATGCTGAACAATGCGCTGGGTTTTGCCGTTGCATTTCATTTCGAACGCCATCGCCGTAGCTCTCGTCGCGGCCCTGCCTGTCCCCGCTTCGAGCCAGAAAGCTACCGCCCCGCCAAAGCTCACCGTCCGCGACATCAATCGAGAGGGCGGCCTGACTGGAAAGCCTCCCGAGTCCATTGCCTGGGCCCCGGACGGCGAACGCCTCAGTTATCTCTCAGAGGATGGCGAACTCATGCAGGTCGACGCTGACACGGGCAAGACCACCGTCCTTGTGGGTCGCTCCAAACTCGCCAGCCTCTTGCTAGTGCCAACTCCACTGAGAAAGACAAGGACCACCGCAACCGCTACGACATGGCCGGCTACATCTGGGCCCCCGATTCCCGCCACCTGCTCTTCGATTCCAACGGCCAGCTTTGGCTCTATGACCTGCATAACGGTACCGGGGTTGAAGTTGCCTTCACTGCCGCCGCAAGCGGAGACGATCCCAAATTCGGGCCCGACGGAAAAGACCTAAGCTTCATCCGCGATCACAATCTCTATGTTTGTCACCTGCGGCTACCTGGCACACCCACTATCTCTCTCAGTAACAACAAGGATCCAAATTTCCTTTCCGGGGAAGTGGACTGGCTCTACCTCGAAGAACTCGACACCCGCAGCAACTACTTCTGGGCTCCTGATTCCCACGCAATTGCCTATCTGCAGATGAACGAGATGGGTGTGCCTGAATACCCGCTCGTCGATTGGATCCCGTATCACGCCACCGTCGATCGCCAGCGCTATCCACTGCCCGGCGATCCAAACCCCAATGTGCACGTCGGCGTCGTTGGTGCCAACGGCGGCAGGACCACGTGGATGAAGATTCCCATTCAAGAAGGGCAGGATTACATTCCCCGGTTCGGATGGGTGAATGCCAAAAAGCTGTGGATTGAGACACTCAGCCGCGACCATAAACATCGCAACATCTACTTTGCCGACCCCTCCACCGGCGCCACCACTCTCGCCCTCGAAATCAAGGACGATAAATTCCTCGATGAAAATTACGACGTAACCTTTGGACACTCACGATTCCTGCTCACCAGTTGGCAGGATGGCCACACCCACATCTACGTGTATTCCTTCGACCCCAACAACCCCACCACCGCGAAGCTTGAAACTCAACTCACCTCCGGTGATTACGAGGTAAGCTCCATCGCGGGCGTTGACGAGTCCACCCACACCATCGTTTTCGCCTCCAATGAAGGCGACCCCCGCCAGCAGCATGTCTGGCACATTCGGATCGATGGAAAAGATAAGTACGAAATCACTGAGTCGCCCGGATTCCACGAGCCCCTGCTCGCCCCCAACGGCCCTCATTTTCTCGATACGTATTCCTCAACCATGTCGCCCACCACCATGAGCATGTGCACCACCAGGGGCGCTTGTAAACCCTTCTGGAAATCCCGATCGCTCGAGGCCTACAAGCTTGTAGCGCCTGAAAATCTCGAGATCAAAGCATCCGACGGAACCACCCTCTACGCCGACCTGCTCTTGCCTCCGCAGAAGATCGCCACCGCCACCGTTCCCCTCATCGTCAACCCCTACGGTGGCCCGCATGTTCAGACGGTTCGCGATGCATGGTCCAACAGTTTCCTGTTCGATCAGCTGCTTGCTCAGCATGGATACGCCGTCCTGCATACGGACAATCGCGGCATGGGATCGCGAGGCCGCGACTTCGCCCAGGCCGCCTATCACAACATGGGAGCAGTGCAGCTGGAGGATCAGCTGCGCGTGCTTGACGAAGTCCTCAAACGCTATCCGCGCCTCGACCCCAATCGCCTCGGCTGGTGGGGATGGAGTTGGGGAGGTACCTTCACCCTCAACGCCATGACGAATTCCCCGCGATTTCTCGCCGGAGTCGCCGTCGCACCCGTCACCGACTGGCATAACTACGACTCCATCTATACCGAGCGATACCTCGGCACTCCGGCTGAAAACAACGAGGGTTATCACGACTACTCCGTCGTCAACACTGCGCAAAATCTAAAGGGACATCTGCTGATCGTCCAGGGCACCGGCGACGACAACGTGCACATGGGAAACTCCATCCAGTTCATTCAGCGCCTCATCGATGCCGACATCCCCTATGACCTGCAGCTCTACCCTCGTAAAACCCACTCCATAGCCGGGCCGGAGTCCAGAACGCACCTGTATCAAAAAATTCTCTCCCACTTTGATCTCTACCTCATGAACCCGGGCGTAAACGTAACAGAGGAAGATACAGATAATGAACCGGCTCCCGCCCCCGCCGTGCCGACAAAGCCCGGAGTGCAAAAGTGACCCATCCCGCCGAGCGGCAGGATTCCTACGATCTCATTCGCGGCCACGCCAACGTTGGCGATTTCGAACTAACCATTCTCAGTGATGGCTTTTACTTCCTCGACGGCGGCGCCATGTTCGGAGTCGTTCCTAAGCCCATGTGGGAGAAGCGCGCTCTCCCCGATGCCGACAACCGCATCCTTTTGGGCACGAACACAGTTGTTGTGAAAACAGGAAAACACACCGTCGTCATCGAAACAGGTTGCGGCGACAAATTCTCCGAAAAAATGCGCGCCATCTTCGAAACCAAGCAGCAGTTGCCCGGCGCATTCGTCGCCGCCGGCATTCGACCCGAAGAAGTGGACATCGTGATCAATTCGCATCTCCACTTCGATCACTGCGGATGGAACACCACTCGAACTCCATCCGGCGATGTCGTTCCTACTTTTCCCAACGCACGCTATTTCTCCCATCGCGGAGAAGTCGAGCACGGCCATCTGCAGTTGGAACGAGACGCCGTCAGCTATATCTCAGATAATTACGACCCACTCATCCAGTCCGGACAGATGACTCTGCTCGATGGCCCCGGCGAAATCGTCCCCGGCATCTCCGTCGATGTTTATCCCGGCCACACCGCGCAATTAATGAGCATCGACATCGACTCCGCCGGACAGCGCGCCTCGTACATCTCCGATCTCATCCCCACCAGCGCACACCTCGACCTCACCTGGGTCATGGGCTACGACCTCGATCCCGTCACCTGCATCGCGCAGCGCAAGCGCTTCTACTCCCGCGCCATCCCCGAGCAATGGCTAGTGCTCTTCACCCACGACCACCACACCCCCATGGGCTACATCTCAACAAACGAAAAAGGCAAGCCCACCCTAACCCCCGAACCCGCGCAAACCGTAAACGCCTCGCACCAGTGTTTTGCTTCAAAGAAAAGTTTTCATCCTAACGAACGAAGCGAAGTGTAGGAACCTGCGGTTTCTTTGCAGCCAGCAATGGCTTGAGTGGTAAATTCTGCTAAGCGAGGCTACAACCGAGAAGGGATCATGAGACAAGATGTCGGCACCAACAAGAACTCGGAAGCAGAGACATTGTTTGTCGAGGCTTGAAAAGCGAAGAAAAAGGGCTATTGGAGGATGCAGCTAACCTTCTAACGAAGGCCGCCAACTTGGAACACTCGGGAGCACAAGTCAATCTCGGAAACAGCTTTTCGTGGGGAAAAGGTGTTCCACAATCTGATCTGAAGGCAGCCTATTGGTACAAACGAGCGTATAGAAATGGCGACGAATCAGGGGCCTTTAATCTTGCATTGGACAAGCTGGAGGAAGGCAAAATTAGATCGGCTATCTTTTGGTTTAAGAGAGCAGTCGAGATGCGCTCGGGCGAAGCGGCAGTTGAGCTTGCGAAAGTCTATCTCAGCAGGCCGAGAGGCAAAACCAGAGCCATAGAATTGCTGCGACTAACCCAGACAATGAAACTGTCAGAAATTAGCGAACAAGCAAAAGAGGATGCAGCTTTACTGCTTTTGACGATGTCCCATTCAAGCCCGCCCGTTGGCTGGAGTGGGATTCAGAAATCTCGCGTTAGAGACGTGTGATCGGATCGTTCCAAAAAAAGTGAGTGGGATAAACAATCGTTCGCACTCTCGCGGCTCAGCTGTTTAGTCCGCCCGTGCGGCAAGCACCGGCAGTACTCACAACGGAATGTTCCCATGCTTCTTCGCAGGATTCTTATCGCGTTTTCCATCCAGCATCTCCAGCGCGAAAATCAGCCGCCGCCGCGTCTCGCGCGGAGCAATCACCGCATCCACGTAGCCGTGCTCTGCCGCTATGTAAGGATTTGCGAATTGCTCGCGGAACTCCTCCACCTTCTGCGTCCGCGCCTGTGCCAGAACGTCTCGCTTCTGCTCTTCACTCAACGGACCATCCAGTACTTCGGCCTCTTTTAGCAGCGCATCAAATTCCCGTCCGTACACAATGTTCACCGCGCCCTCCGGCCCCATCACCGCAATCTCCGCCGTCGGCCACGCGAAGTTCATATCCGTCCGCAGGTGCTTTGAACTCATCACGCAATACGCACCGCCATACGCCTTGCGCGTAATCACCGTCAGCTTCGGCACCGTTGCTTCCGCATACGCATACAGCAGCTTCGCGCCCTGCCGGATAATGCCGCCGTATTCCTGCTCCACTCCCGGCAGAAATCCCGGCACATCCTCCAGCGTGATCAGCGGAATATTGAATGCATCGCAGAATCGCACAAAGCGCGCGCCCTTCACGCTCGCGTCAATATTCAGCACCCCCGCAAGAAACGCCGGTTGATTTGCCACAATCCCCACGGGCCGGCCATTCATCCGCGCAAATCCCACTACGATATTCCGCGCGAAATGCTCGTGGACTTCAAAGAAATATCCGTCGTCCACAATGCGCGTGATCACATGCTTCATGTCGTAGGGTTGATTCGATTCCGCCGGAACCATTGAGTCGAGAATGGCATCCGCTCGATCTGCCGGGTCGCTCGGGGCCCTGCGCGGCGGGTCTTCCAAATTGTTCGCAGGCAGAAAACTCAGCAGCTCGCGCACCATCGCCAGGCACTCCGCGTCATCCTCCGCCATAAAGTGTGCCACGCCGGAGATTTCGTTGTGCGTCGTCGCGCCACCCAGCGCTTCCTTGGTCACCTCCTCGTGCGTCACCGTGCGGATCACGTCCGGACCCGTAACGAACATGTAGCTCGTCTTGTCCACCATCAACGTAAAGTCCGTGATCGCCGGCGAATACACCGCGCCCCCAGCGCACGGCCCCAGAATTGCCGATATTTGGGGGACCACTCCGCTCGCCAGTGTGTTGCGCAGAAAAATATCCGCATACCCGGCCAGCGACACCACGCCCTCCTGGATACGCGCACCGCCGGAATCGTTCAGCCCGATAATCGGCGAACCCACGCGCAGCGCCATGTCCATCAGCTTCACAATCTTGGCCGCGTTCGTCTCCGAGAGCGATCCGCCAAAGACGGTAAAGTCCTGCGCGAACACGAACACCGTCCGTCCGTCGATCCGCCCATACCCCGTCACAAATCCGTCGCCTGGAATCCGCTTGTCCTGCATGCCAAAGTCGGTCGACCGATGGACCACCAGCTTATCCATCTCCTCAAACGTGCCTTCATCCAGCAGCAGCGTAATGCGTTCCCGCGCGGAAAGCTTGCCCTCAGCGTGTTGCCGCTCCCGTCGCTCCTGCCCGCCGCCTTCTTCAGCAAGCCTGTTACGCCGCTCTAGCTCTCGTAGCAAATCCATACGCGGAGGCGTCTTTTCGCTCATGAATGCGGATTATAGATGCGGCACCGCACCAACCTGAAACTCGGCACCTTGAGCGAAGCGGAATCGAAGGATTTGCGGTCGCGTTTAGACATGCAACCAGTCAGAACCAACCTCAGGCACCGACCCGTAATCTGTCATCTTGAGCGAGGCGAAGCGGAGTGAAAAATATCTGCAGTTGCTCTTAGGTAGGAAGGGGAATAAATCAAAAGAGGGCCGAACAGGGACTGCCTGGATTTCCGGCGTAAACCGCCAGTCCGAGAGGCCTAGAATACCGTGCGGTGAAAAATCTGGTCCTTTTCCTTGCGTGGGGAGCACACACAGCCGACAGCGCAACCAATCAACATTGCCGCGCAAAGTGTCGCCAACGTGGCAAGAGTGAGAGCCTCATGTTGAAAGAACCAATGCGAAATACCTTCAATCTTTGGGTACCACATGGCCGGACTCCTACGTATATAGAAGCTAAACGTTAGCCTCTCGACTACATTTTGCGAAAAAAAGAATCTTTCAGCAAGACAAAGTTATCACCCGCCGAATTTTTAATACAACGGCATTGCCGTGCGACGAAGAAAAAGCGAAACTGGTATATGGTGACCACAAACGTCACACATCCCGCAACCGAGCCTTGCCTCAACTGGCTCTTCCTCGATCTCAACTCCTACTTCGCCTCCGTCGAGCAGGAGTTAAGGCCGGAACTGCGCGGCAAACCGGTCGCCGTTGTCCCCCTCATGGCAGACACAACCTGCTGTATCGCGGCCAGCTACGAGGCCAAAGCCTTTGGAGTTCGCACCGGCACCCAGGTCGGCGAAGCCAAACGCATGTGCCCCGGCATTGTGCTGGTGGAGGCGCGCCACGAGGAATACGTTGACTACCACCACCGCATCGTCGAGGCCGTGGAGCAGTGCATACCCGTCTCCGCCGTTATGTCCATCGACGAAATGGCCTGCCGACTCATCGGCCGCGAGCGTCCCCTCCTCAATGCCCTCGATCTTGCGCGCCGTATCAAAACCAATATTCGTGAGCGTGCCGGTTCCACCCTCCGCTGTTCCGTGGGATTGGCCCAGAATCGCTATCTCGCCAAGATCGCCTCCGACATGGAGAAACCCGACGGCCTGGTCGCCCTGACCCCCGACATTCTCAACGCGGCCCTGCTCCAACTCACCCCGCGCGATCTCCCCGGCATTGGCGCGCGCATGGAAAAGCGCCTGCAGGCCGCAGGCATCCACACCATGCAGCAGTTGATGGCGCTCAGTCGCGAAGAGATGAATACGACGTGGGGCGGACTCCCCGGTGACAAACTCTGGCACTGGCTGCGAGGCGAGGACTTCAACGATGCCGACCTCGAGCATCAGAAATCCGTCAGCCACTCCCACGTTCTGCCGCCTGAACTGCGCACCCGCGAAGGATCCTACGCGGTCGCCCACAAGCTGCTGCACAAGACCGCGATGCGCCTGCGTGCAGCGCGTCTCTGGGCTCCGCACATGACGCTTTCCATTCGATATGCCGTGCCCAAACACTCGGCAACGTCGAAACACTACTCCGGCATTCCCCAGTCCAACTGGTCACAGGGCCTGTCGATCATCGAGTGCCAGGACAATCAGACTCTAGTCGAAGCCTTAAAGAAACTCTGGGCCGAGCAGCCCACCGGAGCACTTTACGAGAAGCCCTTCTTCGTCGGTGTAGGACTGGATAGCCTCGTCCCCGACCATCTCCACACCCTCAGCCTCTTCGCATCCCTCGAGACAGAGTCGCGCCGAACCCGCCTCTCCACCGTCATGGATTCGCTGAACGAAAAATACGGGACAGACACTCTCCACGTAGCCAGCATGCTTCTCGCCAAGGCCGCCGCCCCAACCCGCATCGCCTTCACCAGCATCCCCGATCTGTTCTAGGGCACGCAATAGAACACAGCTATGGTTACGTAATTTAGATTACGTAACCATAGCTGTGCCAATACGCTAATAGAAATTTCAGGGAAGCCGAAAGACCAGTCCGGTACTGAGAGATTTCGGATGCAACGTCCCATCCAGAAACGACAGGCCACCATAGCTGAACTCCACTACCCGCCAATCCACGTGGGGGAAGAAAGTAAAATCCAGCCCGCCAAGCAGGGAGTATTCGACGTTCGTCGAAGATCCGCCCCCCGCCTCCACGTAGCCCGCACCCACCACGCCTTCCACATATGGCTTAATCGGCAGCACGTGCGGTGTAAACGCCACTCGCGGCCCCGCCACTCCGCCAATCAGTCTTGTCGATCCGCCGCCGCCCAGGAACTGCCCCCGCGCATCAATCCCCAGGCTTACCAGCCCGGCATGCCATTCGTCGAAATACACTCCAACAGTCGGACCATAAATCGTCTCGTCATAGAGCCCCCCCAGTCGCGCCCCCGTAGCGAGCGCGTAAATCCCCGTTTGAGCGTGCACCGAAATGCAAACCAGCAAAAATGTCAGCGAAAGGCCAAATCTCGGTATCTTCATCTGCGTAGCCTCATGCCACGGAAGAATAACGCCGATCTCTGAGATGCGCGAGTGAGCATCCGGAGGCGTATCGCCGGGGGTGCTACTCCCACCTTTGGGTCATCGACCAACCCGATTTCGCGTGGCTCCGTTCCTTAGCCCCGCTTTTCGGCGATTCCGCAGCCATTACCCCTCTAGATTCAGAGTCACCGTCACCGTGCTGCCCCTTTTCACCAGCGTGCCTGCGGGTGGCGCAATCGAGATTACATCCTCATGCCCAAATCCCGGAACCTGCCGGTCAAACGCAAATTCCACCGTCAACTCCAGCGATGCGGCGCTCGGCCGCGAGATCCCCATGTCGTCGCCGTTCTCCACTTCCTTCTTGTTGATCCATGCAGGAATCATCACACCGAAGAATCCAATCAGCGTGTCCATGCTCATGCGCAAATCGTTTACCTGCGATTGCAGTGCGCTCAGCGTCTGCTGGGTTTGAGCCAGTTGCGCTGCCTGGTCCACTTGGCGCTGCTTTGCCGCAGCCTGCTCCAGGTCAATCACATCCAGATATCCAAGTATGTCCCAGATAAAAGAAGAAACCTTTCGCAACCCAAGCATTACCGCCGAAACAGTCACGTCTCCGGTGTCGGGATTGACGGAAAAACCAAGCAGCGGGCCCAGTGAATGAATAAGTGGGAGAACATTGTCGCGCTGGTCGGGAGGGAATTTCTGAGAGACTCCGGGCATTGGTTGGCTCCAGGCGGATCTGAAAGTGCCCACCATCCTACGTCAAATACCACCTCAGCGCCCGTCTACCAGCCGCGCCCCATCGCCCGCCGGCGCAATGGCCGAAGTGAATTGACCGGCAACGTCCTGTTGACACTTCTTGCACGCTCACGGAGTGAAGACTAGCCTGGCCCCTCGCTCGGCAGCATTCCACAGCTTTCCAACCTCTGCCAGCGGCGCCGTCGTCACCTTGAAGTCGAACGGCGTCTCCGCCGCCATCTTGAAAAATTCCTCAATCGCCACCCGGATCTGCGCCATCGAAGCACTTCCAAAGCCGCTCCCCAGCAACTCCAGCCCGGAGCTGCGCAACGCCGCCGCCGGCAGCCGGATCGTCCGCCCTGCGCTCTCGCCAATCTGCACAAACCGCACTCGCGACCCTGTCTTCCTGAGCCCTTTTTTCGTCAACGCTTCCATCACGCTCTCCGCCGGCTCGCCCCACAGGTAGTCGAGCACCACGTCCACGCCCGCCTCCTCCTGCGCCCCGCGGAACGCCGCCACCAACTCCGCGTGCCCCTGCTCCAGCGAGATAACCGTATCCGCGCCCAACGCCTTCAACGACGCCAGCACCTGCGGATTCCGTCCGACCGCCACGACCCGCCGCGCGCCCATCCGTTTCGCGATCTGTACCGCCATTCGGCCCGCAACGCCCGTCGCTCCCAGGATCAGAACGCTCTCACCCGCCACAAACTTCGCCCGCTCTTTCAGCGCCACCCACGACGACATTCCCGGATTCGCGATGCCCGCAGCCGTCGCGTCGTCCAGCCCCTCCGGCAGCGGGATGCACATCCTCTGCGTCGCCAGCCCCCGCTCCGCGAACGTGCCGAACGGGCTTCGCGCGCTGCCAAAGTAGACGCGCGTTCCGTCCTCCAGCCGCCCCACGCCGTCCACTCCCGGAACGAACGGCAAATCCCCGGCGCTGGCATAATGCGTGCCATTCGCCAGCGACCTCACAATGGGATGCAGTCCAGCCGCCGTCACCGTCACCGGCATCTCGCCCTCCCCGGCCACAGGATCAGCAAACGTCCCATATACAGGCGGCGCAGCGAAAGCATTCACGATAGCTGCGTTCATAAAGCCCCCTTCGGTTTCCGCGGCCCGGCGTGGCTCCGTCGCCGCAAGAATCAAGAATACGGATAAAAGATCGACCGTCCTGCTTCAAAACCCACCACTCTGCTAAGTGTAAGCGGAAGGCAACTGACGGAAATCACCGCCGATTCCGCTCGGCAGCGAGGAGACTACTCTTCGCATGTCCTATTGTGGCCAGATCAACACCCCAGATTTGCGCGCGCAGAAAAGTCGAGTACCAGGCCGCAATTCCAAACCGCGTGGCATCGTTACGCCCAAAGGCGAATGGCAGGACATCGACGCTTGTATCGGTATTCCGAAAGAGGCGCTGTCGACCCGCTGGGGGGGACAGGGAGTCGTGATTTTTTACGGATTGGCTAAACCGGTACGCGCACCACAGATTGGACCGGCAAAATCGTTCTAGCGTGAAGACGGCGATTCGGTGCGTGGGTCGGAAATATGTGGAGCCGCTAAGGCAGGGAAGGACACCCCAATCGCTTTGAGCGGAATACTGGGAAGATCGGGGACAGGAGGCCGCCAGCGCGCAGGATTATCTCTGCCCCCTTCTCCCATAAACTAATCCCGTGACCTCTTCCTATCGCGGCCGCGTAGCCCCCTCGCCCACAGGCCTCCTCCACCTGGGACACGCGCGCACTTTCTTCACCGCGTATCAACGCAGTCTCGCCGCAAACGGCACCCTCGTCTTTCGCAACGAAGATCTCGATCCGCATCGCTCCCGCCCCCACTTCGAGCAGGCCATGATCGAAGACCTGCGCTGGCTCGGAATCCGCTGGCAGGAAGGCCCCGACGTCGGCGGCCCCTTCGCTCCCTACGCGCAAAGCCAGCGCCGCGACTTCTATCTCGCCTCCTGGAAGCAGCTCCTCCACTCCGGCGCCATCTATCCCTGCAAATGTTCCCGCAAGGATCTCGAGCGTTCCGCACAGGCACCCCACGAAGCGCAGCCGCAGGAAGACGATGAGCCCCTCTACCCCGGAACCTGCCGCCCTCTTCCCGGTCACATCGCCGATCCCGCCGCATCTCCCATCGGCGTGAACTGGAGATTCCGAGTGCCCGACGGAGAATCCATCCAGTTCCTCGACCAGCACTTCGGCACGCAGAGCTTTGTCGCTGGTCGCGATTTCGGTGACTTCCTCGTCTGGCGGCGAGACGATGTCCCCGCCTACCAACTCGCCGTCGTCGTCGATGACGCCGCCATGCGCATCACGGAAGTTGTTCGCGGTGCCGATCTCATCCGGTCCACCGCCCGCCAGCTCCTGCTCTACCGCGCCCTCGGTCTCGCGCCGCCACTGTGGTATCACTGTCCCCTTGTCACAGACGCCTCCGGACAACGCCTTGCCAAGCGCCACGACTCTCTCTCCCTCCAGGCCCTGCGCCAGCGCGGAGAAACGCCCGCGAATATCCTCACCGCGCACCCTGATACCCTCAGCCCGCCTTCGCGTATCCTCTGAGACGTACCCTTCTCACATGTCGGATTTCGCTCAATCCGTGAAACAGCAGGCTGACATCGTCAAGGTCATCGGCGAATACGTGCGCCTCAAAAAGGCAGGCGCGCAGAACTATTCCGGCCTCTGCCCCTTTCACAAGGAGAAGTCCCCCTCGTTCTCCGTCCACGCCGTGCGCCAGTTCTATCACTGCTTCGGCTGCGGACTCTCCGGCGACGTCTTTTCCTTCGTCGGCAAAATTGAAAATGTAGGCTTCCCGGAAGCCATCCGCATCGTCGCCCAGAAGTGCGGCATCCCGCTGCCCAAGCGCGAATTCTCCAGTCCGGAAGAAGCTCGCGAAGGCCGCCAGCGCGGCAAGCTCCTCGAACTCCATGAGCAGGCAACGCTGTGGTTTGAAGAGCAGCTGCGTTCCTCCGAAGGCTCTATCGCCCGCGAGTACCTCACCGGCCGCGGCCTGACCACTGAGGCCATCGCGAAATTCCGCATCGGCTACGCGCCCGACAATTTCAACGCGCTCCGCGAGCGCCTGCAAGGTGTGGCCGACGCTGAAACCCTTCGCGCTCTCCGGCCTCTTCTCTTTCAAAGAGCAGGAGGACGGCTCGTCCGGCCCGCTCTACTCGCGTTTCCGCAAGCGCATCACCTTCCCCATCGCCAATGAGTCGGGCCGCGTTATCGCCTTCACCGCCCGCGCACTCGATTCCGGCGACAAGGCCGGCCCCAAGTACATGAACTCGCCGGAGACGCCCCTCTATTCCAAGGGCCAGGTCCTCTTCAATCTCGACAAGGCAAAGCAGCCCATCCGGCAGCTCGACTTCGTCATCCTCGTCGAAGGCCAGATGGACTGCATCTCCGTCTACCTCGCCGGAATTCAGAACGTGCTCGCCACCAGCGGCACTGCCTTCACCGAGCACCAGGTCAACCTCCTCAAGCGCTTCTCCACCAAAGTTGTCGTCAACTTCGACCCCGATACCGCCGGAGCCAACGCCGCGGAAAAATCCATCGTCATGCTCACCGAAGAAGGACTTCGAGATCAAGGTCGTTACTCTCGAAGACGGCCTCGACCCCGACCGCTACATCCGTGAGCGCGGCGCGCCTGCCTACATCGCCGCCGTGCGGGCCGCGCGCCGCCAGCAGGATTACCTCATCGAACGCGCTCGCCAGCTATTCCCCGGCCACAACGCCGAAACCAAGGTCAAGGCTCTCAACTTTCTCCTGCCCCACATCCGCCGCATGCCCAGCCGCCTGACCCGCGACGAGTTTGCCGCGGACGCCGCCCAAAAGCTCGGTATCGACTCCGCCGTCCTTCGCGAAGAGCTCAAGCAGGCCGCCGCCCGACGCCGCGATCAGATCGCCTCGCCCACCGCCGGAGTCAGCCAGGTAGAAAAAATCCTTCTCCGCGCCTTTTGCTCGGAGCCGAACGATCCTGTCCTGCTCGCGATTGCCGCCTCGCTCGACAGCGATCCGTCTCATTTTGAAAGCCTTACCATCACCTCGGCCCTGCACGGCCTGCGCAATCGGGGAGCCGCGCAGCCACTCGACGCCGTCCCCGAGGGCCGCATTCGTGCCCTGCTGGCGCAAATTCTGCTGGACGAGACTGAGCCTGTCTCCCAGCAGGAAGCCGACTTCGCCCTCGAAAACCTGCGCATCCGCCACCTTGAGGGTCGCCAGCGCACCCTCCGCGCCTCTATCGCCGAGGCGGAGCGCAAAGGCGACTGGGGCCAACTCGCCACCCTGACCGCCGAAAAACTCGCCATCGATCGCGAATTGCGAACAATCGGCGCAGGATAGCGCCGCTGTAAGCCGTTTTTGCAAGCCTTCCGGCAGCCAAACGTTTTTTTGTCGGCCGCCTGCGCTTTCCGCTAACCGTCTCCTAGCTAACCGCTTCTTAGCTACCCGCTTTTTAGCTAATCGTGAAGCGATTGGGCCCCCTCCCACGTCTAATACTTGGCGGATTGTGGCACTCGACATGGAACCCCCTTTGCCTGCGCGCATGGCAAATTCAGCCGGGGGTGCTTCCGTGCGTTCGTGATATCCTGTAAGTCTTTGAAGGACGTGCGTCTACCTGCCCTGCGCCCATCGTGCGCAAAGGGATAAAGCCTTAAATGGCCTGCCTCGCACCCGTTCCTCCATTCCGAGCACGGATCCGATCCGAACACATATTCGCGGGAGAATAAAACCGCTTGGCCATCGAAGACAAGTACGAAGAAGATATTCAGAAGTTGATTGAAGCAGGCAAGGAAAAAGGCTACCTGACCTACAACGAGGTCAACGACCTCATTCCTGGCGACCTGCACTCACCCGACGATCTCGACGACCTGATCACAACGATTGGGACGCAAGGGATCGACATACTCGAAGGCGGCCCGAAATTTGGAGCCGAGAAGTTCGAAGCAGAAGGCGAAGAGAGCGAAGATGTAGAACTCGACCTCACGCCCGGCACTCTTGAAAAAACCAACGACCCCGTCCGCATGTACTTGCGCGAGATGGGCACCGTTCCCCTGCTTACCCGCGAGGGTGAAGTGGAAATCGCCAAGCGCATCGAGCGTGGTCAGCTCCGCGTGCTCAAGGCAATCTCCCGCTCGCCCATCGTCATTCGCGAAATCACCGCCCTCGGCGAAGATCTCAAACGTGGCGTGCGCAACGTAAAAGAAGTCGTCATCTTCGACGAAGAAGAACTCACCGAAGAGATCCTGCAGGCACGCGTTCGTCAAACCGTTTCCCGCGTCGACGCCCTTATCAAGCATCAGAAAAAGACCGCTGTCCTGCTTGAAAAGCTGGCCACACTCAACATCAAGACCAAGGCGAAAGAGCATCGTAAAACCCGCTGGGCCATTGCTCGCGAGCGCGTCTACATCTCGCGCATCGTTCGCGAACTCAAGTACACCAACCAGGAACGCAAGCGCCTCCTCGACAAGGTCAACAAGACCGTGGACGCCATGCGCACCCTGGAGCGTCAGGTTAAATCGCTCGAGGTCAAGCACGACGCCTCCAAGAGCGAGGAACTTCGCAAGGAGTATCGCCGCCAGCAGAAGAACTGCCGCACCGATCTCGAAAAGCTTGAATCGGATGCCGGAGTTTCCATTGCCGAACTGAAGCGCACACAGCGCGAAATGATTCAGGGCGACATGGATGCGGAACAGGCCAAGCGCGAACTGATCGAAGCCAACCTTCGCCTCGTCGTCTCCATCGCGAAGAAGTACACCAACCGCGGATTGCAGTTCCTCGACCTCATCCAGGAAGGCAACATCGGCCTGATGAAGGCCGTCGACAAATTTGAGTACCGTCGCGGTTACAAATTCTCAACCTACGCCACCTGGTGGATCCGTCAGGCGATCACCCGCGCCATTGCTGACCAGGCCCGCACCATCCGTATCCCGGTGCACATGATCGAGACCATCAACAAGCTCATCCGCACCTCGCGTCAGCTGGTGCAGGAGCTTGGCCGCGAACCCACCTCGGAAGAGATCGCCCGCCGCATGGATATCCCGGTCGCCAAAGTCCGCAAGGTGCTCAAGATCGCGCAGGAGCCCATCTCGCTCGAAACGCCGATCGGCGAAGAAGAAGATTCACATCTTGGCGACTTCATCGAAGACCGCCAGGCCGTCTCGCCTTCCGATGCCGTCATCAGCGTCAACCTCAAGGAGTACACCTCGCAGGTGCTGCGTACCCTGACCCCGCGCGAAGAGCGCGTGATCAAGATGCGCTTCGGCCTGGAAGATGGATCCGAACACACCCTCGAAGAAGTGGGACAGAGCTTCCAGGTAACCCGCGAGCGCATCCGCCAGATAGAAGCGAAAGCACTCCGCAAACTGCGTCACCCCTCACGCTCCACGCAAGCTGAAAGCCTTCGTAGACGGAGTCCGCGACTAAAGAGTGAAAGCAGTTCAACAGCTCATCAGAAATGCAAAGGGCCGCGATCAAAAAGATCGCGGCCTTCTCTTTAGTGGTAAGCGAAGCAGGGTGCCCATCCTTCGCGCAGTATGCGAAGGGTGGGATAGGAACGGCTTGCAGTGAAGGCTCCACCATCACCGTCCGGACGGTGGCCCAATTCGAGCCCGCGGTTGGCTTGAGTGGGCTTTTACGCTGACTTGCTAGCTCGCTGACTCGCTAACTCGCCGCATTTCGCCACCACCTATTCCCGATCAAACACAAAAACATTTGGCTTGCTTTGGCCCGACGGGCGCGAGTTTATGGTCAAAGTCTTAAGGTCGGGAGAAAGTTCGATCTGCTGCGTGTCAACGACCCTGCCATTGATCTTGTCCGTCACTTCCACAGTGCGCTCGTTCACCCGCCGCCCGGACGACACTGTCCCCGGAGCCACGTACTGGCCCTGGGGAGCGTAACCTTTCCCGTCGAACTTCATGTTCTTCGTCGTTCCACCGGGACTGATGAACGTCAAGCCGTCGCCTTCGTAGGTCTGGATCTGAAACTCGAAAGTGTAAGTGACTTTATCGCTCTCGCTTTCCCACGTGCCCACGAAGCCTGAGCTTCCCGCCGTTCGTTTGTAGACGTAGTTCACGGTCGACATCTCACCGTTAGCCTTGGTCGAGGAAAAGGCGTCTGTGAGTGTTTTGCCGTCCTCTGAAAGCTTCCAATTTCCCGTGAGCTGGATTTTGCCGTTCTTCTTGCGAACAACCTTCCAGTTATCCGGACTTGCAACAGTGATGGATACAGTACTTCCGAAAGAAGCAGCCTGGTCCGTCCCGTCGGCCACCACTGGCTCGAAATCGCCGGTGTTGAAGATGAGGGCATACTTGTTTGCGCCGGCCGCCTCGACCCGCATCATGTCGGTTATTTTGCTCTTGGACGGGTCCAGCTTCCACTTGCCCACGAGAGGATCGCTCGCCGCCCATAACGTGCCTGTAGCCAAACTTGCAACCAGCAACAACTGAAGTCCACGCTTCAACAAGAAGTCCTCCTCAAAGCTGCTCGGGTTTTGGGCGTCTTCACTTCCGGCTTCTCGAGACAAAAAATCACCGGAGTGCGAACGCTGCCTGCATGCAAAGCAAGCCAGTCACCACTTCCACATGGAGTTAAGCCAAGGGAGCAAGAGGCCAAACAGCCGTCGGGACCGTTGTATTCACCATACTTAGCCGCATTGCGCTCCTCGAATGTTCCGAACGCGACCGGCCTGAAACAGAAGGGGATGTGCGTATGCGGACAATGCTTCCTGAAAGTGGACAAAAGGACCTGCGGTGGAACGAGTGCGCTGAAGAATCAGCCCGTGTGGACGCGGTGGCTGAAGCAAGGCGAGGTGTGGATCGAAAGCATTAACCCGGTAGAGTTCATTTTTACCTTCCGTTCAGTTCCTCGACGTCACAATTTCAACCTTGTATCCCGGCTTGAGATTTACGTCACCCCCGTTGGTAAAGAAGGCCATCGTGACAACCGCAATCGGAATGGCATACCAGGACTTGTACACCGCTCCCGACATCCCATCGGTGATATCTTTTGCGCCGATTCCCACGCCGCCGGCTATTAAAACACTCGCAATCTGCTTGCCGCGCCCTGGCTGAATCTTCCCCTCGTCTGCCGTATTCTTCGAGACCACCGTAATGGGCTGATCAAATTTGAGCATCAGGTGGCCGCGTCGAAAAAATCGACGCGCCGGAGTTGCAACCAACGTTCCTGAATATTTTCCCGAGGGGCACCGGATAGAAAACGGAGTCCCCGTAGCCATCCACGAAGAAGCGTAAGTATCGAGCGTGCACGATTCTGCAAGCGCCGCGCTGGAAATCAGAAGAATCGATAGAGCGAAAAGTCTTTTCATTGAAACCTACCGGAGAAAATTGCAATCACTGGAATGAATGCACCACCGCGGTGGCAACGGTGGAAAGCCGATTATATTTCGGGTAGCCCGCCCCGCATCTCTCGTTTTGGACGGTGGCCCGTTCAAGCCATCTGTTGACTTGAGTGGGAAAACTGAAATTGTCATCTCGATCAAAGCAGAGCGAAGAGGAGATCTATGTTTAAACTACTCCCGCGCGTCCAGCACTACGGCTGCGCATAATAAGCCGTACGCGTACGCGCCTTCAGCCCCGGCTTATCCAGCTTGATCTCCAGTGCATGATACTCGTCAGCCTTCTCCGCTGGAGCCACATCAAATGAAACTTCGTAATACACATCTGCATCGGCAATACAGTGCGACATCATTGCCGGCATGTCGCCACTGGGATCGAGCGCCAGCCCCCCGCTCTGAACCGCCAGCACCTGCAGCGCGAGATTGCCGGAGTCAGCATCCTTCACGCGGGTCACGCCGCCAAGATAATTCTTGTAGAGGAACGTCCTCGCCTGCCCTTTATTCGGATCTAGTGGCGTCACGTTGTAAACCGTAATCTGCGCCTCGCGCAATTTCGTCGACACATCCACGATGGAGTCGAAGAACGCCTGCTGATCCTTCTCCCTCACGCGAAACGCCGACCCGGAAAGTATCGGCCACCCCGGCCCAACCCAGATCAGCAGCTTTCTTCCCGGCCTTGTCGCTTCGTACGAGGATAGCTGCGTCAGCGTGCGAATCGATTCTTGGAATCGTTGCAACAACCCACCAAAACCCTGCGCCGCTCCATTCATGCGCATCGGTGTCTGCAGCCTCGCCATGTCCGCGGCCAGAGCGTTGCCATCGCGGCTCGGCTTATTCAGCTTCACCTCCGCGTCCGACAAAAAAACGATCGACACCGGATAGAGAAGCTGCCCGCGATTCTTTCGCAGAAACTTTTCCATCTCCTGCCGTTGGATGGCCACGTCGTTGAAGGGTGTATTGACCGTGTCCAGCAGCAGAATCACCTCTACCGGCGGCGCCCCGGTTTTGCCCTCGACTCTGCGGAACGACGCGACCGTCTGCCGCTGCGCGTTGTCCAGCACCGAAAAATCCTGTTGCTGTAAATCCTCGACCGCTTTGCCGGATGCATCGCTCACCACCACATCCAGCGTGATATACCGCTCCGCTTTGCGCTGCTCCTCCGCGCTGGCGGGAGTCCGCTGGATCAGCCCCTTCTTCGTCTCTGGCGCTTGCTTCGGCGTGCCACTGCCATCCGGGATCGTCTGCGTCCCTGCAGGTGAGGGTGTCACAGCGGCGTCCGACTGGGCCAGCAGCCCCGGTGTGCCCAGGAATAAGAACGCAGCAAATGGAAGTTCTCGGAATGCCTTCAAAATTGTTGAGAGGTGCACCCATCAGTCTAATCGCTGGCGCGACCCACCCGCAGCCTCTCCACAAATGCAGTGGCTCCACGCCTCGCGTTTGAGGCGTACCCTTTTTCAGTCATGGAAAAGTAGGGGTCCACGTGGTTTTCTTGGGTCGTTGTAAAAGGAGAGGGTGCCCCATCCTTCCCGCGTTATGCGAAAGGGTGGGATGACTTTGGCTCGCACTCCAGCCCTCTAAATTTCGCCCGTTAGCCAAACCTAGAGCGTCGGATTCTCCTCCGCGGCTTTAGTTTTGCCACTGCCCGTACGGTCAGTACTCACGTGGCCTGTACCACCCAGCTTCGCGTACTGCTCTTCACTCAGCTTGAGAAACACCCCACCCCGTCCCGTGCGGATCGCGTATTCCAACATCTGCCGGCTCTCAGCCGTAGGCAGCCCATTTCCCCGCAGCACAATCTCGCGAATCTTGTCGTCTTCGCTGAACGTCAGCTTGCAGGGCAGAGGAGTCTTCAGGTCTGCCTCCAGAAACTGGCAACGCCAGCCGTCCCTCTGCTGAAAATACATGTAAACCACCCGACCCGTCGGACTGCCGTTTCGGTTTTCCATCCCCAAAGCATAGGCGAATAAAAAGCGAAAGTCATCCACAACTTTCAAATCTTTTTCTGGAAATTTCCCGCCGCAAAAGGCCGCAAATCTCTCGCCCCGAACCCCCGCCACCCCCGCTAAATCATAGAAACTTCAGCAGCGCCTTCGTGGTCGCCTCCGGCTGTTCCTCGAGAATCCAGTGCCCCGCATCCTTCAGCACAATCGTGGTCACGTCCGTCGCCACCAGCTTGCCCTGCTCACCCAGCGGCGCGCCCAGCGACTTATCTCCTCCAATCGTCAGGAGTGGAATCGTCAGCTTGGTCTTCGCCAGTTCGGAGAAGTCCGCCGCAGCCTGCAGAAACGAAACAAAATAAGCCCATCCCGCCCGCATCCGTCCCGGCCGCGAATATGCCGCCGCGTAGGCCACACGATCCGCCTCCGGGATCGATCTGCTTTTGTCTGCCGCGAGATCGTTCCAGAAATATTCAAAGTAGGTGCGCTCCCGACCCGCCACCAGCGCCTCCGGCGTCGGCCCATTGAAGCGGAAATGCCAAATCCGGGGATCGTTGTAGATCGCCTCCCATCCGTCCACCCCGGGCAGAAAGGCATCCATCAACACCAGCTTCGTCACCTCCGCCGGAAACTGCGCCGCGTACGCATACGCCACCATCAGCCCTATGTCGTGCCCCACCACCTCGGCTGTCTTCACGCCCAGAGCCCTGGCCAGCTCATGAATGCTGATGGCGGCACCTTTCATATCCAGCCCCTTCGCCGGTATGTCGGAGTCGCCAATCCCCGGTAGATCCGGCGCGATCACGGTGAACCGTTCCGCCAGCAGCGGGATAATCGGCATCCACATCCGCGACGTCTCCGCATAGCCATGCAGCAGGATAAGCGCCGGGCCTTCGCCGGCAATCCTGTAATGCAGCTTCACGCCCTTCACCTCAAGCGTCTTGGAAGCGATCCCACAGTCGCCGTCACCCGCTGATACACCCGTGGCCGCCGCCAGCGGCACAGAACCTTCCACACCCTGAACAAGCTCCTCCATCAAACACCTCATGTAAGCGAGATAATTTTCCTACCCGACCCAGAAAAGAAATTCTTTCTATTGCAGCATCAGAAAAAAAGCAGATAGTTCACCCAACTCAAAACGAGATTGTAAGGTCTCCGTCACCCACACTCCCAAATAAATCGCGGCACCACCTCACTGTCCGCACCACATACTGCTGATCACACGAAAATCGCGGCGCCCACTTCACCAGTGCTTGGCATTCGCGCATTCGCTCACAAGGTGAATTATCCTTGCTAGTCTTTAGGGTCCAGCAAGGAGACCATTATGAAAACGACACGTAGGCGCTTCGTCCAACTCGCAGTATCTGCCGCAAGTGCCCTGCCGATGGCGACCGCCGCAACCCTTGGGCAAAATCCCACAAAAAGTTCAAGCACGCTCGAAGATCAAACATCTCCCGCCCCCAGCGGCATGGAAGGTCAGCGCCACGCGGACCTGGGCAATGGTCAATTCATCAACCCAGTGTTTCCGGGAGACCATCCGGATCCGAATGTGCTCAAAGACGGTGACGACTACTACCTCAGCTATTCATCGTTTGACTATTACCCCGGCATCATCATCTGGCATTCACGAGACCTGGTGAACTGGAGCCCCATCGGCCCTGCCTTACGAACGAACATAGGATCCATCTGGGCATTGGATCTTGTGAAGCACAACGGGAAGATATTTCATCTACATTCCCACATTCCGAGTTCCCACGAATCTGGCCGACAATACAAATTTTGCCAGTGCAAGCTCACCCTTCAGAATCTATGTCATCCATGCAAACAGCATGCATGGGCCCTGGAGCGAACCCATCGACATGGGCATACCTGGCCATATCGATCCTGGACACATCGTGGGAGAAGATGGCCAGCGATACCTGTTCCTCAATGATGGATTCCGCGTTCCGATCAGCGCCGACGGTCTCAGCGCTGCAGGACCTGTCAAAAAAGTTTACGAAGGTTGGAAGTATCCAGAAGAATGGACGGTTGAAGGCTTCGCGCTCGAAGGACCGAAGCTTATGCGTCGAGGCGACTGGTTTTACATGTTCTCCGGCGAGGGTGGGACTGCAGGGCCGCCGACCAGTCACATGGTCATTGTCGCTCGCGCACGCTCGATTGATGGTCCGTGGGAGAATTGCCCTCACAACCCTATCGTGCATACGGGAAGTCCGGATGAGCGTTGGATGTCGCGCGGTCACGCCACGCCCGTCGAAGGGCAGAACGGTGACTGGTGGCTCCTGTATCACGGTTACGAGAATGGTTTCCGAACTCTTGGTCGGCAGTCGCTCCTTGAGCCATTCGTGTGGACAGAAGACGGGTGGCCTCTGGCAACAGGCGAAGACGCGGACCTGCCGATGAAGAAACCCATTTCGACGTCAAGTGGTGTGCACGGACAGCTCCTGTCAGATGACTTCAAGCACGATCGCCTCGGAACCCACCTGGCGTTCTATCAGCCGCAAGCGGACTACTTGAAGCGCGCACGATTTGGCCAGGGCGGACTCCTGCTGTCCTCACAAGGAAAAGGACCAGCCGATTCTTCTCCCCTCGCCATGATTACAGGAGATCATTCCTACGAAGTCACAGTTCATTTCGAGTTGCGCAGCTCAGCCCAGGGAGGACTCTTGCTGTTCTACAACAAGAACCTGTTTTGCGGTCTTGGATGCGATGGCAAAACACTCCACAACTACAAGCTGGGCCAGGACCTCATGTATGGGCCAACCACCACAAGCACCAGCACCAACGTATGGGTGCGCGCTCTGAACGTGGCGAATGTGGTTAGCTTCTTCTCGAGTGAGGATGGCGTGACTTGGCAGAAGGCTAATTCCTATGAGGTGTCAGGCTATAACCACAATGTAGGCGATGGGTTCCTGAGCCTGCGCCCCAGCCCTCTTCGCTTCCGGTGAAGGAGAGGTGCTCTTTAAGACCCTGCAGTATCGCGCCCTCCAGACCTGATCAGCATCAAGGGCGGGTGGCCCACCCTGCGGTCCCAGCAATGAGGGTGCCCCATCCTGGCCTTCGTTGGCCAGGGTGGGATCAACAATCGCTCGTACCCTCGCTTCCGCTAGCCGCTCTTCAGTTAACCGGAGTTTCGCCAAACGCTTCTTAGCTAACCGCTACTTAGCTGCACCATCTACTTAGCTGCTTCTTCAATCGTCTTCCATTCCTCAGCGGACAACTTCAATCCCGCCGCCGCTATATTCTCTTCCAGGTGGGAGACAGACGATGTCCCCGGAATCGGAAGCATCACAGGCGAGCGATGCAGCAGCCATGCCAGCGCCACCTGCGCCACCGTTGCGTCGTGTTTCTTCGCTGCGGTGTCCAGCACGCCGCCCGGCTTGGCCAGCTTGCCCGCGGCTACCGGGAACCACGGAATAAATCCAATCTTGTTTTTCTCGCAATACCCGAGCGTGTCTTCGTGCTCCCGGTCGCCAATGTTGTACTTGTTCTGCACGCTCACCACGGCCATCGTCTTGCGCGCCTTCTCAATCTCCTCCGGCTTCACCTCGGATAATCCAATGTGCCGGATTTTGCCCTCGTCCTGCATCTTCTTCAGTTCGCCGAACTGTTCTTCCGCCGGAACTTTGGGATCGATGCGATGCAACTGGTATAGATCAATGCACTCCAGTTTTAGCCGCCGCAGACTCATCTCCAGACATTGCCGCAAATACTCGGGACGCCCCACCGGAGCCCACTTGTTCGGACCCTGCCGAGTCAGTCCAGCCTTGGTCGCGATCACAAGTCCCGCGGGATAGGGATGCAGTGCCTCCGCAATCAGCCGCTCGCTCACTTCAGGACCATACGAGTCCGCCGTGTCGATAAAGTTCACGCCCATCTCAACTGCCCGCTGCAACACCTTTTTCGCTTCTTCAGGATTCTTCGGTTCCCCCCAGATCCCGTCGCCCGTAATGCGCATGGCACCAAAGCCCATGCGGTTCACTGTCATATCACCGAGAGTAAACGTTCCTCCCGCAGCCGCTGTCGAAGTAGTTTTCGTAGCCATAGATCCTTTGATTCATCCCAGCCGGAATCGGTTTGAGAAAACTTTCTTCGCCCGTTTGCGATGGATTTCGGCACCACAGCTTGATCTCGGCGCAAATCTTCGCGTGCCTCCTAAATCTTCAAAATGCAGAGGCTCCAGCACGATGTTTTCATGGGGCGTCGACCATCCCGTCGTTCCATTTGGCCGGCTGGAATTGCACCGACATTTACTCCCGGCACCAAAAATCCTGTCAGGCTTTTTGTCAGGAGAGTTGAGTCAACACATTGTGCGGCTATCAGGACTAATCTGAAGAGCGGTTCCTAACCCGAATTCAATGAGCGCATAGTACTGGTATCGCCAGTTGGGAACCCGGTTCCCACTCTTTTCGTGAACACTGGTCGGCTATCTTAACGGCCGCGCTCCAGAAGAGAAGGATGAATTAGTGCGTGCTGCTGCCGAGGGTGTTCTCAGTTTGTGCTGGCTATCCGGCAAATCCGAACACTGCGAAATATGCGATCGTGTACAGAACCACTGTCGCATCCATCGCCGCACCCACCTTGAAACCCTGTGAGTAGGAGTGGCTTCCATTTGCCAGAACCAGATAAACCATGAAGGCTTTTTCCAATAAGCTGTAGGTGAGAATCGGCTTTCGCCATTCGACTTTAAGTGCGGCCACAATCATAAAGACGCCCATCAGGCCCACCATAATGCCCCAGTGCTGAGTGATGATCGTGTACTCCGGGACGAACGGTATCTTCCCAACAGTCTCCGTTGCCCACCGGGGCAGAAACGCATAAAGACTGGCAAGCGCTGTCCCGAGCCCCGTAATGAGAAAGAACCATCTGAACGTAAGATCGAAAAAACGCTTCATCTGCCCTCCGGATCGGCTACGGCTGACGCGGTGGTCCAATCAGAGGCGTCTTGACCGGCTTTGCCATTCCGTAGAAGACCACCACGCCCTGGCCGGCTCCTTGGGTTTGCAATGCTTCATCGCCCTTGCCCAGGGCTTCCCCGTAGTTCTGCCAATTATTGGTAACCCATACGTCTCCGGCGGGACCGATGCCAACATCAACCTGCAATTGCAATCCGCCGCCGACGTAACCGCCTGGAGGCGAGATGGCGTCACCCGTCTTTACGCCCGGCGGGCAGTGTTCGGTGCGGAAGCCACACAACTCTACGATCCCGGCCGACGCAGAGCTGAAGTTTGAGATCCAGACGTTGTCGTTGCCGTCGACTGAGGCAGCCCAGGGCCCAACTATACCTTTGCCATACACCGGAGAGAAGGGCGCCTCGGTGCCATCCGGACGCAACACCGTAACGCTGCCGCCTTCGTAGCCGGATTTCTCCTCGGCCATGGCTGGCACCAACACCTTGGTAGCCCTTGCTCCTGCATCCGGATCCTTGTCGAAGTTGAACTTGAAGGCCGCCAGCATTTCCCCGAATTTCAATGCCCCTTTGGGTGAGCTGCCCAGCTTGTTCGTCACCCAGACGTTGCCCTGGCTGTCGATAGCGAGGCCGCTGGCAGAATATCCCACCTTGAACGTTTCGATTTTGCTGGGATCGGAAGCTGGGAAACGAACCACGCGGTCCGTAACTGGCGTTGGTAACCCAGATTCGGTCCTGCTGATCAATCGCGAGCGCGAAGGGCCCGACAAGTTTGCAAGGGTTCTTCAGCGGATCGCCTGTCTTGTTCTGGCAATAGAACTGCACCTTGGACGGATCGCCCTTAGGTAGCTTTAGAACCTGGCCCTTGAGCAGGTCAAGCGTCCAGATATCGCCACCAGGCGTGGCGATGATGCCCTGCATCTGGCTGATCTGGCGGTCAAAGTTCCAACCCTCTGGTGGCGACAGGGCTTTGCCGCTGTTATCAAACTTCGTAACGTTCTGGCCGGTAAAGCTCGTGACCCATGCGTTGTCCTGAGCGTCGAGCGCCAATCCGAAACCGGGGCCAGCGATACCTCCACCCCTGAAGCCCAACGGGCTGGGCGACAATGCCTTGCCATTGGGAGCGAACTTGCTGAGACCGCCCGTCCACGAGGCATCCTGGTTTTGCGCTCCGACCGTGAAGTTGTCGGCAACCCAGGCGTTGCCTTCGCTGTCGATCATCAGCTTGCCGCCCCCACTGACGCCGCCGCCCGTGAACTTAAGCGGGAACACGAAGGCGCTGGGAGCGAACGTGAGATACGGCAAGTACGGTGTATCCCGCAAGAGCTTGCCGGGGGTGCCGGGTCTTGGGCAGCGGGTAGAACTCGTTCAGTAACGCGAATATCTTGTCAGGATTGTGCCAGGGGAAGAACGCCACCACTTCGGTCGCGAGTAATGTGTCCGGTGGAGGAGCTCCGCTGGGAGGTGTAGTTGCCGCGAAGAATTGGCTGCACGCGTCGGGCTTCACCTGCGTGATGCACCCGGCCATCACGTCAGCGAGTGTGCCGAAGTTGGCCATCGTCGGTGTCTGCGCGCTGTTGAGGCCGTCGAGAATCGTCGGCCCCCAACTGCCTGTTTCTAGATCGACGAAGTTGGGCATGTTGCCCGCAGCAATCCGCAGTTCGAGCGGGGAGCCTTTGATGGTGGTGTCGTCGATGAACTGCGCATGCGTCACCACTGACGCGATGGTGGTGAACTCGTTGATGGCGACGCGGGGTAATGGTTCGCTGCCGAGCACCGCCAGAAGCGCGATAGCCGGATTGTTGCCTGCCGCCTTGTTCGCCGCCGAAATACCGCCCGTGGCTACCAGATAAAGGCTGGAGTCTGGCGCGCCTGTGCCGTGGATTGCAAAATTGCCGTTGCCGTCGGATTTCGTCTGCGCAAGCTGCCTCGGCGCCCCCGCGCTGGCCTGCATCAGAGTGACGGTGGACTCGGCGATTGGCGCCCCTCCGCCAATGACCTGGCCCTTGATGTCAGCGGCTAGGGTCGACACGACGAACAGCAAGTTGAAAGCCACGATCGCCGCCGGCATCGCTGTCGATTTTCGCATAGCCAACCTCGCATTCATGTAGTTCTCCTTTTCCGGGGATGTGAGTCGGGAACCTTTGAGCCAGTGGATGCGGTCATTTGGTTTCAGGAGATCAGTTAATCAACTCTTTCATCGCCCCGGAACTGGCAATTCTGACAGGTAGTACTGGCTAAAACTGCTAAGTCCGGCGTGAGCGGCAATTGGGGATGGTCTGGCAGTCGGTCGTGGTGACGTTTAGAGATTCAACCTGCGGCACGACCGGCAGTCGCGATTCACTAGGGTTTCGATGGCTCGGACCGGAGCACATTCTCAATCAGCACAATATCGCCGAGGCACTCCTCGAAGGGGACCAGTAACGGGTCGGCTTGAGTGTAGCGACGGTCGTTGAATCCTCGATTGCCGAGACATGGCCGTGCGTCATCGAGAGGACTGACTCCCTTTTTCAGAGTTCGGGGGCGAATAGTCCGGGTCGGTTGCGGTGCAATCCGGTCACGACTCGTCTGATCAAGGGTCGCATCCCCCCGAGAGACGGGGGACTCGTCGGCTCTCCCGAGCGCCTTAGGCAAATCGGGAAATATAACCCTGCTAAAAACTGCAAAAGCTCGCTTTGAAACGCGTCTAACTATGACATTTCTCTTCTTTCCTCGAAGGCGTAGGATGGGCGCATGAAGCGCTCGATGCTCGACCTAACAATCCTGTTTGCAATCACTTGTCTAGCTCTCACCCCTAACGCCTTCTCCCAGGCGATCACGCCGCCGCTGCACACCAGCGGCTACAAGATTCTCGATGCGAAAAATCATCCGGTGCGCCTTAACTCGTTGAATTGGTACGGGTTCGACGAGAAGGAGTTCGTCGTCGGAGGACTCGATAAAGCTCCGCTCGCGACCATAATCTCGCTGATTCAGAAGATCGGAGTGAATTCCATCCGCCTTCCCTGGGCCAATGAGACCCTGGAAAGCGACCCGCAAGTAGCTGATTACGCGCTGGTTGCGAATCCCGCGCTCAAGGGCAAACATGCCATGGCCATCATGGATATCGTGATCCGCGAACTCAGCCGCGCGCACATCATGGTCATCCTCGACAACCACGTCAGCCATGCCGATTGGTGCTGCAGCGAGACCGATGGAAACGGCCTCTGGTACAACGATAAGTATCCGGAAACAAAGTGGATAGCGGATTGGAAGAAGATGGCCGCACGTTACAAAAACAACCCCTGGGTGGTGGGCGCGGACCTAAGAAATGAGCTGAGAAACGGCGCTGCCTGGGGCGGATCGGACCCGAAACTGGACTGGCACGCCGCTGCCGAACGGGGCGGAAACGCCGTTTTGGAGGCCAATCCAAAACTGCTGATAATGGTCGAAAGTCCTGATTATTCAACGAATTTCACCGGGTTCGACAAGCTTCCAGTCAAGCTGAAAATGGCGGGGCGGCTGGTGTATTCGCCGCATGCTTACTACTCTGCGGAACATCCGTTTTCTACCTATGAGGAATTGAAGCAGGCCTACGATGCGCGCGCCGGGTTCCTGCTGCACTCGGAGCCTGCTGTACCACTATGGGTAGGGGAGTTCGGCACATGTCAAACGCTGGATTGTGGTGCGAATGCAGATTGGTTCCGTATGTACATCCGCTATATGCAGGAAAACGACCTGGCCTGGAGCTATTGGCCTTTGAACGGCACGCAGTCCGGCGGAGTGGGCAGAAAGTTCGGCCAGCCGGAAACCTACGGGATTCTATCTACTGATTACAAAGAGATTGCGGCACCGAAGGTGGTTGAGTTATTGCGCACAGTGGAGACCCAGCCGAAGCCATAAAGCGAGATTCCGCTTCATTCAAAAGAGAGCGTTTTAGACGCGTTATAAAGTGCCACTTTGTCACGCTGGAAGCGTTTCGAAGTGCCACTTTAACAGATCCGTTTAGTTTCCGGAGAGAACAATCGGCATGGTCGGCGATGTTGCGCCGCCCTCGTTTTCGATGGTCACACCGAAGACTTTCGCGGGCACACCCTTGGGAAGCAGCGGCAGAACTACGCTCGCCGATCCGTTGGCATCGGGGCGGAAGGTTCCGGCGGGAATGGGCGCAGAGCCGTTCGCGGGAATCACCCACAACTCATATGTCTTCGAGGCCGGTATGGGCTTCAGATGGTTGGCGATGAAGACGAGCGCACCCCGCGACGGCACGTAGCTGGCGTGCGCGGTGGGAGCGGCCGCAGCCTTGCCCTCAGTGAGCGTCGCCTGCTGCGCATCGGGTGCGGTGAGCGTATCCAACACCTGTTGCGCGCGCGAGGCCTGCGCGGAGAGGGTCGCAATCTGCGAGCGATCGGTGTTGAGTGTCTGCTGCAAATTCCGGTTCTGAAGTCCGAGGTACGCGGCAACGGCGAGCATGGCTGCGGCGGCGGCCCACGGAAGCAGCGTCGGCCACAGTTTGCGGCGCGGCGGAGTGGGGACCAGCGCCGGGCCGTAAATAGACGGTTCTGATTGGCGTGCATCGGACGGGCGCTCTTCGGTTTTCAGTCGAGCGAGGAAGCGGTCGCGCGCACCCGCAGGAATTGGGACCTGCTCAACACTGAGTGAAATAGCGGCCAGGTCTCCATTGATTGCGGCGAGTTCGCGGCGGCAGGATTCGCAGGCAGAGATGTGGGCGTGCGCCGTCGCAGCCTCCGCCGGTGAGAGCGACTGCATGGCGTAGAGGGCCAGGTCTTCCTGCGGGATGTGTTGGCCGTCCGTCACGTTCCCAGCGCCTTTCTTAAAGTGATCATTGCGAGCCGAATTCGTGTCTTCACCGTGCCGAGCGGCTCTCCTGTCTTCTCGGCAATTTCCGTGTGCGACATTCCGTCAAAATACGCCAATTCCACTGAGGTCTTCTGGTCGGGTGGCAGTTCCGCCATTACCACGCGAACCTTCTCCATCAAAACGTTGCGCTCCGCCTCTAAGGCGGTATTCGTCTTCGAAATCAGTACGACGTCTTCCACAGAATCGCTGGGACGGCGTTTTCGCAGCAAATCGATCGCGCGATTGCGTGTCACGACTGCGAGCCAACCGCCGAGCGAGCCGCGGCCGGAGGCGAAGGCATCGGGCTTTCTCCACACCTGGATGAAGATATCCTGCATGATATCTTCCGCTTGCCCCGGATCCTTCAGGACGCGCAGAGCCACCGAGTAAAGCACTCCCGAATAGCGATCAAACAAAGCCGCCATCGCGCCCTGGTCTCCAGAGCGAACGCGCGACAGAAGCGCGAAATCATCGGGTGTGGAAGAAGAGAGTGAGCTCACGGCCTCTGAATCACTGTTCAAGGAACGAGCAGGAGGCGCAATCGGATTTTGAGATTCTTCAGGCATCCGTACCGAAGGTGAGCGGGGTAACGCTGGGTAAGAAGGCAGAAAGCCGGGGCGAGTTATCCATAGCTCGAACTAATTGCTGGATACAACAGAATGCCGCCACGAATCCAAGCGTTATGCAGTCGTTGGCGGTTGCGAATTTCACAATCAGCCTCGCCATGGGATTGAGTTGAACTCCGCCATGGGAATCTCTGTTTCACTGAGGTATAACTGCCGAGATGCCCACCATCCGTTCAGAACTCCGAAACCTTCGCGGGTTCGCGGGATGAGTATTTCGCGCCATTGGCACGGCAATTCATGAGACCGGTTCTACTTTTGAGTGCATGTTTTGCAGCACGCAAGAATATTGCTCGAAGAGGCCCACTTGGATTCAGCTTCATTGTGGTGCCACCATGACTTGTTCATAGACGCGCTCTAGAGGTTCAGGAGAAACGCTGGTCTTACCTCTGTAAGGATTATCCAAGACTGCGATTAGAAAAATCAGCAGAGCCAACAAGCCAGAAAACAATATCGTCATCCAGAAATGCATGGTGAAACTTTCCGGGTGAAGGAACCAAGTAACCGCGATGCAAATCCCGGCTCCGACGATTACCAAGGCCCACAGAGGTCCGGGCATTTCGCTAGTGACGCTGTTGAGCCGGGCTCTTCGGCTTTCCGTCAGGTCATTGAACTCTCGATAGGCTTCTGCAGCCAGGATTTTCTGTCTCTCGTCCTGAGGTTCGTAGGACATAAAGTGTTGCTGAAAGTCGTTCAACACCGCGCTCGCATTGTTGGGAACGATTCCTCGCCGTTGCATCGGCCACCCCACGTCAATAACCTGGCGAGTATAGGTACGCAGGTCTTGCTCCAAGAGGGAGCGCGCTGGCTCGGGATACGCATTGATGTCGCGGTAAAGAGCGCCAAGGGCGGTCGCCTCATGGTCGACCTTTCCCTGCACATCGGAATAGGTAGCCCAGGCTCCAATAGCCAGCAGGCCTGCGCAAACTGCATACAAGACGGTGACGCCCGCGAAATAGAAACCGACTATGTGGTTGTAGGCGTGGTGCTCAGTGCTGTCAAGGCGTCGCACCCAGCCGCGAGTGAGATAAAGGCCGGCCAAACCAAAAGCCACAAACGCGACCACGGTCAGAGTGCCGGAGAGCCAGCTCGAAACACTATATAGCCAGTAAATCTTCATCGAGGCGAATCCCTTGAGAACTATGCTCCACGCAATCCTATTGAAGAGTTGTATGTTATTCCGCAGGCCGAAACTCATCAAGGTGGACGTTAAGAAAACTCGACGAAATTGGGATGTGCATTTCTTAATCCCCGGCACCACCAAATTCTCGGTTAGCAACTGGACGAAGCCGAAGGCCAGCGACGGATCGGGTACCTTCTACATGCAACCAACGATTCCAGGAGCGGATAAGGAAGTCAGCTGGCTGCACCACCGGAAGCATTCCTATGATGACTCCTTTGATGCGTCCCTATTGGCTATTGCCACCTGCTCTTAACGGCACATGGACACCACCACCGGCAGTCGAAGTGGAGTAGGGCAAAGATAAGGGAAGTCAAAAGGCCGCAAACCAGACGTTTGGACTGCGGTCCTTTTGTTGCTAGTAAGGAGATTACTGTTCAGTGGAAGCTACGCTAATTATGTCGCGGTAGGATTACCGGCTACTCGGAAATTACTCATCGGTGAACGCTCCCGCGCGCCTCCGACGTGGAGGACGCCGCTTAGTTCGACGGCGATCTCTGGCAGATCACGTTTGAAGGCGAGGACTTTGTAGTCATGGGTCCTTCGGTAATGGCGTTGGACGCGCTCATGCACCGGGCGGCGAGGGCCTTCTTTGTGGAGTCCCAGTAGAGGTTGCCGTCATAGTTTTTGGGCTCGCCGCGGTCGGTGATGAAGTGCGTTGTGAAGCGAATGAAAGTGCCGCAGGGCACGGAGATTGATCCGCTGGCGCGGTTTGTGCGGACGGTGATGGAGGGCGGGCTGATGCAGTCGCGCGGCCAGCGCGACATTGGGCCGTATGACGACTCCGTCGCGCAATTGCGAACTTATTTTCAGTTGCTGTTGAAGCGGGCGGCGCAAAAACGTCAGCCAGAGTTCATGGCCAGCCCTGTGAGCGCGAGAGGCGTCCGTGGATTACCATATTGCCATGACGATCCAACGGATGGAGCATGTCGGCATTGTGGTTGACGACCTTAAGGCCGCAACCGATTTCTTCGTCAAGCTTGGACTCGAGCTACAGGGCGAAGGATTGGTCGAGGGTGCCTGGGTAGACCGCATCGTAGCGCTCAATGGCGTTCGGTCGGAGATTGCGATGTTGCAGACCCCGGACGGTCATGGACGCCTGGAACTGACCAAATACCATAGTCCGTCAGCCCAGAGCGGCGACCGGAACGCGCCAGCGAACACACACGGCATCCGCCATGTCGCATTCGCCGTGGAAGACATCGACGCTGTTGTGTCCGACCTTCGAGCCCGCGGCACTGAACTTGTCGGTGAGGTGGTGCGATACGAGAATAGCTATCGGCTCTGCTACGTCCGCGGGCCCGAGGGGATTATCGTCGAGCTGGCAGAGCGCATCGGCGGGCGAGTCGGCCACCCCGAGTAGCGGAGATTAGAGAGCGGCGAATTCCTTCTTCGCCTCGATCAGCTGGGGCAGGTCCTGATCCGCGTTTTTCCAGGTGGTAAAGAAAGCCTGGTAGGCCTTTTTGGCCTCGTCCTTATTGCCTGCCTTGGCGTAGGCGCGGGCGAGACCGAGCTGGGCCTGCGGATAGTTCTGATATGCCTGGATGAGCGCCGCGCCGCGATACTTTAGCGCCTGCTGGAAGGACTTGATGGCATCGACGGATTGCCCTGCCTGCAGGTAGGCAAGTCCGCGCAAATATGCGCCGGGGCTGGCGAGATCGTAGGGCCGGTTGATCTCTAACTGATGCAGCGCTTCGTCGGGCTTGTTCTCGTGGAGAGCGACGAGGGCGAGTGTCTGCGGAGCGAGGATCTGCTGAATGATGGTATCGGAGGGGTATTCCTTTACCAGGTCTTCCACGATGTGGGTAGCGGTTTTCCTGTCGCCACAGACAGCGGCAGTAAATGCCGCCTGGCGCAGGGTGGGCTTGGTTTTGTCGATGGCGAGGGCTTCCTTGACTCCCTTATCGACCCCGTCGCACATTCCGGCGAAGCCTCTGCCAGACAGGGCGAAGAGCATATAGCTCGCCTGTGCGTCGTTTGCTTTTTGCGATGCGGTTTCGCGTGCCGCCTTCGTCCAGGCAATCTCGGCGTCGCGATATTTGCCTTGGAACTCTTTGACGGCGGCAACTTGCGCATCGACCTGGTAGGCGTCGGCCCTTCCGTCGGTGGCGGTGATCACGGCACTCATTTCATCCGGTTTGCCGGTGAGGAAACCGTACTGGTAGATAAGTTGCTGGAAGGATGTCGCGTCTGCGATGCCCAGCTTGCGGGTGAGCTCGATGGTTTTGTGGGCTTCGTCGTAACGATCGAGGGTCAACAGGTCCTGGACGACATTTTCCTGGGCTATCACATCTTCCGGTTGCATTGTTGCAGCCTTCGAGGCGTATTCCAGTGCCTTTTCGATCTGGCCGATGGTGACGTATGCGACGGAGATGTTGACGTAGCTATTGAAATCCTTGGGGTAGGTCTTAATGGAAAGCTCGAGGACCTCAATCACCTTGGGCAGATCGCCAAGCACGTTCATGTAGTAATGGCCGGCGATGTAAAGGCGTTCGCTCTCGCTTACATTGGAGGAGAGGTTGTAGGCCTTGGTGTAGTACTCGAGTGCCTTGCCGGTTTGTCCAGCGTTGCCGTAGACGACGCCGAGACGCGCCCATGCCATGGCGAATTTTGGGTCGATGCTGAGGGCCTGGCGATAGTGTTCGGCGGCCTGGGGGAAGTCCAGTCCGCGGTCGTGCTCCACGTCGCCGAGGGCATAGGCGCGGAAGGCCTCCAGGGAGGGAGTGGTGGCCTGTCCGAGAGGAGTATCGAGTTTCTGGATGGAGCCGAGCGATTCGCCGAGTCGGCCGCGCATCGCGGTAGTTGCCTTGTCGAGGGCGTCGAGTACGTGCTCCTTGTCGGGCGACTCAGCCTGTTCACTGGCAATGTCGTCGCCGGTGGCGGTGGCCTGGGCAGCGAGGGTGATGATGTATTGATTGCCCAGCTTGCCGATGGTGCCGGTGAGGATTGCCTTGACGCCTTCGCGCTCGCCGATCTCGCGGGCGATGGCGGGGGTAAGGGGGTCTTCCGGCGACTTGCCGAGATACTTCATGCTCTGCCGCAGGTGCTGCTGGCTGAGGATGGTGAGCATGGGGGACTGCTGCAGCTTGATGGCGAGAGCCTGGTTGAGGGTGGTGTTAAAGACCGGGTCGCCGGTGTTGTTGACGAAGTCGGCGAGGATGATGGAGTCCTTCATCGACGTGGGGCCGCCGGGGGCAGATGGCGAGGCTCCCGTGATGGATTCAGTGGACTTACCGGCGTCGGAGCGGTGCCATCCGAAATAGACGGCGACGGCAAGGGCGGCAACGAGGAGAACGATGACGGCGGAGAATATTCCCGCGCCAGATTTAGATTTCGTTACGACAGGAATGGGTGCTGGCGGCGGAGGCGGTGGCAGTGCGGTCTTGGCGGTGGTGGTGCTGGCGGATGATCCGCTGGGTGGTCCACTGGAGAGGGTGTCAAGCGCGGCGCGGAATTCTGCTGCAGAGGCGTAGCGTTGGTCGCGGTCCTTGGCCAGCAGCTTGGCCATGATCGCGTCGATCGCGGGCGGCAAAGCGGGGTTCAGGGTGCTGGGAGGCGCAGGGTCCTTCATCAGCAGAGAGGCAAATACTTCGGCGGTGGAGGCTCCGGCGCATGGGGAAGCTCCTGTGAGCATCTCGTAGAAGACGGTGCCGAGGGAAAAGATGTCGGAGCGGGCGTCGAGGGTTTCTCCGCGAGCCTGCTCGGGCGACATGTAGGAAATGGTGCCGATGGTGGAGCCGGGCGTGGTGAGGGTGAGCTCACCGGGATCGGCCACCGTGGCGGTCATATCGTCGGAGCCGAGCTCGACGGTAGATTCGCCTACCTTGGAACCGCCCTGCTGCTTGGCGAGGCCGAAGTCGAGGATCTTGACCTGGTGATGGCCGTCGCCGCGCTCGACGACGAAGATGTTCGCCGGCTTGATATCGCGATGGATGATGCCGCGGCCATGGGCGCCTGCGAGTGCGCTGGCTGCCTGCTGCGTAAACAGGATCGCTTCACTGGCAGGAATGTTGTGTCCCGCCATGAACTGCTTCAGGGTTTCGCCGCGAAGGAGTTCCATGACGAGGTAGGGCTGGCCGTCCTGCTCGCCGATGTCGTAGATGGTGCAGATATTGGGATGGTTAAGGGCCGATGCCGCCCGGGCTTCGCGCTGGAATCTACTTTTCGAGGCTGCGGTTGGAGGGGTGGCGGAACCTGTTGGAGAAGGTGTGCTGGAGGCGCTTCCCGATTCGAGGTATCGCTGGGAGACGACCTTGAGTGCGACCTCGCGGTCGAGACGCGTATCCTTGGCCCTGTATACCTCGCCCATGCCACCGGAGCCGATTCTTTCAATAATTTCGTACGGTCCGAAACGCGTGCCTGCCGCAGTGGACATATTCGAGTAGGGCCCTCGGGGGCAAAAGGATATGTGGAGTGTAAAGGTAATAAAGAAGCGGGGCAAAGAAAATTTTGCATTGGGTGTGCGGTCGAGGGGGCATGTTACCAGCACTGTTACCTATGCGGAATGTTTGGGCTTACTGAAGGGTGAGTTGCAGGAGTAAAAAACGAAAGCGGCCACCTCGCGAGGAGATGGCCGCTCTTGTTTGCAGTTGAAAAACTACTTGCCGCCCTTGCCCTTGGAGATATTTGTCGGGGCCTTGGCTGTGAGGGTTGTCAGCATAATTTTCGCAGAAGCCGGTGAAACGACCTCATGCTTGGTGCAGATGTCGGTTGCGCTGACCTTTTTGCCGTAAAGGATGGTATTCGCCTCATCGTCCGGTCCGAGTGTTGAACCAGAGAGGGAGACGCCGGCGAAGACGCCCTGAGCACGCGAGTAGGAAAGCATCTCGGCACTCATGGTGAGGTTCGTGGAAGCTTCAGCAGTGCGGCCTACAGGGCCGGCTGCGATACTGGCATCGCCGCCAAGTTTAACTTTGCCATTGAGAAGAGCGCGCGCGCCCTTATCGTTCATGACCAGAATGACGAAGTCAGTCGCCTGACCGCCGGCCTGGAATCCGAAGCTTCCGCCCATGGACTGCATCATGCTGGGAGCGCTCCATCTTCCGGTGAATGCCTCACCGCCACGGCAGGTCATTACGCCGCGGCCATATTGCGCGCCGACGATAAATGCGGCCTTTTTCACGGACGGAAGAATGATGACGCATTCTGCTTTCCGCAGTACATCCAGCGGAACGCCGCTCGAGCTGTTCGTCAATGCCTGGATAACATAACCAGATTCCTTAACCCGATCGTTGATCTTTCCAGCATCCTCTGTGTCGGCGGCCATGGCGGTTCCGAGTGATGCAATGGCAAGTGCAGCGCAAGCCGCTGTCAGTCTGATGTTCTTCTCGCAATACTTCAGCATTAGGCTTTCCCTCTCTGTAACTACCTGGTTCGAAATGTAATGGGCTATCTGATGAATAGCCTGTCGTCAATACGTCTCAACTGTTTTACGCAAGCACTAAAACCTACCTCGACTGTCACCAGCCGAAACAGACTGCCGGACCCCAGCGTACCCAGTTGGGGGCCCAGAGCCAATCCCTAAAAAAGCGCGCAATCCATGCTTTCTCGCAATCGAAACTGGGAAGTCAGGCACCTGATTCTTAAGTAAGTACCGAACACGAGTCTATAACGAGCCGACCTTCATGCTCACGTTGAAAAGCAAATCTTGCCGAATTCCCTCTTAGAAAAGAGTCCTTTCCAAGGGAAAAGGTTGTACGTTGCGTGGCAGTTGAAGGGGTACATTTCCACCGAGGCGAACGGGCGCGGATTACCCAAGGGGATAGGTTCCGAACGACTTCACTTTAGGGTAACTTCTTACCTATGTCCTCTTCGCAGATTGAGCAGAGTGTTCCCGTACGGTCGCCGAAGCCCTCTAACGAGGGAAAGTATGCAGATGTAGAGCTGCAGGCGAGATATACGTCGGCCAGAGTTGGCGGTGACTTCTTTGACTGCGTGGCGGTTGGGAGCCACATTTTATTCGTGTTGTCGGATATTGCGGGTAGAAGGATGGTGGCGGACCCGATAGCGGCGGAGGTGCAGGATACCTTCCGGCGCAAGGGGACTGAGCTTTTCGGCGCAGCAACCGTGAATGAATCCGAAGCGATTGCGGAACTGGTGCACGAGGTGAATGCGTCTCTGATGGCGGCGGCAGACGGCGTGCATTATGCTCCGACCTTTTTTGGCTGCTACAACCTCTCGCTCTCCATACTTACCTACATCAACGCGGGCGGACAGACGGCGGTGTTCCGCGATGCGGACGGCACGCGCGCGATGGAGAATGGCGGGATGCCGCTGGGACTGTTTACGCACATGACGCACGAGCCCGCCGTGCAGGCATTTGAGCCGGGCGCACGGATGCTGATTGTGACCAAGGGTGTAATCGAGAGCGCGCGTGGGCGAGCGCGTTTCGGGGTGGAACGATCTGAGCACGTTGCTGCGAGACAGCAAGACCGATTCCGCGGAAGAGTTATGCGATTCGACGCTGGAGGCGGTTGCCGCATTCAAGAAGGGTGGCGATACCCTGATTGGAAACCTGCTATCGAAAAAGCCAAAGAACGGCGAGGACATGACTGCCGTGGCGATGCTGCGGTCCTTGCGACGTCCGGCGCAAGTAGATGAAACTCCGTCAGGCGCTGTCCTTTCCGCTCTCGCCGATGTGGATTATGCGTTCTCGCTTGTGTACGAGCCGATGTGTGCTGTGTCGTCTGCCGAGGAACCAAGCCAAACTGCTCCGAAATTCATGCGATCGCAACAATGGCGCGGAGCTAAGTCGACGTCTGCACTGATGGCGTGGAAGCAAAAGGCAGGGCGACGGCTACCGTCAAGAGTCGTTTACGCGTTTCGTTATTTCGAACTTCATCCCGCCGATCACTGGTGCCGCCTCTGCTGTTCTGGAACTCATCCCGAAAGACCGAGGCACAGAATCTGGCCTGGGCTTGATCTCGGAAACTCGCGTGCGACGCCGAGTCCTTGGGTGACATGACGGCGCTCGGAGAGCTTCGCGACAGGCAGCCGCATCTCCTGGCCAAAGCCGTCTTGCTTGGTTCACCAGCAAAATGTCTGACTACGTATCCTACGCAAACACATCTTGCGGGAGATCCGCACGGCGAAAACTACGCCGTTCAGATGCAGATCGGTCTGTCGGTCCAACGCACGAGCAATTTCAAAAGGCGGTAGACCACTTCCTCCAGATGCCAAGAAATGGTTTCTATCCAGCACGTTTAACCCCGATGGGTGCCACGCGCTCGCCCTTCCTGAATCCGACTAGTCCGCGGTGTCGCTCATTCACTTCTTCGGGCGATGAGCTACCAGGTGATCTTTGACGTTGGCGTATAGAGTTCGGGCGGGAGGATCCGCTGGTCTTGAGTTGGCCCTTGGTGGTGTAGGGGCGTCCGGCCACAATTCGCTGCGCGTAGATCTGCGTGATGCCGGGAACTTTCACAAGCTGAGCGACGGTCGCGTGATTGATATCCAACTGCGGCACGGGTGGCGGATTGATGTGCGCGGGAGGCTGATCGTTGATGCTTTGAGCTGTGGTCGTGGAGACGGATATGAACACAAAAACACAGGCTGCGGTGAGGATGGAAAAGCCTACTGCAGTCTTCGCATGAACGGATTTAGAGAGAACGCGCGCGAGAGTAGGGAACAAGAATCAAGCGTAGACACTACGGGCATCAGTTGTTTCCCGGGACGCCATCATTTAGCTCCGGGCCAAGTGCCTCGGCAAGAATCTGTTGACACGAAAAGGCGAAGACGTTAGGGTTTTAACCAGACATGCAGATCCGCACACACCATCGTCATGCTCATCATCATCACGTGACGAACGTGTCTGCGGACTCTTCCGGCTTGTAGAAAAGGCCAGAACAAGAGATCAAAAGAAGCCCGCCGACGCGAAATATGCCGGCGGGCTTTTTGTTTGTCCCGCACAGAGCGACGGCGCAGACATAAGCCGCATAACCGATAGGACGAGTGATGAACGATGAACGAGCAGAAGATTGATTTCGGCAAGATGGACGGCCTGGTCCCGGGGATTGTGCAGGATGCCACGACGAAGGAGAGTGCTGATGGTCGGCTTCCTGAACGAAACGAGCTACGCGAAGACGCTGGAGTCGTGGCTTTGTAACCTTCTGGAGCCGGACGCGCCAGAAGCTGTGGATGAAGGGCGAGACGCAGCGGCAATCGCCTGCGCGTGATACAGCGCGGCGACCGACTGCGATCAGGACACGCTGCTGTTCCTGGTGGAGGTAGAGGGCGACGGCCTGGTTTGCCACGAGGGAACGGTGAGCTGCTTTACGCGTCCGATCACGCTGCCAGGCGCAGCCGAAAAGGAGAGCGCGTAATGGCAAACAAACTGACGTCTCGGAATTCCGAAGGGCAGTCTGCAGGATGCGACCATTGCGCTGTTTCAGCGTGCGGGCTGGAACATTTATGCGAACGGCCGCTCGTTATTTCCCCTCGATCGACGATCCGGAGATTGAGTGCATGCTGATTCGCGCGCAGGAGATGGCGCGCTACGTGGACCACGGCGCGCTGGATGTCGGGCCTGACCGGCAATCGACTGGGTGGTGGAGAGCGGTCTCGAGGTGGAAAGTGTGACCAGCCTGACGTATGCCAAGCAGAGCCGTCGCAAGGTGCGCTGGGTGCTGGCGGTGCCGGAAGATTCGCCGTACCAGAAGGCGGAAGACCTGGCGGACAAAATCATTGCGACGGAGCTGGTGGAAGTTACGCGGCGATATTTTGCGGCCAAGGGTGTTCCGGTGAAGGTGGAGTTCAGCTGGGGCGCGACCGAAGTGAAGCCGCCGACACTGGCCGATGCAATTGTTGAAGTGACCGAGACGGGTCAGCTCGCTGAAGGCGAATCGACTGCGGATTATCGACACGATGATGGAGAGCGAGACGCAGTTGATTGCGAACCGGCGGCCTACAAGGACGAGTGGAAGCAGAAGAAGATCGAGAGCCTCGCACTGATGCTGAATGGAGCGATTGCGGCGCAGGGCCAGGTGGGACTGATGCTGAACGTTGACAAGGAAAATCTCGACAAGGTGCTGGCGATTCTTCCGGCATTGAATTCGCCGACCATCTCGCACCTTGAGCAACTCCGAACTGGGTGGCCGTGAACACGATTCTGGAAGAGGGCAGTGTGCGCGAGGTGATCCCCAAGCTGAAGGCGGCGGAGGCAACGGGCATTGTGGAGTTCCCTCTGAACAAAGTTGTGCTGTAAGGAAAGTGCAAGTATGAAGCTGGTAAAGGCTGGGCGGACGCGGAGCTAAGGCGGAACGACTGCTGCGAGGCAACTGGAAGCAGCGGAGGGTGGCATCGAGCGACGTGGTGCTGCCCGCCGTGCGAAAAATCGTGGAGGGTGTTCGCGGCGGCGGCGATGCGGCGCTGCGTCGATACGCTGCGAAGTTTGACGGCCTGCCTGCGGACGCGGATCTGCGCATTTCGCGAGAAGAGTTGCAGCGAGCCTGGGAGGACACTTCGGCGGAGTTGCAGAATGCGATGCGGATCGCCGCAACAAATATTCGCGCATTTGCAGAGCGGCAGATGCCGCAGGAGTGGAATCATTCGCCGGTGCCGGGATTGCTGACCGGGCAGGTGGTCCGTGCTCTCGATTGCTGCGGATGCTATGTGCCGAGCGGGCGATATCCGCTGCCTTCCACGCTGCTGATGACGGTGATTCCGGCGCAGGTGGCGGGAGTAAAGCGAATTGTGGTGCGTTTCGCCGCGGCCGGCACGGGAGACGCTGGCGGCCGCATGGATGCTGGGCGTCGACGAGTTCTACAGGATTGGCGGAGCGCAGGCGATTGCGGCGCTTGCCTATGGAACGGAGAGTCTGTCGCGCAGGTGGACAAGATTGTTGGGCCGGGAAATCTGTTATGTGACGGCGGCGAAGAAGCTGGTCGCGTTCGATTGCAGCATCGACATGCTGGCGGGGCCGACGGAGATTGTCGTCACGAGCGAACGGGCGAAGCGGCGGCGATCGCCTCCGATCTGGTGGCGCAGGCGGAGCACGATCCGGAGGCGCTCCCGATATTCGTAACAACGATCGTTACACTTGCAGCAGGCGGTGACGGCTGAGGTGAAGCGAGCGGGTGAAGGCGAATCCAATTGCGCACGAAGTCGATGGGAAAAACGGCGTTGTGCTTCGTTGCGCCGATCGGTTGAGAGGCGCGGGAGATCACGAACCGGCTGGCGCCGGAGCATCTGACCGTGGATACAGAGGCCGATCTGAAGTGGGTGCGTAATGCGGGCTCGGTGTTCATCGGACGCTATTCGCCGCAGCCGATGGGCGACTATATTTCCGGTCCGAACCACACGCTGCCGACGGGCACGATGGCGCGCGTGCGCGGTGGATTGAGCGTGCTGGATTTCGTGAAGATCGTTACCGTGCAGCGGTACACGCGCAAGGGGCTGGCAGGCACTGGGGCCGGCTCGGCGATTGCACTGGCTGAAGCAGAGGGCCTACATGGGCATGCGGAAGCTATCCGCGCGCGAGGCATTCGTGGGTGATGGCAACCATCGTGAAGCCTATGGCCGACGCCGAGCGGTCCGTGCTGGCATGAAGGAATATCATCCGCCGCTCGGTGGCCGCGATTCGATGCGGCTGGACTTCAACGAGAACACCGTGTCGCTGTTCGCCAAAGGTGCTGGAGCGCTCGCACGGAAATTACTGGCGAGCGATCTGACGAAGTATCCCGAGCGAGAGTCGGTGGAAGCGCAAGTGGCAGCGCACCTCGGGTTGAGGCCTGATCAGGTGGTGCTGACGAATGGCGTGGACGAGGCGATTCACCTGCTGTGCGAGACGTATCTTGACGAGGGGGACGAGCTGCTGCTGCCAGTGCCGACGTATACGATGTACGAAGTCTACGCGTCGGGAACGGATGGGCGGGCGTTGTGACAGTGCAGGCGCGGCGATGATTTTGCCTTTCCCTTCGAGCGACTGATGGCAGCGGTCACCCGGCGACGAAGATCATCGCGATTGCGAATCCGAACAGTCCCACCGGAACGACGGTCGAGCGCGAGAGATTCGTCGCGCTGTGCGAAGCGTGCTCCGCAGGCGATCGTGCTGGTGGACGAGGCGTACTTCCATTTCTTCGGCGAGACGGTTGCGGACCTGATCGGAAAGAGTGCCGAACCTGATGCTGGCGCGCACCTTTTCGAAGGCGTACGGACTGGCAGGATTGCGCCTCGGATGTGCTGGCCGGGGCGGAAGAGCACATGCGCTGGGTTCGCGCGTCTTCTCCGTACAGCGTGAACTCGCTGGCGCTGGCGTGCCTGCCCGCGGCGCTGGCGGATGAGGAATATCGTGCGACTGGTACGTGAATGAAGTGTGCGCTGCGCGTGACGCTATTATGAAGGTGCGCTGGATGCGCTTGGCGTGAAGTGATGGCCAAGCCAGGCGAATTTTGTGCTGACGCAGATTGGCGGCGAAGCACAGAGAATTTGTTGCAGCGATGCATGCGGCGAGGAGTGCTGGTGCGGGACCGCTCGGCTGATCCGGGATGCGACGGATGCGTGCGCGTGACGATCGGTACGCGGATGCAGATGCAGCCGGCTCTCGCTGCATTTCGCGAGCAGTTTGAATGAGATTGGCTGGGCAAGGTAATCCAGGACTGCGACAAGGAAGGACATGATGGCGACTAAGGCAAGGAAGCGAAAAAATCGCAAGCTGAAGAAGCGCACAGCCTCGATTGAGCGCAAGACGAACGAGACGCAGGATCTCGCTGCAACTGACGATCGAAGGCACGGGGACCTATAACATTTGCGACCGGAATTCGTTTCTTCGATCACATGCTGGAGCTTGATGACGCGGCACGGCGCATTCGATCTCGATCTGAAGTGCGATGGCGATCTCGACGTCGATCAGCACCACACGGTGGAGGATGTGGGCATCGCGCTGGGCGAGGCGTTCGATCGCGCGCTTGGGAGACAAGAAGGGTATCCTGCGCGCGGGATATTTCCTGATGCCGATGGATGAGACGCTGGGGATTGCGGCCATCGACCTGAGCGGGCGCGTGGCGTGCGCGGTGGAGACGAAGGTGAAGGTGCGGCTGGTGGGCGATCTGCAGAGCGAACTCGTCGAGGACTTCTTTGAGGGATTTGCGCGAGGCGCACGCGCCAATGTGCATCTGAAGGTGATGTATGGGCGTTCCAGTCATCACAAAATTGAGGCGCTGTTCAAGGCATTCGCGCGGGCGCTGCGCGTGGCCTGCTCGCGAGACAAGCAGATGGGCGAAATGCTCCCGAGCACCAAGGGCTTGCTGTAGAGAGCAGTGTTGTTGAATGAGCTTTGCCATTGCTTGCGGAGAGATCTGAATGATTGCAGTGATTGATTACAAGGCCGGCAACCTGACCTCGGTGATGAAGGCGCTGCAGGCCCTGGGTGCGACGGCGAACGTAACGGCAGAACCCGGCGTATTGCTGCAGGCGAACAAAGTGATCCTTCCCGGGGTCGGGCATTTCGCTGCCACACGGCTGCTGCGGGAGCAGGGACTGACGGCGGCGGTGAGAGAAAGCATTGAGCGGGGTGTGCCGTTCCTGGGCATCTGTGTGGGCCTGCAGTGGCTGTTCGAAGGCAGCACCGAGGCTCCCGAAGAAAAAGGGCTGGGAGTGTTTGAGGGCATGTGCGACAGGTTTCCACCGGGCGCGAAAGTGCCGCATGTGGGATGGAATTCCATCCGCATCGACCCGCAGTCGCGGCTGATGGCGGGGATTGAAGATGGTTCCTACGTGTACTACACCCACTCCTATCGTGCCCCTGTGATAAACGATACCGTTGCTGTTACAGAATACGGAAACGACTTTACGGGTGCCGTGGAAAGAGACAACGTGATGGGCGTGCAGTTCCATCCGGAGAAGTCGGGTGCGACGGGAATGCAGATCCTGAAGAACTTTGTGGAGTTGTGAAGCGATGCTGACCAAGCGGGTGATCGCATGCCTGGACGTGCGCGACGGACGAGTCGTAAAAGGGGTGCAGTTCGTTGACCTGATGGATGCGGGCGATCCAGCGGAGATGGCGGCGCTGCACGCACGCGAGGGCGCGGACGAGATCGTGCTGCTGGACATAACCGCGACGCACGAAGGCCGAGGCACGCTGCTGGAGACGGTGCGCACGAACGGCCCGGGAACTGTTCATTCCATTCACTGTTGGTGGGGGAATCCGCAGCGCGGAGGATGCCGCCGCCGTGTTTGACGCGGGCGCGGACAAGGTGAGCATCAACTCAGCGGCGCTTGACCGGCCGGAGCTGATCGATGAAATCGGACGAAGTTTTGGGGCGCAGGCAGTGATCGTGGCGATTGATGCGCGACGGAATCCTGCGGCCTCCGATCCTGTCTCGGAGGCGGAAGTATTTGTACATGGCGGCCGCAAGTCGACGGGGACGAAAGCTGATTGACTGGGCTCGCGAAGCGGAGCAGCGAGGCGCGGGTGAGATTTTGCTGACATCCATGGATGCCGACGGCACACGCGGGGGATTTGATTGTGAATTGACGGCCTGCGTGAGCGAGGCGCTGCAGATTCCTGTGATCGCTTCCGGCGGTGCGGGGACAGCGGCGCATTTCGCCGACGTATTCCGTCGGGGCAAAGCGCACGCCGCGCTTGCCGCCAGCATCTTCCACTTCGGCGTTTCCGATGCAAGAGAATTGAAGCGGGAACTTGCGCGCGAGGGTATCCCGGTGAGGCTACCATGCTGATCCCTTCAATTGATTTGATGGGGGGGCGCATCGTTCAACTCGTTCATGGCGAGGAGTTGAAGCTTGCGTTTGATGATTTCAGTTTTTGGATCGATCGCTTCAAGGAGTTTCCGCTGGTGCAGCTGATCGATTTGGATGCGGCGATGCGCCAGGGCGAGAACACGGCGCTCATTGAGAGGATTACTTCCGAGCTTCCCTGCCAGGTGGGCGGCGGCATCTCAACCGCGCAGAAGGCGAGGGGCGTACTCGCGGCGGGCGCAAAAAAAGTGATTGTGGGGTCCGCATTCTTTCAGTCGGCATTGGAGACGGGCACACACGATGCCTCATCCCTTATCAATCTCGCGTTCGCGGAGAAGCTGGCAGCGTCTATTGGGGTTGATCGCATTGTCGCAGGAGTGGATACAAAGCGCGGCCGGGTAGCGGTGAAGGGATGGACGGAGAGCATTGCGCTTAGCGCGACCGACGCGATGCATGCGCTGGAACCATACTGCTCCGCGTTTTTGTATACGCACATCGACAAGGAAGGGACCATGGAGGGTTTTCCTTTTGAGGTTGCGAAACAACTTCGAGCGGAGACCAATCGGCAGTTGATTGCCGCCGGGGGCATTCGATATCGCGCGGAGATTGATGCGCTGGACTGCAATTGGTGTGGATGCAGTGGCGGGAATGGCGATTTACACGGGCGTTCTCAGCATCTAACGCTAGCGGCGAGGCGGGTGCTTTCGCCGCATGTATAAGCCGACGCCGAAAAAACAAGCGGCGAAAATCAATGTCAGGACTGCAGGCCGGAAATTGTGCCGGTATAGGGCGAATACGGAGTTGATCAGCCACGCAAGGGCGATCAAATACCACAGGGTTTCGCGGCGCATGTGCAAAGAATAGCACTGGTACCTCTGCGTGAAAGTAATCGGGCAGAGGTGGAATTCTGTATGCTGGAGCGTTTGAGTTTCGCAATCGAATTGGGAGAGAGCAATGCGTAAGGGACAGGTACGGTTGGCCAAGAGGTTGGATGAGGTTGGATTCTCTGACATTGTTGTCGTTCGTAACAGGGTGATGGAATTGCGGGCCGAAGGGAAATCGATCCACACCTTCCATGGTGGCGAGCCTTTCTTTGAGACTCCTGATTCGGTGAAGTACGGAATGGTGCGGGCGCTGGTGGAGAACCGCACGAAGTACGCCGCCTCCTCCGGCCTTGCGCCGCTGAGGGAAGCGCTGGCGCAAAAGTTGACGAGCAAGAATGGAATTCAAGCGGAGGCGTCGAATGTGATTCTGACATCGGGCGGCGCGCACGCGATCTATGCGGCGTTCCAGGCGGTGCTCGATCCCGGCGACGACGTGCTGCTGTTTTCTCCATTCTGGACACCGATCCGCGACATGGTAACGATGGCGGGGGCGAGGCCGATGCTGGTTCCCACGGCGGGCGCACGGCGCAAGGGAATCCGCGCAACGCTCGAGCAATTCACTACTCCGCACACGCGGGCGATTTACTACAACACGCCGCAGAATCCTTCCGGCACGGTTTTCACGCGGGCCGAGGCAGAAGAGGTGGCAGAATTTGCGCGCGCCCACAACCTGATTGTGATTGCGGACGAGGCGTATGAGGATCTCGTTTACGATGGTGAACATTTCTCCATTGCTTCTCTGCCGGGCATGGCGGAGCGCACGATTTCTACTTTCACGTTTTCGAAGTCGTACGCAATGACGGGATGGCGCGTGGGGTATGCCGTTGCTAGCGAGCCCTTCATGTCGGGGCTGCGGAAGCTGGTGCTTTACTCGACGAACGGAGTCTCGACTGCCTCGCAGTGGGCCGCGCTGGAGGCGTTGAGTCTTCCAGAAAGCCACCTGACGGCGCGACGCGAAGAGCATCGCAAGCGTCGCGATCTGCTGGTGAATGGGCTGAACGAGATCGGGCTGGAGTGTCCCAAGCCGGCGGGAGCATTCTATGCTTTTCCTTCGGTGACGAAGATCAGCAAAGACAGCCGCAAAGCGGCGGCCACCCTGCTGGACAAGGCCCTGGTGTCCACAGTGCCGGGCGTGGTTTTCGGAGCTCAGGGCGAGGGACATGTACGCTTCGGATTCTCAGTGTCTGAGGAGGCGATTGAGGCGGGTCTCGAAGCACTGCGCGCGTTTATGAAATAGGCGCTCAGCGATCCTGGCCGCCGGTTGCATCCTTTGCCTCGTGGCGAGCGGCGCGGATGAGACGCGCAATCTGCTTGAGATGAAGTTGCACTGCATATCCACGAAGAACTTCGCTCAGTGGGAATTCGACGCTGGTAAGGCGGACCTCGGATACCTTCGCCTTGAGCGCCGCTATGTCGCCCTCGAGATCGAGCCCGGGACGCTGAATGTCAAAGCGCCAGTAGGTGATACATTCGGCGAGATGCTTGAAGCCGTGAGTTATGTCGATGACCAGGTTTTGGAGTTCGGGGTTGAGGCGCTCCACATAAGTATCGTCTCCACTTTCCTGCACCGCCAGCTCAAGGGCCAGCAGGGCATCGAAGATGGATCGTCCGAACTCGGATAGCAGGGACAGCCCTTCAATCGAAGCCGGACCGCTGGCGGGCTCGTTACGGGCGGCGCGGAGCAACTGCTCATTCGAGCGCACGAGCGAATCGACGGCATCCTTGTTGACCTGGAACTCATCCGGCAATGGGCTGCCAAAGCCCTTGGAGATGATTTCCAGGAGGCGCGCCTCTGCCTCAAATTCCTGGGTAAGGCCGATTCGCAGGTGTTGCCGGGCCCGGCGCGGCAGCACGACTAATGAAACTGCCAAGGCTATTAATATGCCCATCACCACTTCGACGACACGGTCGGCAGCGATGGTCCAATGAGAACCGTTGCGATCGACCAGCATGACGATGGTAATGGTAACCCCGGCGAGCCGCGAACTGTTCTTGAGATTCAGCAATCCGCAGAGAACCAGGGCAACGAGGATGGTAATAGCGAAGGCTACGGGATGCCGCCGCCAGGGCGAGGCAAGAAAGCCGAGAACCGCGCCGATGGCGGTTCCGATGAGGCGGTCGCGCGAGGCGGTGACGGTGGAGCCGACGTTGGACTGGAGGACGATGATGGCGCTGATGGCCGCCCAATAGCCTTCGTGAAGCCCGAAGCGCAGGGAGAGCCAGTAACAAAGGCCTGCAGCGAGGCCGGTTTTAATGCCTTGAACGAGAAGAGTCTGGCGGCTGGGAGCCAGAAAATTACTTAGCCAGTGTGGCGGCGCGTCAGTGGTTAGGGCAGAGAATTGCGACATATTTGTACGGATAAATTCCGAAACCTCATGAGGACTGTTAATCCATTATCGCCCCACGACCGATGCGGCTCAAAATGTGAGGCACACGAAGCGAATTCAAGGATGCTCTTATTTTTCTTCAACACTGTTACAGGAACAGCCGAAGATTCGGTAAGGTTGGAACATGGGAATATCTGCAGATAGCAGGGATCGCACGACTTATGAAGCCCGAGGCCGGTGGCTGGCGGCACTGGGAATCCTTTTGTTGAGCGTGGTTGGAGCACAGCTGGTTCGTGCGGAGGAGACCTCGCTGCCGGATTCGCCGGGTGCGGTTGCGGCGCAGGCGCAGCAGAGTGCGGGGCCAACCGAGGCCGCGGCGAGTGATCCCGCGGCTGCGGCCGCCGCAAGAAAGGCCGAACTGGAGGGGGAGCAGTCCAAGCGTCTGTTTGGCGTGATTCCAAATTTCCGTTCGGTGTCGATGAATGACAAGTTCGTGCCGATGTCGCCAAAAGAGAAATTCAAATTGTCGGTGAAAAACTCCTTCGATTACACCGCTTTTTTGTCTACGGGCGCAGCTGCGGGCATTTCACAGTGGCGCGACACCTATCCGGAATTTGGCCAGGGGGCGGCGGGATATGGCAGGCGGTATTGGCACACCTTCACCACGCAGGTGCTTGCCAGCGAAACGACCGTGTTCATTTTCCCGGTGATTACGCATGAGGATCCACGTTACTTCACGAAGGGGGAGGGAACGTTCAAGGAGCGCACTCTCTACGCTGTTTCGCGGGCGGTCGTATGCCGGTCGGACACGGGGAAGCCAACTGCAAATATCTCGGAGATCTTGGGCAGAGGATCAGCTGCCGCCATATCGGTTTTCTACTATCCATCGAATTACCAGACATTTTCCGAGGTCGCGCAGCGGTGGGGCAGCTACGTCGGGGGCGACGCTGCGCTCTTCGTACTGAAGGAATTCTGGCCAGAGATTCGCTATAAGCTCTCGGGCGGAAAAAAATAGTCGCCCAGGATTCGGCCGCGCGTGAAATCCATCTGAGCCTTGTCTGACCTGCCACGTTTTTGATCCGCGGCATTCCGCTGCATGTACTATCTGGAAGAAAGAATCTCGATTAGAGGCAGGGATTATGGTTCGCGTTGGTGTTCCTGAAGTGCTGGGTCGAGAGTGGCTGGATCTTTTTCCAGCAGAGGCCGAAATCGTTCACCTGCCGGACGTGCCGAAGGCGGGCACGAATGTGGAGTTCTGGATTGCCCCGCTTTATCCCAAGCAGGTGAAGGCGATGTTTCCGCAGTTGGCGGGGGTAAAGGTGGTGCAGACCCTGCTAGCCGGGGTGGATTGGGTGCTGAGTGCCGTCCCCTCGGATCTTGTTGTTTGCGATGCTCAGGGATGCCACAACGTGACCACATCGGAGTGGGTGCTGATGGCGATCCTGACGAGGATGAAATACGTTCCCATGTACGTTGAACTCCAGGCAGAGCAAGACTGGCGTGGCAGGACGCGGGTGGACGCGGCATATCAGAAGCTTCATTTGTTGAACCAGGTAACGGATCCCCCCATTCTTCTCGAGGAACTGAGCGGGAAGAAAGTTTTGATTGTGGGATCGGGCTCGATCGGGCGATCGATTGAAGCCCGGCTGGCGCCCTTCGAAGTGGAGATCGTGCGCGTTGCGCGCCATGCTCGCGAAGGAGTGGAGCCGGTTGAGAAATTGAAAGAACTACTGCCGTTGGCGGACATCGTGGTGCTGATTGTGCCGTTGACGCCGGAGACAACCGGGATGATTGGCGCGGAAGAACTCAGCCTGATGAAGCAGGGTGCGTTGCTCATCAATGCGGCGCGCGGTCCGGTGGTGGTGACGGACGCGCTGGTTGAGGTGCTCCATGCTGGCAGGATTCACGCGGCGGTGGACGTAACCGATCCTGAGCCTCTGCCGAAAGGGCACCCGTTGTGGTCTGCTCCGAATCTTTTCATCACTCCCCATATAGCCTCTTCCAGCCCGCGTTTCATGGAGCGTCCCATCAAGCTCGCGGCACAACAGGTAACGCGCTATGTGCAGGGAGAACCATTGCTGAATGTGGTGAAGAATGGTTATTAAGCGCGGCGAGGAAATTCCAATTAAAGCGAGTGAAGAGGATTGGTTACTCGCAGTAGTAAAGAAATTTGCAATTCGAAGTGAGAGCGATTCTGAGTAAATATTGACTAACAAAAATGGAGGTAATTCGTTGGTTCGCAGATTGAGAAAGTCTTTATCCCTGATTTGTCTTGGATTTTTGCTGCCGCTTGGCTCTGGTGTTGTCTCAGCACAAACCGATGATGTTTCCAAAGCTCCCGCCAAGGACCAGGCGCCAGTGAAGCCGGCCCCCGAGGTGCCCCCGGTGATCACCCACCATGAACTGCACTCCGGGGGACAGACGCTGCACTACACTGCGACCACGGGTCTGATGCCCCTGAAAAACGAGAAGGGTGAAGTCGAGGCCAACATTTTTTATGTCGCCTACACGCTGGACCTGCCCGAGGCGGAACGCGGCAAGCGTCCATTGATGTTCAGCTTCAATGGTGGGCCGGGATCGGCATCGATCTGGCTGCACCTTGGCGCGATTGGTCCTAGAAAAGTGCAGATGCAGCCTGAGGGCTTTCTGCCGGCGCCGCCTTATCACGTTGTCGACAACGAGAACACTTGGCTGACGAAGACGGACCTGGTATTTATCGATCCGATTGGCACGGGATATAGCCGTGTGACCAAGCCGGAACTGCTGAAGAAATATCTCGGTCTAAAGGGCGACACCGCCGCTGTGGGCGAATTTATCCGCCACTATCTTGATCGCTACGAGCGCTGGTCCTCCCCGCTCTTCCTGGTGGGCGAGAGCTACGGCACGACGCGGGCTTCGGCTCTTTCCGGCCTGATGCTGGAGCGTTATGGCGTGTCGTTTAACGGCATTGTGCTGGTGTCGGCAGTGTTGAATTTTGAGACGCTGGAGTTTGCGCCGGGCAACGATCTGCCCTACGTGCTCTATTTGCCGACGTATACCGCCACGGCGTGGTTCCACAAGAAACTTGATCCATCGCTCCAGGCGAATCTGCAGCAGACGCTGCGGCAGGCGGAGCAGTTTGCCTCAGGACCTTACGCGCAGGCGCTGGAAAAGGGCGACCGCCTGAGTGCGGAAGAGCGGGCTACGATTATCGATGGACTGTCTCGCTTTACCGGCCTGAGCAAGACCTATATCGATCAAAGCGACCTGCGGGTAGAGGAGAGTCACTTCACGAAGGAATTGCTGCGGTCCCAACGCCTGAATACCGGTCGACTGGATAGCCGCTTTACCGGCATCGAGGTTCCGCTGACGGATTCGTCGAGCAGCTCCGATCCCACGATGGCCGCGATTCGCTCGCCCTTCACCTCCTCCTTCAACCAATACGTGCGCACGGAGCTTGGCTACAAGACGGACGAGGAATACTACGTGCTCGGCGGAGGCTTCAAGGAAGGTGACTGGGAGTGGGGATCGGCGGCGGAGGGATTTCCCAACGTAGCAGGTTCGTTGCGGCAGGCCTTTGCCGACAATCCTTACATGAAGCTATACGTCGCGAATGGATACTACGATCTGGCGACTCCCTACTATGCGACAGAGTACACGCTGGCTCACCTTGGTCTTGAACCGGAGGAGAAGAAGCGTGTGACCACGGGCTACTACGAGGCGGGGCACATGATGTATGTGCGCGAGGCCAGTCAGAAACAGCTCCATGAAGATGTCGTCAAGTTCATGGACGGGGCACTGCAGCACTAGCCATTGAGAGCGCGGCGGCCTTAGCGGAGAAGTCCACCGCCGGGGCCGGCCCACTCATCGACCACAATGCCAAGGTCATTCAGCGTCTGGATGGTCGCTTCCATCTTGCGGCGAATCTCCGGGCGAATCGTCCTGTTCGTTGTGGGAGCTTCCGCGATGGCCACCACGCGACCGTAGGGCCACGCTTCGGTGGGCAGCGCGGCGAGCGCATCAGGAAGCTCGGAAAAACGAATCTGCAAGGTCTGCTTTCGGGCATTGACGGGCCGCAGCAATCCTCCCTGGCCGGCAGGGCTGGGATTGGCATCGGGCATGATGATGCGCAGCGTGAGCATGTCCTTGTCCACGCTGACAAAAGGATTTGCCCACGCGTCCTGGCTGCGGACGGCGAGATACAGGCTCTTCGATGGAGGCGGTATCTGGTCCAACTGCGTGCGCTCCTTTTCACGGGAGGCGCGTTCCATCCTGGCCTGCTGACTTCGCGTGGTGACTGTCTCGCTGGTCACCGGGGTTGTGCTGTGAGAGCAACCCGCGAGGATGAGTGGCAGCAGCACGAGGCAGGCGCCACCGAGCGTGCGCTGGAGACGCATGGGGACCGGGGAAAAAAGCTGGTTCACTGACACAGTGAAGAGGATACCAATAGATTCACGAGCATGCACGGCCGGTTGGCGCCGGTGTTATTGCCCCTTCCAATGCGGGGCGCGTTTTTCAAGAAATGCTTTGGCTCCTTCCGCCTTGTCTTCGCTGGAGCAGCAGAAGCGGAATCCCGCTGTTTCGATTGCAAGTGCTTGATCCAGCGGAAGATCGTAGCCGCGATGCACGACATCCAGGCAGGCGCGGACGGCAAGCGGAGCCATTTGCACGATGGAGGCGGCCAGCTTTTTGCCGCGTGGAAGCAGTTCATCCTGGGGCACAACTTCTTCCACCAGGCCAATGCGCAGGGCCTCCTGCGCCGGGACGGTTTCACCGGTGAGCATGAGCTTCAGGGCGGCGCCCTTGCCGATCAGCCGCGGCAGGCGTTGCGTGCCGCCATAGCCGGGGATCAGGCCGAGCTTGAGTTCCGGCAGGCCAAGGCGGGCCGATTCGCCGGCGATGCGAAAGGTGCAGGCCAGGGCGAGCTCACATCCCCCACCGAGGGCGAAGCCGTTGATGCAGGCAATAACGGGCTTGCCGCAATGCTCGATCTGATTGAATACCGCGTGGCCGCGCGTGGAGAGACGCTCGCCTTCGATTGCGGACATGCCGGACAGCTCCGAAATGTCGGCTCCGGCGGCAAAGGCCTTGTCCCCTGCTCCGGTAACGAGGATGGCGCGAATGGAATCATCCGCGGCCAGTTGACGAAATACCACTTCGAGCTCGTTGAACATGATTCGGTTCAACGCGTTCAATACGCCGGGCCGATTGAGCGTGACAACGGCGATGGGTTGACTCAGGTCGAGGTGGAGTGTCTCAAAGGGCATGTTTTCCTCTGTCTTTCGTGAACGAGCCGAGGTGTTTCTACGCCTTGGTTCTGTCGCGCGCGATTGCGTCCAGCACGCCGTTGAGAAAATTGATGGAGTCCGGCGAGGAGTATCGGCGCGCAATCTCCAGCGCCTCGTTGATGATGATCGGCACCGGGGTGGCTGGAAATCCCAACATCTCTGCCACGGCGCTGCGCAGCACGTTGCGATCGACGGCGGGCATGCGGGTTAATCGCCAGTTTGCGGAGTGGCTTTCGATGAGCTGGTCGATCTCCTCTTCGCGCACAGAGGCGACGCGAAAGAGATCATCGGCAAATCCGCGAGTGTCGGCTTCAATTTCTTCGCGCGAGCCCCAGAAGGTGGTGCGGACCTCATCGGCGGTCTGCTTGCCGATGTCTGCCTGGAAAAGCATCTGCATGGCGAGTTCGCGGGATTTGCGGCGCGATCCGGTGGCGGTCATTTGGCCGACCCGGTGGAGATCCTGCGATGCAGGGAAACCATCTCAATGGCTGCAAGTGCAGCTTCAAAACCCTTGTTGCCGGCCTTGACTCCGGCGCGATTCAGAGCCTGCTCCAGAGTTTCGCAGGTGAGCACTCCGAAGGCGTGAGGGATGCCTGTTTCCTGTTGCGATTGGCCGATGCCGCGAGACACTTCGTTGTAGATGGCTTCATAATGCGCAGTTTCTCCGCGTAGCAGGCAGCCCAGGGTGATGACGGCGTCTACCTGCTTCTTCTCGGCAACGGCGCGGGCGGCGGAGGGAATTTCCCATGCTCCGGGAACGCGGATGATGTCGATGTCGGCTTTTTTTGCACCGCTGCGCATGAGGGCATCGAGCGCTCCCTGCAGCAGGCGGTCGGTGATGACGGAGTTCCATCGCGCGACCACGATTGAGAAGCGCATGCCGTCGGCGGAGAGGTCTCCTTCGATGGCTACGGGCTTGCCCTTGAGAACGTCCTCCCATTCCCAGAATGCGAAAGGAACTCCGGGAACCGGCTCCACGGTAAAGAGCCGGGACTTCCAATGTGTCTCGGTGATGTCGGTAATGCGGCGCGGGGCTTCTGTTTCTCCCCAGGTCTCCGCCAGCCACGACTTCGCGAGTTCGTGGACAGAATTGAGGCTGGTCACTTCAACGAGAATCTCCGCCGTAGCGGGCAACGTGCCGTCAACAATTTCAAGATTTCCGAGCGGCGCGAGGAATGGAGCGCTGCGGCTCAGCTCGTCCTGCCAGCCTTTTCCCGGCTCAAATCCCAGCAGCGAAAAAAAGCTCGCTATCTTGTCGAAGACGGCGGGCGTGCTGGCAGAATGCACGAACGTTACTCCCTTAATCATCCCTTGACTTTACCATTTTGCCGCGCCGTTCCCACACCAACTGGCGCGTACTTTCAACAAAGTCAAGGTGATGGCGGGCGCGGACGAAACTAGACCCGCGTTTCGCTCAACTGCCGCAGCTCTTTCACTTGCAGGCGATAATCGACGAACAAGCCAAGCCCAACCAGCAGAGGTATGATTCCGATCGCAGAGCCGTTGAGAATATCTACTTGATGTTCTATGCCTGCGATTGCAGCGAAGCATAAAACTATGCCGACTCCAGTAGCGATCAGAATGATAGCCGTGCGACGGGCTTTCGCGACCAGGCGGGCAGCGTCAGCTAAGGAATCGAATGTTCCCGAGAGTCCCTTTTCGAGCGCCAGCATTCTTTCCCGGTTTTGCAGGCGGCGTACGTTATAGGCAAAAGCAGTCGAGATGCCGACGATCCCTAGAATCATGGCGAATAATGCGATTGGTACCCAGTTTTCTTGCACGGTATTCCTCCAACGTACTTGCTGCCGGAGTTTGACCGGGAACCGCGGCGAAAGTTTCAACGTATTTTTCTGAAACTTTTGAAGAATTCGGAGGTCTGATCACTCCTTGCATATGACCAACGAGCAATTCGAGCAGATTGTGCGGGAACACCAGTCGCTGGTGTTTCGCACGCTTGTTCGCCTGGTTGGTCGAAATGACAGTACAGAGGATCTTGCGCAGGAGGTTTTTCTGCGGCTGTATCGCGGGCTGCAACAGTTTCGCCATGACGCAAAGATCTCGACGTATCTTTATCGCATCATCCTGAACGTGGTTCAGGACGAGTGGGCGCGGCGGAAAGCGGATCGCGAACGGATTTGCGCGCTGAGTGAGCAGGATGAGGATTGGGAGGGAAGGCTGCCTCACCCATCCGAAAATGCTGAACAGGCGCTGGAGCGTAAGCAAACCTGGAATGCAGTGGAGACCGCAATGCAGGAACTGGGCGCGCCGGAACGTGCGGCCATTGTTCTGTATCACCAGGAAGAATGCTCGTATGAGCAGATCTCGATGGTGCTGGGGATGCCGATTGGCACGGTGCGTACGCATCTCCACCGCGGACGGGAGAAATTGAAGCAGGTATTGCGCAATCAACTTAAGATGGAAAGGAGGCACGGATGGGCGAAGACAAGTTGATCTGCCTGAAACTTCGAAGCGCATGGCCGGCCGGCGAGATGCTGGTACTCAGCCAGGAGCAAAGCGAACATCTTCGCGAGTGCGAGGACTGCATGAGCGTCCTGCTTGACCGGCAGCTCGACCTGAAGCCGCTGGTGAAGGTGCCGGTAAATTTTGCGGCGCGCGTAGCTACGCTGGCGATCAAACAAGAGCCGATATGGCGACCGAAGTTTCGCGGGCTGAATATATCGCTGGTGCTGTCGAGCGTTGTGTTGCTGGCGGGAGCAGCCGCCGTGTCCGCTCGCCCACTGCACTTCAGCATCAGTTGGCTGGGACTGGCGCTGGAAGCGACGTTGGCACTTGAGGCTGCCGGGCTGGTGCTTTGGACGCTGGCAAAGACGGACCTGTAGCTTATCAATCGCAACAGAAAGGCCCGCTCTTCAAGCGGGCCTTTCTACGTAACAGTAACAGTTTCAAATGCGTTTTGCGTCCGTTTCAGTATGTGATTACGTTGTGGCTCTCGGCTTGACGGCGAGGAATTGCGGGGTTACCGGGATGCCGTTTCCATCCACCAGTTTGGGATCGATCTGCTGGTAGTCGACAGGAGCCTTGGTGGGATCACCGACATTCAGATAATGAATGAGCTTGTCGCCATCCGTACCCACGAAGAAGATGTTGTTGTCCGGCGAGAACACGCCGGTGATGGGGGCGGTTGCTGCGCCTGCCAGCGGGATGGTTGAGAAGGTGCCGGTGCCTATCTGGTAGTAGGGCAATGGCGCGCCTGCGGTTGCTGTTGAACTGTTGTAGGTGATAAATGCCAATCCTGAATTAGGATCGGCGACGACCTGGTTCAAGCTGGCCACACTCGCCGGAATTGCCTTCTGCAGCAAGATCGAGGACGGAATCGTCTGGGCGCCTGCGGGGCAGGCTCCTATGGGAACGGTGACTCCGATGTCATAGAAGGTCGCGGGTGATCCGCCTACGCCGAGGATGTGCTTGCCATCGTTGGTGGCAGCAAGCTGCTCGGTATTTGCCGGAACCGCCCCCGCCAGCGGATAGTTCGGATTCGCGGACGAGTCGGGGCAGAAGGCGTGTGAGATTGTCTGCGAGCCGGCGATGAATGCGCCGACGCTGGGAACCGTGATGGCGATACCTGGAGCGCAAAAGGGATTGTACGGTGGCGACGGTGGACCGGGTGACGTGTAGACACTGTTTAGATTATTTGTCGCCATGCAGGCCGCGCTAGCCGTCTGGTTGGCGGAGATGTCGTAGAGACTCCAACCGGTGAAGTTGCTGTAGATGAAAAGAGTATCCGGGCCGGCCGCGTACAGGGTTTGGCTGTCTGGAGTAAAAGCCGCCTTGGTAGCCACGCCACCGAAGGTCGAGAAGGTGCCGTTCGCGGTGCTGTAGAGGTAAAGCACCTTACGAATCTGGTCGTTGATCAGGACCTTGCTGCCATCAGGAGACGCGGCCAGCACGACGCCGGGGACGTTGAGGTCTTCCTTGAGCAGCTTGTTGGAGGGGACGGAGTAAATCATCAGCTCGCGGTAACTGCCGAAGAAGAGGCTTGTTCCCGCCTGGTTGAGCACCATGGAATTCGGATAGTACGGCATCCGGATCGCGGCTCCGACGGTTCCCGTCGTGAGATCGAGCGGCACAAAGGATTGTGATCCTGTTCCGCTGACCCATAGATAGTTGCTTGCGGTGCCGGGTGTTACCACCTGCACGGAATTGCTCACCACGGGCTTGCCGTTTCCGAAGAGGCCAATCTGGTTGATGGAAGACGAATTACAGGTGGGTGGCTGGCAAATCGCCGTGATCGCCGAGCTTCCGGGGAAGGTGGAAGTTACCAGTCCTGTGGCCGAAACGCCAATCTGCGTGGGATTGGTGGAGGTGTAATTCAGCGAAATGCCCGACAAGGTGATGCCGTTGATGTCTTTGATGATGGCTGTGAGCGGCTGTGGCGTGGCCTGTTGGACGGTCTTCGGGACGGTTGCATCGCTGCCGTCGGCCCACTTCAGCGAAATGCTCGCCGGCGGGCAGGTGTAGAAGTATCCGGCGGCGCTCGATGACTGCGAGAGAGTGGCCGTGATGGCAGTTGATCCCGGGTTGACGGCGGTCGCGATGCCGGTTGGGTCAATGGTTACGATGGTCGAATCTACAGCCGAAAAGGTAAGGTTGCCGACATACTGCGGACTGATGACATTGCCGAGATCGTCTTTGACGATGGTCTCCTGGCTCAATGGCAGAACGTTGCCATTTGCGTCTCTCAGCACCTGGTTCTGCGAGACGCAGGCCTGCTGGCTGGGAATGCTGATACTGGATATTCGCGGATGCACGTAGACAGCAACCGTGTTGCTGGTAGCGCCGCCGGCGCTTGCCGTGATCTGCACTACGCCGCCGGGAAAGTAGGCGGGATTGTTGGGGTCGAGGTCCGCGCCCTTGGGAGGCGTGCAGATGGTGAAGTCAGGGGTGCCCCCGGAACTGGTGCGATTCCATGTCCCGCCGCAAAGATTTCCGCTGGGCGAGATGTCTACCATCTGGAAGTTGGTGCTGCCGTAAGTGAAAGAGGAGACGCCGATAGTTTCAGCGGGTGGGCAACTGAAGGCCGTCGCCGCGCCGATCTGCTGTGTCTGTCCGTAGGCAAGCGAGATGCCCGTGATTTTCGGTTCCAGGTTAATGGTCGCGATGTCAGTACGCTTGGGGCCGTAGCCGACATTATTGCAGTACGCCGCGCTCTTGTTGGAACTGCAGCCCGCAATGTTAATGACGGCCGGAAGAACAAGGAACAACAGAAAGATCAGGATAAAAAAACGACGCATGAAACCTCCCCGCCAGAAACAGCCCAGCTGCAACCGACGGTCAATACCGCAGAGATAGCGAGAACCACACGACCAATCCGCGGTCGTGCGGACTTGCCAGCAGAAATGCTCAAAGATTGAGTGTAAAAGGTGCGAGAGCCTTGAGCAAATGCCGCATCGGGAAAATCATCACATTTGACTTGCCGGGAGCGGCTTTGGTGATCGCGGCGTCATGGGTGCTCCGGCATATACTCCTCAAACCAGTCGAGAGCCCGCTCGATGACATCGCGACGATGCTCGGGTGAAGCGAAGCGGTGTCCCTCGTTGGGATAGACCACCAGCCTGGTAGGGACGTGCTGGGCCTTGAGTGCGTGCCAGAACTCAAACGACTGCGGCGCGGGACACTCCCCGTCGCGATCGCCAACCACGACCAGCGTCGGCGTCTTTACGTGGCGGATGAAGTTGATGGCCGAACTTTTGTAATAGACCGCCGGGTCGTCGTAAACCGACGCGCCAAAGTAGGGCACCATCCATTGGTCGATGGAATTCTCGCCGTAATAGCTCTGCCAGTTGGAGATGCCCGCTCCGGCCACGGCGGCGTGGAAGCGATTGGTCTGGGTGACAGCGAACATGGTCATGAATCCGCCATAGCTCCAGCCGGTAATTCCCACGCGGGTCCCGTCGACAGGGTATTTGGCAACCACGGCATCGACTCCGGCGATGATGTCTTGCAGATCGCCGTAGCCGAAGTCCTTGCGATTGGCGAGGGTGAATGCTTCGCCCGATCCATAACTGCCACGCGGGTTGGGGAAGAGCACGAAGTAACCTAACGGGGAGAAGGCGGATGCGTTGAAGCTGACTCCCGGCCAGCGTGGAAGCATGGCTGCGGCAGGGCCGCCGTGGACGGAGACGATCATGGGGTACTTTTTCGCCGGATCGTAGTTTGCGGGGTAGAGCAGCCAGCCCTGCACATCGAATTTTCCTGTGGCAGCATCGCTGGTCCATGTCATGGATTCAGCCTTGCCCCAGGTGGGCTTCAGGGCGTCGTTTACGTGGGTGACCTGGCGGAAATCTTCTCCGAATTTGCCGACGAAAACTTCAGGCGCCTGCGACCACGAAGTGCGGATCTCGGCCACCTCTCCGTTGGCTGCGAAGGACAGGCTCCCCTCTAAACGGCCATCCTCCACGGTCGCCGCGAGATCAAACTCTGGCTTGCTGTCTTTGCCGGAAGGCACTTCGACCCAGGTGAAGGCACTGTTGCCGCTCTTCACCAGGCTTACGCCGAGGGTCTTCGCATCCTTCCAATAAAGCCAGGCAGGGGTGGCGCGACGATTCGTGGTCAAGACGAGCGGCCGAGGCTCTCCTCCAGCGGCCGGGAGAACGTAGATGTCTCCGCCGGTTGAGCCCTGATCGCTCATCAGACCGCCGATGAGAGCGATGTATTTGCCATCGGGGGACCATCGAGGGACGGCGATCTGCAGTCCGTGGAGGGGAGAAGTTGTGTGACCGGGGTCGAGTATGGAAGTGGGCTGCGAAGCGCCAATTTGCTGGGTGTAAAGCTGCGCAAGCCACCAATTGTTTTCTCCCGGCGGCTGGGCGGCAACGTAGGCAAGGCCTTTCGAATCCGGTGACCAGTCAAATTCATAGACATGGAGGTTGGCGGGAGTCAGCGTCTGCAATTGACCGGTTGCCTGGGAGATGGCGGCGGCGTGCTGGATCTCGACGCCATCCTCGCCGATCACGCCGGACGGGGGCTTCATGGCGTCGAGCGCGCCGGCTCGGCGGGTAGCGTTCTCGACATAAAGGAAGCCGATGTTCTTGCCATCCGGGGACCACTGGAGAGCCTGCAACGATGCCGCTTAGCTGGCTCTTCTGCACGGGAAGCTCTTTATTATCTGCAGCTGCGACGTAGATCTGGAATTGATGCGAGGTCTGGCAATTCGACACAAAGGCAAGCAGTTTACCGTTGGGCGACCAGGCAATGTCGCCTTCCTCGCAGGAGGCTGAGCGGGTTGGAATCGCCGTGACGGGCCGGGTTTCTGCAGGATTCTCGACGCTGGCGAGCTGAATCTCCGTGCCTCCCGCAGTTGTGTCGACCACCCATGCGATCTGTTTTCCGTCCGGCGAGAGGGCTGCCTGGCGGAAATTGCGGACTTTGGCGAGCTGGTCGAGGGTTTCTCCGATGCGGGGATCCGGCTGGCGCGGGGACGATTCCGGGGCAGTTTGGGCGACTGCTGGAAGAAAAGTGCAGGAGACGGAGAGAAAAAGCACCACTGCCGGGGCAAAGCGGGGGCGGGGAGAGACCAAGGGATTCACGAACCTCATGGGAAGCGATGCTAGCATGGAGGTGGTATTGATCCGAAGCGGTTCTTCCGCCGCGAATTTATCGATTTTTCTCAGAACAAGCCGCGATTTGATTGACGTTGGACTGTCCTCTTGCTATTGTAAAAAGGTTCCGCGAGTAAGCGTCCGCCTAAGTGTGCTTGGGGCAGACGTAGCAATTGAACCGCAGCGGTCGGCAGTTTCCCTAGAAATTTGAGGGTAGCGCGGGCCAGGAAAAACAACTGCGGCCTATCGCATCGGTGCCTGCGACACCCCCCACCTCGGGAGGCTATGTGGGCCGGAAACACGAAACGGAGCTGGCTCTTCGGGCATACTCCTGGGCGAAAACCCGGGAGAGAATTTGCTGCGAGGACGCGCGGCCACCGTCGTGGGTCATGTCTGGTAAGGAAGCTAGGCAGACGCGAAGCAGGATTTGAGGAAGCTTTGCGCGGAGTTGCGGTGCGCGGTATATGCGCACGTTGATCTCTGGCGCTTGGGTGCCCCGGTCTCTGGAAGTCGCGTCGGTTGAATTCAGGATTGTTGTACAAGGCGTAAGGAGTCAGGTTTGCCTACATTTAGTCAGCTCGTCAGAAAGGGCCGCACCGCACCGCGGTATAAGACGGCCAGTCCGGCGCTGCAGGGTTCGCCGCAGCGGCGCGGTGTTTGCACCCGCGTATACACCCAGACGCCCAAGAAGCCGAACTCGGCGCTTCGCAAGGTTGCGCGTGTTCGCCTGACCAACGGGATCGAAGTCACGACGTACATTCCCGGCATCGGCCACAACCTGCAGGAGCACTCGATCGTGCTGATTCGCGGCGGCCGTGTGAAGGATCTCCCGGGCGTTCGCTATCACGTTGTTCGCGGCACGCTGGATTCCGTTGGCGTTGCCAACCGCAAGCAGAGCCGTTCCAAGTATGGCGCCAAGCGCGCAAAGGGCGGAGCCAAGTAGGCTCCCCGGAATAAGGGTTGAGGAACTATGCCGAGAAAAGGACATATCGCGAAACGTGAAGTTGCAGCCGACCCGGTTTACAACTCCACGCTGGTGACGAAGTTTGTCAACTCCATGATGTGGGGCGGCAAGAAGTCGACGGCTCAGACCATCTTCTACACCGCCATGACCAACCTGGAGCAGCGCGGTGGCGACGAAGCGCTCAAGCTCTTCAAGAAGGCAGTGGAGAACTGCAAGCCACTGCTCGAAGTGAAGACGCGACGGGTGGGCGGCGCCAACTACCAGGTTCCGATCGAAGTCAATCCTGAGCGGCGCACCTCGCTGGCGATTCGCTGGCTGGTGAACTACGGCCGGGCCCGGGGCGAGAAGGGCATGATCGAGAAGCTGACCGAACGAGCTCCTGGATGCAGCCAACGGCCGCGGCGCAGCGATGAAGAAGAAGGAAGACGTTCATCGCATGGCCGAAGCCAACAAGGCCTTCGCGCACTATCGCTGGTAGTTCGCCCGAGGCGTTACGCCTGGAGCGACCGGATGAGAATTTGCCCGCAGGTACGCGAGCGGGTGGAATGAATGTGCAAGAGAACCGCAGGCGAACGCCTGCAAGAGTGAGAGAGAACCAGTGGCTCGTCAAGTACCTCTAAATCGTTGCCGGAACATCGGAATCATGGCGCACATCGACGCCGGGAAGACGACTACGACGGAGCGCATCCTTTTCTACACGGGCATCACGCACCGAATCGGCGAAGTGCACGACGGGCACTGCGACGATGGACTGGATGGAGCAGGAGCAGGAGCGCGGCATCACGATCACGTCCGCCGCTACGACATGCACCTGGCGCAACATCCGCATCAACATCATCGACACGCCCGGCCACGTCGACTTTACCGCCGAGGTGGAGCGTTCGCTGCGCGTGCTCGACGGCGCCGTTGCCTGCTTTGACGCCGTTCACGGTGTTGAGCCGCAATCGGAAACCGTGTGGCGTCAGGCTGACAAGTACGGTGTACCGCGCATTTGCTTCATCAACAAGATGGACAAGGCGGGCGCGGATTTTGAGCATGCGATCGACACGATTCGCAAGCGCTTGAATGCGCGTCCGGTTGCGATCCAGATCCCGATCGGCCAGGAAGCCGGCTTCAAGGGCGTCATTGACCTGGTCGAGATGAAGGCGATTCTCTGGCACGACGAGACCATGGGCGCGAAGTACGACGTCGAAGAGATTCCCGACGAACCTGCGGAAGAAGGCGGAAGCCTTCCGTATGCAGTTGGTGGAGTCGGTTGCCGAGAACGATGACGACATGCTGCACCAGTTCCTCGAAGGCGAGACGCCGACGGCTGAAGAGCTGAGGGCATCGCTTCGCAAGGCAACCATCAGCATGAAGCTCTTCCCGGTGCTGTGCGGATCGTCCTTCAAGAACAAGGGTGTGCAGACGCTGCTCGACGCGGTGGTCGAGTATCTGCCCAGCCCGCTCGATATTCCTCCGATGGAGGGCCACAATCCCGACAAGATGGAAGAAGTCATCATTCGTCATGCCGACGACAAAGAGCCATTCTGCGCTTGGGCTTCAAGATCATGACCGACCCGTTTGTCGGGCAGCTGATCTTCATCCGCGTGTATTCGGGACAGTTGAAGACGGGCGACTCTGTTCTCAACCCGCGCACCGGCAGGACCGAGCGCATTGGCCGCCTGCTGAAGATGCATGCCAACAAGCGCGAAGAGATCACCGAGATTCTTGCCGGCGACATTTGTGCCTGCGTGGGCCTGAAGAACATGATCACCGGCGACACCATCTGCACCGACAAGGCGCCGATCGTGCTCGAATCGATCACGTTCCCGGAGCCGGTTATCGACGTTGCGGTCGAGCCGAAGACGAAGGCCGACCAGGAGAAGATGGGCATGGCGCTGGCCAAGCTGGCGCAGGAAGATCCCACCTTCCGGGTTCACACGGATCGCGATTCCGGCCAGACCATCATCAGCGGCATGGGTGAGTTGCACCTTGAAATCATCGTGGACCGCATGATGCGCGAGTACAAGGTCGAAGCCAATGTCGGTAAGCCGCAGGTGGCGTACCGCGAGACCATTCGCAAGACCGCCGAGGCGGAAGGCAAGTACATCCGCCAGACGGGTGGTTCGGGCAACTACGGTCACGTAAGAATTCGCCTCGAGCCGAACGAAGCAGGCAAGGGCTTCGAGTTCGTCAACGACATCAAGGGCGGCGTGATTCCCAAGGAATACATCAAGCCGACCGAGCAGGGCATCAAGGAAGCGCTGCAGGGCGGCGTCCTTGCCGGCTACGAGAGTGGTCGACGTCAAGGCGACACTGTTTGACGGCAGCTACCACGACGTCGACTCCAACGAAATGGCATTCAAGATTGCCGGATCGATGGCATTCAAGGAAGCGGCGCGCAAGGCCAGTCCGGTTCTGCTGGAGCCGGTGATGTCGGTCGAAGTGGTGGTGCCCGAAGAGTACATGGGCACCATCATCGGCGACCTGAACTCGCGCCGCGGCCGCATTGAAGGCATGGAGCATCGTGCGGGCTCGCAGGTCATCAAGGCCAATGTGCCGCTGAGCGAGATGTTCGGCTACGCGACGCACATGCGCTCTTCGACGCAGGGCCGAGCCAATTACTCGATGCACTTCAAGCGGTACGAAGAGGCGCCGCGGTCGGTGTCGGAAGAGATCATCGGTCGCAACCAGGGCAAGTAAGCGGCGAGAGTTTTGCGGGTCATGAGTTGCGGGGCCCGATGAGAGAAACAGTTTCGGAGAACGAGCGAGAGGGGACACGATGGCGAAGGAGAAGTTTGACCGGTCCAAGCCGCACGTGAATGTGGGGACGATTGGACACATTGATCACGGCAAGACGACGCTGACGGCGGCGATCACGAAGGTGTTGTCGAAGCACAACCCGAAGAACACGTTCCGTTCGTTTGATTCGATTGACAACGCACCGGAAGAGCGCGAGCGGGGTATCACGATTGCGACCGCGCACGTGGAGTATGAGACGGCCAACCGTCACTACGCGCACGTGGACTGCCCGGGCCACGCCGACTACATCAAGAACATGATCACCGGCGCAGCGCAGATGGACGGAGCGATTCTGGTGGTGGCGGCGACCGACGGTCCGATGCCGCAGACCAAGGAGCACGTGCTCCTGGCCCGCCAGGTAGGCGTGCCGTACATCGTGCGTGTTTTTGAACAAGTGCGATGCGGTCGAGGACCCGGAGCTGATCGACCTGGTGGAGATGGAAGTTCGGGAGCTGCTGTCGAAGTACGAACTACCCTGGCGACGACGTGCCGGTGATTCGCGGCTCTGCGCTGGGTGCGTTGAACGGCGAAGCGCAGTGGGAGAAGCCAAGATTGACGAGTTGATGGATGCGGTGGACAAGAACGTGCCCATGCCGGCGCGTGCCATTGACCTGCCGTTCCTGATGCCGATTGAAGATATCTTCTCGATTTCCGGCCGCGGCACGGTGGTGACGGGCAGGATCGAGCGCGGCAAGATCAAGGTGGGCGAGGAAGCCGAGATCGTCGGCTTCCGCGAGACCCGCAAGACGGTGGTCACCGGCGTCGAAATGTTCAAGAAGCAGCTGGATGAAGGTCTGGCGGGCGACAACGCCGGACTTCTTCTGCGCGGCATTGCCAAGGAAGACGTGGAGCGCGGGCATGGTGTCTGGCCAAGCCGGGATCGATCACGCCGCACACCAAGTTCAAGGGCGAGATGTACGTGTTGTCGAAGGAAGAGGGCGGCCGTCACACTCCGTTCTTCAACGGCTACCGTCCCCAGTTCTACTTCCGCACGACGGACGTGACGGGCACGGCGAAGCTGCCGGAAGGCACGGAGATGGTGATGCCGGGCGACAACGTGCAGCTGGAGATCGAGCTGCACACCCCGGTGGCCATGGAGAAGGGTCTGCGTTTTGCCATCCGCGAAGGCGGACGCACCGTAGGCGCCGGAACCATCACCGAGATCCTCAAGTAAACGGAACTCTATCTAGCCCGGGAGTGCCTTAAAGGTTCTCCGGGCAAGAAAGAACACAACGATGGTAGGACAAAGAATTCGAATTCGGCTCAAGGCTTACGACTACCGGGTGCTCGACACCTCGACCGGCGAGATCGTCGACACGGCGAAGCGCACGGGCGCCCAGGTCGCGGGTCCGATTCCGCTTGCCGACCGTGAAGAACAAGTATTGCGTGCTGCGTTCCCCGCACGTCGACAAGAAGTCGCGCGAGGCCTTCGAGATTCGCACGCACAAGCGGCTGATCGACATCCTCGAGCCGACACAGCAGACGGTCGATGCGCTGATGAAGCTCGATCTTCCGGCCGGCGTTGACGTCGAGATCAAGGCGTTCGAGAAGTAGAACTATAACCGTAGTACCCCGGCAGTGCGCGACGGTTTTCACGGCGCATGATGAGGAGGAGAGACGATGGCAGTTACAGGAATTCTCGGCAAGAAGATCGGCATGACGCAGGTATTCGACGACAAGGGTGACGTTCATCCGATCACCGTCCTGCAGGCTGGTCCTTGCGTGATCACCCAGCTGAAGACGCTGGCGAAGGACGGCTACGACGCGGCCCAGATCGGCCTGGTCGAGTTCGTCAAGAGCTCCAAGGTCAACAAGCCGATGGCCGGTCACTTCGCCAAGAGCAACGTTCCTCCGGTCAAGCTGATGCGCGAAGTCGCCTTTGAAGTCGCGGCACGCCGCGGCGGAAGGCGAGACAGCGGGCGCGGTCAAGGCCGGCGACAAGGTTCTGGTCGACATCTTCTCGAAGAGAAGTATGTCGACGTCATCGGTACCAGCAAGGGCCGTGGCTTCTGCCGGCGTCGTTCGCCGCCATCACTTCGGCGGCGGCCCGAAGGCGCACGGACACATGTTCCAGGTGCAGGGCTCGATCGGTGCATCGTCGTTTCCTTCGCGCGTGTTTCCCGGGCAGCGCATGCCGGGTCACTATGGGTGGATCGCGTGACGGTTCGCAATCTGCGCATTCGCGGCATCGATCTGGACGAGAACCTGCTGATGGTCGAAGGTGCGGTTCCGGGGCCGCGCGATGGATACGTGCTGATCTCCAAGTCCAAGGCTCCGCCGCGTGAGCGTCGTGGCTTTGGCGGTGCGGGCACGAGTCGATCCGTTGAAGGCTTCGAAGAAGGCTTCAGCCAAGAAGAAGTAAGGACTAGCCGTGTCCGGGCAATTGCGCCTTGTAGGCGCCGGACCGGGAAGGCATGGAATTGAGCCAGGGCGAACCCGGTACTCGCGGCGAGTCCAGCTTGAAAGAGAAAACGATGGCAAACATTGATGTAGTCAATCTCGGCGGAAAGAAGGTTGGCTCACTCGAGCTGGCCGACGAAGTCTTCGCGCCGAGCCAGATCAACGACGCGCTGCTCTGGGAAGCGGTGAAGCACTACCGCGCCGCGCTGCGCCAGGGAACGGCCGCGACCAAGAACCGCAAGCTGGTCTCCGGCGCAGGCAAGAAGCTGTGGAAGCAGAAGGGCACCGGCCGCGCACGTGTCGGCTCGGTCCGCTCGCCGCTCTGGCGACATGGCGGCACGGTTCACGGACCTCAGCCCCGCAGCTACGACTACGCCTTTCCCGCAGAAGAAGCTGCTGGGCGCGCTGCGCTCGGCGCTCGCGGCGAAGCTGGCCGACGGCAAGCTGACCGTGGTCGACACGCTTCGAGCTGAAAGAGCCGAAGACCAAGCTCTACCGCGCAGCGCTGAACAAGCTCGAAGCCAAGCGCACGACCCTGCTGGTCGAGAACAGCCAGAAGCTCGGCCGCACGCTGTTCCTCGGATCGCGCAACCTGGCTGGTGTGGAGCTGATGCTGAGCAACGAAGTGCATCCCTACGATCTGCTGCGCTACGAGCGCGCCATCTTCTCGCGGACGCGATCGAGGAGCTGCAGGAGACGCTGAAGAAAATCTGTTTCCAAGCGCAAGCTTGCGGCGCAGGCGGAGGTGGCCTAATGCCGACCCTCTATACCGTGATTCGCCGGCCGCTCATCACCGAAAAGGGCCTGGGCGTGAAGGAGACCGAAGGACACGCTGGTGTTCGAAGTGGCCGCCGAAGGCGACCAAGACCGAAGTCAAGCAGGCCGTCGAAGCTCTCTTCAAGGTCAAGGTCTCGGGTGTTCGCACCGCGAACTTTGTCGGCAAGGAGCGCCGCCGGGGCAAGTTCTCCGGCTATCGGCCCGACTGGAAGAAGGCGTACGTTCGCCTGAAGTCGGGCGAGAAGATGCCGGACTACGTCAACAACCTGTAAGCCAAGCCTGCATGAGTGAGGCCGGGTTGTAGCAACGAAAACTAGTATTGCCGGGCGGACGAATTGGACGCCATTGAGAAACTGAAAAGCTGAAAGCTAGAGCTAGAAGCTGGAAGCTAAGAGAAACGATGCCGATCAAGACATATCGACCGATCACACCAACGCTGCGCTTCCAGACGACGCTGGTCAACGACGACATGACGACGGACAAGCCGCACAAGCCGCTGCTGGCAGTCAAGCAGCGCACCGGCGGCCGCCGCAACTCCGGGTCGACTGACCATGCGCCACCACGGCGGCGGCCACAAGCAGAAGCTGCGCCTGATCGACTTCAAGCGCGACAAGTACGGGATTCCGGGCAAGGTCGCGACCGATCGAGTACGATCCCAACCGCTCCTCGCGCATCGCGCTGGTGCACTTACGCGGACGGCGAGAAGCGCTACATCATTCAGCCCGTCGGCCTGAAGGTGGGCAGACGATCATGAGCGGGCCGGAGGCCGACATCCTCGTCGGCAACGCGCTGCCGCTCAAGAACATTCCTGCCGGTACCACGGTGCACAACGTCGAGCTTCGTCCGGGCAAGGGCGCGCAGATGGTGCGCTCGGCCGGCGCATCGGCCCAGCTGGTAGCCAAGGAAGGCGACTACGCGCTGCTGAAGCTGCCCTCCGGCGAGACCCGCAAGGTCCTGGTCGAGTGCATGGCGACGATCGGCCAGGTGGGCAACACCGATCACGAGAACGTCTCGATCGGCAAGGCCGGACGCAATCGCTGGAAGGGTATTCGTCCCTACCAACCGCGGTGTCTCCATGAACCCGGTCGACCACCCGCACGGCGGTGGTGAAGGCAAGACCTCGGGCGGACGTCACCCGGTGACTCCCTGGGGACAGCCGACACGCGGATACAAGACACGCAACAACAAGCGGACCGACGTCTTCATCGTCAACCGCGCGAACAAAGGGAAGTAAGACAGGCATAGAGAGCGGAAGGCGAAACGCCGGAAGCCAGGAGCTACCAAGTTATGGCACGTTCGACAAAAAAAGGTCCTTTCATCGACGGTCACCTGATGGTGAAGATCGACGCGATGAACCAGGCGAACGACAAGAAGGTCCTTCGCACCTGGTCGCGCCGCTCGACCATTCACCCGGACATGGTGGGACACACCATCGCGGTGCACAACGGCAGAAAGTTTATTCCGGTGTACGTGACGGAAAACATGGTAGGCCACAAGCTGGGCGAGTTTTCCGCCACGCGCACCTTCAAGGGTCACTCGGCGAAGGCAGCCGAGTCCTCGGCCAAGCCTCGCTAGTTGAGCCTGGCGGGCGGCTGGTAAATCGAGCGAAGAGTTCAGAGAAGGATTTGGAAGGCAAGCCAATGCAACTGGAAACACAGAGAATTCCGGGCTGAAGCGAAGCTTCCAGCGGGTATCGCCGCAGAAGGCACGCCTGGTGCTGGAGCTGATCAAGGGCCGCCGCGTGGAGCGAAGCGCTGAAGACCGTGGCCTTCACCAAGAAGGGCGTCGCGCCGCTGGTCGAGAAGGTGCTGCGCGTCGGCGATTCAGAACGCGAACTACCTCAGCCAGGAGCAGGGGCTCGATGTCGATGTAGACAACCTCTACGTCAAGACCGCGCGTGGCCAACGAAGGACCGCGCATGAAGCGTATCCGTCCGGCGCCGATGGGCCGCGCCTTCCGCTACCAGCGCAGGCTGGCGCACATCGTCATCGCGGTGGCGGAGCGCAAGCAGGGCAGCCTGGTGGCAACGGCTGATTCCGGCGCCGAAGCAGCCCAGCGCCCAAGGCCAAGAGTCTGCTGCAAAGAAGGCGCCGGCAAAGAAGGCTGCAGCCAAGAAGACCGTTGCAAGAAGAGCGCAGCAAAAAACTGCGAAGAAGGCTCGCGAAGTAGGTTCGAGGAAGCTTATGGGACAGAAAGTCCATCCTTACGGATTTCGACTCGGCATCAACAAGCCGTGGAGGTCGCGCTGGTTCGTCGAGCGCGACTACGACAAGCTGCTGGTCGAAGACGTGCACCTGAAGCGCGGAGCTGAAGGAAAAGCTCAAGGCGGCCGGCGTCAGCTCGGTCGAGGTCGAGCGTCCGGGCAACAAGCTGCGCCTGATCATCCGCACCGCGCGTCCGGGCATCATCATCGGCCGCAAGGGCGCCGAGATCGAGAAGCTCAAGGCCGATCTGCAGAAGCGCACCAACCGCGACGTCTTCATCGACATCCTCGAGGTGAACAAGCCGGAGCTGGACGCGCAACTGGTCGGCCGAGAACATCGCGCTGCAGCTGGAGAAGCGCGTCGGCTTCCGCCGCGCCATGCGCAAGTCGGTCGACTCGGCGCTGCGCTTTGGCTGCAAGGGCATCAAGGTTCGCGTCTCCGGCCGCCTGAACGGCAACGAAATCGCGCGTTCCGAGTGGTATCTGCAGGGTCGTCTGCCGCTGCACACGCTGCGCGCGGACATCGACTACGGTTTTGCCGAGGCGCACACCACCTACGGCATCATCGGCGTCAAGACCTGGATCTATCGCGGCGACATCTACGAGCAGAAGCGCCGCCAGCCGCAGCCGGCGGGCACGACAGCGTTCTAAGAGTTTTCGTGCACCTGGCATGCGGGTGGCACGAGTTGCGAGGTCGCAGGCAGTTTGAGCTAGAGTGCGGCTCAGAGCTAGAAGTGATAGCTTAGGGTGCGGAATTCTTATGTTGATGCCAAAGAAGGTCAAGTATCGCAAGCAGCAGCGCGGACGCATGAAGGGTAAGGCGTGGCGCGGCTCCGAGCTCTCGTTCGGCGACTACGGCCTGAAGGTCATGGAGTGCGGCTACATCACCGACCGGCAGATCGAAGCCAGCCGTGTCGCCATGACGCGCTTCATCAAGCGTGGCGGCAAGATCTGGCTGCGTCTGTTTCCGGACAAGCCGGTCACCAAGAAGCCTGCCGAAACCCGTATGGGTAAAGGCAAGGGCGCTCCGGATCACTGGGTTGCAGTGGTTCGCCCGGGCAAGATGCTGTTCGAGATGGAAGGCGTGCAGCGCCGAGATGGCGCAGGAGGCCATGCGTCTGGCGTCGCACAAGCTTCCGCTGAAGACGCGCTTCGTGCAGCGTCACGATGTCAAGGTGCGTAGCGGCCAAGTAAGCGCAAGTAACAGGGGACAAGCGGGTGAACGCCGGCGGTCGCTTCAAGAGAACGGCTGGTCCAGGAGAGAAGAGAGATGGAAACCGAAAAGATTCGCAACCTGAGTGACGAAGAGCTCCAGCAGCGGCAGGAAAAAGGCCGCCGAGCAGCTCTTTCGCCTCCGCTTCCAGATGAAGCTGGGGCAGAACGAGGGCGTCAAGAAGCTGCGCGAGTCTGAAGAACGACGTCGCCCGCATCAAGACGATCGCGCGCGAGCGTGACGCTCGGCATCCACGGAGAGAGCCCGCAGCCGGCCGAGTCCGCCGCCAAGCCCGCGAAGGCCGCCAAGAAGACCAAGAAGGCCAAGCCGCCAGACAAAGAGGCTCGTTAAGCCATGGTAACGAACGCCACAGCAGGCGAGAAGCCAGTCACGCCGCAACGAGAAGGTTGGCAATGTCGTTTCGACCAAGATGCAGAAGACCATCGTGGTCGAGGTCGAAATGCGCAAGGCGCACCCCAAGTACAAGCGCGTCATGAAGACCAACAAGAAGTTCTACGCGCACGACGAGCAGAACTCGGCCCGCGTCGGCGACGTGGTTCGCATCCGCGAGAGCGCGTCCGCTGAGCAAGCTGAAGCGCTGGCACGCTGGAAGAGATTGTTCGCCGCTCCTCGCTGCGCAGTCGGACGCAGCGTTGAAGAACGCAGCAGCCGCCGATCTAAAGTCGGCATTGAGTGAGTGCTCGAGCCGCCGAAGTATGCCAGGACGTCGAAGGAGAGATGAGCTATGGCAGTACAGATGAGAACCATGCTGGACGTAGCCGATAACTCCGGCGCGCGCAAGCTGCAGATGATTCTGCCCCTGGGCGGCTCGAGCGGCAAGAAGGCCGGCCTCGGCGACGTGATTACCGCCGCGGTGAAGGAAGCCTCGCCGGATGGCCAGGTGAAGAAGGGCAAGGTCGTCAAGGCTGTCGTGGTGCGCACGCGCAAGGAGTATCGCCGCCGCGATGGGACCTACATCCGCTTTGATCAGAACGCCGCGGTGCTGATCAACGACGCCGGGGAGCCGGTGGGAACGCGCGTCTTTGGTCCGGTCGCCCGCGAGCTGCGCGAGAAGAAGTTTTTGAAGATTGTCTCGCTGGCGCCGGAAGTTCTTTAAAGCCGGAGTCAGGACTTAGAAGCGAGGAATGCTTATGGCAGTCTGAAGCATACAGCGCAACGACAAGGTCGAAGTGATTTCCGGCACAGATAAGGGCAAGCAGGGCCGCGTGCTGCGCGTGCTGCCGGACAAGCAACCGCGTGCTGGTCGAGCACGTGCGCATGGTCAAGAAGCACGTGCAGCCGAATCCGCAGCGCAACATCAAGGGCGGCATCGCCGAGCAGGAAGCGGCCATCCACATCTCGAACGTCATGCTGGTCTGCGGCGAACTGCGGGCCAACCCGTGTGGGTCACAAGTTCGAAGGCGACACCAAGGTTCGCGTCTGCAAGAAGTGCGACAGCGCGCCGAACAAGATACCGAGAAGAAGCAATAGATCAGCGGTAAGGCTTACAAGAACCATTCGCTGCTAGTACTTCAGCCCGTACACCTCAAACGAACGGTTCACCGCAACGGTATACGGGCCGAAGCCCAACTCCGGGACCGTGAAAGAAAAGAGAAGACGATGGCATGGAAAAGCAAGACTCAAAGAGAAGTACCACAAGGAGATCAGGCCGGCGCTTGCAGAAGGAGCTGGGCCTCAACGAACCGATGGCGGTGCCCCGGCTCGAGAAGATCGTCCTCAACATGGGTCTGGGCGAAGCCACGCAGAACGTGAAGATCATGGATCCGCTGGTGGCGGACCTGGCCGCGATTGCCGGCCAGAAGCCGGTGACCACGCGGGCCAAGAAGTCCATCGCCGCCTTCAAGGTGCGCGAGGGCATGCCGATCGGCGCCATGGTTACTCTGCGCGGCGACACGATGTACGAGTTTCTCGACCGCCTGATCTCGGTCGCTCTGCCCCGCGTGCGCGACTTCCGCGGCGTATCGACAAAGAGCTTTGATGGGCGCGGCAACTACACGCTGGGCATGCGCGATCAGCTGATCTTTGCTGAGATCGACTACTGCCAAGGTGGACAAGCTGAAGGGCATGAACGTCACCATCGTGACGACAGCCAAGGACGACAACGAGGCGCGCGCGCTGCTGAAGGCAGTTTGGCATGCCTTTCCGCCAGACGGCGTAAAGCGATCGAGGAAATAGAGACGAAATGGCAACTACTGCAAAACGAGTCAAAGACGCACGTAAGCCGAAGTTCAAGAGCCGCCAGCACAATCGCTGCAAGCTCTGCGGACGGCCGCGCGCCTTCCTGCGCAAGTTCGGCGTATGCCGCCTGTGCTTCCGCTCGCTGGCGCTTCGGGGAGAAATTCCCGGTGTCGTCAAGTCGAGCTGGTAACAGCTTGCCCGGCAGCGAAACGCGGTTGCTGGCCGCATAGAGTCTCAGTAACGTGCTCAAACTGATTGAGCACACAGACATTCCCGCTGGTTCTCTGCACGACATGCAGGAGCGAACGGGGGATGAAGGAGAGAGAATGAGTCTTACCGATCCAGTAGCCGACTTTCCTGACGCGCATCCGCAACTCGATTCGTGCGCGTCACCAGAAGCTGGATGTCCCGGCCTCGAAGCTGAAGACCGAGATTGCCCGCATCCTGAAGGAAGAGGGCTACATCGCCAACTACAAGGCTGCCGAAGAAAATGGCACGCGCCGTGCTGCGCGTGTATCTCAAGTACGGCGCCAACAACGAAGCCGCCATCCGCGACCTGTCGCGCATTTCGCGTCCGGGCTGCCGCGTGTACGTCGGCCGCGACGAGATCAAGCGCGTGCAGGGCGGGCTGGGCATCAGCATTCATGACCACGCCGCGCGGCGTGATGACCGGTCGCCAGGCACGGCGCGAAGGCGTTGGCGGCGAGATTCTCTGCGAAGTCTGGTAAGGCTAGCGTCCAGGTGAAGGCGCCTTCGGCGCGAGTGCTGAGTTGGCGAAAGAAGTTTAGGTTTGAGCGCGGCGAAGGTTGCGCCGCTGCAGTGGAACGAGGCTTCGGATTGAAGCAGCGGGACTCGCAAGCCATGAAGGATTTAGAAAAATGTCACGTATAGGTAAGAAGCCAATTCCGTTGCCGGCAGGCGTGAAGTACACCGTCCAGGGCAACACCGTGCTGGTCGAAGGGCCGAAGGGCAAGCTTGACCGCGCATGGTGCCCGCGCGGCATCACGCTCGAGAGCAAGGACGGCGACCTGTTCGTCGATGCGCGAGAACGAGTCGCAGGCTGCGTTTCACGGCTTGACCCGCGCGCTGGTTTCGAATGCGGTCGAAGGTGTGACCAAGGGCTGGACGAAGGAACTGGATATCGTCGGCATCGGCTATCGCGCCGAGCTGAAGGGCAAGGGCACGGTGGTCTTCACCCTGGGCTACTCTCACCCGATCGAGTTCCCGCTGCCGACGCGGCATCGACGTCAGCCATCGATCCCAAGCAGACGCACCTGACCGTCAGCGGCATCGACCGCCAGAAGGTAGGCCAGGTTGCCGCCGACATGCGCTCCCTGCGCAAGCCCGATCCCTACAAGAACAAGGGCGTACGCTACTCCGGGCGAGAAGCTGAAGAAGAAGGTCGGCAAGACCGGCGCGAAGTAAACGAGCTTTGAAAACCGAACGGAGACCGCAGGGCAGCTCCGCTTTGGAAGGAAAGAACAGATGCTCCCGCAGAGACAGAGAAATGTAATTCGCCAGCGCGTCCACTCCCGTATCCGCGAGAAGATGGAAGGCACCGACCGAGCGTCCGCGCCTGAACGTCTACCGTTCGCTGAACCACATCTACGCCCAGGTCATCGACGACTCGCAAGGGTGTAACCATCGTTTCCGCCTCCACCCTGGCCGCCAAGCAGAAGACCGGCGGCAACGTTGCGGCGGCCAAGGAAGTGGGCAAGCTGGTTGCCGAGCGCGCGCAGGAAAAGGGCATCAAGAAGGTGGTCTTCGATCGCGGCGGCTATCTCTATCACGGGCGCATCAAGGCGCTGGCCGATGCGGCTCGCGAAGCAGGTCTTGAGTTCTAGAGCAGTTCCCGGGTTGAGGGCGGCGTTGAAGCGACCGCCGGAAGGATCAGGAAGCGAATGGCAATGCAGAAAAGAAAACTCGATGCCGGTCAGTACAACCTGAAGGATCAGGTGGTGGCGATCAACCGCGTCACCAAGGTCGTCAAGGGCGGCAAGAACATGTCCTTCGCGGCGCTGGTAGTCGTCGGCGATCCCGTCTGCCGGAGTGGTGGGCTACGGCTCGGGCAAGGCCAAGGAAGTTCCGCAGGCGATCCGCAAGGGGATCGAATCGGCCAAGAAGAACCTGGTCCGCATCAACCTGACGGAGACCACGATTCCCCACCAGGTACTGGGCCGCTATCGGTTCCGGCCAGGTGCTGCTGAAGCCGGCGCCGGAAGGTACGGGCGTGATCGCCGGCGGCGCAGTGCGCGCGGTGATGACCTCGGCCGGCGTGCAGAACGTCCTGACCAAGAGCCTTGGCTCGGCGAATCCGCACAACGTGATCAAGGCGACCTTTGACGCACTGGTGCAGCTGCGCGACCGCGGCGAAGTAGCCGCGCTGCGCGGCAAGCAGCGTGCAGGAGCTATAATGATGGCAGAAACCAAGGCAATGATCCGCATTGAGTACTTCCGCTCGAAGATCTCGACTCCGGACAAGCACAAGCAGGGTGGTCAAGGGACTTGGGCTTCACCCGGCTGAACCAGATCGTCGAGCGTGAAGACACGCCGTCGATCCGCGGCATGGTGAAGGCCATTCCGCACCTGGTGCGGATCGTCGACTAGTAGAGAGTACGAACTTTTAATTCATCGAAAGTTGGGCGCACGACGGCCCACAACTGCACTGTTTTCAGGTGTGCACACAAACGCGAGTCAGCCGAGTGCTGGCGTTGAGCGAGGAAGATGGCAAAGAATCTATCGAATTTACGGGCGCCCAAGAAGGCGAACACCAACAAGCAAGCGTGTGGGCCGCGGTATGGGCTCCGGCATGGGCAAGACTTCTACCCGCGGCCACAAGGGCCAGGGTTCGCGTTCCGGCTCCAGCCTGATGCGTGGTTTTGAAGGCGGCCAGATGCCGCTGCACCGCCGTTTGCCCAAGCGCGGCTTCACCAACATCTTCCGCACCGAGTACACGGTGCTGAACCTGATCGCATTGCCGAGATCGGTGAAGCCGAGTTGACCCTCGAGAACTGCGTGGCCTAGGGCTTCCTCAAGAAGCGCGATGGCCTGCTCAAGGTGCTGGGCAATGGTGAGCTGACCACCGCGGTCACCGTTCACGCGCACAAGTTTTCCAAGTCTGCCCAGGAAAAGATCGAAAAGGCCGGCGGCAAGGCAATTCTGATCGCTTAACCGCGTCAGGCATTAAGATGTCAGGGTGCCTGCAAAGGGCTGCCCGATCGGATTTTTCGAAAATGTTTGAGAAGATCGCCAATATCTTCCGCATTCCCGACCTGCGCAAGCGGGTTCTGTTCACGCTGGGTATGCTGGCCGTCTACCGGCTGGGCGCGCATATCCCCACCCCCGGTGTAAACACCAAGCTGCTGGCGCAGTTCTTTGACCAGCAGGCGGCAGCGCGCTCGGCCTGGTCGATCTGTTCAGCGGCGGCAATCTTGCGCCGGCTGACCATCTTCGCCCTGGGCATCATGCCGTACATCACCGCATCCATCATCTTCCAGCTGCTGACCGTGGTGTATGAGCCATTGGCTAAGCTGCAGAAGGAAGGCGAACTGGGACGCCGCAAGATCACCCAATGGACCCGCTACGTGACCGTGGTTCTGGCGGCGGTGCAGTCGCTGGCTATCGCGCTGACGCTCTCACACGGTTCGGGCGGCGTCTCGTACGTTCTGAATCCCGGTATTGGCTTCATTCTGATGACCGTGCTCACGCTGACCACCGGGCACTGCCTTCATCATGTGGCTGGGCGAGCAGATCACCGACCGCGGCATCGGCAACGGCATGAGCCTGCTGATCTTCGCCGGCATCGTGGTTGGCCTGCCGCGTGGCATTGCAGGATTTGATCGACAAGGCGCGCACCTCAGGCCTGGGGAGCGTTCACCGTTCCGGCGCTGGTCCTGCTGGTGGTGGCTGATGATCGCTATCGTAGCGTTCATCGTCTTTGTCGAGCGCAGCGAGCGCCGCATCCCGGTGCAGTACGCCAAGCGGATCGTGGGACGCCGCATGATGGGCGGCCAATCCACCCACCTGCCGCTCAAGGTCAACTCCGGCGGCGTCATGCCGGTCATCTTCGCCAGCTCGATTCTGTCGGCGCCGCTGCTCTTTGCCAGCTGCAGTTATCGTGCGCAACAGCGGCTTCCTCACCCGTGTTTTCGATGGGCTGCGCCTCGGCGAACCCTGGTACGAGCTGCTGTACATGGTCGGCATTGTCTTCTTCGCCTACTTCTACATCTCGATCGTTTTCCGTCCGGATGACATCGCCGACAACATGCGCAAGTATGGCGGCTTCATTCCCGGCATCCGGCCTGGCAAGCGTACCTCCGATTTCGTCAACGACATTCTCACCCGCATTACCTTGGTGGGCGCGCTCTACCTGATCGTGATCTCCCTGATCCCGCAGATCCTGATCAGTGGCATTCACCTGAACAATCTCTGGCTGGTCGGCGGCTTCTTCGAACAGTCTGCCCACGTGGGTGACCCACGGGTTGGGCTTCAACTTCTACTTCGGCGGCACGTCGCTGCTGATCGTGGTGGGCGTGGCCATGGACACGATCAATCAGGTGGAGATCGCAGCTGATCATGCGCCACTACGATGGCTTCTCGCCCCGCAGTGGAAGGGTGCGCGGAAGACGGTCGTGGTAGGTCAGCCGGTGGCTGGCCTGCAAGCCGGGCTCTCTGGACAGACGAAAAGCATGGTGATTCCCGGGCCCATCCTGCTGATGGGGGCGCCGGGCGTCGGCAAGGGCACGCAGGCCAAAGGAATCATGGCCGCCTGGGGTGTCCCCCAGATCTCGACCGGTGACCTGTCTGCGCGATCACAGGGATCGCGGAACCCCGACTGGGTGTGCTGGCTACCCAGATCATGAACTCGGGCAGAGTTGGTGCCCGACGATCTGGTCAACCAGATGGTGGCCGAACGGCTGGCCCAGCCCGATACTGCGCGAGGCTACATTCTGGATGGCTATCCCCGCACCCTGGCCCAGGCGGAGTGGCTCGACTCCCGGTCTGGCAGCGGTTCCGGGCGGGCTCCCGCTGATTGCTGTTAGCATCCAGGTAAGTTATACTCAATTGTTGCGTCGTATCACCGGTAGTCGCAACTGTCCAACCTGCCAGCGCATCTACAACATCTACCTGCAGCCGCCGAAGAGTAGACACGGTATGCGATGTGGAAGGCACACCGCTGGTCCAGCGCGCGGATGACACGGAGAGCGGTCTTCCATGAACGGATGCGCACTTATGAGTCGCTGACGGCGCCGGTGGTGGAACATTATCGTGCCTTAGCCGGTTCGTCGAAGTGGATGGCGAGCAGCCGGCGGCCGAGGTAATGGCGGGCATCATGGCCGCGGTAGCGCGACTCCGATCCCAGAATGAGCAGTCTCAGTCGAGTGCGGAAGTTTGATCGCCGGTTTGGCGAAGTTTTCCAGTGAAAGAAAGAGAGTCGAACAGGCCGATGGCCATCATGATCAAGACGCCGCAGGAGATTGAGAAGATGCGGCGCAGCGGAGCGGTAGTGCGTGAGGTGCTGGAGTAGTACGGTCGCTCGTCAAGCCCGGCGTCACGACCCTCGATCTGGAAATGGCGGCGGAAAGCAAGATTGCGGCATCTGGGAGCTACCTCCGCTTTTAAGGGTTATCACGGCTACCCCTGTGTTCTGTGCACTTCGGTCAACGAGCAGGTGGTCCACGGCATTCCCTCCAAGGAGAGCGGTGCTGCGCGAAGGGGACATCGTTTCCATCGACTGTGGGGTGGTGATGGACGGCTACTACGGTGACTCGGCGATCACGGTTCCCGTGGGGTCGGAAGTAACGCCGAAGACCAAGCGGTTGTTGGACGTTACCAAGGCCTCGCTCGAGACCGCGATCGGGGTTGTGCGGCCTGGAGCGACTCTGGGCGATATTGGCGCGGCGGTACAGGAAGTCGTTGAGGCGGACGGCTTCAGTGTAGTGCGGGATTTTGTGGGCCACGGCATTGGGACCGGATGCACGAAGATCCGCAGGTTCCGAACTACGGGCAGCGGGGATCGGGAACCAAGCTGCGCGCAGGGCATGGTGCTGGCGATCGAGCCCATGGTGAACGTGGGCAAGCCGGGTGTTCAGGTATTGAGCGACGGCTGGACGGCGGTCACCGAGGACGGAAGCTTGAGTGCGCATTTCGAGCACACCGTCGCGGTAACGGCAGAGGGTGCCGTAATTTTGACGTAGTAGGCAACGAAAGCCTGTCTGGGACGGAATCGCAGGCGGATCGGGATAAGGTTTGTCGAAGGAAGACGCGATTGAGGTAATGGCAACGGTCGTTGAGACGTTGCCGAACGCGATGTTCAAAGTCGAGCTTGAGAACAAGCACCAGGTTCTGGCGCATGTTTCGGGACGCATGCGGAAGAACTTCATTCGCATTCTCCCCGGCGACCGGGTGGCGGTTGAACTCAGTCCCTACGATCTGACCCGGGGCGATCGTTTACCGCTACAAGTGATCGACTAGACCTCGGGAATTGGTGTACAGGGCTTTTATCCGCCAGCTTCCGGAGAGTAGGCTAGTTTACAAGTCAGGAGCAGTAAATGAAGGTTAGGGCATCAGTAAAAAAGATTTGTGACAAGTGCAAGGTCATCCATCGCCGTGGTGTGGTGCGGGTGATCTGCGAGAACTCGAAGCACAAGCAGCGCCAGGGCTAAGGCTCTGGTCGTTTCGAAGTGCATGAAGACGTGCCGACCGCCGAAAGGCAGGGGCTAGTTAGCCAAAAAGGCTTGCGATGAACCCCGAGGCTCGTTTCAACCGGTGAAGCCGGAAGCTTCCGGTGAGCCACAACCGCCGGCTTCGAAGCATCGATGTCCGGCATGAAGAAGGAATCAGCATGGCACGTATTGCTGGCGTCGATCTGCCCCGCCACAAGCAGGCACGAATCGCGCTGACCTACATTTTCGGTATCGGCAACCCGCGTGCGCTACGCATCCTGGCAGACGGCCAATGTGGACCCGTTCAAGAAGGTCCAGGATCTCGGCGAAGACGAGGTAAACCGCATCCGTCAGGCGATTGAGAACGAAGGCAATGTCGAAGGCGACCTCCGCAAAGACGTCTCGATGCACATCAAGCGCCTGATCGACATTCAATCCTATCGTGGGCTCCGCCATCGTCGCAACCTGCCGACGCGCGGCCAGCGCACCCACACCAACGCGCGCACCCGCAAGGGTCCGCGTAAGGGTACGGTCACGAACCGTAAGAAAGCGACGTCGAAGACCTAATGGCGAAGCCAGCAGAAGGGCACTGCCGGCAAGGCCGGCAAGAACAAGAAGTTCAAGAAGCGCGAACGCAAGAATGTGCCCTATGGATTGGTTTACGTCCAGGCCACGTTCAACAACACCATCGTGACCATCACCGACGGACAGGGCAACACGCTTTCCTGGAAGAGCTCCGGTTCGCTCGGCTTCCGTGGATCGCGCAAGGGCACTCCCTTCGCGGCCCAGCAGGCAGCGGTGAACGCCGCCAACCAGGCGCGTGACCACGGTCTTCGCTCGGTCGATGTACGCGTCAGCGGTCCGGGATCGGGCCGTGAGTCGGCAGTCCGCGCACTTGGCTGCTGCCGGCCTGGACGTTCGCTCCATTCGCGACGTTACGCCGATTCCGCACAACGGCTGCCGTCCGCCGAAGCGCCGCAGGGTGTAAGCATCGTTTATCCAGCCGCAACCGTGCAATGCAGGTGGGCTGGCAACTTAACCGGGGATCGGGACTGAAGGAGAGCCACTCCGTAAACCGATCGTCCTCTGAAGTCAGGAGAAAGAAATTGGCACGTTATACCGGACCAGTCTGCCGCCTTTGCCGTCGCGAAGGCACGAAGCTCTTTCTGAAGGGCACCAAGTGTTTTTCGAGAAGTGCCCCATTGAGAAGCGCAACTTTGCCCCCGGCCAGCACGGCAAGGACCGCAAGGCGAAGATTGTAGGCTACGGCCTGCAGCTGCGCGAAAAGCAGAAGGCAAAGCGCATCTACTTCACGCTCGAAGGCCAGTTCCGCGCCTACTACGAGAAGGCCACCGCGCACCCAGGGTGTCACCGGCGAATTGCTCCTGCAGCAGTTGGAGCGCCGCCTGGACAACGTTGCCTTCCGCATGGGTCTTGCCACATCGCGCCGCCAGGCTCGCCAGATCGTTCGCCACGGACACGTGGAAGTGAACGGCCGCAAGGTCAACATTCCTTCCTTCCAGGTGAAGGTGGGCGACGAGATCAAGTTCGCGAGAACAGCAAGAAGCTTGTTGCTGCTTGAGACTTCGCGCGAGTTTGCGAGCCACCAGGTTCCGCCGCAGTGGCTCACGATGGATGCCGCCAACCTCGTCGGGCAAGGTCATTGCGCTGCCGAAGCGCGAAGACATCAACCTGCCGGTCAACGAGCAGCTGATCGTCGAACTTTACAGCAAGTAAGCGTGGACGGCGAAAGCCGCCTGCGCTCGAACGAAAACCGGGCAGCGTAAGTGTTCCGGAGCAGTACCGCGAATCTTCGCGGAGTAATTTAAAAATTCACGAGGGAGAACAGGCGCGGCCGTTGCAGAATGCTTCGCGACGCTTGCCGTGCAGGAGAGAGATAACAGATATGCTTTGGAGAGGATTTCAAAAACCGAAACGTCTCGCAGTCGATACCGAGACGCTCACAGAGAAGTACGGCAAGTTCAGCGCTCAGCCTTTTGAGCGCGGCTTCGGCACCACCATCGGCAACGCGCTGCGGCGCACGTTGCTCTCGTCGATTGAAGGCGCGGCTGTAACCGCCGTCAAGATCGAGGGCGTGCTGCACGAGTTCCAATCGATCACCGGCGTAGTCGAAGACGCGACCGACATCATCCTGAACCTGAAGCAGATTCCTTTCAAGCTCAACGGTGAAGGTCCCAAGGCGCTCTATCTTCGCGCGGACCAGCCGGGCGTCGTGACTTCCGGCATGATCGAAGCCGATGGTGACGTTGAGATTCTGGACAAGGACGTCTACATCGCAACCGTCAGCGAAGGCGGCAAGCTGGACATGGAAATGCGCCTGAAGCGTGGCCGTGGCTACATCTCCGCTGACAAGAACTTCGATTCGGATCTGGGCATCGGCTTCATCCCGGTCGACTCCGTTCACTCGCCGGTTCGCAAGGTGAACTACGCAGTGGATGCAGCTCGTCTCGGTCAGATCACCGACTTTGACAAGCTGACGCTCGAAGTCTGGACCAATGGATCGGTGCTTCCGGCCGATGCGGTTGGCCTGGCGGCGAAGCTGCTCAAGGACCACATGAGCATCTTCATCAACTTCGAAGAAGAGATCGAAGCAGTAGGCGCGGCAGACGAAGGCCGCCTGCAGTTGCGCAATGAGAACCTCAATCGCTCGGTTGAAGAGCTTGAGCTATCGGTTCGCAGCTACAACTGCCTGAAGAATGCCAACATCCAGACCATCGGCGAACTGGTGCAGAAGACCGAAGCCGAAATGCTGAAGACCAAGAACTTTGGCCGCAAGTCCTTGAACGAGATCAAGGAGATTCTGGCTCAGATGGGCTTGTCGCTTGGCATGAAGATTGACGAGAGCGGAAACGCGGTCCCCGGACCGACGAGCGTACTGCCCGCGGCAACGCTGGCGGCAAGCTACAACCGCTTCGACGACGAAGACGACGAAGAAGGTCTGGATGCGGATATTCCGCTGCAGACCGAACCAGAGAACTTCTAGAGAAATTAGTCAGTTCTCGGCTATCAGTTGCCGGTGGCGGACGACTCACGGCGTGAAACCCCGGCAACTAGATACTGATGACTGAGAACTCAAGATAGAGAGATTCGACCATGCGCCATCGCAAAGCAGGATACAAACTCGGACGCAACACCAGCCACCGCCGCGCACTGCTGCGCAACCTGGTCACGTCCATTCTTCTCGAGGACCGGGTAGAGACGACCATCACCAAGGCGAAGGCTGCCCGTCCCCACGTCGAACGAATGATCACGTTGGGCAAAAAAGGCGATCTGCACTCGCGCCGTCAGGCGCTCTCCTACCTGATGACGGGCGAAGCAGTCTCGCGCCTGTTTGACACAGTCGCTCCCGCGCTACGGCGACCGCAAGGCGGTTATCTTCGCATCGTGCGCACTGGCTTCCAGCGCGGCGACGGCGCGGAAAAGGCCTACATCGAACTGCTCGGAACCGAACAGCTTCTCGACGAGAAGCGGCAGAAGCGCGCGGAAGTTCGCGCCAAGCGCCGCGCCGAAATGGAAGAAGCCATGAGCAAGGAAAACCCTCAGGTTGAGGGCGACCAGGCGAACGGCTAGTTTCTACCAGGCGTTTAAGGGCTGGTCTCCATCAGACTTTGTAGGGCTGGATTCCACCAAACTTTTCAACGAAGACTGCACCTCCGAGCTGGAGGCGCAGTCCTTTTTCTTTTGCCCGATGACCCGCCTGTTCATTTGATAAAGCGCCGGCGTGTTCAATTCATGAAGCGCTATCCCATGGGTTCCCATCGAATGACTTGAGAGTCAGGAGGAGTTATGAAAGTAGCTATTTATGGAGCGACCGGAATGATTGGCAGCCGCATCCTGCGCGAGCTTTCCTCGCGTGGACACGAGGTGATAGCGATTGCCCGCGAGACACTGCGCAAGATCACCAGCGATGCCGGGCGTCACAGCCAGGTCGGGAGACATTCTCGACACTGAGGATGTTGCCGCGAATGTGAAAGGAGCCGACTGCCGTAGTCTGCGCTTACTCTCCCGGCGTGGAGTCGCCGGAAGAGAAGCTTCACGACGCCTTTGCCTCGCTGGTGACAGGCGCTCGATACGGAGCGGGTCAAGCGGCTGATCGCGGTCGGTGGAGCGGGAAGTCTTGAGGTGGCTCCCGGCGTTCAGCTTGTCGACAGCTCCTCATTTCCCGGCCCAGTGGAAGACCGATCGCGCTGGCGCACAGAGATGCGATGCAGGTGCTGAAGAACTCCGATCTGGACTGGACTGTTCTCAGCCCCTCCGCAATGATCGAACCGGGAGAGCGCACGGGCAAATTCCGTCTTGGCAAAGACAAGCTCCTCGCCGACGACAAAGGCGTGAGCCGCATCTCGGCAGAGGATTATGCCATTGCGCTAGTGGATGAACTGGAGCATCCCCGGCATCTTCGCCGAGAGATTTACCGTGGGATATTGATGCGCTGAGGCGATCGCAGTAGCAGGGCGGTCCCTGCGGCCGGACTACGGGTTGCGTCCGAACCGGAAGCTGTTCCTTCTGCTTTGCCGATTGCAAAATAGAGGCTGAGGATAACTTGCACGGTGATGGCTCCCGCCATATCGATGGCCACATCCAGCGGCGTACTTGTGCGGGAAGGTATCGAATCTTCTGGTGCAGCTCGTCGCATGCTCCCAATTACGAAAGTTGAAAGCAGCGCGAGGAGCGAGCAAGCGAGCCATCGGCTACGGCATCCTGTCGTTGAGAATGCGCAGCGTCATGTACCATGCGCGGAAGAACAGCGCGTTCAGCATGCCGTAGCCAAGCCATGTGGCCTGCCTTGCGAATGCCGGTATGAATATGTCTCCAGGCCGGGTCGGTGACCGGGCCGAAGAGCATCATCCAAATGTGGCGCAATGGTCCGCTGGTATGTTCCGACGAGAACAGGTCAGTTGACTCAATGACGATAACCAGCACGCCGAATAACGCCGGTAACCACGCTGAGACCATTTGCCTGGGCAGAGTATTACTACTCGACATGATAGTTGGGTGCTTCCCGCGTGATGATGACGTCGTGCACGTGGCTCTCACGAAGTCCCGCATTCGAGATGCGAACGAAGCGGGCATTGTCGTGCAGGTCCTGGATGGTTGCACAGCCCAGGTAGCCCATGCCGGAGCGCAGACCGCCGACCAGTTGGTAGACCATCGCCTCCAGTTGTCCGCGATAGGGCACACGGCCTTCAATGCCTTCCGGCACAAACTTGGCCAGGCGATTCTGCGAGTTGCGTTCGCGATTCACAACGCCTTCGCTCATGCGCTGCGATGCTGCATCCTCAAAGTCTTCTTTGCCCTGGAAAGTAGCGTTCGCCGGAGCCCTGCGCCATGGCGGTAAGCGAACCCATGCCGCGATATGCCTTGAAGGTGCGCCCCTGGTAGAGAATCGTTTCGCCCGGGCTCTCGTCCACTCCCGCGAATAGCGAGCCGATCATCACTACACTCGCTCCAGCGGCAATCGCCTTCGTGATGTCGCCGGAATACTTGATGCCGCCATCGGCGATGACGGGAATGTGTCAGCGGCTTTGCACGCGCGGTAAACCTCGGCGATCGCGGTGATCTGCGGCATGCCGGCACCGGTCACCATTCGCGTGGTGCAGATGGAACCCGGCCCGATGCCGACCTTGATGGCATCAGCGCCCGCATCAATCAGTGCCAGTGCGCCCTCGTAGGTCGCTACGTTTCCTGCCATCAACGCCACGTTCGGGAACCGCTTCTTCACTTCGCGAACTGCTTCCAGTACCCGCGTGGAGTGGCCATGCGCGGAATCGATTGCCAGCACATCCACGCGGTAGCGAATCATCTCAGCCGCGCGTTCTAGGAAATCGCCGGTAGCGCCGAGGGCTCCGCCAACTCGCAGACGGCCCTGTGCGTCTTTGGCGGCGTTGGGATACTTCAAGTTTCTTCTGGATGTCTTTGACCGTGATCAGTCCCTTGAGCTCGTACTGATCGTTGACCACCAGCAGCTTTTCCACGCGATGCTTATGCAGGATCAATTCCGCATCTTCGAGCGTGGTGCCCATGGGTACCGTGATCAGGTTTTCCTTCGTCATCACTTCGTCGATGGGAATGTCGGTGCGCGTTTCAAAGCGGAGATCGCGATTTGTCAGAATGCCGACCAGCTTTTTGTTCTTGGTTACCGGCACGCCTGAAATCTTGAAACGGCGCATCACTTCGAGCGCGTCGGAGATGGGCTGCTCGGGCTCAATGGTCACCGGATCCACGATCATTCCGCTCTCTGATCGCTTTACCTTGTCAATTTCTCCGGCCTGCTGCTCAATCGTCAGGTTCCGGTGAACGATGCCCATACCCCCTTGCTGCGCCATGGCGATTGCCAGACGCGACTCGGTCACAGTATCCATAGCAGCGCTGAGCAGCGGGGTGTTGAGCGAAATTTCGCGGGTGAGACGCGTTTGGGTATCTACCTGGGCAGGTACAACGTCGCTGAGAGCGGGGACAAGAAGGACGTCATCGAAGGTCAAAGCTTCCGGAACGGGGAATTCAATCATGGTGTTTTTTAAAGAGACACTGCGGCCCAGCAAGGCTTTGTGGCTCAGACTGGAAACGGCATTGTGTCATTGTAGAAGGGCACTCCCTGTACGGCAAACGCCGGGAGCGAAAAAGGCTTCAGCGGGTGGAGAAATGATCGTGGGGATCCGGGGTGCAGGCTCACAAAACAAGAGGCATTTATCCCGTCGCACCTGCTCGCCATCCCAGCTTCACTCCTGCTCCTCCCGGGCCTGCTGCTCGCTCAGTCTCCAACGCTGCAACACCGCGGCGATGATGTCCGACAAGGTGGTTCTGCAGAAGGAGCTTGCCTCCGGCGGCGAAGTGGATTTCAAGGTGAACTCCGGGGACGTCCGCATCGTGCGCAACCCTGAACCGGAACAAATCCGTCTTGAGATTCACATGCAAACGAAGGGATTCGACACTTCCCTGGCGGTGCAGAAGTGGGTCCACGCAGTTCGAAGTGCAAGGGAATCATGCCAGCATTGTTCTACAGCTTCCCGGCAGCAAAACTGTAGGTCTGACAACGCTTTACCTGCCGCAACTACACCTCCATGGAAGTCGATCTGCATGCCGGAAAGCTGGTTGTTCGCGGCGTAAAAGGCAACAAGAATCTGCATGTCGGCTCCGGGGACCTTACTCTAAGAGAAGCAGATCCAGCAACATACGCGAGCGTGAAGGCCGAGGTCGGGCTGGGGGAGCTTACCGATGGGGTTTTCCATGGCAAGGAAGGCGGCGTGCTGGGTCGAGAGATGGAGGTACAGGGTAAAGGTAAGTATCAGCTCTACATGCATTTAGGCATTGGCGACCTGCAGATCACGCAAGAAGACGGCAGCTTTTAGAGCATCGCCCTAGCCATTGAATTCTCTGGGAAAACAAAGTATTCTAGTGGAGCAGACAAGTTTGTCCCTGGCCCTTCATCTTCGGCCTGGAGAAATGAGTGGGCGAGAGCCCACTTTTCTTTTGCTGTAAAGCGCTCCTCACCCGGTTGGTCTGGGCGGGTAGTCGCATGTAGCCTATGGCCCTTAATCTCGAGAAAATCCGCGCACTGGCTGATCGCGTCGCCGCCTCCCACGGGTTGGAAATCGTGGAGATTGAGTATCTTGGTGGCAGCAAGCAGCGTGTCTTGCGGGTCTTTATTGAGAAGAACGCAGAGGGCCGCGCGAAACAGGCGGCAGCAGCGGAGTCTGAATTGCCCGAAAAGCTGGCCAAGGGCGAACTCAACATTGACCAGCTGGCATGGGTTACCCACGAGGATTGTCAAGCATTCTCGCAGGATTTTGGAACTGTTCTCGACGTGGAGGAACTGGTTCCAGGGAACGATTACACGCTTGAAGTTTCGTCGCCGGGTTTGGACCGCAAGCTCCACAGACGGCAGGATTACGAGCGTTTTCGCGGCAGCGTCCTGAAGCTGCAGACATTTGAACCGGTGTCCGGGAACCGGCATTGGCAGGGCCGGCTGACGGAGGTGGGCGCGGATTCGATCGTGCTCGATCTCTCAGCTTTAAAACAAAAGGGCAAGCGTAAGAAGACTGCAGCGGTTGAGACGGTTCAAATCACGCTGGCAAATATCGAGAAAGCCAACCTGGTGCCAGAACTTTAGGGCATCCAACAAAGCAGGGAATGCAGAAAATCGCGGCAGCTTGAATCCGCTGCGACGGGTCAAGCCGAAGTGAGGGCGACTGCTTCAAAAGCCATCACCAAGACCGTGATCGTGGGCGGTATGCCCGGAACATCCGTACGGGGCGATAGAGAGAAAACATGGCGAGTGTGCTTTATCAAAGTATTGAGGCCTTAAGCCGGGACAAGGGGATCGATCCGCAGATCGTCGTCTCCGCGGTGGAAGACGCGATTGCGCTGGCCACCCGCAAGTACTACAAGACGCAGGAAAATATGCGGGCCGAGCTGGACCGGGAGTCGGGTGAGATCCGGGCCTACGTCTACAAGACGGTGGTCGAGGCTCCCGAGCAGATTGAAGATCCGGTGAACCAGATCACGCTGGACGACGCTCGGGCGCTGGCGCCGGAAGTAGAGATAGGCGGCGAAATTCGCTACTACAAGCCGACCGACGTGCTGGGCCGCATCGCCGCCCAGATGGCCAAGCAGGTCATCTTCCAAAAGGTGCGCGAGGCCGAGCGGGACACCGTCTTCAACGAATACAACCACCGCCTGGGCGAAGTGCTGACCGCCACGGTGAAGCGCATCGAGCCGCAGGACGTCATCTTCGACCTGGGCAAGGCCGAGGCCAGGATGCCGAAGCGCGAGCAGTCGCGCCTGGAGCAGTTTGCCGTCGGCGAGCGCGTGCGCGTAGTGCTGCTGCGTGTGGACCGTGCCGCCAAGGGCCCGCAGGTGATCGTCTCCCGTGCGGCACCGGAGCTGGTGCAGAACCTCTTTCAGAGTGAAGTGCCGGAGATCTACGACAGCACCGTGGTCATCCGGGCCATTGCCCGTGAAGCCGGCGAGCGCACCAAGATCGCCGTCATGTCGCGTGATAAGGACGTGGATCCGGTGGGCGCCTGCGTGGGCATGAAGGGCATGCGCGTGCAGTCCATCATTCGCGAACTGCGCGGCGAGAAGATCGACATCATCGAGTTCAGCGAAGAGATCACCACCTTTGCCGAAAAGGCTTTGCAGCCGGCCAAGGTGAGTCGCGTGAGCATCACAGACCTGGGCGAGAAGCAGATCGAAGTCATCGTCGACGACACGCAGCTCTCGCTGGCCATCGGCAAGAAGGGCCAGAACGTCCGCCTGGCGGCCAAGCTGCTGGGCTGGAAGATCGACATCAAGAGCGAGGAAGAGAAGCGCCAGGAAGTCGAGCAGCAGATGCAGGCCATGAGCGGCGGACCTTCGACTCCGATCGAGCAGGTAACGGAGCTGGGCGAGGCAATCATCCAAAAGCTGGTCGCTGCCGGCATCACCACGGTCGAAGCGCTGGCCGACATGACTCCCGAGCAACTGGAAGAAATTCCGGGCATCGGCGAGAAGACGCTGGAGAAGATCAGCGTGGCGGTACGGCACTACTTCGGCGAATACGAAGCCGGCGAAGAGCGTCCAGCGCCGCGGAGGGAGCAAGCGGCCATGGCAGACGAAGAGCCGAAAGCCGGGCTTAGACGCAGGTGGACGAGCGATTCTGCCGTCAGAGGATCGGAACGGGCCTGACGTGAAGATGGTGTAGCATGCAGCCCGATCGTCGAGGAGCTGACGGAAGCCTGGATGAGATATGCCGGGGACGAAGGCGGTCGGTTCCAGCGGATCCCGGCGGCGAGATCATCAGCAACGAAGTAGCGGCTGATCCGGAGGACCTGGCGGAAGCAGCCGAGGAGCCGGAGTGAGCTGAAAGAAGAAGATGAGGCGTCGGGCGAACTTCCGGTACGGCGAGATTGACGGTCTCGCACCGGAGTCTGCCGGTGGAAACGCATGCGCTGGAGCCAAAGGCAAACCAGGGATGAAGAGGACGGCGCCTAAATGGTGTCCGCTGTCTTCAGCGAGCGCATCTTGCACGATTTCAGGGGATAATAGCAACTGCATTGAAACCTACCGCGAGAGGGTTGTTATGAGCATCTACGGCCGCGGGAAGTGCCAAAAGGGACGGATGAGCAAAGTTCGAATTAACGATTTAGCACGCGAACTGGAAGTAAAGAGCAGGGAGATTCTGGACGCTCTGACGGCAGTCGGCGTAACGGAAAAGAAGACACACTCCAGTTCGCTCGAAGGCGACGAAGCGGAACGGGTACGCGTCCACTTCCAGCGCGGCGGGCCGAGTACGCCCGCCAGCGCAGTCGAAGGTCGACAGCGAGCCGAAGCCCAAGATTGACTGGTCGCGCGTCTCCAAGCCCGGCGACGTGCTGAAGGCAATCCAGAGAGCAACGACGAAGCTGCAGCCAAGCCCGCGGCAACCTCGTCTCCGGCGCCGCGCAGCCCCAGTCGGCCAGGCGCCGCGCCCGCACGCGGCTCGCCCGCTGGCCGCCCGCGCAACCGGCTCCGCCGCCACCAGCCGCGTCCGTGTTGTGCCGCCACGGAAGCACGCCTGCTGCCGCGCGGATTGTGCCAGCAGCCACGGTAGCAGCCTACGCTATTGTGGCTGGCTGCGCCCGGCGCGATCGCCGGCCAAGCCGCCCGATCTGGGTCGGTTAGTCAAGTCTGCCCACCGCCGCCGGCTCCGCGAAGGTCGCCCCACCGGCAGGAGTCCGGATCGTCGATCGCTCTCCGCCGACCGCTCCGGCGATGCAGCCAGTCGCCTGCGGAGCCAGTCGTGGCTAAGCCCCGTCCAGGCGCAGAGTACGCCTCGGCGTGCTGCCGGCTGGCTACCCGTACCGGCACAGACGTTCGTCGCGCCCGCGGCGGCCGTGGCTGCCGCGGCGGCACAGCCGCCGGCCGCAGACGCCGCCTGTCTCCGACTGCCGCGAGTGCTCCCGAAATCGACGGCTGCCGTCGCGGCACAGGCCAGCTCCAGTCGGCCAGAGTCCGCCCGCAGATAGCGGCCGCAGCTCCGCCTCCGCCGCCTCCTCGACGCGTCATCATGCCGCAGACTGGCCCGCGCCCGGTGTACACCGCTCCTCCTCCGCCACCGTACTCCGCCGCCAGCGCCCGCCAGCGCCCCCGGCACCAGTCCTGGAGGCGCCATTCAGCGCGGACGGCCCATCTTTGATCGTGGCCGGCCCGGTGGCCCCGGATCCGGTCAGCGTCCTGGCGCTGGTGGATCCGGATATGCTCCCGCGTCCCCAGGAGGTCCTGGTGGTGCGCGCCGGCCGATGCATCCCACGCGGACCTGTCCCGGTGGCCCTCCCGGACCCGGTGGCCGTCCCGGCTTTGGCGCTGCGCGCCCTGGTTTTGGTGCCCGCCCCGGTTTTGGTGCGCCTCGCCCCGGAGTGGGTGGCGCAGGCGGCCTGATGCCGCCTCCAGGAGAGGCTCCGCGGCCGCAGAGGCCGCGGCCCGCAACAACGCCGCGGACGGCAACAGCGTTACGAGAAGACCAAGGAAGGCCCGATGAAGGGCTTTGCGCCGCCGCCTCGTTTTGGCGGAGCGCAAATTCCCCAGGAGCCGGTGCCCATCACGCGTACCATCACCGTGACCGAAGGCATCAGCGTAAAAGATCTCGCCGAAAAGCTGGAAGTACGCGGCAAAGACCTGATCGCCTCGCTGCTTGATGCGCGGCGTGTTCGTCACCGTCAACCAGTCGCTCGACGGCGAGTTGGTCAAGGATGTGGCTGCGCCAGTTCGGCGCCGACACCCAGGTCATCACCTTCGAAGACGAGATGGCCAACGAGGCCATCGAAGAACCTCCTCGAAGGCATGAGGATGTCAGCGAGATTGAAGTCACGCGGCCGCCCGTCGTCACCGTCATGGGTCACGTCGATCACGGCAAGACCTCACTGCTGGACGCCATCCGCGAGACCGATGTGGCTGCGGGCGAGGCCGGTGGTATCACGCAGCACATCGGCGCGTACAAGGTGCGTATCGCCAAGAAGGACTCGCCTGCATTCGGGCGCGAGATCGTCTTTCTCGATACCCCGGGCCACGAAGCCTTCACCCGCATGCGTGCCCGCGGCGCCAAGGTCACCGACATCGTCGTGATCGTGGTGGCGGCCGACGACGGCGTCATGCCGCAGACGCTCGAAGCGATCGATCACGCCAAGGCGGCGAATGTGCCGATCATTGTTGCCGTCAACAAGATCGACAAGCCGGATGCTCAACCGGATCGCGTGAAGCAGCAACTGGGCGATCGCGGACTGGTGCCGGAAGCGTGGGGCGGCGACACGGTCTTCGTCGACGTCTCGGCGAAGAAGCAGCAGAACCTCGATCTGCTGCTGGAAATGATCTGCCTGGTCGCCGACCTGAGGCAACTGAAGGCCAGCCCGGACCGCCCGGCGGTCGGCACCGTGATCGAAGCCAAACTCGATCGCGGACGCGGCGCCGTCGCCTCGGTGCTGGTGCAGAACGGTACCCTGCAGTCGCGGCGACAGCTTCATCATGGGCAACACCTTCGGCAAGGTGCGCGCCATGTTCGACGATCGCGGCCGCGCCGATCGAGGAAGCCGGCCCTCGACCCCGGTCGAAGATCCTGGGCCTCGAAGGCATGCCGGATGCGGGCGATACCTTCCTCGTCGTTGCCGATCGCGACAAGGCCAAGGGCATCGCGCAGTACCGCAAGATGAAGGAGCGCGAGTCGCAGCTGGCCAAGTCTTCGCGCGTCTCGCTCGAAGGACTGGCCGAGCAGATCAAGCAGGCCGGCGTTAAGGAACTGCCACTCATCCTCAAGGGCGACGTGACCGGATCGGTCGAAGTGCTGGCCGACTCGCTGCAGAAGATGTCCACCGAGAAGGTTCGCATCAAGGTCCTTCACACCGGCGTCGGTGCGATCACGGAGAGCGACATCCTGCTGGCATCGGCCTCGAACGCGATCGTCATCGGCTTCAACGTGCGGCCCGGAGCGCAAGGCCGCCGGATCTGGCAGAGCAGGAAGGCGTCGAGATCCGCCTGCACTCGATCATTTACGAGTTGCAGGACGAGATCAAGAAGGCCATGCTCGGGCTGCTCGAGCCGACCATCAAGGAGAACTACGTCGGCCGCGCGGAGGTGCTCAACGTCTTCAAGATCCCGAAGGTGGGCACGATTGCCGGTTGCCGCGTCACCGACGGCGTCATCAAGCGCGATGCGGAGATTCGCCTCCTGCGCGAAGGCGAGCAGGTCTTCAAGGGCAAGCTCTCCTCGCTCAAGCGCTTCAAGGACGACGCCAGCGAAGTGACCAACGGCATGGAGTGCGGCATGGGCATTTCCAACTTCAACGACCTCCAGATCGGCGATACCATCGAGGCCTTTGTGACCGAGCGGATCGCGGCGGTGTTGTCAGCCGTCAGAATCTTGCAAGCGTGTCGCGTAAACAGGCGGGCGTACAGGAAACTATCTCTGCGCCCGCCTTTCTTTTGCTCGTGAACGCCATCGGGCCATGTGAATCTGGTACGCGAGAGACCACCAACAACTCTCCGCGAATTTTTTCATCCCATTTTACGCAGCGGGTGTCATTTTATTGCGACAGGGGCGTAGAATCCATCTTTCCTAGTGCGGGCCCAACGAGGCTTGTAATTCCAATATGTTCTGCGCAGGATTTCTCTTACGCGAGGTGGACTATGCGGAATTGGGTGTCGCGGTTGTTGTGTCGTTTCTTCGCTGTTTCCCTGGCAGTCGATGCTCTGCCGGTTGCGAGCGGCATAGCAAATCCGAGAGGTTATTACCTCGTCGTTGTCAATTCAAAGCTGGCCTATTGGAAGACCGCTGCGGCGGGCCTGCAAAAGGCGGCTGCGCAATACGGCGTTACCGCAGAGATGCGCGGGACCGATACGTTTGATCCACAGGGCGAAGTGAAGGAGTTCCGGGATGTAATCGCGCGCAAGCCGGCCGGCATTCTTGTCTCCGTTGCAGACCCCGCGCTGATGGGACCCGAGATTGATGCCGCGATCGCCGCCGGCATTCCGGTAATCACGATGGATTCCGACGCGCCCTACAGCCACCGCCTGTATTTCATCGGCACCAATAATCTGGCCGCGGGAAAACTGGGCGGACAACGCGTCGTACAGAAGCTGAATGGCAAGGGCAACGTGGTTTTCTTCAGCATGCCAGGTCAGCCAAACCTCGATGAGCGACTGAAGGGCTATCAAGACGTGTTCAGCAGCCATCCTGGAATGAACGTAACGGAAGTTTTCAATATCAAGGGCGATTCAGGAACCGCCCTCGACAAGGCCACCGAGTATCTTGGCCGCACCGGCGCCGGCAAAGATCGATGCCTTTGTGTGCCTCGAAGCATCGGCGGGCAAGGATGTAGCCGAGGCTTTCAAGAGGGCGAATGCCAAGGACAGGGAACTGGTAGCTATGGACGTGGATGAGGCCACCCTGAACCTGGTAAATACCGGAATCATCGACGCCACGATTGCGCAGAAGCCTTACACGATGGCCTTCTACGGGCTGAAGCAACTCGATGACCTTCACCACTACCCGTTGAAATCGCTTTCGGATGCCTACTCAGTGGACTCCTTTTCACCCGTCCCGACGTTTGTCGATACCGGTACGACTCGGTCGTCGACAAGATCCAATGTGGATATTTACCTGAAAGCCCGCTTGAGGACGCGCACGCCAAATAAGAAACTGGGGAGTCTGCCTGGAATGGGGCAGACTCCCCTTTCTGTCTGCACAGAAGATCCAGTTGACCGTTGTTTTCTGCCGGCGCTATGATCCCTTTCCCGAGGTAAGTGCGTATGGAATTTGCTGACGCTATCGGTCCTATCCTGAAACAGAAGGGCGAAGTCTATTCCATGGCGCCGTCTGACTTTGTCTATGACGCCGTGGTTATGATGGCGGAAAAAGGCGTTGGCGCACTACTAGTAATGGAGGAGGGCAAGGTTGTAGGAATCCTCTCGGAACGCGACTACGCGCGTAAAATTGTAATCAAGGGCAAGAATTCAAAAGACACGGAAATCCGCGAGATCATGAGCAGTCCCGTGATCTTCGTGACTCCCCGGCATACGGTCGGCGATTGCATGCGCATCATCACGGAGAACCGCATCCGACACCTCCCGGTTCTCGAAGGCGAACGCGTTGTCGGCGTGATTTCCATCGGCGACCTGGTGAACTGGATGATGCAGGCGCAGCGTGAAACCATTCGCCACCTTGAGGCCTACATCACCGGTATGGGCGGCTGAGAATCAGCAATTGGACAGCTTGGGTCAGGTGATTTCGCGCAAGCGCATCGCGCGCTCATGACCGGCATTGCAGTCTTCTTTTACAATCACACCTTCCTCATGAATATCGAAGCAATTCAATCCGCACTCTGCGACCAGAAACTGGATGGTTGGCTGTTTTACGATCATCATCATCGTGACCCTATCGCGTACAGGATTTTAGGGCTCAGCGAAAACTTGCATGTAACCCGGCGCTGGTACTACTTCATTCCGGCGGAGGGAGAACCGCGCAAGCTGGTGCACCGCATTGAGCAAGGGCGCCTGGATCCGCTGCCCGGCGAAAAGGGGATGTACTCATCGTGGCAAGAGCTGGAAGAGGGTCTGCAGTTGATGCTCACCGGGTACGATCGCATCGCGATGCAATACTCCCCACGCAACGCAATCATGTATGTATCCATGGTGGATGCAGGCACGATTGAAGTCTTGCGCGAGTTTCGCAAGAGCATCGTGAGTTCGGCCAATCTCGTCAGCCAGTTCGAAGCAGTTCTCTCGGAAGAGCAGATTCGTACCCACTATGAAGCGCAGGTGTTGATTGACGAAATTCTCGCCGAGGGTTTCCGCGAGATCGGCAGGCACCTGCGTCCGCCGGACGGTGGTGCCGCTCGCACACTCACCGAATACGATATGGTGCAGTGGCTTCAGGAGGCGATGCGCCGCGCCGGACTCGAATGGGAGAACGGTCCCAACGTGTCTATCAACGAAAATTCCTCAGACTCGCATTACGAGCCCACAGCCGCAGCCACCAAGAAGATCCAGGAGGGAGATTTCCTGCTGGTGGACATCTGGGCGCGCCGAACCGTGCCTGACTCCTGCTGGTACGACATCACGTGGACGGGCGTCATTGGCCGTGAACCCACGGAGCGCGAGGAAACAGTGTTTCAGATCGTTCGTGCGGCGCGAGATGCGACCGTGAATTTTGTCCAGGGAGCCTTTTCGGGGGGCTGGCAGATCGCCGGATGGCAGGCCGACGACGTGGCGCGCGCAGTCATCCGCAACGCGGGATTCGGGCAATATTTTACGCATCGCACCGGTCACAACATCGCCACGGAGTTGCATGGCAACGGAGCTCACCTCGACAATCTCGAGACGCACGATGAGCGGCTCATCCTGCCGTATACCTGTTTCTCCGTCGAGCCCGGAATCTACTTGCCGGAGTTCGGCGTGCGCAGCGAGGTCAACGTTATGACGTGGCCGGGCAAAGCTGCCACCACTGGACGAGTCCAGACGGATCTGGTTCGGATTTAGAAGATAAATCGGACTAAGGTGACGCTCGAATCTGCCTGAAGCCAGGCAGGATGCGGTGTTTCAATCCAGTGGCTTCGGAGACTTGCCCAGGAGTCGTTCCGGATGGGCGACTCACAGGCTGCCGTACTGTATATTCAGGAAGATGGCGTCAAAGGTTCAAGTTCCAGGAAAGGGAGAAGCGGGGCCGCGTTCCGGCTTCGTTTATCTCCCACTGATCGCAGGCTGGCTGGTGCCGGGAGCAGGACATGCCCTGCAGAGGCGCTGGGGCCGCGCGGCTCTGCTCTTCATTTCCATCACCAGCATGTTTGTCCTCGGGCTCATGATGCAGGGCAAGCTGTATGCGCCGAATACGGGCGACGTATTGGACATGCTCGGCTTTGCGGGAGACTTTGGCGCGGGCCTGCTCTACATTGCCGGACGTGCGCTTGATCTTGGACACGGCGCTGTCCAGATCGCCACGGCCGATTACGGGACAAAGTTCATCGTGGTGTCGGGGTTGCTGAACGTGATCGCCGCAGTGGACGCTCATAATATCCGCGTCGGGAGGAAGCCATGATCTTCTCCCCCTCCCATTTCACCGCCGTGCTGCTTTTCGCCCTGTTCGCTTCGACAGTTTTTGCGATTACGCAGCGCTCTACCCCACGCGCAATGGTTCGCTACGGACTCTACTGTTTCGCGATGTTCGTGGTGGCAGTGATTGCGGCAAGCTGGCTAATGTACTTTATCCGCCACTAAGACGCTCATTTTGCCACACCATTGCATTGAAGGTGTGCCGCGTCTCGTATCCGCGCTTGCGATAGAGCGCAACAGCATCCGAATTGTTCTCGGTAACTGTCAGGGTGAGGGCGTGAAAGCCGCGTCCGCGTAAATCTGCCGCGCAGGCTGCGAGTAGAAGGCTGCCAAGTCCGCGCTGGCGAAATTCATGGTTGACGCAAAGCTGTGTCACATGGCCGACATCTTCGCGCACGCGGGAGCAGAGCAGCAGCCCCACGAGTTCTTTGCGCTTGCGACTGAAGACAATACGCGAGGCAGCCGCGTCGAATAATCCGCAACCCGGGAATCGCACGATGTTGTGTAGAAAGCGCAGCGCGCCGGCGATCGTGCGGTACTGATCGTTGATCAGGCTATCGAGGTGGCCCTCATAGGCGTCCACGATCAGCCGCCCCGCACTTCCGAAATCACCGTCGTTCCAGGGTCGGATCTCCAGGTCGTCCGGCATTCCGTCCTTGATGGAAAAACCTCGCGGCAGCTGGGTCACGGAAGGCGAATGGAGGTTCTGTTCCATGAACAGCCGATGGAACATGGCGAAGCCATACTTCTCGAAGATCTGCTGATGAACAGCGTAAGGATGCAGCAGCAACTGCGATTCGATACGATCGATCCCCGGCGAACTCTGCAGCAATTCGATGATGTGCTCCAGCAGGCGCAGTTCAATCCTGGCTGCTGTGTCGGGACCCGTCTCGGTTGATGTGGCGAACACATCCCCGATGACAGCCTTGTTGCCCTCATAAACGCAGAAGACGTACCCGGAGACGCGTCCGTTTTCTACCGCGACATAGCCGGGGAGAATGTGCGAATCGAGATATTGCAGAAGCAGCCGAGCGGACGCGCGGTAATCCCAGTCCAATCGTTCCGCCCAGACGCGGCTCTCCGCTTCGAGCACGGGCCGCAGGGTGCTCGCCGAGAAATGCCTCAGGTCGAGAATCTCAATTTGGACTGCGGATGCCATGGCACTCGGAATCAGCCGCGATATCCGGCAGCATTGTAACGGCCGCAGGGATACGCTTCCGCATCTTCTCACGGCAGGCGCACTTTTGGCTGAATCGGCTTACTGAGGTCTGGCGGAAACTTTATAGACGACCAGATTCTGCGCTGGATAGGTAAACAGGGGCGTGTAGGTTCGGCCTTCGAGGTAGGGCAGAATTTCGGCCGCATAAGCCTCTCGCACGATCAGGATGTGTTCCTGCGGCGGCACTCCTCCGGGCCTCTCGTAGTTGTAGACCTCGTGATTGCGATAAAACGCAACGCCGAATTCGACATCGCGCCGCACCCGGTAAACGGCGACGGGCGCCGTTGATGGCGCAACCTGTTGCAGCAGGTTCGACAGTGGCCGCGCGGAATAGCTGGCGTCGAAAAGATGAATGTTGCGCTTGGTCGAGGGCATCGCGCCTACGCCGAAGACCGGTCCTATGCCAAATACGTAAAGAAGGATCAACACCATGGGAACCATGGTGGCAGTGCGCAGGCGGCCCACTCCAAAGCGAAAAACCACTACCAGAATCAGCATGGCAGACCCCAGTCCGGCCACCAGCGCCGCCACTATAGCGCGCGTCGGCACCGGCTCTCCGGTATGCACCACCTGCCACGGCAACAGCAGCACCAGCATCACCATGGAGCCGGTGATCAGAGAATGAACGATCAGCAGCGACGTGCGCAGGCCGCGTGCCCTGATTCGATTCAGGTAGTCGCCAGTGAGGATGGTAAGGGGAGGCAGTGCAGGAAGGATATATCCGGGAAGCTTGGAGCGGGACAATGAAAAAAAGATGATCGGAATAAATGCCCAGAGCACCAGGAACTCGGGAAAGGCATCCCCCGCCCGCGGATGGCCAAGGTACCTGTCTTTGCAACGGCGCGCTTTCCACTCCTCAATCGACTCCTTTACCGCGTCCACCAGGGCGGCAATCGAGATAACCGCCCACGGCGTCAACGCCAGCAGGGTGATCGGAATGTAGAACCAGAAGGGCTGGTCGTGCTGGTATCTACCCGTGGCAAATCGCTCAAGGTTATGCTCCAGGAAGAAGATACGCAGGAAGTCAGGATTGCGGTGCTGCACCGCGATAAACCACGGCAGCACCATGGCGCAGTAAAGAAGTATCCCTGGAATCCAGATCGTGCGCCGGAGCAACGACCACTCGCGCCGCAGGCTGATGAACGCCAGCAGAATGACGACGGCCATAAAGGGTGCTACGGGTCCCTTTGCCAGCGTTGCCGCTCCCACAAAGAAATAAATGTCGAAAAGCCAGAATTTGCTGCCGGTCTCATACCATGCGTACCACCCCAACATACCGATGCAAAACGGAGCCGCCAGTTGCATGTCAGTGGAGGCGCCGCGTGCGAAGGCGACGATGCCGACGCAGCAGGCCGTAATCAGCGCGGCATCCAGTTGGCCCCCTGGCCGGAAGCGGCGAATGTGAAGGTATGTCAGCGTAATCAAAACAAAGGCAAAGCTTGCGGAAGGGATTCTTGCGGACCAGTCATGAACGCCGAACTCGCGGAACGCGAACATGGCCCGCCAATAATAGAGCGCCGGTTTTTCCAGCCAGGGTTTCCCGTAGAGGATGGGCGTAACGCAGGCTTCCATTGCTCCCTCAACGCCATGGCTATTGTCCAGCCGGGTGAGCATCTCGTGGGCAATCTGGGCGTAGCGGGGTTCGTCGGCTCCTACCAGTCCAATGCCGTCGCCGCCGAAAATCGGCACCAATCCGTAGAACAGGAAGAAGACCGTAAAGATAAGCAGCGTCGCGGCTTCGAGCGCAGTGGCGAGCGCTGGATGGCGCAGCGGCATCCCGGGCAGTCGGTCTTTCGGTGCATTCACGCTGAAAGGGATTCCCACGCTTTATGCTGTCTCTGGAAAATGCATTTACCGCATCCGGAATTCCCTCGGATGCCGTCGGGACAAATCTAACAGATCGGAGTTGAAATGAACGGAAATGCGGCTTGGTTACGCAACATCATGGGCTATCCGGCCGAATTTGTCCCGCAGAAACGCTAGCATGGCATCCGCTGCCGAGTGCAGCGGACCGGGCAGCGTACACCCGCTGGCATTCTTGTGGCCACCTCCGCCAAAATGTTCCGCCGCCGCGGCAACGTCCACGTGTCCCTTGCTTCGCAGGCTCATCCGGATCCGCTGATCCGGCAACTCGCGGAAGAACGCCGCAACTTCCACCCCCGCAATACTCACGGCGTAGTTCACGATGCCTTCACAGTCCTCTTCCGCCGCGCAAGCTCGAATCATGTCTTTGTGGGTCACCCACATCCAGGCGAACCGCCCTTCGCGCTTGAGATTGGAAAGCGCCGCACCCAGCAGCAACACCTTTGAGGTGGGATTGTTGAAGTAAATATCCTCGGCAATCGCCTTCGGATTTGCGCCGTGAAGAACCAACTCTCGTGCCAGTTCAAACGTGTGCTCGTCCGTTCCCCCGTAGCAGAAACTTCCGGTATCGGTAAGCACCGCGGTGTAAATGCAGGTTGCGATCTCAGCGGTGATGCGGGCCCCGGCGGCCATTGCGAGTTCGTAAACCATCTCGGCTACAGCGCACGCCTTGCAGTCGATCCAGTTGACGTCGCCAAAGGCTAGTCCGCTGGCGTGATGGTCGATGTTAATGATCTTCCGTCCTTCAAGGCCCTCGAGTCCGGTGCGCTCCAGCCCGTCGCATTCAAGAATGATGACGGCGTCGTAACTGCCCTCCACCCGGGGGGCGCAGCGAACCAGATTCGCGCACGGTAGATTGCGGTAGATGATCGGTACGCGGTCGCTCGAAACCATTTCGACGTGCTTCCCCAACTGCATCAGAATCGCGCCGCAGGCAAGCATTGAGCCGATGGCATCACCGTCAGGCCGTGCGTGCGATGTCACGAGGAAACGCTGGCCCTGTTCGATTGTTTCGAGGATTGCTCGGATTGGTAGGTAGTGCTCCATGGATACGCTTCTGGGGGCCCAGTTTTCTCCCCGTTCTAGTTGGTGGAGTCCTTTGCTGGTTCGGACTTCGCCTTTTTCTTCTTCTCCCTGCCGAGTAGCTGGTCGATGCGATTCTTCATTTTTTCCGAGCGGTCGATGTGAAAGCTGATATCGGGAACGTGTCGCACGCCCATCAACTCCAGCAGGCTGTGGCGTATGTGGCCGCGGGCGTTCGTCAGGGCTTCCACGGTTTCTGTCTCTTCTTTCAAGCCACCGTCGACCGCGACGTAGATTCGCGCGGACTTTCCGCCGGGGTTGAGCACGACTTCGCTGATATAGCAGAAACTGATTCGCGGATCGGAGAGTTCGCCTTCGATGATCGAAGTGATCTCTTCTCGAAGAGCCTCCGCAACGCGGTCCCGGTGATACTGGCGTGCGCGTGGTTCTGGCATGCAGGGACCTCCTCAGGTAAACCGTTGAGGATATCAGACGCAGCGCGAAAAATTGTCAGAATTCTATTCGGGGTGGAAAGCAGACTGCATTTGGCGGTGTCTCCCGGGCGAAATCAATCCTCGTCAATAAAATGCCAGAATGAGTCGGATACCTCGGCTCCGAGGTCGGTCACGATGCGGTTGGTGGCATTTTCCACCTGCTGCATCAGCCCCGCCAGATAGTCGCGCGAACGCGAAATGGCACACACACCAATAGTTGCGGACTGCCACGTCACAGCCTCATCCAACTCCGCCACTGAGACATTGAAGCCGGCCTTCAACTTTTCCTTAAGGGATCGCACCACTTGACGCCGGTCTTTGAGAGATTGCGCGTGCTCGATGCGAAGTTCGAGAGTGAGATTGGCGATGGGCATTTAGTTGGCCGCGCCGGTAAGCGCAACTGTTTTCGATCGTGGCAAAGCCAGCTTACTATTCCCTCCCACTCCTCGCTAGGTTTCCGGGAAGAAGAGCGCAATCTGTTCCGGCTTGGGAGGCTTGGTCGCCAGGCTGACTACAATCAGGCAGAACAGCGACGCGATCAACGCCGGGAAAATTGCATCGCGCTGGGCGAGCACTGCCGGAAGATGGTGCTGTACGAATGGCACATCCCAAAAAAATGTAACCAGCGTGCCTGCGCCAATGGCGCTTACCGCTCCCGCGGAATTCGCCCGGCGGGAATAAAATGCCCCCAGAATTACCGGCGTCAGCGCGGCAGAATAAATCGTGTAGGCGTAGAGAGTCTTCTTCAGCACCGAATCGGTGTGCAGAGCCTGGTACAGCGCCCAGATGCCCAGCAGAACAACCATCAGCCGCGAGACTATCAAGATGCGCTTGTTCGACGCGTCGGGCGAGAGATAGCGGACGAACACATCGTTAACCAGGTTCGTCGCCGGAGAGAAAAGGTAGTTGTTTGCAGTGGAAATAATCTTTGCGAAGACAGAACCCATCAGCAGTGCACCGAGAAATGCGGGGAGACCGTGAAGCGCCGTGTAGGCCAGGATTTCGCGTGGACGCTGCGAGACTTCCCCGGTCGGAAATACCACCGATCCAACGACCGCAATCGAAACAATCAGTGTTTCGAGCAACACCGTCCCGACAATCCAACCCACCACGGCGCGACTGGCCGCCTGTTCAGATTTCGCCGAAAAGAATTTCTGATACATGGACTGATTGCCCAGCATTAGCAGGCATGTGGGGATAAAGAGTTCCAACCCTTGCAGCAGGGTGAAGTCCCCCAACACCTGGAAGTGCGTTGCCGGAAGCGTCTGCGTAACGTGAGTCCAGCCGCCGGCATGGTGAAGCAGCACCGGCAGCGTGAGGCACATGGCAACAATGGCAAGAATGCCGATGACCACATCCATGTAGGCCACCGAGGCCATTCCCGCAATGGCGGTAAAAAGAATGACGAACGCGGCAATGATGTACTTGCCTAAATCCGAGGAGATCACGGTGGGGAAGACGAGGTGCAGAATGTCGCCGCCGCCGGTTAGTTGATAGCTGGTGATTGCGGTGAAGGCGAAGAGAACGGCGATGACTCCCAGAACTCGGGCCGCCTGGTTATAGCGCGCCTCCAGCAAGTCGGGGATGGTGAATTGTGCAAACTTGCGAGCACGCGGCGCGATGAAGTAGATGAGTAGCAATCCTGCCCAGCCGCCGCCCGCCTGCCACAGGGCCGCAAAGCCGTGCTTGTAGGCGTTCTCTGCGCCGCCGAGGAGGGATCCTGAGCCGATCCACGAAGAGAGCAGCGTAAACACCAGAACATACGCCGGAAGCGAGCGCCCGGCCACGAGGTAATCGGCCTTCGTCTTGACGCCGCGCAACTGCAGCATCGAAACGGTGAGCAGCGTGAGAACGATGAAGCCGAGAACAGCCGCGAACAGGTTCATGTGCTTCCCTTCAACGGGGTTACGTAGCTCATGGGGAAGTGTACCGGAAAGGGAAAATGGCTGGTTCGTTACCGCGTCTTCAGCTTTTGGTTTTCGCCGAAATTTCAGATTATGCGATCACTCTTTGAGAGGTTGTGTCGCATGCAAAGCAATTGAACATTTTCGACGCTAAAGGAAGTGCCACCTTTTGACCACGGAAGGTCATGATCAAAATGCAATTCGTCCGTGGCGCCACACTGAACGCAACGACCCGCATCCCGCTTCCAAACCGCAAGTTTGATTGCTGTTGGAATGATGCGTCGCCGAACTGATGAGCCTTCCGCGGGCTTGGAAAGATCCTCTTCACCTTCGACGGCCTCGAGTCGAAATTTGAAAACTTGACGGCCATCGATTTTCTCTCGCCAAGAGTCTACGAGATGAAACATCCCGTTATACGACCAAATGCCCGCTTTGATTTTTTCGTATGCTCGTACGCGCTCGGCTACTCGGGATCCAGACTTGAATAGTTGAGCAGCCTGATGGAACTTGCCGTTTTGGGTAAGTGCTCCTGGGCGGTGAAACTCCGGTTGATCCACGAGTTTAGGATTTGGACATCCGGGCGTCCTAGGATGATCGTGTCCCTCGTAGATGAGGGTAAATCCAGAGTCCTCGATGCGATCGTGGTATGGAGCATTTCGTCTCAATGAAAGTAAAATAACCGAATGATTTCCCCCAAGGCCGAAGTTCATCCCAGCTTGCAGACTGGTTGCTTCTCTAGCGCACATCTCGATGTATGAGATAACGTTGTCGCTCAAACTAAGTTCTCCCTGCAGAAAATTCCAATCACCTTGAAAGAACTAAAATCGTCTGTTTTACCGACCGAGCCCAGGATAGCCTTAAAATTGATTTACTTCTTGCCGCTTTCTTCGTTCTTTTCACCGCGAAGTCGCGAAAGAGAAAAGGGCCATGGAATTGGGCAACTCTGCCCGCGCTTTCCCCCTGCAAAAGCTTTCAGTCTCTTCTACTAGTTTTGCCAGTATCCCATTTCCTCGAAATCTTCCAATATCCAGTCGTCGGTTGGGGCGTCGTTTTCTACGCTGCAGTCGCGCCGCGGTGTACATTGATGGAGCCGTGAGCGACAGCTCGCGGGTCGCAGCTAACCGTAGTACCCACAAGAACTTTTCCCCCAGCGGCTTGAAAGCAAAAAGAAAAATCGAGGAAAGTACATGAAGATCGATCGACAAGCAAAAGTTACCCTTCTTGCATCCACAGCGTTCTGCATTTTCGTCCTTACCGCCAGCATTGCCTCAGCACAAAGTGTTCAAGGAGTTATCAATGGCAGGAGTGGCGCCACCATGACACTGCAAACCGCCAACGCTCCAAAACTGGTCGTCCTTCTCACGCCGACCACTGAAGTGGACGAAGTTCAAGGCGTGTTTCATGCGAGAAAGAAGCAGATGTTGATGACCGCGCTGATCCCCGGACTGCCAGTGCAGGTAACGGGCAGCACAAATGCCCAAGGCCAACTTGTGGCTGACCAGGTGAAGTTCAAGGGCAGCGACCTGAAGGCGGCCCAGGATGCGCAGGCCGGCCTGCAGCCAGTTGAGTCGCAAGTAGCGGCAAACCAGCAGCAGGATCAGGCAGCGCTCGCCGCGCAACAGGCTCAGCTCAGCGCAGAAGACAAGAAGATCGCGGCCAACAAGGCAGCCATCGCCGCAGACAATAAGCGCTTCGGTGAACTGGGCGAATACAACATCATGAACAAGGTGACGGTTTTGTTCGGGAACGGTCAGGTCACTGTTGACCAACAATACAAGCCGCAACTGCTGCAACTCGCCGAGAAGGCGCAGACCGTAACCGGGTACGTCATCCAGGTAAAGGGTTACGCCTCTGCGGTCGGCTCTGCGGCTCTCAACCAGCGGCTCAGTGTAGAACGCGCGAGTGCAGTGACGGAATTCCTGGAACAGCAGGGAAATATTCCGTTGACTAACATGCTTGCTCCCGGAGCCATGGGAACCAGCCAGCAGGTTGCACCAGATTCGACGGTTGAGGGTCAGGCGGAAAATCGGCGCGTGGTCGTTCTTGTCTTGCAGAACAAGGGCATTGCGGGTCAATAAACAATTCGGGCCTCGCCACACATCGTGATGAGGCTCGTCCTTACCTCGACAGTCGCACGTACAACTCCTTTTCTACGTCTACAGCGGCGCGGCCAGATATCCGAATTACTTTATTGCGGGACTGTGCGCCTGCAATCACGGCCACGGCGGACCGCGACACGCCGAACATCTCGGCGAAGAATTCAATTAGCGCTTCGTTCGCTCGACCCTCTACGGGCGGCGCCGACAGCGCGACTTTAACAGCAGTATCCGGCCCTTCGCCGAAAATACCAGTGATGGCAGTTTTCCTGGCGCGTGGATGCACCTTGACCGCGAAGGTTACGCCATGTGGCGTCTCCCGTACAGGAATCATCGCGGGTATTTCCGTTCTCCAAAGAGCGCTGTTCCCAGGCGTATCACTGTCGACCCTTCCTCGATGGCGACGGAGAAATCTCCCGACATGCCCATCGAAAGATCGTTCAATTGAATGTGGGGATGCGCCTGCGATAGGCTCTCGCGCAGCTCTCGAAGCTGGCGGAAGAACGGCCGAGCGCATTCAGCGTCTTCCTCGTAGGGTGGCACCGTCATCAATCCGCGAAGCTCCAACGCGGGCATCGAATGCATTCGTTCCAACAGATCCTGCAACTCGTGCGAACTCGGATCCAAACCGGTCTTGGTCTCTTCGTGGCTCAGCTTAATCTCGATCATCACAGGCAGCCTGCGACCGCGGGCAAGTGCCGATTCCTGCAGGCGCTCGGCGAGACGGATCGAGTCAACTGAATCGATAGCGTCGAATAAATCAACCGCTTTTGCGGATTTATTCGATTGCAGATGACCAATCAGGTGGAACGCAGGTGCGTCCCCGGCGGCGCGGCTCCCTGTAGCCGTGAGATCAACCAACTCCGTCGACTTTTGCGCAAACTCCTGTACACGGTTTTCGCCGAACAATCGAATTCCGGCTGCGAAGGCTTCGCGGATAACGCTCGACGGATGCATCTTAGAGACCGCCATCAAGCGGATGTCATCGCGCCGTCTCCCGGATCTCTTGCAAGCTGCCGCTATCTCGTCTTCTATGCGCGCCAGTCTCTGCGTGAACGCGGACGCGCTCTCGCCGGTCACGAACTGTGAGCCTGCAGGGCAGACTCATTCCAAATCTCCCGGCCGAACAGAACAACGTCCTTGACCAGTGAATCGAAGTCCTCCATACGGCTGCGGTGGTTGGTGTTGGCAACGCGCATTGCGTATTGCTCGCCGAGAACCGTACCCGAGACGATGTAGAGACCAGACTCCTGAATGCGAACCACCAACTCGCGATTCAATCGGTTCAATGTCTCGAAATCGAGCGCCAGGCGCTCTCCGTCGGTCCATGGACGGTAGCGGAAGCACACGATGTTCATCGCTGTGGGCGCGAGTAACTCAAGCTCGCGATCTGTCAGGATCGCGCTCGAAAGGTGCTGCGCCTGCTCCATATTTTGTTCGATCAGCGCGGCAAAACTGGACACTCCATGCGTCTTGAGCGACATCCACAATTTCAGCGCTTTGAAGTTGCGAGTGAGTTCCAGGCCGCGATCGCTGAAGGCCATTCCGCCGGCCAGCATTCCACGTTCCGCCGGCTCCAGATAACTCGCCGGAGCGCTGAAGGCGGCGGTATGCGCCGCCGCATCTCGTATCAGCACGCAGCCAATATCGAAAGGCAGATACATCCACTTGTGCAGATCGAAGGCGAGGGAATCTGCTTGCTCCATGCCTTTCAGCATGGGCGCATAGCGCGGAGACAAATGCAGCAGCGCACCGAACGCGCCGTCCACGTGGAACCAAAGATCCTGCTCGCGGCAAAGGTCCGCCAGGGCCGCCAGGTCATCCACCGCGCCGGTGCTTACGGTGCCTGCGGTGCCGAGGACTGCGATCGGCCGAAAGCCAGCAGTCCGGTCCGCCGCAATCTGCGCTGCGAGGGCCGCAATATCGATCCGGTAGTCTTCATCCACAGCAATCTGGCGCAGCGACTGGTGTCCCAGCCCTAGAAATTCCATGCTTTTGCGCGCCCACATGTGCGTTTCGATCGAGCAATACACCATCAGGCGCGGATGGTTGCCCTGCAGCCCCTCTTCCCGCACGTCAAAGCCTGCCTTGGCATGTCGGGCCACGGCCAACCCCAGCAGATTCGCCATGGTGCCGCCGCTGGTGAGCAGACCGCTTGAACTGGACGGCATCCCCATCATCTCTTTCAGCCAGGCCAGTACCTGCTCTTCCACCAGGGTGGGAGACTGCTGCCCTCCGCCCAGATGCGCGTTAATGCCGGAAGCGAGCATGTCCGCCAGCATCCCCAGCGCGGTCCCGTTACCGCGAACCCATCCCCACGATCGCGGATGCCGGTTGCCGCTGGTATAAGGCAGCACATTATTGAGGAACTCCTCGTAGACCTCCTCAGCGGGCTCTGGCTTCATCGGCATAGGCTGCTCAAGGTTGGCCTGAACGGACTTGGGAACAGACTGCCATGCAGGCTGCTGGCGCAGTGTGGCCATGTGTTCCAGCATGTCATCAACCATGCGGTGGCCGAGCTTTCGCAATCCCTCCCAATCCTCGGGATCCAGCGTAAGTTGGCGAATTTCTGCTTCAGTCAAAGTTGCCATTGCTATTTTTCGAGCCCCTGTTGTCAAAACTTTGCGATCCGGTGAACATTTTCTGGGCGAGCGCAAGCCCTTTCCCATCTTAACGAAAGCGGCAATAGGCGTGCACAGGCATGAAATAAGTCTTCCTCCCATAACAAATAAGAGGACCAATGTTAGATGAATGTGGCACACTAATTGCCACAAAAGTGGTATGACATTAGGCGTCTTCAATTTGCGGCATTTGGCGCGATGAGGGCGAAAAACCGTAAGAGGCCAGATAGCTTCAGGAATTTATAAAAACATCGGCTAAAGCTAACCAGTTCTTTGCCGATGAGATGTGAAAGGACTTGCACTCATGAATGACTTAATTTTGACGCTAGAAAGTGCTCCTGAATGGGTTTGGATGATTGCGTTGGTAGCGCTGGTGATCGCGCTCATGGTCAGAAATCAGCGGCAGGCATATGCCTATGGCGTATGGGACGCTACCCACACCCCATCGTCTCCCTCTGTGATTCAAGTACTGGATTCGACAGAACGGAGAGCATGGAAAGATGGCGAAGTTTCGCATCTTTTTGCTACAGATGTGCAATTAATCGGTACAGCAGGGAAGCGTCACTAAGCCGAAAGGTTTCTGCTGTCCAATCCCCGGGCAGCCGAGAAAAACTTCTGCGCCAGCGTTTTTCTGAGACGTTTGTCTCACTCTAAACCCGAAACAAGCGGGCCACCGCGTATCAGTGACCATGCTCCTCCAGATATTTCTCCACTTCCAATGCAGCCATGCAGCCTGAACCCGCGGCAGTAATTGCCTGGCGATATCTCCTGTCCTGCACGTCCCCACAAGCAAATACGCCGGGAACCTTGGTAAAGACGTTGTCGTGCGTCTTCACGTAGCCATCCTCGTCGAGATCGATTTGTCCCTCGAACATTTTGGCGTTCGGAATGTGTCCAATGCCGAGAAACATTCCACTGACAGGAAGTACGGTCTCTTCATTCGTCACAGCACTCTTAATACGCAAGCCGCGAACTTCCTTCTCCTCCACTCCGAGCACTTCTTCGACTTTAGTGTTCGTCAGAAATTCAATCGAGGGATGAGCGATGGCGCGTTCCAGCATGATCTTCGAAGCGCGAAATTGTTCGCGCCGATGGATGAGAGTTACCTTGCTGGCAAAACGCGTAAGGAAGAGTGCCTCCTCCATCGCGGAGTCGCCACCGCCGATCACGGCGATTTCCTTGCCCGAGAAAAAGAACCCGTCACACGTGGCGCAGGAACTCACTCCGTGGCCAATCAGAGCCTGCTCCGACGGCAGCCCGAGCCACCGCGCAGACGCTCCGCTGGCGATCACCAGCGTATGTGTGTGCACTTCCTCGCTACCCAGGTTCAGAATAAATGGCCGCTTCGAGAGGTCCACCGAAACCAGGTGAGCCATCTTGAAGTCCGCGCCAAAGCGAGCCGCCTGCTTCTTCATGTTCTCGATGAGTTCCGGTCCCTGGATGCCCTCGGGCCATCCCGGAAAGTTTTCTACCAGCGTAGTAATCGACAGCTGGCCTCCGGGTTCATGCCCCTCCAGAACCAGTGGTTTCAGATTGGCACGTGCGGAGTAAATGGCGGCCGTGAGGCCTGCGCAACCGGAACCAAGAATGACGGTATCGCGAATCGTGTCGGACATAGATTCCCTCGATTGTAACGGCCGCAGTCAAAGAACGAAACGGCAAGTCGTGCCGCTGCAAGCTTTCGTGTGCCGAATGTGTGAGAAGCGGTAGAAGAGTAAAGATGCGTCACCGGTGAAAACGATGCGTCGCATTTGTTCCCGGCACCGGATTCCCGCCGCAGGCTTTAAGATGTGCGCATGGCGAATTTAACTTTGGTGTACGGTATGCGGCTTCTTCCCTCCGAGGAAGTCACGGAAGTGGGCGATGCCCCGGTGAAGCTGAAAAACGGGCACGAGGCTCGCGTAACGATGCACATCCTTGAAGGTTCGCGCGAGGAAATCGAGACCCAGCTTCGGCACAGCATAGACGCCTTCTTCGAGTTTTATCCTGAAATTTGAGGGCCTCTGTCCCGTGCTTTGCGATCACAGATTGCCCTGCGCTCCAGGCTGTTCCCTTAGCGGGTTTCATCAACTCCAGCCTTCTCAACGCCGAAAGCTTTGCTGTTCCTTTTGCGGACTTCGCCGCATCTCTATAGAGAACAAGAAATAACCCCCGAGTGGAGGATTCTCGATGGCTGCGTCTGCCCCGAGCAATAAAGCAAATCCGACAGCCCCGGGCGTGGTGCCCTGGAAACCGGCGAAAATGCACTCCGAGCGACCGCGAGTGCTGATCCTCGGCGCGGGGTTTGCCGGCATCAACGCAGCCGCTGCACTCTCCAAGATGCCTGTCGATGTCACGCTGGTCGACCGTCGCAATCACCACACCTTTCAACCCCTGCTCTACCAGGTCGCGCTCGCCGTGTTGTCGCCGGCAAATATCGCGCAATCCATTCGAACCATCATGCGCAACAAGCCGAACGTCGAGGTCCTGATGGACGAGGCCGTCGGCTTTGACCTCGCAAGGCAGCAGGTGCAGATGAAGAGCCGCGCCGTGCTGGAGTACGACTACCTGATAGTGGCTACCGGATCCACGCACTCCTACTTCGGCAAAGATGAGTGGGCAAAGTACGCTCCCGGATTGAAGACGATTGAAGACGCGACTGAGATCCGCCGGCGCGTTCTACTTGCTTTCGAACTCGCTGAACGGCAGATGCTCGAAACCGGATCGCATCCTCCGCTGAACTTCGTGATTGTTGGCGGTGGACCCACGGGAGTCGAGTTGGCAGGCGCCATCTCCGATATCGCACGACTATACATGCGGCACGATTTCCGTCATATCGATCCGGCGAAGGCGCGCGTCACGATTTATGAAGGATCGCCGCGTATCCTGGCCGCTTATCCCGAAGACTTATCTGCCAAGGCCGTGGAGCAACTGAAGGGTCTCGACGTTGACGTGCACACCAACGCGCACGTAACCGATGTGCAGCCCGGATATGTGATGGTTGGAGATCAGCGCGTCGATTCCGTTGTCACGCTGTGGGCTGCCGGCGTTCAGGCATCTCCGCTCGGCAAGTTGCTGGGCATGGATACCGATCGCCGCGGATGTGTGATGGTCAACGAGTTCCTGAATCCTGCGGGGCATCCGGAGATATTTGTGTGCGGAGACCTCGCACACGTCGAAGAAAACGGACATCAGATACCCGGAGTTGCGCAACCTGCGATGCAGATGGGCACGCACGTTGCCCGCATGATCAAGCAGGACCTCGAAAATAAGCCGCGAACCAGATTTCACTATTTCGACAAAGGCGACATGGCAACCATCGGCCGACTGGCTGCTGTCGCGAAAATCGAGTGGCCTTTCAAAGCTCACTGGGCAGGATTCCCCGCGTGGGTCACGTGGCTGGTCGTTCACATTTATTTTCTCATCGGTTTTCGTAACCGCATCTTCGTGTTGCTTGAGTGGGCGTATACCTACTTCACCTTTACGCGAGGAGCACGCCTGATCACCGGCGATCAGCATCTACCGGGATGGAATGAGCAGCAGGGTGTGGCCCCGATTGTGGCGGGCTCACTGGATATGACATCGCCCGGCGCGAATTCTCATATAACCCACGAGCCGGAGCGCCAACCCTCCGGTGCGGGTAAGTTATCGTAGGCGCACAGTACCCATCAAATGAAACAGGGCAGCCAACAATATGGCTGCCCTGCTCTGTCGCTGCTTCAGTTGCGATCATCTATGCGGTCACCTGCTGCTCGGTGTTTACCTTTACCGGCGTCAGCCAGCCGAAGCGATCCGGGCGCAATCCATTCGCAACGCCAAAGAACTCCTCCGATAGCTGCTGCGTGATCGGACCCATCTTGCCGTCGGCAACTTCAATGCGATCCACCGAGCGAATGTGTGTAACTTCCGCAGCCGTTCCCGTGAAGAACACCTCGTCGGCAATGTAGAGCATTTCGCGCGGCAACGCCTGTTCCACCACGGGAATTCCAAAGTGTCTCGCCAGGGTAAGAACGCAATCGCGAGTGATTCCCGAAAGCACTGAGTTGGCCAGCGGCGTGGTGTAGAGTACGCCATTCCGAACGATGAACAAATTCTCGCCTGAGCCCTCGGAGAGATATCCGTTCACGTCCAACGCGATGCCCTCCTGGTAGCCGTTGATGTCGGCCTCCATGCGAATGAGTTGCGAATTCATGTAGTTCGCGCCCGCCTTCGCCAGCGAAGGCATCGTGTTTGGCGCCAGCCGCTGCCATGACGACACGCAGACATCCGCGCCGTGATCGCCGGCGACATATTTGCCCCAGGGGAAATTCGCGATGTAAACATCGATCGGGCAGCCCTTGGGATTCACGCCCATCTCGCCATACCCGCGCAGCGCAATCGGCCGCACATAGCAGGGAGCAACGTTGTTGTTCTCCACGACCTCTACAGTGGCGCTGCATAGCTGATCGAGAGAGTATGGCAGAGGCATGCGATAGATCTTCGCCGAGTCCAGCAGGCGCTGCATGTGTTCCGGCAGGCGGAAGATAGCCGCGCCTTGAGGCTGCCCGTAGCAGCGAATGCCTTCGAACACAGAAGAGCCATAGTGGACCACGTGACTCATCACGTGGATCGTTGCTTTTTCCCAGGGAATGAGATTGCCGTTGTGCCATATACAGGCGGTGGGGTGAATGGGCATCGACGCGAAACTCCTTTCAAACGTGGAGTTCTCAGAGTACAGCTTCCCGCATACAGGTGTCATCCGCGAAGGCAGGATCGGCGGAAACTCTCGCTCACGCATCAGCTTTGCCGATTAGATCTCCGGATGGGCAGTGAGAAACTTTTTGTATTCTCCATCGAGCGAAGTCACCATCGCACTCAGCAACATCAGTTGCCCCTGAAGGACTTCGATGTGCTGTTTAATCTCCGACGCCTGCTCTGCCGTCAGAGCTGGGTCCCCATCGTGCATGTTCAAAAATGGAGCAAGGCTCAAGATCGCGTCCCTCGCTGCCTGGTGCTGCGCCACGTCGATTTCACCCTGCGTACTGTAAATGTCGGAGTACTCCTGCGTCCTTCCATAGGGCATGTAAGAAAGAGATCCGGTGGATTGCGCCGTCTGCCAACTCACGTTGTCAAAGCTGCGAATATGAAAATTGATTTCAAGGCTGTTCTTCTCCGGCTCCTTGTGAGTGCGGATGATTTCCTTCAACACCGCGACGTCCTTGGTCAGAACGTCCTGCTGCGTGTGAACATCCTCAAGATATTTAGACAATCCTTCCGAATTGCGACGAATTTCGTCGTGCAGGCTCACTTCTGCCTCATGCACGAGGCTGCGATGGTGCATCCATTCCACGCAGCCCTCAAGTCCGAGAGCGATCAGCAGGCCGATGGTGATCGTGGCCAGGTGAATGAAAAAGTCGCGCCAGCCATGAACAGCTTCATGTGGAGCATGAACATCAATCATGAGGGAAACCTCTCCTTCAGAACTGCGTTTAACGTCAATAGCCTAGCAAACTTTATCGCTGCCGCCGCGTTCGCCATAAACAAGAAAGCCGGACGAATTCAACTCGTACGGCAAAAGCTCTATCCCTCATGGCGAGCCGCACCGTGGATCAAACAAGCCCGCTGGGGTAAGGTCAAAGAGTATGTTCGTTCCTCCAAATCTCGGCCTGAACCACCTGAGTTCACCCTATGTCCGTTTTTCGCTGCTCGCTTTCAGCTCCATCTTCTTCCTGGTAGATCCGTTCGCGGCCATTCCCTCCTTCATCGCCATAACGGCGGGGGCAGATTCGCCACGGCGCAAACGCATGGCGTATCGCGCGGCGGTCACCTGTTTCGTGGTTCTTACGTCATTCGCGCTGGCCGGCAAGCTCATCTTCAGTCTGTTTGGAATCACTCTTCCCGCCTTCGAAATCGCAGGAGGATTGATCCTGTTGCTTATCGGTATTGACATGCTGGAAGCGAAACGCTCACCCACGCAGGAATCCACCAGCGAGACGGAAGAAGCGGCATCGAAAGAGGATGCAGGAATCGTGCCGCTCGGCATCCCCATGCTGGCCGGGCCGGGCGCGATATCGAGCGTGATGGTGCTTGTAGGGCAGGCCCCGGCGCATTGGCCGAACTGGCAGATGGCGGCGATCCTGCTCTCGATCGCCATTACGGCTGCCGTCAGCTACCTTGTCCTTTCCGGTGCGGACCGGGTGCGCAGGATCCTTGGCGAGACCGGCATCCGAATTCTCGTGAGAATCATGGGATTGTTGCTGGTGGCGCTGGCAATGCAATTTTTCGTGAATGGATTGATGGACCTGGGAGTGATCGCACATCCCGAATAGAACGTCGCCGGTAATTTCGCCGCACGCCGTCAACTTCAGGAGAAATAAGAAGATGCGCAAGCATTTGGTTCTGCTGGTCACCCTGGTGGTGGGCCTGGCGAATGGTATGGGTGGAAAGCCGGCCGCTGCGCGCTTCACTCCGCAGCCCTGCAAGAACGCCTTTACTCCGGAGCAGGAGATAGCGGAGGGGCAGAAGGTCAAAGCGGAAGTCTACAAGTCGATGCCACTGCTGCCCGAATCCAGTCCGATCACGAAATATGTCCAGCACCTCGGCTCCCAGCTCGCCGCTCACGCTCCCGGCTATAAATGGCCATATGAATTCCATGTAATCAACTCGGCAGACATCAACGCCTTTGCGCTTCCCGGCGGCCCCATTTTTGTGAATCTCGCTACCGTACAGGCCGCGGAAACAGAGGCTCAACTGGCAGGAGTTCTTGCTCACGAAATCTCTCACGTAGTGCAGCGCCACGCCACCTGTAACGCCACCAAGCAGCAGCAGCAAAATCTGTTCTGGGGCCTTGGCCAACTCGCTGCCGGCATCTTCCTCCCCGGCACTGCGGGTACATTGGCGCAGACAGGAATTGGGGCAGTCGCCGGTCTGGGCTATCTGCGGATGTCCCGTGATTCCGAAAAGCAAGCCGACCTCATGGGCACCGACATTCTCTATGACGAGAACTACGATCCACGCGCCATGCCGCAGTTTTTCGAGATCATTCAGGCC
>CAWFKA010000008.1:0-280000 GCA_963816335.1 uncultured Acidobacteriaceae bacterium | reverse complement strand
GGACTAGGGGGCTTTCCGGCTTACTGAATCCAACCAAACTTCGAATGCCAGTGACAACCAGTACGGCAGTCAGACTGTGGGGGCTAAGCTTCATAGTCGAGAGGGAAACAGCCCAGACCGCCTGCTAAGGTCCCGAAATTACAGTTAAGTGGGAAAGGAAGTCGGAACGCCCAGACAGCCAGGAGGTTGGCTTAGAAGCAGCCATCCTTTAAAGAAAGCGTAATAGCTCACTGGTCAAGCGGTCCGGTGCCGACAATATAACGGGGCTAAAACTGTATACCGAAGCAGCGGATGCACACCTTTCAGGTGTGCGTGGTAGGAGAGCATTCTCAACAGCTGTGAAGCCAGACTGAGAAGACTGGTGGAGCGTTGCGAAGAGACCCTGCCGGCATAAGTAGCGATAATGAATGTGAGAACCATTCACGCCGAAAGTCTAAGGTTTCCTGAGGAAGGTTAATCCGCTCAGGGTTAGGCGGTCCCTAAGGTGAGGCCGAAAGGCGTAGCCGATGGACATCCGGTTAATATTCCGGACCTCCCATTCCATCGTTTGACGATGGGGAGACGCAGAAGGATAAGCAGGCCCTCCTATGGCTATGAGGGTTGATACGCGTAAGCTGGTTCGTCTAGGCAAATCCGGACGAGGCTTAACAGTGAGGCGTAAAACAGTAAGGCGTATGCCTGAAAGCTGCCGATTCCACGCTGCCGAGAAAATCCTCTAAGGAGAGGGGATGGGAACCGTACCACAAACCGACACAGGTAGACGAGGAGAATATCCAAAGGCGCTCGAGTGAAGGCTTGTTAAGGAACTCGGCAAATTAGCTCCGTAACTTCGGGAGAAGGAGCGCCCCGGTAGCGTGAAAGCGCGAGGGGGCCGCAGTGAAACGCGTACGGCGACTGTTTAACAAAAACACAGGTCTCTGCTAAGTCGAAAACGACGTATAGGGGCTGACGCCTGCCCGGTGCCGGAAGGTTAAAAGGAGAGGTTAGCCGCAAGGCGAAGCTTTGAATTGAAGCCCCGGTGAACGGCGGCCGTAACTATAACGGTCCTAAGGTAGCGAAATTCCTTGTCGGGTAAGTTCCGACCTGCACGAATGGCGTAACGATCGTACGACTGTCTTAACGAGTTGCTCGGCGAACTTGTAGTACCGGTGAAGATGCCGGTTACCCGCAGCTAGACGGAAAGACCCCGTGCACCTTTACTACACTTTTACTATGAGTTATGGTTCTTGCTGCGCAGGATAGGTGGGAGGCTTTGATACCAGGTTCTCGGACTTGGTGGAGCCAACGGTGAGATACCACCCTGCGAGTGCTGTGATTCTAACCTCCTCCCGTGATCCGGGAGAGGGACATAGTAAGACGGGTAGTTTGACTGGGGCGGTCGCCTCCTAAATTGTAACGGAGGCGCGCGAAGCTACACTCAGGCTGTTTGGAAATCAGCCGTCGAGTGCAAAGGCATAAGTGTGGTTAACTGTGAGACCTACAAGTCGAGCAGATGCGAAAGCAGGCCTTAGTGATCCGGTGGTTCTGTATGGAAGGGCCATCGCTCAACGGATAAAAGGTACGCCGGGGATAACAGGCTGATCGATGCCAAGAGTTCATATCGACGCTTCGGTTTGGCACCTCGATGTCGGCTCATCGCATCCTGGAGCTGTAGAAGGTTCCAAGGGTTAGGCTGTTCGCCTATTAAAGCGGTACGTGAGCTGGGTTCAGAACGTCGCGAGACAGTTCGGTCCCTATCTGCTGTGGGCGTAGGAGATTTGCGGGGGGCTGTCCTTAGTACGAGAGGACCGGGATGGACGAACCTCTTGTGTTCCAGTTGTCCTGCCAAGGGCACGGCTGGGTAGCGAAGTTCGGTTGTGATAACCGCTGAATGCATATAAGCGGGAAGCACGCCCCAAGATGAGATCTCCCAACCCAAAAGGGTCAAGAAGGGTCCAGGAAGACCACCTGGTTGATAGGCTGGAGGTTGAAGTGCAGTAATGCATGTAGCTTACCAGTACTAATCGCCCGTTCGGCTTGTCCATAGAATTAACTCTGCGCAGTGCAATTCCGCTGCCTAGAGATCATTCGACTAGACACAGTCGTGTAATGAGAACGTAGAAACATACCCAATCGGTTTCGTTGTGAAAAATCAGAGTTGAATGGCGCCAGATTGCCACGATAGTCCGGGAAAAACTGCCCGTTGACGAACGTAGGCTGCAGGGAACCGTCCTGCCAAGCGCCCTTCTCAAGTTTGCCGGTGACCATACCGCGAGGGTCACACCCGTTCCCATCCCGAACACGGAAGTTAAGCCTCGTTGGGCCGATGGTACTGCACGCGTAAGTGTGTGGGAGATTAGGTGATCGCCGGCATTAATAAAGAAAAGGCCGTCCAGCATTTCTGGTTGGCCTTTTCCCTTTTGGTACGCTCCGCAAATCCCACTTTCCAGCCATGCTTTTCAATGATCCATCCGCCCCATTCTCAGATAGGCTCAGTATTGTGAATCCACCGCATCGGCTTCGGACGAAAAAGATCCCCTTGCTTCTTGTGCTCCTCGGTTCGCTCTCCGCCCATTCCGGCGGAGCCGCGACCGCCAGTCATGAACTGCAGGTTGGCCCCTGTTCCCGTATCTCCCTATCGGCCAGCTATCTCGCCGAGCTGAAGCCTGGCGCGGGTCCCACTTATCATTTCCGGCTGTCCAACGAGACGGAGCATCCAATCGTCCTTGCCCGGCCCGTCCCCAGCAGCGCGCACTGGTTCACCCGCGACGGCGAGCATTGGTATTGGCGTGCCTCTGCCGGCGGCGGCGGATCCCTCGTCGACGCCATGGCTCCCAATGGCAAGATGTTTGTCTACCGTGCAACCCAGCCCCTGGCTCCCAGCCAGATCATGAAGGTCGCGGCGCATTCTGTCGTGGAGTGGGAAGAGGGTGCCAGGGAGAATCCCGCGCTCGAGTTCAAGCCCAGCTGCTCAATCTGCGACCACCCGGCCGACCGTGACTTCCGGGCGATTTTTGCCTATGCCTATCTCCCGCTACCTGCGGACAAGTCGCTCGGCCTGCTGCCCTGCGGCATTCGTTCCTCGCCAGTGGACGTACCTCCCCTCCGCTAGACTGAAAGAAGTGAATCAAGCTGTAACCCGGATCCCGCTGCGGAGTTGCCGGAACTTCTTAAAATTCTTCACGTCTATACGTACGTTGGAGGAAACACCCGATGCTGAAACCCGCAACCCATTTCGCCCTGACCGGACTGCTCATTCTGGGAGCATCCGCCAGTGCCGTATTCGCACAGACCGCGCCTGCCGCGACTGATGCGCCGCCGCCTCCGGGCATGCACGGCCATCACATGATGGCGCAAAACCCCGATAAGCAACTTGCTCGCATGACCACCAAGCTGAATCTGTCCCCTGATCAACAGGCCCAGATCAAGCCCATCTTGCAAGATCGAAGCACGCAGATGATGGCTCTCCACTCTGACACCAGCCTTGCCGGACCAGACAAAATGGCAAAGATGAAAAGCCTCAATCAGGACACTCACGCCAAGATCGAAGCCGTGCTTAACGACCAGCAGAAAAAGCAGTGGGCTGAGCTGCAGGCACAACAGCGCGAAAAGATGCAGCAACATATGCAGGAGCATGGCGGTGGCATGGGGATGGACGCACCTCCTCCGCCTCCGGCTCAGTAACCAGACGCAACTCCGGAGTTAAAGCAGAACTGGCCACCCTCGCAACTCGAGAGCGGCCAGTTTTTACAGTGATCGTCTATTTGGCGGGCTGCACCACGGTGACCCCGGTCTGCTGCTGGGCGTCGGCGTGGAATTTCTGATACCGGTCGTTCTGGAAATGAATGTTCTGGCGAATGCCTTTCAGAACCAGGATGCGGGCTGTGATTCGCACATCGCCGCCCGTCGGTAGCCACAGTTCCTGGTTCACCAGGCCCTGATCGAAGGTGAAGCTGCTGCCCTTCTGTACGGACGCGAGCAGCCCGCCGCCAATCTTGAAATTGTCATCGATGCGTGCTTCCATGCGCGCCACTTCGCGATCCTTCTCATCAATCCACACCGTGCCGGAAAGTTTCTTCGAGATGTCTTCTGTCATCCCGTGGGTCTTCGCATGCCGATCGCCGACAAAATCAAACGCGATCGTCGCGCGGTCCTTGTACATCACGCGCCGCGGATTGTGGATCGCAATGATCTCCAGCAGGCGGTGAACGGAAATTGCGTCCCCATTCAGCGGATCACCCGGCGCCGTCTTCATCGCTTTCTCCACCTCTTTGTTGACGCGGTCCTGCTCCTTTTTCTGCTCGTCGGCGTTGAGTTCCTTGCCGTCTTTCTTGATCGCGCGCCGGATCGGATGCCCGTTCACAAAGAAGACTTCGTGCACCTCCGTCGTAACTTTCTTCACCTTCCCGGTGCCGTCCACGTCTTCCACGCGAGACGTCTCCAGGAACGTGTAGTCTTCGCGTACCCGGTCGATCCGCCGCTGGTGCGCCTCCACTTCTCGCAGCAATGCGCTCACATCGGGGATGGTTACTCCCGTGGCCTTGTCATCCGCTCCGGAAATACCCGCCGACACGAGCAAAATGCAAAGAAGCAGAACGAAACGAAGCGGACCTAAACGCAAACGCATTTCTCTCATCCGGTGGCCTTAAGATACGCTATAACTCGAAGTGGTTCTCGGTGTTCCCCCATCAGCAGGCGTTACGCAAACTGATATGAAAGTTTGAGGTTCACCAAATGATTCTGATATTGCAATGGTTCCTGAATGCCATCGCGTTGCTCATCGTGGGACACTATGTTCCTGGTTTCGAAGTCAGGAGCTTTGGCTACGCGCTTCTCGCCGTCCTGGTGATTGGACTGCTCAACGCCACTATCGGGCTGCTGCTCAAGATAATTACTTTCCCCCTCAGCATTCTCACGCTGGGCCTGTTCCTGTTCGTTATCAACGCGTTCATTCTCATGTTCGCGGGAAAAATTGTCCCGGGATTCGAAGTGCATGGGTTTACCGCCGCGCTCATCGGAGCCGTCGCTCTCGCGATCATCAGCATGCTCTTCCACATGATCACGAAAAGCGTTCGCGCTTCCGGAAATAACCGGGTCAATCGCTGAGATATTGAGAAATAAACGACTTACGGAGTAGATGTGACAGGCACGTCCGCCCGGGGATTCTCGTCGGCGGGGTCCATGGCGGTGGTCTGCGCGGGCGCTGCGCCATGAGGTAAAACGCTATGCCTGGCGCGTGAATTCGAGCGCACCCGGTCGGTACGGCTTTCCCCATTCGCTGGCGCCTCCACCGGCTTTACAGGGACACGGATCGCCCCGGCAGCCTGCATGCCCGCCGCAGGCACATGCCTTACCGACACCGGAACCGCCGCGTCCGGCACCGCGCGGGAATAGTGAATCGCCAACACGCCGGAGGCCACCGCCACCCCCAGAACCGAGGCGGCAATCCGCGTGCGAAACCAGGGAGAGGGAAGTGCGGTTTTCTGCAGCAGGCGAGCGGCATTCAGCCGTGCTTCCACCCGCTCATTCAGCCCGTACGGCACGTTGACTTGGCGCAGCAGGTGCAACGCATTCTCAAGGTCGCCTTCTTTCTGGCGGTTGAGCGGATCGCGAAATGGGCCGGGAGTCACAGCTACACCTTCTCCAGCATGGCGGCAAGCTGGCGTCGGGCGCGAAACAGCCGCGAACGGACAGACGAATCCGTCGTACCCACCACGTCCGCGATTTGCGGCGTGGACAGCTCCTCAAAAGCCGATAGCAGCAGAACTTCCCGTTCCTTTCGCGGCAGCCTTTCAATCAGCGAGAGGACGTGGGCATGCTGCTGCGCGGCAATTACGCGCTCGTCCGCTTTCAGGCCGGAAGCCGCAAGAACATGCGCCAATTGGGCAACATCCTCGGTCTCGGGACGGATCTTCGACCGCGCTTCTATCCAGCACCACGTTCCACGTAATGCGCACCAGCCACACCCGCAGATCGCGAATCTCGCCCAGTTGATCCTGGTGGCGAAGCACCCGCAAGAATGTCTCCTGCACAGCGTCCTCCGCTTCCGCCGAGTTTCGGCTCACGGAGTAGGCCACGCGATATAGCGCGCCGGAAAACTCCTCCACCAGCGCGCTGATCATCTCGGACGTGTCAGTTGGCGGAGGCGGGCGCAGTCGCACTCAGAGCCGTTGTGGCTCCAATCCAATTCACGGCCTGGGCTTCGGATAGGGTCATAGCAAAAGCTGGAACTAACTTACTGACGAACCGGAAGAAGGAACGCTCACGAAATTCCGCCGCCAGGTTTAATAAATCTGAAAAGGCCCGCAGCGGCAATCACCGTTGCGGGCGCATCTCGTATGTCCCGTTCGTTACCGTGCGGCCTTTGCCGGACCGGCAAGCTTGGCGGCAGCAATCTGGCCGGCGTGTCGCCGTCTTGTCCTTATCCTTGATCTCCGCGTAGATCTTCTTCGCTTCGTCAGGCCGGGTGGTCTCGTAAAGCCCCGCCAGCTGCAACTGGGCCGTCGCCGCCGGAACAGTGGCGGTCGGCTTGGCGATCAGCTGTTTGTAGAGATCGATGGCTTCGGTGTCCCGCTTGTTCTGGCTATAAAGTCCTGCCAGTGCCAGCTTTGCCAGCGCTGCCAGGTTCGCGTCGCCGGAATCCGCAACCTTTCGGAAAGCTTTCTCGGCCTCACCCGTCTGTCCCATCTCCATGAAGGTCACGCCCGCGAAGTATTCCGCATTCTTGCCGGCGAGGGTCCATCCAAACTTGTTCGCGGTATCCACAAACTGCAGGTTCGCAGCCTTCGCGCGCTCCGGGTAGCTGGCATAGGATTCTTTCGCCATCTGTTCCGGCATACCCGCCTGGCGTACGGGTGAGCTGTAGATTGTCAACCCTTTACCGAGGGCGATCTGCGCAGCCTCTGTGCGCTGGTTGTAGAACATTACTCCGGCAATAACGGCCACCACCGCGATAAGCGTGGGAACTGCGACCTTCAAAACCGAACTACGATTCGCCTGCAGCCATCCAATGCTGCTGCTGGTGGCGGTTACAAAACTGTCCTGCTTCAGTGCGTGACGTGTCTGGGTATCCACGAGATTCCTTCAAATTCCTTATGGGCGGGAGCTGACAGACGAGCACAGTCGTGCTTCAGTCTGTGTAGAGATATTAAAAGTGTAGCAGTGCGGTATTTGGCTGGTCAAACGGCTGAAAACCGCCCTCCATCCCCGCTCCAGACCCATGCCCCCAGCCGTCATCCAACCTCTCTCCCAACGTCTTAAGAATCTTCCAGCTTGCCGCAGACCCCGGTGTCCCGTTAGGCTAGGAGTGAAATGTACGAAGACTTCCACGTAACCGACCGTTGGACCGGCGAAGACCTTCACTGCACCTGGAAGGCAACAGTCGTCGCCATCTCCACCCGCCATGCGGATGCTGTTGACATTGGTTTTGATGTAAATGGACGATCCCTGTGGATTGCCATGCCCACCCTGGCCTGGGTCGAGCAGAAGAAGCGCACTGGAAAGGTCATCACCGATGCGCTCGCGGCACAAACCGCGGGGCATTATCTCAACAGCGCCATCGAGCAAGGTCTCGACAGCACGCGCGAACTCTACACCATCAGCGTGGAAGAAGTGCTGGAGCACCTGGACGCCGTCCTCGAGGAAGTGCGCGAGACCCATTGGCTTCCTTCGCTCCCCGTTATCTGAAGCAGGTTTCTTTTTCTCACCCACATTGGCCTCGTGTTGCGGCATTCAGCCAGCACGCCTTTTTGCCAATCCTCAGCCGTGAGTGGGACAATGATCAGGGCCTTTTCCCCAATGGCCTGTCTGGCGCAAGGAGAAATGCTCGATGGGCAGCACTTCCATTTCCAAAAATCTGAACGATCTCACCTCCGCGCCCGGCGTGAAGAGAAATCTTTCCACTGAGCAATTGGTGGAAGCTGCTCTGGCTGGCGGAGATACCATACAGGCCGCAAATGGTGCTTTGGTTGCCCTCACCGGGGCGCGCACCGGACGCTCGCCGCGCGATAAATTCCTGGTGGAAGACGACCTCACGCGTACTCGCGCCGACTGGGGCAAAGTCAATCAGCCATTCTCTGCCAGGAAATTCGATGCCCTGCTGGAGCGGGTGATCGACCACCTCCGGCAGCGGGAATTGTTTGTGCTCGATCTCTTTTCCGGAGCCGATCCCGCGTATCAACTTCCCATTCGTGTCATCTCGGAATACGCCTGGCACGCCCTCTTCGTAAAGCAGCTCTTCATCCGCCCCACAGAGAGTGAGCTCGCTGCGCACGTCTCGGAATTCACCGTGATCTCCGCGCCCGAGTTTGACGCCGTTCCCGAACGCGACGGCACCCGCTCCGGCACATTCATCCTCACCGACTTCAGCCGCCGCATTGTCCTCATAGGAGGAACCAAGTACGCCGGCGAAATGAAGAAGTCGATCTTCGGCGTCATGAATTATCTGCTGCCCGATCGTAACGTCTTCCCCATGCACTGCTCCGCCAACATTGGCGACAACGGCGAATCGCGCGCTGTTCTTTGGACTCTCCGGAACAGGCAAAACCACGCTCTCCGCCGATCCGCTGCGCCACCTCATCGGCGACGACGAACACGGCTGGAGTCCGGCTGGCGTTTTCAACTTCGAAGGCGGATGCTACGCCAAGTGCGTCGACCTTTCAGAGGAGAAAGAGCCGCAGATCTATCACGCTATCCGCCCGGATCGGTGCTGGAGAACGTGGTGCTCGATCCTGCGACCGGTCTGCCGGACTACTCCGACATCCGCTATACAGAAAATACGCGTGCCGCGTATCCCGTCGATTTTATCGATAACGCAGTTATCTCCGGAGTTGGCGGCCACCCCAGGCAATGTCCTCTTCCTGACCGCCGACGCCTTCGGCGTCCTGCCGCCGATCGCGAGGCTCACGCCGGAGCAGGCCATGTACCACTTCCTCTCCGGATACACCGCTAAACTGGCAGGCACTGAAGCGGGCCTGGGCTGCCGAGCCCGTGCCCGACTTTCTCCGCCTGCTTCGCATCGCCGTTTCTGCCGCTCGCTCCGCGCGTCTATGCCCACATGCTGGGCGATCGCCTGCGCGAGCACAACGCGCAGTGCTGGCTGGTGAATACGGGTTGGACCGGCGGCGCATTCGGCGTCGGCAAGCGCATGAGTCTCAAGTACACCCGGGCCATGGTTCACGCCGCACTCGACGGCGCGCTCAACGAGCTGAATTTGTAACTGAAGATGCATTTAATCTCTGCATCCCCGTTGCCTGCCCGGGCGTTCCTGCGGAATTGCTGCACCCGCGCAACGCCTGGGCCGACAAGAAGCGCCTACGATCAGCAGGCTGCAGATGCTCGCTTCGCCGTTTGAAGAGAACTTCGAGAAATTTGACGCGCCTGAAAATATTCGCGCCGCCGGGCCGCCGCGGCAAGCGCAACAAACGTGCAACCTCAAGGAGATCACATGCTCGCACGCAGGCTGCGCATAGAACGCATCGATGCATCGGGCGCGCGCGAAGCCTGTCCCATCCGTTGGATCGATAACTTCGCCATGCGTAACTTCACCAACGACGCCGTCTTCGACGACACTCTTCCCGTTGCCGATGGACTGCTCGAAGCAGGCTATCGCGTCCCGCTGGATCAACTGCAAGTCTCCATCGAAGATTGGTTCCGCCGAAAAGGTTATCTGCGACCAGACGAAAAAGTTGTCGTCACTGAAACATCCATTTAACCACCCCATTACGAATCCCCTCTTTTTATGCGGGTGCGGGCAACGGCATGTCTGCTAATGCTGTCTTACTTGCCGTGCAGTTCTCGCGGCGAGCGATTCCCCCCACAGCTTGCCGATCCTGCTGCACCGGCCCCAAATGCTTTTTCAGATCAGGGATGTAGTTCATTTCTCGTGGGCGGATGGAGCAAATTGACATGAAGATGGAATCATTAAGAGAGCTGTACGTGGAGGAATTGAAAGATCTCTACTCCGCGGAAACACAGATCACAAAGGCATTGCCGAAGATGGCCAAGGCCGCAACCAGCCAGGTGCTGAAAGATGCTTTTCAAAGTCACCTCGAAGAGACAAAGGAACAGATCAAGCGGCTTGATCAGATCTTCGAGACTCTCGGCGAAAGCTCCAAGGGCAAGACTTGCGAGGGCATGAAAGGACTGCTCAAGGAAGGCGACGAGCTCATGAAGGAAGACGCCGACCCTGAAGTGCTGGATGCTGGACTCATCTCTGCCGCGCAGCGTGTGGAGCACTACGAAATGGCCGGCTACGGCACGGTTCGCACCTATGCCGAACTCCTCGGCGAAGACGACGCCGTCGTTCTGCTGGAAACCACCCTGAAAGAAGAGAAGGCCGCCGACTCCAAACTCAGCAAGGCCGCAAACAAAATCAACGTCCAGGCAAACAAGGCCGCTTAAGGAGAAGCAAAAAAGTTTGCTCGAGAGAAATTGAGCGCCGTAGCAATCGTGTCCTCTCGCCGAATTCGGCGGCCTCTTTCGAGGGACGCGCAGGTTTAATCGCAGTTTCAACCGCAAGGAGGAAAGTAAATGTTTCTAGGAATAGGGTTCCTGTTGATACTTCTGTGGCTTGCCGGATTCTTCATGTTCCACACCGCCGGTTTCCTTATCCACATCCTGTTGTTGCTCGCAGTGGCTTCATTCCTCTTCCACTTCCTGCGGGGCAACACCTCAGCTGCCTGACGCAGCTTGAGATGGCCTAAACCAAAAGGCAGATCCTCCGCAACCCATCGCGGACGATCTGCCTTTTATCGTTTCTGCTAAATCCTTATTCGTCGTAATGCAGCAGGCTGAACACGTCGAACTCCCGGAAGCGATCCCTGCCCCTTCAGGAAGTCCAACTCCACCGCGAATCCCAGCCCCACAATATCTCCGCCCAGTTGGCGCACCAGCTTGATCGTCGCTTCCATCGTGCCACCCGTCGCCAGCAGATCATCGACAATCACCACGCGATTTCCCGGTTGGATCGCGTCGAGATGAATCTCCAGCGTATCCGCTCCGTACTCCAGATCGTACGTAACCCGCGCCGTGGGAGCGGGCAGCTTGCGCGGCTTGCGCACCGGAACAAAGCCCGCGTTCAGCCTGTAGGCCAGCGCCGGACCGAAGATGAATCCTCGCGCCTCAATCCCCAGCACCAGGTCGATCTCTTTGCCAATGTAGTGCGCCGCAAGCGCGTCGATTAATTGCGCAAAGCCCTTCTTATCCTTCAACAGCGTGGTGATGTCGTAGAACAGGATGCCCGGCTTGGGAAAATCTGGCACCGTGCGCACCAGCTTCTTAAGTTTGTCGCAACTTATTTCGCCGGTATCGGAATTCACCACGCGATCACTGTCCACTGCCTTGATCTTGCCATCGAAACTCATTTGCTACCACGCTCCATCAATCTGAAATGATCCCAGCTCTTTCGCTTCCTGTTCCGCCAGTTCCTGCTCAACCACACGATCCACGCGGCTTCCGCGCGATCCCCGATGCAGCGACGTGCGCAGTGCCGCAAGTTCTTCATGGCTGCCCGCCGCCACCACTTCCACATCGCCGTCTTCGGTGTTGCGCACCCATCCGCGCAGGCCCAGCCCCGCCGCTTCGCGGTGCACAAACCAGCGAAAGCCCACACCCTGAACTCTTCCCTGAACTAGAAAACGACGGACCATAAAATACGAGAAAACGAGAACCAAAATTACTGTTTGAATAGACCGGTAAACGCTCCATCCAGGATCGATGTCAGTGTTGCAGAAGCCCGCACGCCATGCAAGCGGATGCCTCGAAATCGGACCACTGCCCAAATGAAAAGTGGCCCCGGTTCTCCGGGACCACTCCTTTAACTCGCCGGCGTTTATGCCCGCGACAGGTACGCGCCTTCCGCTGTGTCCACACGGATCTTTTCGCCTTCGTTAATAAATGGAGGCACCTGCACCACCAGCCCGGTCTCGAGCTTCGCAGGCTTGGTAACGGATGACGCCGTAGCCGACTTCAACCCTGGCTCCGTTTCTACCACCGTCAGTTCCACCGTCTGCGGCAACTCTACGCCCACTGCTACGCCGTCAATGAACGACACTTCGATTGTCAGATTCGGAATCAAGTACTCCACGGAGTCGCCCAGCGTGTCATGCTTCAGCACTGTCTGCTCATAATTCTCTGGATTCATGAAGTAATAATCGTCGCCATCGGCATATAGAAACTCCATCTTAACTTCGTCTACGATGATGCGCTCAATGGCATCAGGCGAGCGAAAACGGTGCTCGAACATGGCGCCAGTGCGAATGTTGCGCAGCTTTGCCTGGATGAAGGCGCGCAGGTTTCCGGGTGTCCGGTGCTCGACGGAAAAGACCATGTGCAACTGGCCGTTGTGCTTGATGATCATGCCCGGGCGCATTTGTGTGGCGACCATAGGGAGACAGCTCCTTGATTTGTGCTCTTAGTTATAGGGTTCCGACGCCGGTCCGCAACCAAAGAAGGCCGCTGGACGGTGAAAACGTGGCTACACTGATTGTAGCTCAGCCCCTGCCCCGCAGAGTCCTCGCCCAGCCGCGACCCAAGCTCAGCCGCCGAACATACGCGAGAAAAACCGGCCGACGCTATGGAAGAATCCACTCTTCTGCGGCTTCTTTTGCGGAGCCACCGCAGTCGCTGTTTCCGCAACAGGCGCCGGACTGGCCGCAGGTTTGGCTGGCTCAGCAGGCGCGGTAGCGGCACTCGGTTCCACTCCCGCCGCCCCCGCCGCTGCAAGGTCATGAGGATCGCCCGATTTGCCCGTAGCGCCGTTGTACGTCAGCGGAACCGTCACGCTGGCGTGCACTTCTCCCGCTGGAACATCGGGCTTTGCCGGAGGCGGAGCCAGCCCCTGGCTCACCGCCAGCGGAAACGCGGTGTCAGCCGGAGTCGAAGATGGTCCGCCCACCTTCGCGCCCGACGTCGCCGGGCTTGTCGGAGTCGTTCCCGCCGTCGCCACGAGACACGGGAGCAGGACACCCGCAGGGCTCCTGCTCGTTGTCCACCACATCGCGCAGGCTGCCATGCTCAAACAGCACGCGCTGGTTCGGCTGCACCCGATACACGCCGCCGTCGAACAGGCTGCTCACCGTGACGTATGGAGCATTCTCGCCGTGATTGTCCACGCACGTATCGCCCTTGGCGCTCACCCGCACGCTCACGTTCGCCGTCCCCGGCCCCGAGAACAGAATGCGAAAGTCCGGAGTCATCAGCACATCGGAATATTTTCCGGTGACGTACTTTGCCTCCAGCGCGCCACGATCCAGCGCCATCATCAGCGCCGTGGAATCGTCTTTCTCCACGCTGCGGTCTTTCGCAAGATGCACCGTGGTCGTAGGGCAAAGCCTCAATTCACCGCCTCGAGTCAGCGAAATCTGCACCGCCTGCTCGCCAGCCGTAATTGCGCTGCCATTCCCCAGCAGCATCTCTCCCTCATGCACGTCTACCGCTCCGGACACCTTCACTTCGTGCGCAGAGGTGCGCCCAATCGGCTGCTGCGCCTGCCCCACCCGCGCCTGCCCCGTAGCCGCGGCCGCCACTGCCGTCAGCATCCATGCCTGCCAAGCCCGCAAGATTTATAGCTCCAGAAAATTCTTGATCAGTTGCTTGCCGTTCGACGTCAGCACGCTCTCCGGATGAAACTGGACGCCTTCCACCGGATACTTGCGATGCCGCAAGCCCATGATGATCGTGCTCCCGTCCGGCCGCACCGTACGCGCAGAAACTTCAAGATCCTTTGGCAGCCCCTCTTCCGCAACAATCAGCGAGTGATAGCGCGTGCAAGTCATTGGACTGGAAATTCCGGAAAAGATCGTCTTGCCGTCGTGTTGCACTTCGCTCGTCTTCCCATGCATCAGTTGGGGAGCGCGCACCACGTCGCCGCCAAACGCCGCTCCAATTGCCTGGTGCCCCAGGCACACGCCGAGAATGGGAACCTTGCCGGCAAAATACTGAATCAGGGGAATGCTGATGCCTGCTTCCTGCGGCGTGCAGGGGCCCGGCGAAAGCAGAATGCGCTCCGGCTTCAGCGCCTCCACCTCTTCCACCGTAAGTTCGTCGTTGCGGCGGATCACCATCCGCGCGCCCAACTCCCCCATGTATTGCACCAGGTTGTAGGTAAACGAATCGTAGTTGTCGAGGACGAAGATCATCCCCTCCAGTGTATCGCGGGCGCACGTTCGCCCCTGGCATGGGCCGGGCATTCGCGAAATTGGAGGCTGCCTTGAGTCACGTCAAATGCACTCAGAAACAATTCCGTGGATAACTCCCATCTGCTGATCAACTTTAACTTCCCTTAACCAAAATTTCATCCGGGGGCAATGCAATCACGCGCAGTGCTCAACGAGGATTGTTGGCGGAGGCAACAATGAAGATGAAGGCAGTACTCAATCTTTCCATGGCAGCGGCCTGTTTCGTCGGCACCGCTTTCGCCCAGAACTCCGCACCCGACCATTTCAAGCACGTTCTCCTCGTCAGCATCGACGGCATGCACGCAGTGGATTTCGCGAACTGTGCGAAAGGCATCCCGACCATCAACAACGGCGAGCCATACTGCCCCTCACTTGCCGCTCTCGGCAGGACCGGCGTCAATTACGTTGCAGCTAATACTTCAAAACCATCGGACTCCTTTCCCGGACTGACCGCTATCGTTACCGGCGGAAGCCCTGCCCTTACCGGGGTTTATTACGACGTCGCCTATGACCGCAGCCTCGACCCGCCCGCCAAAACCACCGGCAACGGCGTTGCAGGCGCTCCCGGACTCTGCAACCGCTTCGCGCCACCCACCGGCACCACCACCGAATATGAGGAAGGCATCGACATCGACCAGACCAAACTGAACGGCGGCGCTCCCGGCGCTTCCCTCACAGACGGTGGCCTCAAATCGATTGACCCTATGAGATTGCCCCGCGACCCAAAGAACGGCTGCAACCCCGTCTATCCCTGGAACTTCGTCCGCGCCAACAGCATCTTCAGCGTCGTTCACAAGCACGGGGGATTCGCTGCCTGGTCTGACAAACACCCCGCCTACGCCTCCGTCGCCAGCGGCCTCGGCCCTGCAGCGCTCGACGACTTCTATGCGCCTGAAATCAATTCGAATGTCATCGGCCTGCCCGGCGTCAAGACAGCAACCGGCGTATCTTGCTCCACGGTCCTCGATCCCGGATCAGACACTTCTGCCTGGACCAACAGCTTCCAGAACATCCAGTGCTATGACTCATTGAAAGTAAGAGCGGTCCTCAACTGGATCAGGGGCAACGATCACCTCGGCCGCAGTGGAGGCAAGGTGCCCACCCTCTTCGGCATGAACTTCCAGTCAGTCAGCGTTGGTCAAAAACTCGTTGAGAAAAGCACCAACACCATCGGCGGATACGTCGATGCAACCGGAACACCGTCGGCCGCCCTGCTTGACGAAATCAAATTCGTCGACGCCGCCATCGGCCAGTTTGCAAACGCGCTCCGGAATCACGGTCTGGATGAATCGACGCTGATCGTCATCACTGCCAAGCATGGGCAGTCACCCATCGATCCAACTCGTTTTAACCCGATCCTCAAGACGGGGTCATCCCCCGCCACCCTGCTCTCCCAGGCCGGCTTCATCCCGGATTCTGAATCCACCGAGAACCCCACCGGCATCGGCCCCACGGAAGACGATGTCTCCCTCCTCTGGCTGAAGAGTTCCTCGGATACCGATGCGAGCGTCAAGATCCTTGAGGACAACGCCAACCTGATCGGCTTTGGACAGATGTTCTACGGTCCGTCGCTCGCTCTCAACTACAACGATCCAACCAAGGATCCGCGCACGCCGGATATCATCGTCACCCCAAATTACGGAGTGGTTTACACCGGCAGCAGCAAGAAGTCAGAGGAGCATGGAGGGTTTAGCCACGACGATACCAACGTCATGTTGCTGCTCTCCAATCCCGGCCTCCGCCGCCAGACTGTTCGCGCCGACGTTGGAACGGCACAGGTGGCTCCCACCATCCTCAAAGCTCTCGGACTCAATCCCTGGGAACTCGAAGCGGTTCGTGCCGAAGGCACCGGCGTTCTTCCCAACCTCATGTTTTAGTACACGCTCCAGCAACTTGCTCCATCAGAATGGGCGCCCCAACCAGGGCGCCCAATTTCTGTCGTTTCTGTCAGCGAGAAACGCATCGCAAATCTATTCGACTCCCTCGCCACGCTCCGCCATTGCAACTCGCCGCGCGAAGCCGTAATCTCACTAGCCAGGCGAAGGAGGGCGCATCGTGCTCGCTGTCTACGTAATCGTCAGTTTTTTTATCATCTTTTTTGCGCTGTTATTGTGGGCCACGCACGCCCACACGGAATCGCATAATCCCGACGAGGGCGAGTTCTAAGCCCGTCGCCTCGAACGCGGCAAATTCCTAAGCATCCCGCGCACGCTCGATCGCCCGCACCACGGCCTGGGCCTTGTTCAGCGATTCCTGGTACTCGCTCTCGGGCGAGGAATCGGCCACAATCCCCGCGCCTGCCTGGATGTATCCCTGCTTGCCCTTCAGCAGCATCGACCGGATCGCGATGCACGAATCAAGATTGCCCGAGTAGTCAGCGTAAAGAATGCTGCCGCCGTAAACTCCTCGCCGCGTAGGCTCCAGCTCTTCAATGATCTCCATCGCGCGAATCTTCGGCGCGCCCGACAGCGTGCCCGCGGGGAAGCATGCGCGGAAGGCATCCATCGGCGTCATATCTTTGCGCAACTCGCCTTCAATCGCGCTCACCATGTGCATCACGTGCGAATACCGCTCCACAAACATCAGGTCTTTCACCTTCACGCTGCCATACTCGCTAACCCGGCCAACATCGTTTCGTCCCAGGTCCACCAGCATCACATGCTCGGCGCATTCCTTCTCATCGGCCAGCATCTCCGCTTCCAGCCGGTTGTCCTCTTCGTCATCCTCTGACCGCTTCCGAGTGCCCGCAATCGGGCGATACTCCACCGTGCGGTTATGCACCCGCACCAGCAGCTCAGGAGAAGAACCCAGCACGTGCGTCGACTGCGCCTGCCCCTTGTCTTCCAGATCCGTACGCAGGAAATACATATAAGGGGAAGGATTCACGATGCGCAGCGAGCGATAAATCGAGAACGGATCCACATCCGGCACAACATCCAGTCTCTGCGATATCACCGCCTGGAAGATGTCCCCCGCGGCGATGTATTCCTTCGTCTTTTCCACGGCCTCCAAAAAACGCTTCTTCGATGTGCGAGGAGTAATCTTCAACTTGCCGTGAGTCTTCGCTCGCGCTTTCCTGGGCAGAGGCCTCGCCAATCTGCGTTCCAGCCTGCCCAGCCGCGCCATCGCCTGCCTGTATGCTTCCTGCGGCTTCAACCGTGTCAGATCAGCCGTCACCACCAGCAGGATCTCCTTTTTAACGTGATCAAACGCCAGCACTTCATCAAAGAAAAGAAAGCACGCATCCGGCATGCCCAGGTCGTCTTTCGCCAGCGAAGGAAGCTTCTCAATCTGCCGCGCCACGTCGTAGGAGAAGAATCCCACCGCCCCCGCCGTAAAGGGCGGCAACCCCCTCTGTTTCACCGGCTTGTGTCCGCTCAACGCTTCCTTTAGCAGGGTGAAAATGTCGCCTTCCACCGTGCGCGTTTTCCTGCCCTCGGTAATGCGCACTGCCGTCCCCCGCGACACCATCTTGCGGAACGGACGCACCCCGATAAACGTGTACCGCCCCACCTTTTCGCCGCCTTCCACGGATTCCAGCAGGAAGCACTCCCGCTCATCCGCCGCCACCCGCAGAAACGCGGAGACCGGCGTCTCCAGGTCTGCCGTAATCGTCCGGTAAACAGGAACCAGTGTGTGGGTACGGGCAAGTCGCAGGAAATCGGCGCGTGTCGGTTTGATATGGTCGCGATGCGGCATGTGATGGTCATGTTACATCGGTCGCCTGCAATCCCGAAGCGCGCCCCGTGATTGTCATCTCGAACTTCCCCCGGCCACCACATATCAAGACCCTGGCGCCTGCATCCTATCCACTTGGGTACGTTTCCGCGCCGGTTTCAAGGGATTCAAGCACTTATGACCATCCATGACTCTTTTGTGGCACTATCCACGGCCCGCTCGTGGTTGCCGGGCTTTCTTCGGCAGGCCTATACTCTGTGAGTTTGGCTCGGGGGTGTCGGACCACCATAGAAAACTCCTGCCATTTCTGGAATTTTCAAGTCAAACGACAGGCTGTTGTAGTGAGGAACTTTTGTTGAACACGATCTTTCCCTGCCGCCCATCTCCTCGCGCGCGAATCCTCAAACCCGAGAGAAGTTGTGCGGTTCACCATGAACCGGAATACTGGAGAACTTGTATATGGCAACCATGACCCTCGAGCAGGAAATCAATCCCTGGGAAGCGCAAGCCGCCCGCTTTGATTTCGCCGCTCGCAAACTCAACCTCGACGAAAACCTCTGGAAGGTCCTCCGCTATCCCTCTCGTGAAATCATCGTGCACTTCCCTGTGCAGATGGATGATGGTCGAGTGGAAGTATTCACCGGCTTTCGTGTGCAGCACTCCATCGCCCGCGGCCCCGCCAAGGGCGGCATCCGTTACACGCCGGAAGTAACCCTCGACGAAGTCCGCGCCCTCGCCAGTTGGATGACCTGGAAGTGCGCCGTCGTCAACATCCCCTTCGGCGGAGCCAAGGGCGGAGTCATTTGCGATCCCAAGAAAATGTCACAGGGCGAACTCGAACGCATGACTCGCCGCTATACCTCGGAACTCATCGAATTCCTCGGACCGGAAAAAGATGTTCCCGCTCCCGACATGAATACCAATGAGCAGACCATGGCGTGGATCATGGATACCTACTCCATGCACATGCGCCAGACCGTCACCAGCGTCGTTACCGGCAAGCCCCTCAGCATTGGAGGCTCCCGCGGTCGCCGTCAGGCCACCGGACGCGGCATCGGCGTCGTCTGCGACGAGGCACTCAAGTATCTCCACCTCCCACGCGAAGGCTGCCGCGTCATCATTCAGGGATTCGGAAACGTCGGCTCCAACGCCGCCGAGCTTATGGCCGCCAAGGGATACAAGATCATCGGCATTGCCGAGTACGACGGCGGCCTCTACAACCCCAACGGCATTGATATCGGCATGCTGTCCGACTATCGCCAGCGCAACGGAAGCATTCTCGGATTCAAGGGCGCCGAGCCCTTTGACTCGCAGGAACTCGTCGTCACCGACTGCGACATCCTCATCCCCGCCGCGACCGAGAACGTCATCACCTCGCGCAACGCGGATCGCATCCAGGCACGCATCGTATGCGAAGGCGCTAACGGCCCCACCACCGCCGTTGCCGACGAAATCCTCGCCGACAAAAAAGTCTTCGTCATTCCAGACATCCTCGCCAACGCCGGGGGAGTTACCGCCTCCTACTTCGAATGGGTGCAGGATCGGCAGGGATATTTCTGGAAGGAATCCGTCATCAACGAGCAGCTCGATACCATCCTCTCGGAGAGCTTTGATGACGTCGTTCGATACTCTGAAGCGCACGACGTCAATAACCGCATCGCGGCGTACATGCTGGCAATCGATCGCGTCGCCTCCACCACCCGGCAGCGGGGCATTTACGCGTAGCCCATCTTCCGAGGCACACAAAAAGGGCGGTCTCAGCCGCCCTTTTTCTTTCCCAGAGGCTCTGTTCGTTCAGCCGGTGCCTGTGTCTGCTCGCTCTTTGTTTTCTTCGCTTCCGCCACGCATCCGCAACAGAGCTGCTCGCCAGCATCAACAATTCACCACCGCCTTACTGAAAGCTCAATGTCTGGTGGTGCATAATGCTTAGGGGAGCACAAGCTGGCTACCCTCAATCTCCCTTAAGGGTTGGCCCGTGAATCTGCCGAACTCCATCACGATGAGCCGCATCTTCTCGGTGCCGGTCTTCATCTGGATAATGTCACCGCTCTTCCCGTTCCGCGGGCACGGTGAGCAGGAGATGGCAGCCTCCATCCTTTTCATCCTCGCCTCCATTACCGATGGCGTAGACGGTTACCTCGCGCGGCGTCGAGGCCAGATCACCACCATGGGCATGCTCCTCGACCCCGTGGCCGACAAACTCCTCATCTCTTCCGCATTCATCATCCTGGTGGCCTACAATCCGCACATCGTCAAGCCGTGGATCGCCGTCCTCGTCATCGGACGCGAATTCCTCGTCAGCGGACTGCGCTCCATCGCCACCATTGAAGGATTCACCATCCAGGCCAGCGACCTCGGCAAGCTCAAGACCATCATCCAGATCGTCTCCGTCGTCGCCGCCATCCTCGCCCACGGCTGGTACGAGTGGCACTTCGGATTCTTTATCCTCCCGGTAGAGTGGACCGCCATCGTCGCCATCTACTTCATGGTCATCGTCTCCATCATCTCCGCCGTAGACTACTTCGTAGCCTTCTGGAAGAAGATCGACCACGCCTCCGTCAACACCCGCAAGAAATCCGACTTCGTCCTAAGCCGACAGAAAACCATCGCCGACCCCACCAAAAAACCAATCGCCCCTCGGGCATGAGTGCCCGGCAGCACCATAATCAATTGTCAGCTTGAGTGGAGCGAAGCGTAATCGAAAGATCTGCGGTTGTCCTGTCCCAGAAATTAAGTTGCAATCGATGGTAGCCAACGCATCACATCTCGCATCTGGCTTGTGCGATAAGATGTCAGCGATGCTCGCTACTCTCTAAAAGCGCATCGTTTGAATACGGCGGGCGAGGAGTTTCACAAATGCACAAGCGCACATTAGGCAAAAGCGGGCTGGAAGTATCGGCTCTGGGGTTTGGGTGCATGGGGATGAGTTGGTCCTATGGATCTCCCAAGGATAAGGGCGAGATGACCGCTCTTCTGCATGATGCAGTGGATCGGGGCGTGACGTTCTTTGACACCGCGGAGGTGTATGGGCCTCTCATCAACGAAGAACTTGTCGGCGAAGCCCTCGCGCCGTTCCGTGGAAGCGTCGTGATCGCGACGAAGTTTGGATGGGAGGCAAATCCAGATGATGGCGGCAAGTGGAGCGCTTTGAATAGCCACCCCGAACACATCAAGGAGGTCGCTGAGGCATCGCTAAAACGGCTAAAGGTCGACGCCATCGACCTCTTCTATCAGCACCGCGTCGATCTGAACGTTCCGATCGAAGATGTAGCGGGTGCGGTTAAGGACCTTATACAAGCGGGCAAGGTGAAGCACTTCGGCATGTCGGAAGCGAGCGCTGCGACCATTCGCCGCGCCAACGCCGTGCAACCCGTAGCAGCATTACAAAGTGAGTATTCGCTATTTTGGAGAGAGCCTGAAGACACCGTGCTGCCTACGTTGGAAGAGCTGGGCATAGGCTTTGTTCCGTTTAGCCCGCTGGGAAAAGGGTTCCTCACGGGCAAGATTGACGCGGACACAAAGTTTGAAAGCACCGACTTCCGCAATACAGTTCCTCGCTTCAGTGCTGAAAATCGGAAGACCAATCTGTCACTCGTCGAAGTGATCTCCTCTTTCGCGAAACAGAAGAATGCAACACCCGCACAGATCGCGCTCGCTTGGCTGCTCGCAAAGAAACCATGGATCGTCCCCATTCCTGGGACCACTAAGCTTTCTCGCCTTGAAGAGAACCTCGGTGGCGCGACCATCGAACTCACTGCTGCCGATGTTCAGGCTCTGGAGGAGGCGTCGTCAAAAGTTAAGGTCGAGGGAGCGCGCTACTCAGCGTTCCACCAGACCTTGGTGGGTCGATGAGCGGCCCTCGCAGGAAGGAAATCGGCTGCGGATTTCTGTTTGCCGCCGTATTGTTTTTGTGTTTTTCCGCACCGGCCCAAAACGCGAACAAAGGTAGCGCACGTGAGAAGTTGATTGGCGCATGGCATCTGGTTCGGATTGATTCACCCGGGCCTGACGGGAAGCCTGCATCCATACCACAGCCGAAAGGCATGCTGATCTATACGCGCGACGGGCACATGTCCGTGCAGTTGATGTACCCACAATCGGCGGAATCAATTTCGAATGATTATGTGCTGAACGGCTACGAGGCCTCTTTCGGGAGCTACGAAGTAGATGAGAACTCGCAGACGGTGACGCATCACGTACAAGGTTCGATCACACGTGACTTGCTGGTCGGGAAAGACCTGCCTCGCAGGTTCGAATTTACAGCGGACGGACACTTGCTTATTCGATCGACTCGACCGGATGAGCACTGGTCCGTCACGTGGGAGCACGACTAGACAACTCTCCAAAGATGACCGCAATTCCGCACGTCATCGTATAACCTTGGCCGCGCTCGCAGCGGCAGATGGCTCAACTGCTCGGCAATCGGCAGGGTGGCCCAGAACTAAACTACCCACAAATGCGGGTGCCCCACATCTCGCTTTTGAGATGTGGGTTTTCTTCCGTTTCTGTCGTTCCGGCACCCCGCGCGGCCAGCTCCGGGAAATCGTAAGCAGTCATCGGCGTGCCAAGGGACCATGGCTGAAGATCTCCGATCTGCTGAAGCAATTGCGTCGGAGTGTTGCCGCCCAGGCTCTGAAAGTCTCGAATCATGTGCATTTGATCGAAGTAGCCGAACTCGTGGGCAACGCTCATCCAGGATCGCTGCGGAGCAATGCGCTTTGCATCCAGCGCCAGCTGAAATCTTCTCAATCGTGCGAAAAGCTTGGGACCCATTCCCGTTTGTTCAGCGAATAACCGGTCGTAATGCCGAACGCTAAGTCCACAATCGTTCGCAATATCTTCTACCCGCGACATCCCGCTGGAATTGAAAAGGTACCGGGCGCTTTTCATAATGTACGTGGAAGCAAGTGCGTTCGCTGCCAGAGGTAGCAGATATTCTTCCGCCAGGCACACGCGCTCAGCGAAGGATTCGCACTCTGCCAATGCCGACCATAAGGTCTGCATTCCGCTTCCAAACACATCCACGCTATCGATGTATCTGTTAGCCAGACTCCCGGGCGGGATCCGAAACAATTGCCACGGAGCAAGTGGCTTCAGAAAGATGACGAACCCCAGATGCCGACCCTCAAGGTGAGAGAATCCGGATGGAAAAGTCTGGTGTCCCTCGACGCGAAGTCGCGGGAGACGTTGGCCGCTCCCATCGCGTACCCATATCAGGGGGTCGCAAAAGTCGAATACCAGAATATGTTCCAGCAACGCCATCCCAGGCTGGATGACGGTTGCACTTTCCGAATGTATCTCCCTCTGAGCGTAAATCCGAACGAATTCTTTGAGTTCGCGCCGCGGCGTTGCCGAGAAATTTCTACGCATGGTTTGCATCCCCCTTCTTTTCGGGGTGGTCATTCTTGCGCCCAACTCCAGGCGTCTCTCCCGACGAGTGAGGAGAGTCCGATGAGGTTAGTCCGCCCACCATCTTCTTCGCAACCGCAAACTATATTTTCGCGATGTCTCCTTTGTACTAGGTGCGCGTCTCCAAGCGAGTCTACGTTGACACAGTCCCAGCCAAGGGCACGGAGCGCGACGGCAAGTTGGTAGGCATGCACCAGAGCCTCGAGTCTGCCGAAGAGCTTAGAGACCAACGCTGTGGCGATCTTACCTATATGGAGGACATTGATGACAACGAATACCAAGCTGTCCACTTCGAGACGTTCAACGAGCAACGCTCACCACGCTCTGTTCGTGACGGCTGCTTTGCTGCTCCTCGCAGTTCCTGCGCCCATGATCGCGCAAGAGATCCAGCAAAATAACCACCAGCAGAACAATAGCTGCCAGAAAAGCATGCAGGGAACCTGGATCTTCACCATCGACCGCTTCACTCAGGGCGTCACCTTTTCGTCCTTGATGTCATTTGCTGACGGCGGCGTCATCTCAGCGACGGGCTCAATAGGACCGCCCATTACCCCGATACTTGGAAGTTGGAAATGCACAGGCCGCAATAGCTTGGTCGCGTCCTTCTTCTTCTATCCCTTGGATGCTCAAGGCAATTCGAACGCAACCATCAAAAACAACGTGAGCCTTCATCTCGATGACGAGAATCAGATGGTTGGTACCGGCGCAGGTTTCGTATGCGATGTACACGGTGAGAATTGCGTCAGTATCCCTCCCATACATCTCAAAGGAAAATACGTAGTACCGGAGGGCTCTGGGGACGAATAGAACGACAACAAATCCCGAAATCGGCCAGGTATCTCCATCCCCTGTTTGAGATGGAGATACCTGGCCGTTGCCGTTGCTCTTAGGCTGCCCCACCGGCCAGCACTAGGGTTCGATTTCGGAAAATGTCGGGTAAGCAATCGTGCTTATCCCATCCATTCAAGCCTTCCGTTGGCTTGAGTGGGGAAGTTTCCGCGCGGAGGCACATCTCATCTTGTTCTTTCATCACCTCGCGGCCAACCTGGCCAAATGCGCACGCGTGGCGCTTAGAACCCCGTCTCTGGCGGGTGGCCCAGTACCAAACCACCTCACAAACAAAATGCCCCACGTCCCGCCTTTTGAGAAGCGAGAGATGGGGCACCCGTCTTAGTCTGCCCGTCCGTCCAGCACCCGCCCCTATGGGTTCGAGCGCTTGCTCCGACGCACAAACCACCAGATCACGCCTACCAAAGCCAGAAGAACCAGTAATCCAATGACCCATGTCATCGACGAAGAGCTTGGTGCCTCTGGCGCTGCTGCCGGGGGTGTGGCTTCTGGCGCTGCCTCTGCAGCCGGCAACGGAGTTTCATCCCCCTCTGCCACCAGGATTGGTTGATCTGCGGGCGGCATTGGTTGTGGTTCTGCCGCAGGTGTTGGCGCAGACTCGCCCGTCACAGCCTTCGATTTCGTAACTACATTGCTTGGAACCTGTACCACCTTGGTGGCGCTCACGATCATCCCTTTGCGCACCTCAAAGGCGTCCACCATCTTTCCGTCAACGTTGAATTTCTGGCCTTCCGGAATCTTGAACTGCTGGTTCTTGTTGTCCTCCATCGTCAGAATTATGGTCGACGGGGGATTGATGAACCACACCTTTCCCTTCACAGTCTGCACCGTCGTTGCCGTCATGGGAGTTGACGTTGTGGTGATCGTCCGCTGCAGTTTCATGCCTGGCTTCAGATCGTGAATGCCTAGCTTTTTGCCATCCACCGTTACCCTTGCGCTCTCGGGCACGTTTTCAATGTTACGCATCGAACCGTCCGCCATCTTGACTATTAGGTCGTTGCCCGAAACAGCTATGACTTCACCGCGTTCGACATTTGTGACCACGGTAGGTCTCCCTGCCGTCGTCGTAGTTTTTGTTTCCACCTGCGCGCTCAATGTCAGAGTAGAGGCCACCCAAATCATGGCAGTCGCAAGCACTAACGACGCACCCTTCCCACGGAAAATGTTCATCGCCTTTTCTCCTTTTAGCGAATCGAAGATATTGTGACCCGCAAAGCATACACCTTCGCCTGGACGCATGGAGGGTTTTAGATTCGGCTACTCATCCCGAGAGGCTGATGTAGACGGTATTCAGCAAGCACCATCGAGCACCATTGGACCAAGTCCTGATTCGCGTTGCCTTACATCTCGCATTTGAGATGTGGGGTTTCTTCCGTTTCTGTGGTTCTTAGCAGCCCGTGCGGCCAGCACCGTGGTAGTATTCACCAATTTCTCGTCAGGTCTCGGATTGACGGTCAAAGGAGCAGCGTCGCATGTCCAAGAGAATTGTCGTGTGCTGTGACGGGACAGGAAATGGCTTCGAAAATGTCGAGGAGCAATCCAATGTTGCGAAGCTCTACAGCAGCATCAGCGTGAATTCTCGACAGCGTTGTTATTACCATCCCGGTGTTGGAACCATGGGCTCGCCGAATAGCCGGGGACGGATCGGCCGGGAATGGTCAAGGATCAAGGGCATGGCTTTTGGAGCAGGGCTTCTGGCAAATGTCGGCGATGCCTATCGATACCTGATGGAGACGTATGAAGATGGCGACGAGATATTTCTCTTCGGATTCAGCCGCGGTGCATTTACAGTCCGCGCTCTCGCCAGCTTGATACACGTCTATGGCCTTCTGTGTGCGGGAAATCAGGACGCCATTCCATACATCTTGCAGATGTACTCGCGGAACTCACGTGCGGCCAAGCATGCGATGAGGACTTTCCCCGCCGATGAGGCGTTCAAGTGGCAGTTTTCTCACAACAGCGAAGTCCGCATAAAGTTTTGTGGGCTATGGGATACGGTAAGTTCCTACGGATGGATCTACGATCCCGTTCAGCTGCCATTCCTCGGATGCAATCCAATCATTGACATCGGTCGCCATGCCATTTCCATTCACGAACGGCGGTGTTTCTACAAGGACAATCTATGGGGAACGGCCGAGCCGACGCAGGACTTCCGCCAGGTATGGTTTGCCGGGGTCCATTCTGACATAGGGGGGAGCTACCTGGAACGGACCAGCGGGCTCTCTAAAATTGCCCTTGAATGGATGTTGGTCGAAGCAGGGAAGGCGGGCTTGCAGGTAGACGACGAAAAGGCAAGAGTTGTTCTGGGTAAATCTGAACCCAGCGTGGCTATCAAGGGACTTCCAAAGTTTGCAAGCCCGGACGCCAAAGCCGATCCACACAATTCACTCTTCGGCATCTGGTGGTTGCTTGAATTTGTGCCACAGCAGGACCCGCACAGGAACGGAAAAGGCTGGTATCTGCCTATGGGAAGCTGGCGCACAATTCCACCCGGATCCTATATCCACGAAAGCGTCGTCCAGGGCCATCGGCAGCCAAAAGAAATGCCAGAACATCAAGTCGAACCGTGGGTGACTTTTGAGGAAGTCTTCAAGTCGTCGTAAAGGCGCCCGTGCGGGCAACACAACACCCCACAAATCTCGACTTTAAGATTCGGAGTCTCTTCCCTTGTTGTTGCGTTTGGGCCGCCCATGCGGCCAGGACCCGCCTGCACCGCAGCGCCCGGCGCGCGTAGTGCCTGAAGAATCAATAATTTTGTTGACATCGTTCTCCGCAAAATCCTAATATCCGCCCTGCGATAGTCGAGCTTAACGGGCCATTCCCCCTCAGTTACATAGAACTAAAACTTGGTTGCTGTCAGAAACGATTGGCAGCAACTCTGACAATTTGCGCCTAACCATTTCAGGCCCGGAGGCCTGAAGGAGATCACATGAACAAGGTAACGGTTCAAGCTCTGATGAGTAGTGGAAGTCGAATCCTCAAGTTGTGTGGAGCTTCTGCGGCACTCGTCGTAATCGTTGTGTTGTTAATGTCGTTCAAGGCTCCCAGCGTACGCGCCGGTGAGGAATCCGGCCACGATCGGGACGATAGCAGGATCAAGATCGGCTTCGCCATCGCACCGGTTCCTCTCAACCTGAAAGGCAAGGATAAGGAACTGGTCGGATTGGGCAGCTATATCGTCAACGCGCAGGCCGACTGCAATGGATGCCACAGCCAAGGGCCGCAGACTGAATACACCCCCACGGGGAACCCGTACACCCTCAGCCCACCGTTCAGCGGAAAACAACAGGTTAATTCAGCAACTTACCTGGGTGGCGGCAGAGATTTCGGTCCCTATCCAGGTCTCGCGCACCTTTACTCCCGTAATCTGACTCCGGACAAGACCGGGCGCCCCGCGGGAGGCCTCACGTATCGGCAGTTCTACACCGTCCTTCGCACCGGAAAGGACTACGATAACCTGCACCCAACCTGCACTGGAGCCCCCAACGGCGCATGCATTCCAGCTCCCTTCAATGGCGCGCTGCTCCAGGTGATGCCGTGGCCCGTCCAGCAACATATGACTGACCGCGACATCCACGCCATCTACGAGTACCTAAGCGCCATCCCCTGCATCGATACTGTCGTCGCGGGCGCACCATACCTCCAAAACGAGTGCAAATAAACCGCCGGTAGAAGGGTCTGATTTCAGAGAGGTCGAATCACAAGGGCCATGATCGCCGGTGACGCCCACAAACTTGCGTGAGCGTCTCCGGCAAAAATCAGGTTTCATTCCTCCGCCTGTCCCGCAGCTGCTCTTAGTCTGCCCATGCGGCAAGCATCCCGTGCGGTCACGTCGGCCAGCACTACACGTCGAGCCGATTCGACGCCGCCACTCGGCCATACCACAATCCCGAATCCTTAATCGTGCGCTTCTGGTTGCGGAAGTCCGTATAGATCAGCCCATACCGCTCGGTGTAGCCCTCGGCCCACTGGAAGTTGTCCAGCAGAGTCCACGCATGAAAGGCGCGCACCTTGGCTCCATCGGCGATCGCGCGCGCCAGCTCCGCCAGCGTTTCGCGATACCACTGGATCCGCCGAACATCCGGTATGCTCCCATCTTTTTCTTCGTCCGGCCCATCGAGATACCCGCACCCGCACTCGGTGATCTCGATAATGGGATGGTTGTAGTCCTTTGAAATTTTGCTCACCAGGTCGTAGATGCCGCTCGGCCACACCTCCAACCCCGCGTCGGTAAGCGGACCCTCCGTGGGCATCCCGGCGCGGAAGCGCGTGTAAGGATCGCGGCCGCCCGGCGAATTGCTCTCAATCTCTGTGCCGCTGAAAGCGCCTCCGCCCTGGAACTTCTCCTTGCTCGCATCCGACACAATGCGTCGCGTGTAATAGTGGAAGCCCACCCAGTCCAGCGGAGCCTTCAGCAGCGTATCGTCGCCCGGCTTAAAGCCCATCAACCCCAGCGGAGGCTCGCCCACAAACGCATTGGGATAGCGGCCATTCATCGCCGCCTCCAGAAAGAAAACATTGTTCATCGCGTGATACCGGGCCGCCGCCGCGCGATCGTCGTCTGTGTCGGTCTTGGGATACGCAGGAGCCATCTCATACGCGCTGCCAAACTGCGCCTTGGGAGACGCTGTCTTCACCGCGCGGTGCGCCGCCCCCTGCGCCAATCCCAGCGTGTGCGCCGCTTTCAGAAAGTCGTTAAAGCTCGTTCTGCAGGGAGGAAACGCGCCCGCGGCATAGCCCATAAACGCGATCGCCCACGGCATGTTAAACGGAGCCCAGATCGTGATCCGATCCCCGAGATGCTTCGCCAGAATACCCGCATAGTCTCCGAAGTAATTCGCAAGCTCACGGTTCGGCCAGCCCCCCTTGTCCTCGAGCGCCTGCGGGAGATCCCAGTGATACATGGTGCACCACGGCCGGATTCCGGCCTCAAGCAGCGCATCGACAAAGCGGCTGTAGAAATCGATCCCTTTCATGTTCGGCGCGCCCGTCCCCGTCGGCTGAATGCGCGGCCACGAAATCGAAAAACGCTGGCTCTTTTGGTTCAGCCTCTTGGCCAATGCTATGTCCTGCGGATAGCGATGGTACTGATCGCAGGCAACGTCGCCCGTCACGCCTCCCCTTACTTTCCCTGTCGTATGCGTGAATTTGTCCCAGATCGATTCGCCTTTTCCGTCTTCGTTCCACGCGCCTTCATTTTGATAGGAGGCGGTGGCAGTGCCCCAAAGAAAACTCTCCGGAAATCGCGCCTTTTGTATCAGCGCCTCGGGCACCGAACCGGGAACCTGCCCCGCAGAGATCTGACCAGCAGAGTGTAGAGCAGAAGCAGCAGCCAATCTGGGATTGCGATACAGTGCAGCACCTGCGGCTGCGGCCAGGGAACGAGCAGCAAATTGGCGACGATTCATCAAGGGTCCTTCTTTCGCGAACAGGTTATCAGGAAATCCCGCTTCACCCGGGCCTGCGCGAGACGAACACCGTGAACTTGGCCAGGACCGCCGCCGATTAGGAATGCTCGTGCGAACAGCCGCGCCCGGGAAGAGACGCGGCTCTTGCGTTTCCAATGGCAGATGAAAGGAGGAGTCCTTGATGAGTTGAAACAGCGGCACATTCCGGCCCAACGTTGGCTTGAGTAGGCTACTTCAGCATCTTTCTTTTTTTGGTCCGCTGTGCCGCTAGGCCGCCTGCGGACACCCGGTAATCTCCAGACCTCGACTCACTGAAAAAAACAGTGTCGTCATTACGAACGTCCGCTGCTGCGGATCGTTGTTATGGAACGTCGTGAGGAAAGTATTCACCGCCCCTTCCATGCTCTGCTGCACCACGGGGCGTATTTCGTTGTCCACAATTCGTTCAAGAAATACATGCGAAATTTTCGTCATGCCATTTCCAATCTTATCCGTGCAGCCAAAGCTCGCTATGTTCGACAACAATGACCAGCTAACCTGGGGATCGACAAGCGGAGCAGTAACAAAAACACGGCCGCCCGCTCCCCTAATGGTTAGCTGGATATGGATATCCATGTCTGCGTCGAACCAGTCGGGAACGTCGATCGCGATGGGTACACGAATATCCACCAACCCATCCGGGCCCGCCGTCACAACCGATCCCCCGTCCTTCAGCGAGAAGCTGCCCCCGCCGCTGAATGCCCCATCCATCGCCTCTTTGAGCGGGACAGTCACCACCGAGGCAGGAGCCGTAGCCGTCTGGCAATCGGTCAAATTCACAATCAGGGGTATCGATCGCAATATCCTCGATGCCCGCGGATCATCGATCACCGCCGCCAGGGAGAAGGTCTTAGTCTGGTCCTCCAACGTCACTCTCATGCTGCCGGTGTTCGCAACCGCTTGCCCGTTCAGCGCAATCACGATGTCGAACCCGGTGTTTGGCACCGTCGTATCCCACGTGACGATTGCCGAGCCAAAAGGAGAAACCTTCATAGGAGTCACCCCAAACGACTTCAGTTTCACCTGCTTCAATGCATCTTTCTCTGCCTGCGTTGCGGGTCCTCCACCACCGCCACCCGGCCCACCCGGACCTCCGGGACCTATGCGTTTTTTCATAGTGGACCTCCTTCTTGATGCGTCCGATGGTACTCCGCATCGCCCCCCTGTTTCAGCAATAGAAAGCAAATTCCACCGCCCTTCCGCAAGCCCAGTAATACCAACGGCGCGCAATTAAAAAAAGTAAAGGTGGCCATTCAAGCCCTCCGTTGGTTTGAGTGGCTTAGTCCGTATCTTCTTTTGCACTTGCTTTTAGTCCGCCCGTGCGGCCAGCACCGGCAAGCACTAATATGGAAGTGACATGCATATTCGCGATATCTTTGCGTCCGACCAGACCACCGTGTCCTTCGAATTCTTTCCGCCGAAAACCGCGGCAGATGCTGAAGCCCTCTACGAGAACATCGCGCACCTTGAGGCGCTTCACCCCTCGTTCGTCTCTGTCACTTACGGCGCTGGTGGATCCACCCGCCAGCTCACGCACGACCTCGTCCTCCGCCTCAAGCAGACCACCACGCTCGACCCCATTCCTCACCTCACCTGCGTCTGCCAGAGCGAACGCGAGATCGAAGAAATCCTCGACAAGTACGCGCAGGCAGGAGTCAGCAACACCCTGGCGTTAGGTGGAGATCCGCCGCGCGATGTCCAAAACTACGATCGCAAAGCCGACGCCTTCCAATACGCCGCGGAACTGGTCCGCTTCATCCGCCGCTGGAATGAGCGCAACGCTCCCAACTACCCCGGCTTCGGCATAGGAGTGGCAGGATTTCCCGAAGGCCACCCCGCCACTCCCAATCGCCTCGATGAGCTCGACTACCTCAAGGCCAAAGTCGACGCCGGCGCAGACTACATCTGCACCCAACTCTTCTTTGACAACCACTACTTCTACGACTTCCGCGAACGCTGCGAGCTCGCCGGCATTCGCGTGCCCATCATCGCCGGAGTCATGCCCATCACTTCACTCGCCGGCATGCGCCGCATGGCCCAGCTTGCCCTCGGCGCCTGCATCCCCGCCAAGCTGCTTCGTGCTTTGGATCGCGCCGCGAAAGATCCCGACGCAGTCAAGCACGTCGGCATCCATTGGGCAACCGAACAGTGCCTCGGCCTGCTCGACAACCAGGTGCGCGGCATCCACTTCTACACGCTGAATAAGTCCGACGCCACCCGCAAAATCTACCAAAGCCTCGGCCTGCAGGATAGCCTCATGCTGCGCCGCGCCGCCGCCCGTCAGGTCGCAACCTAGCAGCACCGAGTCCGCGTAGTTTCGGTTCTCATCCCTCCCGTGCGGCCGGTGCCCCAGTCAACCCCTGCCATCGGTTGGGGCGGGGTAGTCGGCCCGCGCCCTGCATCTCTCCTTCGGGAAAAGAGAGATCTCCTGCGCATTGATTTGTTCAGGAATTGACACCTCGTCGGCCCACCCACACATGCGTTACCATGGCGCATCTCGATTCCACCGAAGTTCCTCACACGGCTCCGCCCCGCCGGATCCGCATGAAGAGAAAGGTCAAGTTCGTGACGATTCTTAGAAACCTCAAGTTCGCCGCCTTCACCTTCGGCCTCAACATGCTTTGCGGCTGCAGCGACCTCATGCCCCGCGATAGGCCCAGCCTGCTCGACCCCCATATCGAGCGCTCGGAGATTGTCGGCTTCGTCGCCGGATTCGGCACCACCTTCGCCGCACTGCCGGACTTGTTCCAGATGCTCAAGCGCCGCTCCAGCGCCGGCATCAACCCAAAAATGGCATTGATCATGGGCGTCTTCCAGGTCCTATGGATCCTCTACGGACTCCTCATCGCCTCCCGCCCCGTGGTCCTATGGAACGTTATCGCCGTCTGCGTCAACTTCCTCAACGTAGGCGCCTACTTCTACTTCGTAAACAAAGAAAAGTCCCAAGCCACCCCGTAGCTCAACCCTCCCGTGCCCACATCTCAGTTACGAAACCAATGCGAGTATCCGCATCCTGTACCTGGGTCATGGAATTCCAACTACACAAATTCAGAAGGAGCCGGCGTCGCGCGTTACCCGCCCATCCGAGCGTGTTTAGCTGGCCATTCACTATGGAAGCAGAGCGAGACGGCAGTTTGAAATGCTACTATTCTTCGTCTTTCAGAGGTGCAGCATGAGTAAATTGCAAGTCCGAATCTATGACGGGACCCGCCAGCTGTTTCCCTCGCCAGCAGACTTCCTCATAACCATAACCGACGGCAATCGGACTCAGCATTTCCGGGACTACTTCAAAGACAACGTCAACGAATTTGATCTCCCCTTTTTCGACAACCACGGAGATTACTACACCGTCGTCGTTTGGACGAAGGGCTACAGGCAGGCAGGCTTCGTCCCTGTAATCCTGTCCAATCGATACGTCAGAACTCTTGACATCATGCTCGTTCCCGAGAAGCCCGGGTTCAGCTTCGTCGAATCACGCTGGGATGCCGTAAAGACCCGTTATCCATTTCTTGCCAGCGGTGCCAGCGACGCAGAAGGCGCCACCCGCTTCGCCGAAATCGAAGAAGAAGATGGCGGAAAACCGCTCGCCTGCCTGCTCAATATTTGCGAAGCAATGAGCCAGATTTTTCTCACCGAGCAGACGCCCCTGGAATACATAAAAGAACTCTGCTGGGAAGACTCATACGCGCCTACGCAGGATCGCTTCTTTGCCTGGTGCGATCCCCGTCTAATCGATCAGATTAAGGTTGCGGCAAAAGCGAAAATGTTTGCGGCCGAACAGAACCCGGAACTCTTCCACCCCGGAGCCACCTGTAGCTGGAAGCAGATTCAGTTCGGCGAAGCTAACGTTCAACTCACCTTCCACGAAGGCAAGACACGTACCATCCGCGGCGTCGACTGCATCATGGTTGAGCCCGACATCGACGATTTCATGGATGTCGCCGCCCACGCCATTTGCGAGGTTATTTCAAACGCACTCACACACTCACTAACTGACCCAGTCGGAGTCTATGTACTACGATGGATTGCTGGCCGAACCGCCGGAAGGCCCGAGTTTGATCCCAGGTACACAATCACGGAGTAGGCGGGTGGCCCAACTTTGTGCAACAACGAAAGAGTCTGCCCTTCGTCTCGCATTTGAGATGTGGGATCGAGAGGATCGCATGCCAAAAGGTCTCACCCCGTACCAGCAAACAGGAGACCCGCACTCATGGAAAGGCCACGCATGCCGCAGCCAACAATAACCGGCATCTCACCGTTCTTTATCGTGCGACACGTGCCCACGGCACTTTCGTTCTATAGCGAGAAGCTCGGTTTTACCATCATCCATCAACAGCCGGACCACAAGCCGTTCTTTGGCATCGTGCAGCGCGATGGAGCCATAATCTTTGTCAAGGCTGTCGGCGTAGAACCGCTCCCCAACTACACGCGCAACCCGGACGCCCGATGGGACGCATACGCCTCGGTACCCGATCCGGATGCGCTAGCGGCCGAATTCGCATCGCGCGGTGTCACTTTTTCCAAGCCTCTTCAAGATACTCACGACGGTCTGCGAGGCTTTGAACTGGAAGACCCCGACGGTCACATCTTGTTCTTCGGCCGTCCCCGTTAACACCATGGATTCCACGCGGCGTGTAGCCCACATCCGAACCCACCCAACCAATGCGGGTGCCCCTCGCCTCGCTTCTAGCTGTTTCAGCGCTGCAATAATCTGCGCCTCACTGTCTTGCCCTTCGTCATATCGGGCGGGTGGCCCAGATTTGAAGTATGTCACCAATGCGGGTGCCCCATGTCTCGCGTTTGAGACATGGGATACGATGATCGGCGGGTGGCCCACCCTTTTCCCTTTTTAAAATGCTGTTCCCCAACCGACCTGGGTGGCGGGTGCCCCACCCTTTTTCCTTTTTAAAATGCTGTTCCCCAACCGGCCTGGGTGCCCCACTCTTCGCGCTGTTTGCGAAGGGTGGGATAGCTAAGACTTCGGCCCACTCTGGGCGGGTGGCTTGAATGGGAAAAGAGATCGGATCAAAGCTTGCAGCATTCGGTGGCACCTACGGCAAATTCAGCGCCACGGCGCCCTTCGCGTCGAACCATGCGACCCCGTCGCCCAACGTCACCTGCCCATTGCGCACGAACATGTCGTGAGGCACAGCTGATCGCCTGGCTGCCCCACCCTTTTTCCTTTTTAAAATGCTGTTCCCCAACCGACCTGGGTGCCCCACTCTTCGCGCTGTTTGCGAAGGGTGGGATAGCTAAGACTTCGGCCCACTCTGGGCGGGTGGCTTGAGTGGGAAAAGAGATCGGCTCGACGCGTGCAACATTCGGTGGGCGGATGGCCCAGATCTGAAGTATGTCACCAATGCGGGTGCCCCATGTCTCGCGTTTGAGACATGGGATCGCGATGCTATCGGCAGTCGCAAAAGAAGGAATTGTCATCCCGACCAAAGCGAAGCGAAGTGGAGGTGATCTGTGCCTCGGCGGGTGGCCCAGATCTCAATTGTTAACCAATTCGGGTGGGAGCGTAACCCAGATCTGAAGTATGTCACAAACGCGGGTACCCCTCGATAAGGACGAAGGCGTTGTCAAGGCGCACTTAACAGTCTGGGCAGTTGCGATACGAGCGCCGGACCAAACGCGATGCCTGTAAAACAACCAGAAAGGGGCGGAACAACGCGAAGGTGCGGTCAACTACTTCCCCTGTCGTGAGCGGACGCAGGAGAAAGCCGCATCACGCTCGCTTACCTTAAGCTCAGCGGAGCCGTTCATGTGTTTTCTGAATAGAGATTTCGGCTGAGGTACAGGGATAGTTTGGCGGATGCTGGAGTGACTGATATTTCGGGTTTCGCCTTTGCTAAGATTGCACATCCTTGAAACGCGTGAAGTGTCATAGACGTAGGCGATCTGGAGGTCCCTCGATGGGTATCACCGACGAGCAACGAAAAATCTTAACTGGAATCGAAGATACAATCGCTGCCAGCTTGTACGCCGTCCGCGAGATGGCCGTAATGACAATCGGTCTTTTGCGACATCCGAGCAAGATCAGTGACTACCTCATTGAAAATGAACAACCCCGTAACATCTTTCTGCCGTTAACGTATCTGGCTGCATGCAGCTTCATTTTCATCATATCCTTGCCGCTCTTACCGGCTATTCTGTCATTTTTTTTGCTTCGAAATTTCTCATCCGTCGGTGTTTCCGTATTGTCGAACGATGTATCCGTCACGAAGTGTCTCTTGGCTGCTATTCCTACCGTCCTAGTTGTTGCTGGATTTGCCTGGCTACTTTCCAGGTTTATATCCGGACCCGCAAACCGCAGAAGCGTCACTCTGGTAGTCTGCGTAGCTGCTGGTTTTGAACTTGTTTTGCTATCAGGTGGCATGTTTATTGGTCGGCTTGCATTGGCAACCCTAGACTCGCCAGTTGTAGCCCTCCTCGCCTTAGGCCTATTTGGCGTCGCGATGGTTTGGCCAGCGGCTTGCTTGGCTAAACTGATACTTAACGTTCGTGCGGAACGGACCCGAATGACAGCTATTTCTGTATCCACGTGTTGTATTTGCTTTGCGATCATGTTGCCGACCATTGGTTGTGGGGTTTTTCTTCTCCAGTATGGGTTCGTCACTCCCTTCTCGCCAGCACATACCTGCTTTTACAACGTTGGAGCTACATCGGGACAATCTCGAGAAGGACTACCATTGACGACGGTCGTGATCAACAGAAGCGCGGAGACCTTATTTCTGGAACCACCATCTAATCGGATGATTGTAAACGGCGAGGTGAGGTACATTAGTCAAGCACATATAGGCAGCAGTCCAGTCGAAATCCGTTGGGAGTGGCCCGAGCAACGGGTAATAACTATAGATCCGGAAAAATCGGCGATCCTTCTAGCGACGGTTCTCCAACCAGGAAGGCCTGATTTAACAAAAGCGGCAGGAAAACTAGTGATTGATCTAAGCGCGCGGCTGCCCTCTGGTTTAGGTGTACCAGTCTCATGTGTGGCCGACTGGCCAAAGTAGGTAAAATCCAGTTGAATAGATCAACCCATGAGGCGGCGAAGAGGATTTTAAAGAAGAGATGAAGAAACGAGAACTCTGCCCTGGTTCTCGCGACGCCCGTGCGGCCAGCACCTACGGCAAATTCAGCGCCACGGCGCCCTTGGCGTCGAACCATGCGATTCCATCTCCCAACATTACCTGCCCATTGCGCGTGAACATGTCGTGAGGCACAGCTGATCGCAACGCCGTCAGATAGGCCGGAGTAAAAATCTGGTTCCATTGCGCCGTCAACTCCTGCGCGGAAGAAATCGTCCGGGTCTTCCCCCCTTGATTGATGCGCAGGGGAAAGCTCACATACAAAGCTGCCGCCGATTTCTTTCCTGCCAACACCGAACGCCAGAAGCCCTGCACTTTCGCCTCGAAGGCCGCGTCGCTCTCGCTGGTTACGGATGCGTAGCGGTGACCCGCAGCCACACCCTGAGACATCCCGGTAAAGTTGAGAGTGACCAGTAGTTTCTGCGATCCCTTCTTCCAGGTCCCTTCCAGTCCAACGCTGTTAGCGAAGGTCGAAGGCTTACCCCCCTCGCTGCCGTTGCCCTTGAAGCGCAGTTCGAACGTGCCTCCGTCCGTAGTCTTCAACATAACCTCGCTGCCCTGGATCGAGCCCGTCAGCGGAATGTCTTTCAGGTAATGGACGTAGAAGTAGTGTCCTCCCGAAATATCCTTGTCGCCCTTCAGTGCGAGCGTCATGCCCACCCGGTTGTGGCCTACCGTTCCCGCCAAATCTGCGAGTGACTCCGCCTGCACTTGTGCAGCGCTCAAAAGCGCCACACCCAGCACCGCCCTTACAAACAACCGCATCGGACCGCGAACCAGCCCGCCGCTCCACATCATCCTCGTCACCCCACGCGATTCTGACTATCTCTGTGATGCACTTCAAAAACTCGAACCCCGGCAACAAAGCCTACGTGATCCACAACACATGAGCTTTTCGCCAGAATCGGCGCTTAAAACGGCCACCCAAGCCCACATTTCTGTCGTCCCCTCAGCCTGCGCGCCGACGGATTCCGCGTGATCGGGAGCAATGCGAAGTCTGTCAAAGTGGCACTTCAAACGGCATCCAGCAGCGCATTCCGTGCACAAATCTGTACAGCAAAAAGGCCCCGGACTTCTCCGGGGCCTTAGCTTGTATATCCCTTGTTTTGTTGACTATACAGCAGCAACTGCTTCGTGGTGAGCCGCTGCGGTCGTCGCCATAGGGGTCTGATGGCAAGGCCGGATCAGCTTATGCACAAAGTGGTAGGGAGGCCACGGTCCAGAGAGCTGCATCTTGCAGTCGTGCAGCATTTGCGTGGCCGTTGCGTACTTGTTGTGATACCTCTCAACGCACTTAGAATCAATCAAATGCGCGATGTCCAGAAGCATCTTTCCGGTCTCGGTCCGACGACACGAAACCTCTTCATCCAGGGGCGCAAACATGCGGTGCAACTGCACCGAAAGCGCCCGCGCTTTGGTCTGCCGCTCCCGCTGCCGGGTAGCATTCTCCCGCAAGCTGGTGAGGTATTCCTTTCCTACACAATCACTTAGCACTGGCTTGGTCGCTTCTCTGCAACAATCATCCAGCACAACTTTCAAATGCATCTCAGCTTTACCGCGCAAACGTTCCATGTTTGCCAGGAACTGACGCTGATTGGAGCGGATGGAGCGCCTAAGTGCTTCATCATCATTGAAAACTGTACCAAAACGGAAGGGAAGAACCGTCGACAATTTGAAGCAATCGGCGATCACACGAGCATGATCTACGCCTGCTTTCTGGTCATATTGTTCTTCTGGATTGTGTTCACTGACGATCAGGGCGAGATCACTTGCGGGATAGAGAAAAACTTGATTTCCTGAAACACCCATTACCGATTCGAGAGGAACTGGCTTGCGGTGGCGGGCTAATTCAGGAAACGCCTGCTTTTCACCAATACAGTAGGCATACCATGCCATAGAGAGTCACTCCACGCCCGGGGGATTAGATTGGCCCGGGTCACTTACGATTTCATTTCAATGGGGAACGACTGCGTGTTGAAGAGTCCTGACACGTCCGCTTTAGCAGGCTGTACCGGACTATGGCAAATAGTAGACCTGCGAACGGACAACTGGCAATCGCAAAAATTGTGCAGTTGGGAATCGCGCAAAACTCTGCTATATCGCTTTACGAATCAGTGAACAGCAGTTGATCCTATCAACAGGATACTCTTGAATTCGGTCATCAGCGGTGCAGAATGCCCGGGCGGCCAGGCCGGGAGCTCACAACATGGATCTCCCGGCCACGGTCGGAGACCCTAGTGGCGCAGGCGCACCAGCAGAAAAATGATTAACCCGCTATTTGCCAGCAGCAGCACCATGCCGATGACGCCCAGCGCTTTGATAGTCCCGCCAAACGATTTCAGGTCTTCGATTAACTCCTGCTGTTCGAGTGTGTTGCGTTCTGTGGCCTCGCGAAGTCTCTCCAACTGTTCTTCGACGCGCTTCAGTTCCAGCACCTGGTCCTGAAACTGTCCGCGGATCTCGCGATGACCGGATTGCAGGTCCGTCAGGCTTTTGTGCAATTCCTGGGAGACGGCAGCGGATTGGTGAGCTGTTCCGTCCAGCAAAGGAACCAGCCGGGAAAGGTAAGGAAGCAGGACACGAAGTTGTAGCAAAACTCTCCACATAGGCGGGCTCTTGTCTTCTCTGTGAGTCAAATTGCGGATCGGTTCCTCCGCAAGCGGTTCTAGGGGCTGGTCAAGGGCTTTGACCCGTGCACGCAATTCTTCGACGGAAAGTTCTTCAGCAGCAGTCATGGAAACTCCAATTCCTTGATTTGAGATCAAGGCAGTCGGGGGAAAAGGGAGAGTGTGGCTGGCCTTTGCGTGCTCATACAGCCCGTCCAAGCGGCTCTCAGGACTTGCTTCGGGTCTCCATTGCCGCCTCAGCACGTTGACGCAACGCGTGGAGTACGACACGAAGCATTTCTTCTTCCGGAGCCGGTTTCCCGGTCCAGATCTCAAACTGACGGGCACCCTGATGAACGAACATTTCGACCCCTGTGACTACAGGAATCCCTTTTTCGCGCGCCATGCGGATCAGAGGTGTCTCTATTGGATTGTAGACGAGATCGAAAACCAGGCGCGCATTGATTTCTTTCGGTTCAAGAATATGTCCAGGCTTCACTCCCTGCATGCCGATAGGGGTGGCATTCACAATCACGTCGAACTGCGTCTTGGTCATCTGATCGCGGCGGAATGTCTTGGACTTGGAATCGCGCGCCAGCTTCTGCGCCGTCTGTGGAGTTCGGTTGAGAATGAATACTTCCGCACCTTTATCCCTCAGCCCGAAGACAGCCGCCCTTGCCGCGCCTCCGGCTCCCATCACCAGTACCTTGGCGTCTTTCAGCTTGAGACGTTTTTCCAGCGGCCGCACAACCGCAGCCACGTCCGTATTAAAGCCGTAAAGCCTGCCGTCCTGAGCGCGGACGATGGTGTTGCAGGCGCCAATTTTTTCCGAGAGCGGATCCGTTTTCTCCAGGTGCTTCAGAATGTCCTGCTTGAAGGGCATGGTTACCGCAAGGCCGCTGATCGGAACTTCCTTGATCAACGTCATCAGGTCAGAAACCTTATTTGTTTGCAGTGCGAGGAAGACCGCATTCACTGTTTCCCGGCGAAACGCGGTGTTCAGCATCAAGGGGGAGAGCGAGTGCTTGACAGGATTTCCAGCCACTCCGAAGACGCGGGTTGCTGCGTCAAGCTGGTCAATGCGATAGCTTTCAACCAGAGTTCGCGCGGCCACCTGCCCGGGAGCCGTTTCCGCGCCCTGACTGGCCGCTGCAAAAGTGAATACGCTGCCCGCGCGCAATCCCAGAACCCGGCTGATGATCCCTTGTTCCCCCATGCAGATGCCGACCATGTTCGCCAGATCGCGTGTGCGTTCGAGGAAGTGGATCATGGCGACGTTGTCTGAGAGCGACTTGGCCGTGCTCACGATCTTCAGGAATTCGGTATCGAACGGCTTCATGCGCCCGAAAACGCTGTCGAGATCCTTGGTTGTCTCGAAATCGTGGTGGGAAAGGATGATGCCTGCGCCCTTGCCGCGCAACTTTTCCAGCCCGGCCTGCTTCAGGCTCTCGGCCGTCTCCAACTCCACGTCGATCAGGTGAAAACCCGCCCCGATTGCCTTCTGCAGAACCTCCACCTCGTCGGCCACCTTGCCCTTGAACCTTCCGCCATTTGCCAAACGGCGGCAGGTCGCGATGGCAGTGACCTCAGCATGCTCATGCAAAAACTGTTTCAACTTGGGCAGGGCGGTGAGGGGCTTCTCCAGGTAATCCAATCGAAACTCAAGAAATGTAGCATCGTGCAGCGCGGCGTGCGCATTTTCCACCATTTCGGCTGGAGTCGATCCAACGATGGCCACACACACTTTTCCCACGCGGGAGCGAAGGTGATGAGGCGAGAAGCCTTGTGCGGAAACATTCATGTCTGCAATTGCGGCATCTTACGCATCATCAGTGCCGGATGCAACATAAGTCTCTTGAGTGATTTAAATCACAGAAATTGCCGCTCTGGAATGCCCGTTCCGCGAAAGGCCGCCACAGGCTAATTCTTTCAATCCAACCGGGATGATTTAAGCTGAAATCCTGCCAGAGAGGTCCGTAGATGTCGACATTGGAAAGTGATTCATCCGTGGGAAACGACGATGAGTTCCCAGGGGCTCTCAACGTGGGTGGACGAACGGCTCGCCGCGCATCACCAGTCGATTGCGTCTCTTCTCGCGGTATCCGGGCCGCGCACCGCGGAGAACACCCTGCGCCACTTTGACCGGGCGATTTGTGAGTTGAGTTCCACATCGTCGCAAACCGGGGTGTTGAACAGCGTTCACCCGGACAAGTCCATTCGCGACACAGCCGAGGCTATGACGCAGAAAATTGCCGAGGTGGGCACCGCCCTTTCTCTCAACCGCGATGTGTACCAGGCGCTGAGCGCGATGGATGTGAGCGAGGAGGACGAGCCGACGCGGCACTACGTCAAGCGTACGTTGTTGGAATACCGCCTTGCGGGCGTGGATAAAGACGATGAGACCCGGTTGCACATCCGCGAACTGCAGGACAAAGCGACCGCACTTTCGCTCGCCTTCAGCCGCAACGTGCAGGAAGGGACCAACCGGGTGGTGGTCGACCATGTGGCCGAGCTGGAGGGTTTGCCTGCCGACTTCATTGAGAGCCATCCCATCAGCTCGGATGGAACGATTACGCTGACGACCGATTATCCCGACTACATGCCGGTAATGACGTTTGCCGGCAGCGACGCGCTGCGGCAACGGATGTTCCTGGCTTACAACACGCGGGCCTATCCCCAGAACCGGCAAATATTACTGGATTTGATGAGTACGCGGCAGGAGATTGCCACGATTCTGGGCTTTGAGAGCTGGGCCGACCTGGCCACCGCCAACCAGATGATGAAGTCAGCCGCCAACATGCGCGGGTTGATCGACAATCTGGAGAAAGTGTCTCGTTCGGGAGCGGAACGTGAATACAAAATGGTGCTGGACTTCGCCCACGGCAGGCACCCGCAGACGACGGAGCTGGATGCAGCCAGCCGCGGTTACTGGTTGGAGCAATATCGCCGTGAAGCCTTCGATTTCGATTCGCAGGTAGTAAGGCCATACTTTGCCTACAAACGCGTGCAGAAGGGCATCCTGGAGACCGCAGCGCGCCTGTTCCAAGTGACATTCGAACATGCTCATGTGAAGGTCTGGGATCCTTCCGTGAGCGCGTGGGAAGTGTTCGATGGGGACAAGCATATCGGGCGTTTTTTTCTCGACATGCACCCGCGCGAGGGCAAAGACAAGTGGTTCAGCGCAGCTCCCATGGTGCCGGGCGTAGCCGGCGAACAGATTCCGGTTGCCGCGCTGATTTGTAACTTTCCCGGGGGCAAGCCCGATGATCCCGGACTGATGCAGTTCAGCGATGTGGTCACGTTCTTCCATGAATTCGGTCATTTGATGCATGCCATCCTGGGCGGCCATCAGAAGTGGGCCGGCCTGAGCGGGATCGCCACCGAAGGTGATTTTGTCGAGGTTCCATCGCAGATGCTGGAGGAGTTTTTCCGCGACGCCCGGCTGTTAGCCAGCTTCGCGTTGCACTATCAGACGAATCAGCCGCTACCCGCGGAACTGGTCGCGAAAATGAACCGGGCGAGCGCCTTTGGTCGCGCGGATTGGGTGCGAACGCAACTCTTCTACACGAGCTACGCGCTGGACATGCACAGCCATCATCCTGAGGGGATCAATCCCGATGAGTTGCTCAAGAGTGACTACCAACGCTTCTTGCCCTACCGGTGGATTGAGGGCAACCGCATGTACAGTGCCTTCACGCACCTGGTGGGCTACTCGTCGAACTACTACACATATCTCTTCGACAAGGTGATCGCGCTCGACTTTTTCAAGGAGTTCGATTCGGACAATCCGCTGGATGGTCCGGCGGCCATGCGCTACAGGCGTAGCGTGCTGGAGCCGGGAGGATCTCGTCCAGGCAATCTGCTGGTGCTCGATTTTCTTGGGCGGGAACATAGTTTTGCCGCATTCGAAAAATGGGTAGGCGAGGAATTCGTCACCGCGTAGATTGCGGTTTTCGGCTTTTTCGATCGCCGTGGCCCGCGACGCCCGCGAGGGTCCCGTTTCGGGATAATGGCCAGGGATGTGATTCCTCGTCGACTTAGCCACGATGCGAACGCTGTTCGTGCGTTAGGAGACGACCCAAGTAAGAACTTAGTAAATCCGGCAAAGAATCTCGCGAAATCCGATCTACAATGCCATTAACATGCCCGAACACAAGCACCTTCGGGCACTGGTGGCATCCTCACGTGCGGAGGCCACCAGTGCTCTCCGCGCATATTTTCGCGCGAGAGGCGACAGCGTCGACGAGATATCGTCGCTCGCGATGGAGAGCGTTCTTGCACGTGTCTCAGCAGTGCGTCCTGACGTGATGTTCTTAGAACTGGACACGAGCGCGGATTGCCTTGAAGAGTTGCATCGCTGCTTCAGAACACTTCCGGTAATCGTTTTTGCGCCAGCATCGGCACAGATTGCTTTTGAAGCCGCGAAACTTGGGGCTGCGGACTTCCTCAGCCTACCGCTTATTCACGCGGAAATAGCTCCCAAGCTGGATCGCGTGTTGGCTCGAATTGCGGATGCTCCGTCTGCGGAAAGCACGGTGGAGGGCAGCGCGGCCAGCCGCTACCAGGAGACACTTCAGGATTTTCCGCGGCTGTTCAGCTCTTCTCCGCGCATGCTTCGGATTCGCGAAACCATCAACAAGGTGGCGAATACAAATGCCACTGTGCTGATTCGCGGAGAAAGCGGGGTGGGCAAGGAGATTGTCGCGCGCATGATTTTTGCGCTTTCCGAACGCAGCCATAAGCCTTTCGTCAAGGTGAACTGCGCCGCCATTCCCGGGTGAACTTCTGGAGAGCGAGTTGTTCGGATTTGAGAGCGGCGCGTTCACGGGAGCGGTTCGCAGCAAGCCCGGCAAGTTTGAAATGGCTGACAGCGGCACGCTGTTCCTGGATGAGATTGGTGAGATGGAGCCCAGGCTGCAAGCCAAACTTCTGCACGTGCTACAAGATGGGGAATTCTCGCGGCTGGGTGCGAAGAAGGATGTTGCGGTGGATGTTCGCGTGGTGTGCGCGACCAACCAGATACTGGAAGAGCGCGTGGCAGCAGGGCTGTTTCGAGAGGATCTCTTTTATCGCATCAACGTCGTCACTGTGAGTGTGCCGCCGCTGCGCGAACGGCGGGAGGAGATCCCTGCCCTGATCCGCTATTTCACCGAAAAATATGCGGTGGTGTATCGCCGAAGTCTGATTCCCTTTGAGCCCGAGGTACTTGATTTTCTTTGCGCCTATTCGTGGCCGGGCAACATTCGCGAGCTGGAGAATCTTTGCAAGCGGTACGTGATTGTGAGCGACGCCAATCAGATTGTGCGGGAACTCTCCGCGCACAAAGCGGAAGAAGTGGCCCTGACTGGGGTTGAGGCGCCGCCTTCGGATTACGTCGCCGCCCATGAGGCTCCGTCGCTATTGGAGATCGGACAACGCGCGGCGTGGCTCGCCGAACGCGAGGCGATTCGGGCGATGCTCGAAGATACGCGCTGGAACAGGCGAGAGGCAGCAAGACGGCTTCGCGTCAGCTATAAGGCGCTGCTGAACAAGATCCATCATATGGAGCTGGACACCAAAAGTGGTATCTGAATACCCACATGCGGTATTTGGATACTACTTTGACCAAGACAGTCGGCGATCGAGGGGATTCCGCTGGCGGGATTAGGCAGATTTTTTCAGTGTTCTCAATCACTTGGTAATGCAGGCCAACAATTTTTGTCCTGTGGCAACTATGGCCAAAGAAGTGCATCTATAGAAGTAACACTAGAGGCAACTTCCATAGCTAGCCCACCTCAGAAGTCTAATTCTCGGTAGTTCCGTCTGCTTTTTGCAGACTCTCGCCTCAAGACCAATCCTTGGCTTCCCACCTCAAACGCCTCTGAGCGGGCCCGCTGGAAAGCGGGCCCATGTGCTTTCTGGTCGCTTTTCTCGAGCGTTCAGGTGGTGGGTCAGCTAAAAATAGGGGGCTGATACCCGTGATCGGATTGGCTGCGCTGGAAAACGCCATCACCGACTCGCACGACACTTATCCAGCTTGTGTACGGGAGGGCCCAACCCGCAGCGGCCCCAAAGTATGCTCTCACTCTCTCTAATGGCCTTACAAGTTCTGATCACTACCCGCGTTTAGACCAGATCAACACGGATTCGGCCGACGGCTCTAGAATCACGGTATGCCGAAGTCCGTGGTTAAACCTAGCTCCGCGCAACCTCCAGGCAAACCGGAAAGCGCCGCCCCGATCGAAATCGTTCGCGTTGCGGCCTGGAAGAGAATTTCCATGGCTCAGGCATGGATTCAGCACGCGGTCTGGCGGGGTGACGGAAGCATACCGGCAGGGCGAAGACGATAAACGCCTCGACCTGAACCTGGGCTTCACATCGCACGATAGTGAAGAAAATGTATTGGAAAACCGCCGCCGGTTCCTCGCGGCGCTGTTTTCGGGCGACGCCCACTATACGGATCCGAAGCTGGTAACCCTGCGCCAGATTCATTCCACGCAGGTTCTTCGCGTGGATGGAACGACGGCTGCGGATCGCGCGGTTTTGTCAGGGGATGGCCTGATGACGGATGAGCCAGGCGTGGTTTTAGGAATCCAGACAGCCGACTGCATCCCGGTATTGGTTGCAGACACAAAAAAACATGCTGTTGCAGCATTCCATGCCGGTTGGCGTGGCACGGTGAACCGAATCGTTGAAGCCGGGGTGGGGAAGATGCGCCTGGAGTTTGGCAGTGATCCACGGGACCTGGTTGCCGCCATTGGCCCGGGTATTGGCCAATGCTGCTATGCAATTGGGGAGGAAGTGCTCCATGAGTTCCAATCGCAGTTTTCCTACGCAAACGTCTTGTTTCGTGAGGTTTACGATAGCGACCCGATCCGCAACAAATATCCGATGCTGTTTTTATCCGCACGGGCTCCGGGGCACAGCGATATCGGCCCACAACTTCATCTTGATTTGGCGGAAGCTAATCGGCGTCAGCTGCTGGATGCGGGAGTGACGGCTATTTCCGTAGTGGGCGAATGCACAAGCTGTCTTCCGAATCGCTACTTTTCTCACCGCGGCGAGCGCGGATTCGCAGGAAGAATGCTTTCGGTAATAGGCGTGATCTAAATAGCCAAGCGCGGCTTTGTGGGCCGCGCCTGGCTCAATACCGAATGGATTTATTTATCCTTCCGCTTCTTCGTCGTCCGTGTCCGGTTCCCCTGCGCCTTTTGGATTGACCAAATCACGCAGTTCCTTACTGGGCTTGAAGTAGGGGACTCTCTTGGCTGGAACGTCAACTTTTGCGCCGGTCTTGGGATTACGACCGATCCTGGGTTTGCGCTGGCGAATTCGGAAACTGCCAAATCCGCGAATCTCAATCTTATCGCCCGATTGAAGCGCCTGGATTACGGACTCAAAGATGGTGTCCACGATTACTTCTCCATCGCGCCGTGTCAGGTCGCCCAACTGGGTGACTTCCTCAACCAGATCTGCTTTAGTCATGGTCGGCTTTGCTCCAAAAGTATAGGATACCAAGTTTTATCTACTAGTTACCTAGAGTAGATGCATCTCGGATGCCGTTATTTCCAAAGAAAATAGAAACCTGCGTTTTTTTCCAGCAGCTTTCCCGGATTTGGAAATAAATCGTCAACGTTGCCGTTTATAAAGTCCAGTATTCCACGGCGTTTTACCGGTGGTTTTACGACATGTGGTTCCCCATCTATGCCGACTTTCTTCGCCGTTTCGAGCAAGGCGACCCGAAAACTGCCGGTCTGGTCGATGAGGTGGAGGGGTAGGGCCTGTTCTCCAGTCCAAACCTGTCCCGTTGCCAGGGGTCTGATTGTGTCGGGGGAGAGGCCGCGCCCTGCCGCGACATCGCTGATGAACTGCGCATGCATGTTATCAATCAAACCCTGCATATAAGCGCGCTCGACCGGAGTCAGGTCGCGCATAGGGGAACCGGCATCCTTCAGGATTCCGGCTTTCAGCACTTCAGGCTTGAGTTTTGCCCACTTCAGCAAGTCACCATAATTGACCCACTCGGCGATGACGCCGATGCTGCCCACGACGCTGGCGCGGTTGGCGTAAATTTTTTCCGTGCCGGACGCAATGTAGTAAGCGCCGCTTGCTCCCTCGCTCTCAATGGAAGTAATGATCGGCTTCTTCTTTTCACTGCGCAGGCGGCGCACTTCTTCGTAGACTTCCTGAGACGCGGCCGCGCCTCCACCCGGAGAGTTGATGTGCAGGATGATTGCTTTGATCGAGCTGTCATCCTGGAATTTTCGAAGCTGGTCAACCAGTGTATCGGCGCTCATGATGACGCCGTCGATATCGATGACGCCAATGTTCCCGCCGCCAAGTGCTGCAAACTTTGTATCGCCGGTGATGTTACGCAGCGTGACAAAGAGAATGAGCGAAACCAACATGAGGAAAATCGCGAAGAGTCCACCCCCGATGAGGAGCCAGAATCCGAGCGATCGTCTGCGTTCTTCCATAGGCGGGAGTGTAGCACTCCGCAGGGGTTTTATGGGGAAGATGCAAATTGGTAAATTCAGGAATAGCGTATGATACTCAAGATTTCCCATGGGACGAGCAAGCACAACCTTCATGCCGAACCCGCTCTACAGCATCGTTATTCCCGCGTATAACGAGGCTGCGCGCATAGGCAAAACGCTGACTGCGGTGCTGGAATGCGTGCACTCCCGAGCGTGGCCGGCGGAAGTCATCGTGGTGAACGACGGCTCCGCCGACTCGACCGCAGAAATCGTGAAAGAGTTCGCCCGACTCGATCCCATAGTGCACCTCCTTGAAAATCCATCCAATCGTGGAAAGGGATTCAGTGTCCGAAACGGAATCCTCGCGGCTCGAGGCGACATTGTGATGTTCACGGACGCCGATCTTTCGTCGCCGATCGAAGAAGCGGAAAAGCTTTTTGCGGCTATTAACGACGGTGCGGACATCGCGATCGGCTCGCGATGGCTGGAAGTGTCCCGGCAGACAATCAAGCAGCCGATATATCGCCAGTTTTTTGGACGATGCTTCAACGCAGTGACTCGCTGGGCGATGGGCCTTCCTTTTGCGGACACGCAGTGCGGATTCAAAGCGTTCCGCAAAAACGCCGCCCATACGGTTTTCGGCTTACAGCGCATTGAACGGTGGGGCTTCGATCCCGAATTGCTGTTTATTGCGATGCGCCACGGCTTCGAGATCAAAGAGGTTCCCGTCACGTGGGGTCACGATGAACGCTCTCGCATGAGCTATTTGCGGGATGGCTCGAAGATGCTGGAGGAAATTCTCCGCATACGCTGGAATGCGTTTACCGGAGTCTATGACCGGAAACCGGCGGTCGCATCGTCAGCTGAGGTTCGTCGTTAAAGGAACCAAGATTACGTTTACAAGGAAAAAGCGCTCCTAACGGGAGCGCTTTTTACGGTTCAACTTTCGCAAGCCCAGAGTTCAATCCACCCTGGCGCCGTTCAGGACGCTAACGCGGAGGTCCTGACCGGCACAACTTCCGGGCTCCGGCGTGTTTCTCGCGACGCTGGCGAGCGGCGCGCGGTGAGCTGAACGCTGCGATCACTTGCCTGCTGCAAAAGCAAAGTTTGCGAACATTCCCCACAGAGCCAAAAATGCTCCAATCGGTGAGACCCCCGAGCGGAGCCTTCTTCCTGGGTCCGATTGATGGGGACGTCGAAGACAAAAATTCGTCCTTCGCGCAGGTAAACCAGCGGTTTCGAGCACTTCGGATTGGCGCAATTGCTAACCATCGGATTCTCCATTTTCCGCAGGCGCTCTCCAGGTAAAAGACGTTCACGCGTGCTAGGGTATGCCTGGAAAAGTGTCCAACAAAAAAGTTGCGTTTTTCACGGTGTTTATAAGATGCGGGCCCAGGTCAACCGAGTTTCCTTAATGTCCTCCTCTTTTCCACATTTTTCAATAAATTCCTCAAAAATATTCAAAGAATTATCTTTGCACTCGCTCATTGGGATGTTTGAAACATCAGATTGTCGCTCCCAGCTTCGACGAGGATTGCGCCCTGTCAATTCGGCGTTTCATCTCCTGAGGATCTTGACTCACCGTCGGTTGCCGACGACAAACTGATGAAGGCGCTCGCAAGGCGTTGTTTTTGATAGGGAAAGGACGGCTTTAGGTCGGAGTCTTCTCGGCTCATGATGCTGTGGCACCCGAATAACCTCAGCCTCATTAAGATGGCAGACTCGACATGACGAGATGCGTAACCTGGCAGTCTCGAGGAGGCTGTGAGGGCGACTCCGATAAGTCGTGGACATGCCGTGGTGTGATGGATCAGCTGGTGAGAGTTGTCTTCACGATTTCCAGAAAATCATTGATCGTCGAGGGTTTGTGAATAAATCCCGCGAAGGCATTTTCGCCAAACCGGTCGATGGCATGGGAAGAGTCATATCCGCTCGACAATATGACCTTGAGCCCGTGCACTTCAGCTTTGATTTGTTTTAAGGCCTCTTCTCCGCCCATCACGGGCATGGTGAGATCGAGGATCACAAGTGCCAGTTCATTCTTATGCTTGCGGACCTCGTCCACGCCGCGTTCTCCGTTGGACGCAGTGATGACCTTGTAGCCGTAACGTTCCAGAATGGTGCGTGTTGTCTGGAGGACGATTTCTTCATCGTCAATCACCAGCACGAGTCCCGATCCGCGGAGATCGTTGAATTTCGGCTTTTCATTCGAGGGACGCGGAACATTCATCAACGCAGGCATAACTATCTGGAAGGCGGAGCCTTTTCCGGGAGAGCTGATCACCTTGATGCCGCTGCGATGCGCGCGAATGATGCCCTGAACTGCCGCCAGACCCAGGCCCCGCCCGGTGAATTTAGTGGTGAAGAATGGATCGAAGATCCGCGCCCGGGTAGCGTCATCCATTCCGGATCCATCGTCCGACACTTCGAGCACTACGTATTTTCCCTGCTCGAGCTCCGCGGAGGGGAAATTATGGTGCAAATAGTTTGCCGATAATTCTTCCAGCCTTGTGCTGACTCGTACCGATCCTTTTCTTCCTTCGGGAACGGCTTCCGCACCGTTGATCACAAGGTTCATGACCACCTGCTGCATCTGGCCGGTGTCCGCTTCCACCATGGGCAGATCTTCGGCGAGGTCGAGTCGCAGCGACACAACTTTCGGAATCGAACTCTGCACCAGCTTACTGATCTCGCTGACCAGATTCGAAAGATCCAAAGGTAGAACTTTGATGCTGCCTTTTCCTGCGTACGCAAGCATCTGCCGCGTCAGGTCCGCGGCACGCTGGCTGGCGTGTATGACGTCCTTCAACGCGTTATGGTGGGAGCTTCCGGGCGGTGCATCGGAGAGGGCCAAGCCGGCATTTCCGAGTATTCCGGCAAGCAGGTTGTTGAAGTCGTGGGCGATGCCTCCAGCAAGAATGCCGAGACTTTCAAGGCGTGCGGTCTGCTGAAACTGTCTATCGAACTCCTTTCGTTCGGTGATGTCGCGAACATTGAACTGAGCGACGCGGCGTTGTCCCTCGTTGTAGTGGTTCCCGACGACTTCGAGATCCAGATCGCGTTGATCGGAGTTTCGCCGGAAGGTGATTTCAGGAAAACGGACATAGCTTTTCTCGCGCAGCCTGTCTAATGCGAAGTGAGTTGTCTGCAGGCCTGCGAGGGCTTCGATCTCCCAGAATGGCTTTCCCACGACTTCACTTCTGCGAATGCCCAACAACTCCGTCAGGTATGGATTTACGTCGGTGATCTCACCTGTATCGGCATTGATGATCACGATGCCGTCCTTCGCAGCCTCAAAGAGCCGGCGATACTTGGCTTCCGCTGCTCGCTTGCGATCACTAATGTCCTCCAGGACCAGCAGAATCAGTCCGGAATCTCGACTGCGATCGAAGTACCGTGCGTTGAGCTGAAAGGTTCTTGCTCCGAGCCGCGCAAATTCTCCCTCCACTTCAACGTCATGCACAGTGGACGTGGCGCCGTACATCAGGCTTTCGAATAGCTTTGCAATCTGCGGAGTTTTCCATTGACCAAGGTCGAGATCATAAATGGTTCTCTTCAGTGTATCGTTCGGCGATGTCCTGAATGTCTCAAAGAAAGCGCGGTTCGCAGTCTGAATGCATAGCTTCTCATCGAGCACGAGCAATGGTTCCCGCATTGTCTCGATGATGGCTTCCGCGTAATCGCGCGCGTGCTTTACTTCTTGCAACGTAAGCTTAACCTGGTCAATGTCGAGCAGATGTATGACAACCCCATCGACGAAATTCTGCGCCGTCTTATAAGGCTGGACGCGCAAAGAATACCAACGACCATCTTCATGCTGAACATCGCGCTCGACGGCGCTACCCCCCCTAATTACATGGCGCAGCAACTCGTCCAGGTCCGGGACCAGGATCCTAGGCTTCAAGTCGGAGATGGGGCGACCGACATCGCTTGGAATCAGTCGCAGCACAGCCTCGGCTGCAGGGGTATAGCGGCGGATTTGAAGCTCACTGTTTAACATTACGATGGGCACACGCATGCTGCTGAGAAGGTTCAGCAGATCGTCGTTCAGATGACTGAGCTCAAGGTTGCGCCCCTGCATCTCGTCATTGGTCGTCGTCAGTTCTTCATTCGAGGACTGCAACTCTTCCTTGGCTGTCTGCAACTCCTCGTTCGTGCTTTGCAATTCCTCGTTGGCGGATTGTGCTTCTTCGTTCACGCTGCGAAGCTCTTCGACCAGGCGCTGCATGTAGGCACGCGTGGTCGAAAGCTCCATCGTCAGCGACTCTTGTTCGATGGCGGACGGCGCTGCGGGTGGAAGGTCCACTCGCGCGGGAATCGAATGCTGATAGACCTCCTCAAAAAGCACCAGGTAATGGGGGGCGGCAATGGGATCGGCAATTGGCCACACAACCAGGTTGATTTCGCGAAAACCGTCCCTGCGATGAACTTGAATGTTATTGCGGCGCACCATGGCATGCGATCTGGCTGACTCATCAATCGCAGCTCTTAGACTGATAACGATGTCTTCGTGAACCAGTCGCAAGACATCCAGATGAGGATCGCCCGGAGGCGGTGAGAGGTACGGCCCAACGTCTCCGCGAAATTTGACGACGCGAAATTGTTCGTCGATGAGAAAGCCGCTGGGAGAATACTGGTCCAGCAACATTCGATCGGCGCGACGGTCAATCACAGTAGCATCGTCGATCTTCGAGGCTATACCCAGCGCCGGGTACATCTCGCCCTGCGGTCGCCGAATTGGCGTTTCAAACTGGGGACGATCTGTCTGTAGATTTCGCTTGAAGATCCTGTTCTTGCTATTCAGCACGCTGAAGTATTCGGCCAGTGGGCCAAGGCTCTCCGAAGTTCCCAGCAAGAGACAGCCCGCAGGCTGCAATGCATAAATGAAAATCGAAAGCACACGGCGCTGCAGCAATGCTCCGAGATAAATGAGAAGATTGCGGCAACTGATCAGATCCATCCGTGAGAGCGGGGGGTCGCGAGTCACATCCTGACGCGAGAAGATGCAAAGCTCACGAACGAAGCGAGCGATCTGGTAGCCGTCTTCCACCTTGCTGAAGAAGCGCTTCAAGCGATCCGGCGAAATGGTAGAGGAAATACTTTCCGGATACCGACCAGTACGTGCTTCGTCAATCGCGCGTTCGTTTACATCCGTGCCAAATATCTGGAGGGGGATGGACTGCAGTTTTGCCTGTTCAAGACATTCGATCAATACAATCGCGAGCGAATAAACTTCTTTTCCTGTCGAACAGCCTGGCACCCACACCCGGAATGGCTGATCGCTGTTGCGATCTTTCAGCATTTGCGGAATTACCTTTTTCGTCAAGTAATCGAAGGCATCGGGGTCGCGAAAGAATTGCGTAACCGTGATCAAAAGGTCGTCGCGCAAGGCATCGATTTCCGACGGGCGTTCCTGCAGAAGCGCCAGATAATCTTCAAGCTTTTCTTTATGAGTCAGCAACATTCTCCGGGATAGTCTGCGGGCAATGGTAGGCCTTTTGTAAAGTGAGAAGTCGACCCCTGTCCGTCGACGGACCAAGGCGATGATTGTCTCGAGAGCGGGACCATATTCAAGGGTTGCGACCCTTTCTGCTCCGAAGTAAGAGTGGTCAGTAACTGCGGCGAGCTCGGATGCAATCTTCTCCGGAGGCAGGACAAAGTCAACGACGCCCGCCGCTATCGCGTTGCGTGGCATGCTGTCGAATTTTGCAGAACGATCCTGCGCAAAGGTTATGCCGCCGGCCGCCTTGATGGCCTCAAGCCCCAGCGTTCCGTCGGAAGCAGCGCCGGAGAGTATGACACCGATTGAGCGGCTTCCCAGATCCGCAGCAAGAGAGGTAAGAAAATAATCGATCGGCAGATGGCGTTTGCGTTCTTCACTGCGCGGGCTGAGTTCCAGCACGCAATTGTGAATCGACATCTTGGTATTGGGAGGGATGATGTAGATTTGGTTGGCCTCGACCTTCATCCCCTGGGTTGCTTCCTGCACAGGCATCGTGGTATGGCTGGCAAGCAAATCTGCGAGCATACTTTCGTGGCTGGGATCGAGATGTTGAACCAGCACAAATCCCATCCCGGTGGTGGGGGACAGATTGTTAACGAGTTGCGTAAATGCATCCAGGCCGCCGGCAGACGCTCCGATTCCCACTATCGGGCAGGTTTCAGCCGACGAAGGTTCTGTCGCATCGCCTTGGGTCTGAAGACGGCCAACCTCATTCTCCTCGTGATGATTGTCCGAAGAGGGGTTCGAAACGGGCTCGTCATTTGATCCCAACATGGATACCAGCGGTGTTTCGGACGGGTCGAATCCGCCTATGTTTTATGGCAAAGAAGACACGTCGCGTACATAATACATCTCTAGAAAAAGAGACAATTCGATCTGTCCATTCACTTTGACAATTTGATGCGTAAAAAGGACATATCGTGCGTCCCTTCTGCAAGTCTTTAGGGAAGAGCTGAAAATGATTTGAGAAGGAAGATGGAAGGGCGCCAGCGTGCAGGATTGTCGCGCATTCCAAAGAGGCATGTTTAGAGGGCGGCACGAACGATGCGTCAAATGCGCTCCGTTATTCCCCCATTCAGGAGGTGCATTGTTCCACGACAAGTACGATAAATGTGCCAAGGTTGTTCTGGATCCTGGGCGAAGGATCCATGGCTGCCTAACGTCGCAAGAAGTGGGTTGAGGCGGCGACTCCTTCACCGGCACTCTTCCGTTTTTGATTGCGCCATAAGGACTTTGGACTGGCAGCAAAAGGCAGGACTTCCCGGCCCTTATACTTCGTAGGAAACGAATTCCTATGGCGTAAACCAAAGATGTCATTGCGCTAGCCGTACAAGAAGCTTGACCCATATCCGGGTCGCGTAGATTATCAGATTTAGAAGGCGAGCCTCGCAATGACTCGTACTTTTCGTTAGTCCCGTAATGCGGGCTGGCAGCGATTTGACTGTCTAAAGCTACAAAGGCGGATGAATGTGGCGTGACGGAGCCGGCTCTCTCGATGACTCAGTGCAACCCGCGGAAGACATGAGTCACACCCCGGACATGGACCTGCTCGTAAACTCTTTTGACTGGGCGTCGACGCCCCTGGGAGAATCTTCGGCGTGGCCCGATTGTTTGAAGACTATCGTGCGGATGATGCTTTCCTCCAAATTTGCTATGTGGATGGCGTGGGGACCGGAACTGACCTTTCTTTACAACGATGCCTATCAGCGTTCGACACTTGCTCAACGCCATCCATGGGCATTAGGAAAGCCGGCGCGGGACGTGTGGCCGGAAATATGGACGGAAGTATGGCCCCGCATTGAGCGAGTTCTTGAGACCGGCGAGGCATCGTGGGATGAAGGACTATTTCTTCTGTTAACGCGCAGCGGCTTTCCGGAGGAGACTTATCACACATTTTCGTATAGCCCGTTGAGCGATAGCAGTGGCCGGATCCACGGCATGTTATGCGTGGTGAGTGAAGAGACAACGCGTGTTATCAACGAGCGGCAATTGTCCTCTCTCAGCAGCTTATCCGCGGCGCTGGCCGACGCAATCACGGAGCACGAAGTAGCGTCAGCAATTGAGTCCGGACTTTCAGCAAGCCGGAAAGACATGCCATTCACTCTCACCTATCTGTTTGATGAAAGTGGATCCAGGCTGGAGTTAATTTGCAGGACGGGGATCGAAGCCGGCCATCCGATCGCTCCTCAGACCATAGGCATCCACACGAGCAACGCGGTGTGGCCCGTGGATCAACTGGTTGCCAAAGGCGGCGGCTCTGTCACTCTTAAGTCTTTTCCTGAAAGCATTTCACCGTTGCCCACGGGTGAGTGGGATCGGCCTCCGAGTGGCGTGCGCATGGTTTCGATTGCAAAGCAGGGACAGGACACGCCCGCCGGAGTGCTGATCGCAGCGTTGAATCCCTATCGAATCCTGGACGAAGGTTACGAGAGATTTCTCAATCTGATCGCGGGACAGATTGCGGCGGGCATTGGCAACGCGAAGGCATATGAAGAAGAGCGTCGGCGCGCAGAAGCTCTGGCTGAGCTCGATCGCGCCAAAACCGCGTTTTTCAGCAATGTAAGTCATGAATTGAGAACACCATTGACGTTGATGCTTGGGCCACTGGCTGACGCGATTGACGCTCACGTCCCGCCGTCGTGGGACGCGATCGACATGCTGAATCGCAACGCCCTGCGGCTGCTGAAATTGGTGAATGCGTTGTTGGATTTTGCCCGCATGGAGGCCGGCCGATCTCATGCCAACTATCAGCCAACGGATCTCTCCATGCTGACGATCGAGCTTGCTAGTGTCTTTCGATCTGCGATCGAGCGCGGCGGTCTACGGTTGATCGTGGATTGCCCGCCACTACCGGAACCGGTCTTTGTCGATCGTGAGATGTGGGAGAAGATCGTACTCAATCTGCTTTCCAACGCATTGAAGTCAACATTTCATGGAGATATCGAAGTGACGTTGCGCCCAACGGAAACGGGCGCACAGCTATCCGTTCGAGATACAGGGACGGGAATCGCCGAAGAAGAGATCTCACATGTGTTTGGGCGCTTCAGGCGAATTGAGGGGGCTGCCCGGAGAAGCCATGAAGGTAGCGGCATTGGATTGGCCCTGGTCCGCGAGTTGGTAGAGATGCACGGCGGCTCAATCAACGTGTCCAGTAAATGGGGAGAAGGCAGCACCTTCTTTGTAAACCTGCCTTTTGGCAGCAACCATCTTGTGAAGGGGCTCGTGAATCGCGAAGTGCCAGGTCCCGTGGGCACGCATGATTCCGCGATGGAGTTCGTTCAGGAAGCTCTCGGGTGGCTTCCGGGCTCGAGTCTTCACGGTGCAGAAGGTTACAAGGATTCGACAATCGATGAAGACAATGGGGAATTAGCTTCGCAGGCGGAAGCGAAGCCGACCATCCTTCTGGCAGATGACAATGCGGATATGCGCGGATACGTACAAAGGCTTTTGCGGGAGCGTTTTCGCGTGGTGTCGGCGGAAAACGGCAAAGCTGCTTTCGAGAAAGCATTGTTAAGGCGTCCGGATCTGGTGTTGACCGACGTAATGATGCCGGAGATGGATGGCTTCCAGCTTCTGGCGGCACTTCGCAGTCACCCTTCAACGAAAACGGTTCCGGTCATCATGCTTTCAGCGCGCGCAGGAGAAGAGGCGAGGATCGAAGGACTTGATGCGACGGCCGATGACTATCTCACCAAGCCATTTACGTCTCGGGAGTTGGTTGCACGGGTGGACGCACATCTGAAGATGGCACGGCTCCGCCAGCAGGCTGCCGAACACGAGGCGGCGCTGACCGACGAAGTCCGGAAGGCGCAAAGGCTCGCGGGAGAAACCCTGGAGCATATTCCCGATGCGTACTTCATGTTCGACCGCGATTTCCGCATTCTGCATATGAACCCAGCGGCCGAAGAGCTTATGAGAGGAAGCGGCCGTCCGCACCTGGGCGAATTGGTGTGGGATCTGTATCCCACTATCCTAGGAACCGAAGTTGAAGACAATCTTCGCCGGGTAATGGAAGACCGTGTTGCCATCGAGTTCGAGCATTGTTATCAGCCGTGGGGACGGTGGTTGCAGCATCGCGTTTACCCCAGCCCGGGGGAGGGCATCGTACTTTTTGTGCGTGATACAACGGAGGCGAGGAAGACAGAACAGGCACTGCGGCGCTCAGAGCAACTCGCCGCCGCTGGTCGCCTTGCCGTCAGCATTTCGCACGAGATCAACAATCCATTGGAAGCACTCACCAACCTACTTTACCTGGCAAAGGCAGATTCCGGCTTGCCGCCCGACACGCGTGAAATACTCGAGGTGGCGGATAAAGAACTACAACGCCTTTCGCATATCGCCGCCCGCAGTCTGAAGTTCTACCGGCAGCGAACTGCGCCGGCATATGCCTTGCTAGAGGAGATTCTCGAGCAGGTGGTGTATTTCCACGAGCCGCGTATCAAATCGGGCGGCATTTTGGTAGAGCGCCGTTATAGGAAGATCCCGAGCATCTTCTGCTACTCCGGCGAAGTCCAGCAGGTTTTTACAAACCTGATCAGTAACGCTGTTGATGCGCTGTCTAAGAATGGAAAACTAGTCCTCAGGATGCGACAGGGACGGGACAAGAGATCGCGTGAAGGAGTATTTGTAACAGTCGCTGATACTGGCTCCGGAATGGACCAGCAAACATTGGACCAGCTCTTCAACCCTTTCTTCACAACCAAGGGGGAGGAAGGAACCGGCCTGGGTTTGTGGGTGTCAAAAGGGATTCTCGATAAACATGAAGCGCTGATCGAAGTCCGGAGTAAACCAGCAATCGGAACAGTGTTCAGAATGTTCTTTCCCTTGAACGAGGCGGAATCTCTGGCGAGTTGAGGCGCGCCGGCAGGAACGTGGTGACAGCGCGCACCGTATCTATTCGCTGCTGCCGCCTGGTTCGGCCGGGAGCATTTGGAAACTCACAAAAGCAAGATGAAGGCTATCCGGAGCCCACGATGGCACGTTCATCGTGCCTGCACCGCCCACAAGATTTACCAGCACCCTCACCTTCTTATCATCGAGAGACAGGATGCGCAGAGCTACATCCTTGTTTGTGGGATGACCGGTGACGCCCTTTTCATAACTGATAAAGACAACATATTTGCCGTCTGGCGAAACGTGCGGCGACCAGCTCGGAAGCTCATCGAACGTCATTTGCTCCGGAGCGCTGCCATCCGCGAGTATTCGCCATATCTGCATGATTCCGCTTCGGTCAGAGTTGAAGTAAATGTAGTGTCCGTCGGGAGAATAATCGGGATCGTCACTTATACCGGTGCCGGTGGTAAGAGCCTTTTCCTGTCCGCCTTCCGCAGCGATGGCATAAATGTTTCCGGAGCCGTGACTCGGGCGCGTGAACAGAATCGTCTTTCCATCCGGCGACCAACTATGCCAATACGAGAAGGGGTTCTCTGTCACAATGCGGGGCGCACCGCCAGACATGGGGACAACAAACACGCGCGCCTCGGGCCTTCCGGGCATGCTGCAAGTAATGGCCAAAAGCTTTCCATCGGGGGAGATGCCGTGACTGCCATTGCAATTCGTGGCGGCGCCAATTTCGAGAGCCGTCGGAGTGCCTCCAGTCGCTGGCACTTTCATGATTTTTCCATCTTGATTGAACAGCAATGTAGATCCATCCTTCGTCCAGTTCGGCGCTTCGAAGCGTCCCTTGGTTGTGTACACCATGAGTGCGCGGCGAAAGTTATCCTGGATTCCGATTGTCTGAAGTGTGCTGTACAAGACGAGCTGGGCCGACGAAGAGTCTGCGAGCGGCTGTAATTCCACGTTCGAGAAGACAGCCTTTTCCGTTACGTCCTTATTGTGAGAACAGACGCCCAGTCCCACGTAGAAGGGCTCCTCCAGGTGAAGCTTGATCGACGAGCCTACCTGGTGGAGAGGTTCGCCTGCGATGCTTAGGAACATGGTGATGGTGTCGCCGCGCTTCTCCAGGCGCAGCTTCTTTGGCGCTGAAATTTCCAGCTCGATATCCTGCGTAGTTGCACCGGGGGTGCGACGATACTGAAGCGCTGTCAGACCTGATCCATGTAGCGCCGCATCGGCATAGACTCCGTTCGAATCCAGCGTCTGGCGAAACATCAGCACAGCCTTGCGATGAGGATTGGGATCGCCTGTTTTGACGGGAAAATCAATATCCGCCGTGAGTGAAACGTCTCCAGACATTTTCTTCCAAACAAAGTGGAACGCATCCGTCGTCGACCACAGATTCTCTCCGGCCGAAGTTATGGCGTACGTCTTCGCGGCAGGATCGTAGACGGCGACGCCGGGCGGCACCACACTTCCTACATCTGTCTGTCCGTCAAAAACGCCGAGTTGCACAGGAGTGGCCTGGGACAGGAGCGGCATGCCCTGAAGCAAGAACGCAACTGAGGTCAAAAGAAGTGCCGGGACTCGCCACCTTGGTGTTTCGAACATGCAGACCTGCCTTCATGAAAAGGAAATTCAGTACTTATTGCGAGCGCTTTTTGTGTAAGAGCAAACTATATACTCCCCAAGGCACCTGTCGGCGCAATGATTAAAATGCAAGACAGGACCATATTCTCCAAGTCTTCTAATCCAGATGGGCATCCAATACGCATGCTGATCCAGACTACTTCCAAGGCGGCCAAGGCAACGGCGAAACATGCCGCGAGTGGGCAACGGCATGCGCTCATTCCGCATTGGCTTACACACCTGGGAGGGCCGGGACTTTTCACTGTCGCCATCATTGATTCTTCGCCGATCCCGCTTCCCATACCCGGAAGTACTGACCTGCTGCTGCTCCTTCTGGTGTCGCATCGTGGTAACCCCTATTTGTTAGCCTCGATCGCGATTCTTGGCAGTACCATCGGCGCCTACATCACCTGGACCGCCGGCAAGAAGGGCGGGGAAGCTCTGCTGGACCGCTCTCTGCCGCAACACTTTCATGATCGTCTTAAACGGCTGGCGAAAGATCATTCCGTCCTCTCGGTCTTTGTATCCGCAGTGCTGCCGCCACCCATTCCTCTTGCTCCTTTTCTCCTTGCTGCTGGAGCACTTGGAGTTTCGCGCAACCTATTCCTGTCTGTCTTTGGGTCGGCGCGGATTGCTCGTTACGCCCTGATAGCGTGGGCTGCTGCGACCTACGGCCGGGTTGTTGTTCGGTGGTGGACGCGCAACCTTGCGGGCTGGTCGAACGCTATCCTTTGGACGTTCATCGTCTCGCTTGTAGGTAGCATTCTTTTCGGTATATGGCGCTACCGTCGCCAGCGTCGACCAGAAACAGAGAAGCGCGCATTTGCTTAAGCAGGAACACGTAAAGTATCTCCGTGTTTACTCGAATGCGGGACAAAGTATACGATCTCCACGGATGACGACGGATTGAAGTCCTTACTTCCTATCGCGATTTTCGCAATGATGGTTTCGATCGGCACGAGTTTTAAAGTGTCTGAGATGTGGAAGAACCTTCGCCAGATGACGTGGCTCGGCTGGCTCAGTCTTTTGCTTGTGGTCTTTATTGTGCCCCCGGCAGTCGCTCTCGCGTTGGCGCGACTGCTTCACCTGAATCTGTCCGAGACCGGTGGCCTGTTCCTTATTGGAGTTGCGCCGGGTGCTCCTCTCCTGACTCACAATGTCGCGAAGAGGGGCTTTGACGCACAACTGGCGGCGGTGTACCAGGTTTGTGTGGCCCTGCTGACTCCGCTGATGATCCCGCTGCTTGTTTTCAGTGCGGCGAAACTATACGACAGAGATGTCTGGATTCCACCTCGCGATCTGATTAAGCAGGTCGCCGAAAAACAATTTCTGCCACTTATTCTCGGAATGATCCTGATGTATCTCATTCCGGTTTATTCGGAGAAGTTCAGGCCGATTCTCAATGCCATCGGAAACGTCGTTCTCTATCTATTTATGGGGATCATCCTCTTTAAGATGAGAAGCGACCTAAGCAAAATTACGCCGTGGGTCATCGTAGCAACGATATTGCTTGCGCTGGGTTCAATGGCGATTGTTCCGTTGCTGATGCGGGTGGAAGCACTTCGCGAGCGCACTCTTTCGATCTGCAATGCCAACAGACACGTGGGACTCGCATTGCTGCTGTCCGGCCAATATCTGCATAGTAAGGATTCACTGCCGACGGTCGCGTGCTATGCCATCATTGCTCCATTGATAATGGCGCTGTATTCGAAACGCCTCCGACCGTTGCCTCCGAACACGGTCCATGCCACGGCCTAGTTCTCAGCCGCACCTAAGACTATTTTCATGGGGTTACTCGATGCGCTAGCACCGACCTGCAGTGCGAGGGGAACCCTTGCCCATGAAAAACGTATCATTGTCCAGCCATGAATCGCAGGAGAACGAGTGAAACTGCAAATTGAGAATTTAAGTAAAAGATATCGGGGAGGTGTCCTGGCGCTGCGAGACTTCAGCCTCGAGATCAAGCCCGGTGTACTTGGATTGCTGGGACCTAACGGAGCGGGCAAGACTACCTTGATGAGCATTCTCGCCACCATCACGCACGCAACGGAAGGGCGCGTGTTGTGGAATGGCGCGGACGTAGCCAGGAGTCCCGATGTAGTTCGAGCCGTGCTCGGTTACCTGCCGCAGGATTTTGGTGTTTATCCAAATCTCAGCGCGGTCGAATTTCTTGAATATCTGGCTGCAGTCAAGGGTCTGGATGCAGCGACGGCGGCACGCAGGATATCCGAACTGCTGGACCTGGTGAATTTGACAGATGTTCGCAAACGGCCGCTGGGCGGCTACTCCGGAGGCATGAAACAGCGGGTCGGCATTGCGCAGGCACTGCTCAACGATCCGCAACTCCTTATCGTGGATGAACCGACAGCCGGACTCGATCCCGAAGAGCGAGTCCGCTTCCGAAATCTGCTCTCTGAATTATCCGGCGAACGAATTGTTGTTCTGTCTACGCATATCGTTTCGGATATCGAAGCGACTGCCACCGACATCGCCATCGTCTCGAAGGGCGTACTTGTCGCGCATGCGGCTCCGGAGAACTTACTACGAGAGGTCGAAGGCAAGGTGCGCGAGAGTGTTATTTCCAGTGCAGACCTTAACGCCGCGAGGCAGACGTTTTTGATCAGCAGTACAACCCGCAGGAGCGATGGGGTTCACATCCGCATTTTGGGAAACACTGCGCCACCAGATGCGGTGCCGGTAATTCCGACACTGGAAGATGCCTACCTTTACTACCTGTCGGAGCATCGCGCGAGTGTCGAGGTATGAAAACCTTTCGCGTTCTCTACCATATGGTTCGCGCGGACTTTCTTGAGCGCGTGCGGCGTTATAGTTTCCTGCTTAGCCTCTCTTTCTCCATCTACCTCGGCTACGCGGTTTATACCGGCAAAGTACAACTACGATTCGGCGATTATCGTGGAGTGAGCAACTCGGCGTGGCTGGGCTCGGTGATCACTCTGCTCGCCACGACGTTTCTCACCCTTGTAGGTTTTTACATCGTCAAGAATACGATCCAACGCGATCGGGAAACGCGCGTCGGACAGATTCTTGCCACCACGCCGATGAGCAAGAGCTTCTATACGGTGAGCAAGACTCTCAGTAATTTTGCGGTGCTCGCTGCCATGGTGCTAATCCTGATGCTCGCGGCAATTGTCATTCAGCTGATCCACGGCAACGGGCACATCAATCTCTTTGTCTTGTGTGCGCCGGTGCTGTTCTTCGCGCTTTCTGCGGTCGCAGTGACAGCCGCTCTCGCTGTGCTTTTCGAGAGTGTCCCCGGCCTGCGAGGTGGCATTGGAAACATCCTGTATTTTTTTCTCTGGATATTTCTCCTAAGCATGAGCGCAGCCTCAATGGTTGGCGGCCAATCCATGTCTGTATATCATCGCTTCACCGACTTCACCGGACTGGTTTCAGTTGCGGGCCAAATGGAGGCGCGGCTGCACGCTCTCGATCCTCTCTACAACGGAGGATCTTCCTTTGGCGTCAGCGATATAAACCGCACGAACAGAGTTTTTCTCTGGACCGGCCTGCAATGGAACGCAATCATCCTGCTTAGCCGCGCCATGTGGGTTGGCATTGCAGGAGCCATCGCCCTGCTCGCATCCATTTTCTTTGATCGATTTGATCCATCGCGAGCATGGATAAGATTCAGCAGAAAAGAGCGCATGCCTGTCCAGCCGAAATTGCCAAGGCAAGCGGCCGCCAAATTGCAGCCAAGTATCCTCTCAAGAGTTTTCGCTGCGATGCCGAATATAAAGATTAAGAGTCCCTTTCTGGTTCTCGTCGTCGCTGAATTTCGATTGCTGGTTCGAGGTCGAAGTTGGTGGTGGTACGCGGTTACGGCTGCGCTCTTTGTCGCTTGCTTGTTCTCTTCAATCAGCGCGACTCGTTCAGGCATAATTCTTGCTGCTTGGATTTGGCCGATCCTCTTATGGTCTGAGATGGGCACGCGCGAGGCCCGTTTTTCGACTTCCTCACTCATCTACTCAGCGCGGAATGCGTTCCCTGGCCAACTGCTCGCTTCGTGGACGGCAGGGTTTCTCCTCGCGTTGCTAACGGGCGGCGGACTGGGACTGCGCCTTCTCGCAGCAGGAGAGTTTTTCAGTCTCGGAGCCTGGCTAGCGGGGGCTCTCTTTATCCCGTCTTTGGCTTTGGCGCTCGGCGTTTGCACCGGTGGGAGGAAAGCATTTGAAGCTTTGTACACCGCATGGTGGTACATCGGTCCGTTGCATCATGCGCATGGCATCGACTTCATGGCCACCACTCCAGCATCTAGCAATCCGCTCAGCTATACCATCGCGTCGGCTGTATTGCTGGCTACTGCTCTTGCCTGGCGCAAAACACGACTGGCGTATGCCTGACTTCGTGTCTGCGTAATGCATTGTCTCAAGGTTCACGATCCACTTTTGTTATTCCCAATATGCCAAGGCCTCACCCGATTTCGCAGGTGAGGCCCTGGTACATTCTCACATCGAAGTGCTTTCTAGTTGCCGGCCAACTTTACAGGCGTACTGAGTGGAAGATCGCGTGACGAACCGCCGACCCAGACTTTGTAATCACCCGGGGCAACCTGCATCGCACTCTTGTCTATGTCGTAGATCGAAACAAAGAGCGGTTCTACCTGAATTGAGACGGTCTTTTCTTCGCCCGGAGCCAATTGCACTTTGCTCCAGCCTACCAGCCGCTTGGGTGGCTCCTGAGTGTTGGCGGGCAGCGTCAAGTAAACCTGAGCGATCTCTTCGCCTGCCACCTTGCCGGTATTTTTTACGCGAAAGCTTACGTCCAGGCTGTTGCCGGGAGTGGCTTTCAAATCGGAATAGGTAAAAGTCGTGTAGGAGAGTCCGAAGCCGAAGGGGAAGAGGGGAGTTTTGTTCTCGGCGTCGTACCACTTGTAGCCCACCTTCAGGCCTTCGTCGTAGGGCACATCGAACGGTGTATCGTTCACCTTGAATCCCGGAATATCCGGCATGCCGCCGGTGGTGGGTTTGTCGCTTGCCTGTGCAGGTGGCTGCTTCACTGCGGTAGGATGCGGCAGATCCGCTTCGCTCATGGCGAACGTGATCGGCAGTTTTCCCGACGGATTCACGCCGCCAAAGATGATATTTGCCAAAGCCGGCCCACCACGAATTCCCGGATACCAAGCTTCAATTACGGCACTCACCTTATCGATCCAAGGCATGGTGATTGCGCCGCCCGTCTCCAAAACAACGATCGTGTGAGGATTAGCCGCGGCTACAGCGCTGATCAACGCATCCTGTTGATCAGGCAATGACAGGCTCGGGAGGTCGGACCCTTCCGACTCGTGCTGTACCGCGAATACGATTGCTATCTCAGAGGACTTTGCCAATGCGACTGCGCTGGCGATATCGGTTCCAGCGTCGAAGGCAACCTTTGCATTTGGAGCTTTTTCCTGGATTGCCTTAAGTGGCGAGGAACGATGGTAAACATGCTGACTCAACATTTGCATGATGTTTGTAACATCGCCCTTGGGTGGAACGGCATTGCCGCCAGCCGGATCCACTTGTCCCGAACCGCCGCCAGAAATTACGCCCACATCCGAATGCCCACCGATGACAGCGATTGATTTCACCGTCGAAGCATTCAAGGGCAGCTGGCCTTTTGCATTCTTCAGCAGAACCGCGCCCTTCTCTTCCACGTGTTGTGCCACTGCAAATCCGCGATCCACATCGACCACCTGTGGCTGCACCGGACGATCGTATAGGCCTACGGCGAACTCGGTGCGCAGAAGCCGGTGAACCATGTCATTCAAACGAGCTTCGGGTACAGCGCCGCTTTCAACAGCTTTCTTCAGTGGCTCACCAAAGAAACCATCTCCCGGCATCTCCATATCCAAGCCCGCAAGAGCGGCCTTAACTGTGCTATGCGTGCCTCCCCAGTCAGAAACGACAAAGCCCTTGAAGGCAAAATCTTTCTTTAAAACGTCGGTCAGGGTGTATTCGTTTTCGCAGGCATATGTGCCATTGATTTTGTTGTAGGAACACATCACCGCCAGCACTCCCGAATCGCGAATGCCGATCTGGAACGCAAGCAAATCGCTCTCGCGCATCGCCCGTTTACTGATGATGGAGTTCGCGAAATTGCGACCGTCCTCTTGATCGTTGACTGCGTAATGCTTGATGTCACCAATGATGTTCTGCGCCTGCTCCGCCTTCATCTCCTGGCCAACCAGGGTTCCGGCTAAGATCGGATCCTCGCCTTTGTATTCGAAATTTCTTCCGTTCCGCGGTTCCCGCGTCAGATTGACACCGCCGCCCAGCGACATATTGAATCCCTGGTCGCGGAGTTCCTTGCCAATCAATTCGCCATACTCATAGGCGAGCGCGGGATCCCAACTGGATGCCTCGGCGACGGCCGAAGGCAATGCCGTGGAATAGCGGCTCTTTCCTGCCCCGCGCGCGACTCCTACAGCGGCGTCTGACATTTGAATGTCCGGCAGACCAAGACGCTCGATGCCCGGGATAAATCCGGCGCCCCCGAGAGAACGAACCCCCGGTCCCGAAGTTGGAGGAGCAAAAAGCGCCTTCCAGCCCAGTCCGTGCAACAGCTGGATTTTTTCATCCAGAGTCATTTGTGCAACCACCAAGGCAGCCCGCTCATCCGGGGAAAGGCTCTTGTTGTCCCACGGCCCTTTCGGCACCTGTTTTTGCGGCCCGAATTGCGCCTCTATCTGCGTGATTCCCGCCAGCAAAATTGCTGTTGTCGCGAACATCAAGACCATTTTGGAAACTTTATTCCGCATCATTCGTTCTCTCCGTCGTTTGCGCGCAGGTGTGGCATTCTGCTACGCGTCCTTTTCGTCTCCCTTGCCGGCATCAGCGCCTGGCAGGCAGACGCAGGTCTACGTTTGCGGGGCGACTGGATTGCTTTTTCGAGGACCGAGAATACTAAACCATTTCATGCGAGGGAGAATAGTAAGAATCGGCGCAGGTCTGTGAGCCGCCGGAACGCGAGGCGCCTACGACCCGCAGTTATCGTTCTCAATTCAATTTGGCGAGGAATTTCTATTGCTGAATCCGGAGTTCCCTTTTCTCCTTCGAGTCCGTAACCATCACATGCAGGGCATGGGTCGAAGCGTCGTACCGGGTTTTTAGAGATGTAGTTTCATTTGAGAATTTCGCGTCCGCCTTTGCGGATGGCCAGTCGTAAATTACAAGCTCCACCGATTTCCACCAGGGCGAATAAGTCCCTTCGCGCGTCTCGAATTGAACGCTGATTGATTTGCCGTTGGATTCGCAGGTAAATGCCTGGCGGAGAAATTCACCAGCCTGATATCGAAAAGTATGGCCGTCATCAAGATAAAGCGACCCGTTGCAATTTGGCCCGGGATACACGCGCAATTCCAGCGGTCCGACGGGGGTTTCTTCGGTGCTCTGAATAAGGGGCTGCAGCGGGAGGATGCTGCCGCCGCGCACAAACACTGGCAAGTGGTCGAGTGCAGGATGAATAACTTCTGGTTCAGGGAACTTCGCCACGTTCTCGCCATTTGAAATTGCAATCGAGATGTCGACGATCGATGGCGGCGTTGGCTGAGGAGGCATCTTCTTGCCTGTCCAGAAGTCGTACCAGGAGCCTTTGGGGTAAGAAACCGAATACCCTTCGAGCGATTCGCCATTGGGAGGAGGCGCCACCAGCAAGCTTGGGCCCAGCAGAAATTGAGTATCTGCCGATCGGAAATCTCCGGGGAACTCCATGAACATTGGCCGAACAAGGGGCAGACCTGTCCGTGACGATTCTTCAGCAAGCGTGTAGATGTAAGGCAACAGACGATAGCGTGTTTCGATGTATCGCCGGCGGATAGCCTCCTGCGCTGGCCCATTCACCCACACTTCCTGGGGCAGAGAGCCGATGGTCGAGTGGTTGCGATACATGGGATTAAAGGCTCCGACCTCAATCCATCGCGTCAGCAGGTCGGCAGGCGGAGAACCGCCAAAGCCGCCGATGTCATCGCCGACGAATGAGATCCCACTCAGGCCGAGATTCAGCAACATTTGCGTAGCCAGTCGCAGTTGGCCCCATGTCGACGAGTTGTCTCCCGTCCATGTAAATCCGTAGCGCTGGCCTCCCGCAAACGTGGCGCGTGTCAGCACAAACGGCCGCTCATTAGGGCGTAGTTTCAAAAGTCCTTCATACGTGGCGCGCTCGTTTTCCATGCCCATAATGTTGTGGATCTCGGCATGCGTCGCAGTGCGTGTGGCGAATCCAGGCTCCTCGATACGATGAACTGCATTCAACGGCATGGTGCCACCCGGTCCATTGAAAACCGAGGGCTCGTTCATATCGTTCCAGAAGCCGGCAACTCCCGCGTTTACAAACTCCTTGTAGAGATTGCCCCACCACTCGCGAGTTTGTACCCGCGTGAAATCGGGGAAGACGGCGGGACCTGGCCACACGATGCCGACGAATTCGCCGCCGTCAGCTTTTTTTACAAAGTGGTCGCCCGCGTGACCAGTGTCATAGGGCATATAGCCCTTGTTCGGAATACGAGCGATATGCAGATCCGTAATCAGCACCAGGTGAAAATTCTGCTTGTGCAGATCCGCGACCAAGCCGGGGAAATTCGGGAAGGTGACCGGGTTCACAGTGAAAGGACGATTTCTAAACTGATAATCAATGTCCAGATACAGCGCATCTGAGGGTATCCTGTCTGCTCGCAGACGATCGGCTACCTCGCGCAACTGAGATTCGGGAGTATAGGAATACCGGGACTGCTGATATCCAAGCGACCACAATGGAGGCAGCGGTGGTGTGCCGGTTAAGTAAATGTATCCCCGCAATACCTGCTTCGGTGTTGGTCCATAGATCAGGTAATAGTTCAGCGGGCCACCTTCTGCGCCAAATACGATGGCTTTTCGCGACTGCTTGCCAAAGTCAAACCAGCTGCGCCAGGTGTTATCCAGAAAGAGCCCGTAGCTGTGACCGGGACCGGTTGCAAGAAAAAAAGGAATGCTCTTGTAGAGAGGATCGACCGTGTCCCCCACGCCGATGTCACGGTTCCATAACGTATACGCCTGGTCCCTGCGATCAAACGAACCCGTCTTATCTCCGAGTCCAAAATAATGCTCATCCTCGGGCATCTCTTTTGCCAACGAAAATCCGCCTGCAGAGAATTCAGTGGGCCGCCCGGTTGCATCGGCGCAAATGATGTTGCCCGAGAGATCCCGTACCACCAGCCGAAGCGGGTCGCGCTCAACGCGCACATCGAGCGACGCTGTTCGAAAACCTACCGCACCCGGATCGTTGAATGCTTTCACATCCACTGATTTGTTGCGGGCCTCCGGGAGTACCGACCATGAGGCATCTTCAGGAAACTCGTCTCCAGCCGCGATGCGAACTCGCAGGATGTCTTCACGCAATGCGGTGATGCGTAGAGTAGCCGCTCCTGCGTGAACCGTGATCCCATCTCGTTGAGGGTCCGCGGAAGTTACCTTATCGAGAACAAGACGAGCATTCGGGCCGGACGTCGCAGTTTGAGCCAATCCAAGGGTCGAAACGGCGATAGCCGTCAGCGCAATGAGTAATGGACGGTTCCAGGGAGTAATCATTTGGACCTCTCAACGACTCCGATCAGTCGGGCAACTCAGCCTAAATCGTTATGTTGTATAGGAGCAAACTGTAAGTCCGAGATTCAGACTTTGCCCCGTCCTGCCGGCGGCGACGCTCATTCAACGAACGCCGCGATTGTGCATCACCGGGGTAATTATGCTGGTCCATTGGCCGAATCGCCTTCGCCGAATCAGGTACATTTCCGGCCAACATGCCAAATGGCGCAAAGTTGGGAGCTCAATGTGTTGGCTGCACTAGACTGATCCTAGTGCTAACGCCGGAACAAATCGACAACATGCGGGTCGTGATGGTGCGCACGCGGAATCCGCTCAATGTGGGTGCTGCTGCCCGCGCAATGAGCAACTTCGGATTTCTTAACCTGAGAATGGTTCGCCCTTACGACGCGTCCTTTCGCGAAGCACGTTCGGCGGTAGACGCTGAGTCGGTGTTGACAGCCGCTGTCGAATTTGGAGACGTGGCCCAGGCCGTCGCTGACTGTTCGCTCGTCGTGGGAACGACGGCCGGTGGCGCGCGGCACACGCTGGAGCCGATCCAGCGGCTTGAAGCCGGCGCTGAAATTATTCGGCAATACCTTCAGTCGGGCGAGAAAGTGGCGATGCTCTTTGGCTCAGAGAAAGTGGGATTGTCGAACGACGACCTCAACCATTGCCAACTGCTACTCCGCATCCCTACTCGCACGGAGCATCTTTCGATGAACCTCGGGCAATCCGTCGCCATCAGCCTGTACGAACTGGTGCGCGAGTCGGCGGAATCGGCTAACGCAATCGCTCTTGGCCCCACGCTCGCGACCGTGGAGGAGCGCGAGCGGTTTCTCAGCGTACTGCTGCACGCGCTTTCTCTCAGCAACTATTTCCCGCGCGGGACACAACTCCCAACCGAGCAGAGACTGCGTCGCTTGCTCCGGCATATCCCGGTTACGCGGCGAGATCTTCAGGAGTGGCTAGGCCTGATTCGGCAAATTGTGTGGAAGCTTGAATCATCGCAGCAGCAGGCATCTCGTCCAGATAAATGATTGTCAGTGGGGCTAGCTGTCTTTGCGATAAAGCAGGTTGCGCATCGCTTCCCGCCGCGCCTCGTTGGCTTCACTCGCCGCCTTGCGCTCGCTCGCATCCATAGGCCGTTTGGTGGTGGGTTCTTCCGCCTCAGGAGCACTGCAGGCCGGGCATCGATTGGCGAAACCGGGCTTATCGGGCCTGAGTTCGAACTCCTCTGAACAGACAACGCAAACTTTGATTGGAAAGGTCATTACCCTTCCATTGTATTCCGCATCGCCTGTTTTCTGCATCGCCGCAAAAGGCGTGCGCCTTGGCTGTCCGAATCTAACTTGGACTACCAGCCTCAAACATTTTCAACAGAACTTGAGTGGCATGGTCGGCATCGAGCGAGCGAAATGTGTCGTCAAGTTGCAGCGCCGCAGCTTTTGGTGCGGAGGCTTTGAGCGTCTCGACAATCGCCTGTGAAGGTAGCTGGGCCGTGCCTGGACCAACCAGGATGTAGTCCACTTCATGAACCCTGAGCAGGATTCTTGCATCACTGATGAAGCTGGTGGACTTCACATCAAAGCCGTGCTTCCCAAGCACAGTGGTGACGAAAGCGCACACGTCCGCTGATTTTTCGAGCACCAAAACGCGGTGGCCCGACTTCTCTTCCGCCGCGTCGGGCGATCGTTGCATGAGATAAGAAAGGATCGCTTCTTCTTCCGTTTCGTAAATAGGCAAAATGGTTGACAGCCGTGTGAGATGAATCAGGTCGACTATAAATTTCGGTGGCGCTGCGAGACGTACATCTCCACCCAGCTTGCGCATGCGCGCGGCGTACAAGACCAAAAGGCCAAGGCCGGTACTGTCCAGGCGTTCAACATCGCTCAGCGTGAGCACAATCCGCGAAAACTCGCGCGCCCCATGGTCCAGCGCTGCCTGAAGCGATTTCGCCTCATCACCGGTAACAATTCGACCTTTGCAATCGATAATGTAGACGTTCCCGCAAAAACGCGAAGTGAGGCTCAGAAGCATGATTTCCTCGGGTGCTCAGTTGGCTATGTTACAGGATAAAAAGTGAGATTTAATTCTGAAAGTGATGGTGGGGCGACAACAGTTAAGCGAATTTTGCGGAAGAAGCGAGTGAAGGGAAGTTTTGCGTGAACCGGAGATCATGGATAGGACAACCATTGCTCTAGACGATAAGGAGTTTTCGATTCGCCACCATAGCTGTTGCATCGTAGAAATGGTGTCCAAAGTCTGCTTAGTAGTCTCTTCGGCAGGGCAGGAAAATTCTGCATGATGGAACAGAGAAGCAAAGCTATGGCAGTTGAGAACAAGGGCGGTTCGGCGAAGGGAAGTCGCTATTATCGGCCGGAACTCGATGCGCTGCGTTTCTTCGCATTTCTGTGCGTGTTCTGCTTCCACCGCATGGACTATGTTGAAACCGATCCAGTGCGGAACTTGTGGCTGGCGCGGATCGGCAACATCGGCCCATTCGGCGTTCCGGTCTTCTTTCTGCTGAGCGCATTTCTTATTACTGAACTCCTGATGCGCGAGCGCGAGCGCATGGGACGGGTACATATTCAGGCGTTCTATATGCGGCGAATTCTTCGCATTTGGCCGCTCTACTTCCTGGTGTTTTTTGGGTTGGCGGTTCTGAACCATTTTGTTCCGGGCACCGGGACGGATGATCCGCTGGCATGGGTGGCGTTCACATTTTTACCGGAAATTGGTACATCCTGCGCCACGGGTGGATCGCCGGCTCGGTCGATCCGCTGTGGAGTATCTCTGTCGAAGAGCAGTTCTACATTGCGATTCCCCTGCTGGCCGCGTTCGCTGGACGAAGGGCGGTAGTGATCGCCAGTTGGATATTGCTTGCAGTCGCGTATGTCACAGTGGTGTTGTACGCGCTCGATCCCACACCCGGCGACAAGGGTGAGTGGACGAATAGCTTTGTGCAGTTTCAGTTCTTCAGTGCGGGAACGCTCTTGGCCATCCTGTTGAAGGGCAGGCTCGTACGACTCTCGATTCCGCTCCGGCTCGCTGGATTTGCCCTGGCATTCGTCGGCTGGTTCACAGCGCTCATTCGCTTCGATGTAAAAAGTTGGGAACCGCATCCTACGCCGACCGGAGCGCTTGCGGGTTGGCTCCTGGTACTGGTTGGGACCGTCCTCTTTTTCCTTTGCTCGCTGGGCACACCCACGCGGTTTGTGCCGACGTGGCTTTCCTACCTGGGCCGGATTTCCTACGGTCTTTACCTGTTTCACTCGCTGATGTTTTTCCTGGTGTTCAAGAAGGCGATACCGCAACTTGTGGCATCCTTCCCGGGCGTACATGTGCCGGATATTGTGCGGGACGGCGCGGGGACGATTGCGGTAATGGCTTTGAGCATCTGCATCGCTCACCTTTCGTACCAATACTTCGAGCGACCCTTTTTGCGTCTGAAGCAGAAGTTCACTTTTGTAGCAGCTCGAGAGGATGCTCCGCAGACTTAGTCCGCCGCAATTCAGGGAGCGACGGCGTGTCCGGAGACGGGTTCCATCGTGGCCAGAATGGGCGCGATCATCGTCATGATGGTCAAGACGATTTCTTCCGCTGCGCAGTGGTTTGGAGTGTGCACCCACTCTCGTGCGGCACCATAGATCGCCCAGCTAAGAGTGGTGGCAATCATCTCGGGAGAGGCTACGCGACCCTCAGAATCTCCTTTTATGCCTTTGAGAATGGTGCGGCGAACCACTCCAATGACCGCAGATTCAAGATAGGGTTCCATTTGCTTGCGGCGTTCGCACTCGGCACGGGGCAGGCTGTCCAGGTAGTTGCAGACCCCGAGGATGATAGCTTCCAGAGTCGATGTGCAGGAACTGTCAAATTTGACGTTCCGTTCCGCTATCAGACAGTAGAAACTGGCGGCTACGGAATACTCGAGCAGAGCGAATTTGTCGGCAAAATGGTCGTAGAAGGTGGCGCGGTTTACCGTCGCTGCTTCTGCGATGTCCTGCACCGAGATGCTCTCAAAGTCTTTGGTCTGCAGCAACTTATCGAGAGCCTGCTGAAGCAGCTGCCGGGTGCGGCGGACTCTTGGATCGACTGGTTCGCAAGCGGCGTTGTCCATTTCAGCTCTTATGTTGACAGATTATCGGGATCGTCTGCGCGATTCTTTAAGCAACATTTGTCGTTAAACATGAATCGACAGACGTTGTTTACACATCGATTGTTGTATAGGAGGCAACACATGCCGACATTACTACAAATCGATTCCAGCCCACTGGGAGAATCATCTATCTCTCGCCGACTCACGCGCGAATACGCAGCGAACTGGAAAGAGGCTCACCCGGACGGGAAATTGATCCTGCGGGATCTGACAGCAACCGAGATTTCGCCAATCGGGGCGGCGTGGGTAGGCGCATCCTACACACCTGCCGATGCCCGGACTGCGGAACAAAGGGGAGCCCTAGCTCTGTCCGACGAGTTGATCGGCGAACTTGAGTCAGCGGACGAGTATGTAATCGGCGTGCCCATGCACAACTTCTCCATACCATCAACTCTGCGGCTTTGGATCGACCAGGTGATTCGCGCCGGAAGAACATTTTCCTACGCTGGAGGCGCTCCGGAGGGCTTGTTGAAGGGGAAGAAGGCGACGGTGCTGGTGGCCTCCGGTGGCGTGTACAACGAGGGATCGGCCATGGCTTCTTTCAACTTCGTGGAACCGTATTGAGGACAGTTCTGGCGTTCATCGGGGTAGAGGATACGAACTTCATCAGCGCCGGGGGCACCGCGGTATTGAACTACGGCAAAGTCGACCGGCAGGAGTTTCTCGCTCCGCATCTGCAGTCGATCCGCAGCCATTTCCACGCCGCATAAAAGGAAGCCACGGGCGGGAACAGAACGAGTTCTTCCTGCCCGCGGCCTTTGGTTTTGCGACGCGATGGGCGGAGAAGCATCCAATTGCGCATGGCGACGATATGTACACACCTGGATCAGATTCGCGACGTTTCCCCGAACACCAACGGCTGCGAGGAGTGCCTGAAGATGGGCGACAGATGGGTTCACCTGCGCATGTGCCTGATCTGCGGCCACGTGGGCTGCTGCGACTCCTCGAAAAACAAGCATGCGACGAAGCACTACGGCCACACCGGTCATCCGCTGATGCGCTCGATCGAGCCGGGAGAAAGCTGGGGCTGGTGTTTTGTGGACGAAGTGGACTTCGACGTCTAGTACTGGCCGTACTAACCCATCTCAGTGCCACTCAAACAGATCCAGCGGCGGACCCGACTATCGGACATGACCAGCTTGGCAATGGTCGCCAGTTGCATGTTGGAAGTGCCTTCGTAGATCTTGCCGATTTTGGCGTCGCGGTAGAACTTTCTACCGGATAGTCCTTCACAAATCCGTAGCCGCCAAAAATCTCGACGGACAAACTGGCGACGCGCTCGGCTACGTGTGAGGAGAATACTTTGCCATTGCGGCTTCCTTGAGAAAATGGTTGATTCGCGTCCTTCAACCGGGCGGCGTTGTAAACCAGCAGGCGGGCGGCCTCAATCTCGGTCGCCATCTCGGCAATCGTGAATTGGACCGCCTGGAATTCACCGATAGCTTTGCCAAATTGTTTGCGCTCGCGCGCATATTCCTTGGCGCAATGCCACGCCCCGGCGGCGAGCCCCAACATCTGGGCACCGATGCCGATGCGGCCCTCATTCAGTGTTTCAATGGCAATCTTGTAGCCCTTGCCGACCTCGCCGAGCACGTTTTGTGCTGGCAGGCGGCAATCCTCCAGCACCAGTTCGCAGGTGGAAGATGCTCGTATTCCAAGTTTGTTTTCCTTCTTGCCGACGGAGAAGCCCGGAGTGTTTGTCGATCAGGAAGGCGGTAATGCCTTCATGATCCCGCGGCAGGATCGACCGTTGCGAAGACGATAAAGAGCCCGGCTTCCTTGGCATTGGTGATCCAGAGCTTCTGGCCGTTGAGGATGTAGCTATCGCCGCGCTTCTCGGCCTTCGTCTGCAGTGCGAAGGCGTCCGACCCGGACGCTGCTTCGCTAAGCGCATAAGCTCCTATCGTATCGGCAGCCAGGCGCGGAAGGTAGTGCCGCTTCTGCATCCTCGTTGCCCAGCGCAGCAGGGCGTTCACGCAGAGGGTGTTCTGCACGTCGACGAACCCCACCGAGGGATCGACGGCTGATATCTGCTCCACCGCCAGAATTGCTTCGAAGAAAGTGCCGCCGGCGCCGCCGTATTCCACCGGGACTTCAATGCCCATCAGGCCGAGATTGAAGCTGTGGCAGGAGGTCGGCGGAGAAGTGCTGCTCCTCGTCCATCTGCGAGACGAGCGGACCTATGCTTTGCTGCGCAAACTGGCGGACGGTTTCGCGGAAAGAGTACTCGTCTTCGCCCAGATTGGTGAGCGGGCGGGGAAGGCGAGTCGCTTCGGTATCGGTATCGACATGGGTTGATCCTCGAAGGCGAATTCACTGCGACAGGCGCAGTTTGACGTGAAACGCGCGCGACGGGACAGGCGTGAAGCCTGCTCGCAAACGGTCAGAGTTTAGCACCCGGAGAGTGCTTCTGGCTTCCGCGGAAGGAGGCGAGGTGCCGACCTTACAAGGGCGGCCACTCGAAGGGAAAGAGTTCACCGGCAGCCGCGGGCTCGAGTTTAAGTCCGGCGAGTTCTGCGGCTTTTGCTAATACAGGATCCTGCCCGGCGGCAAGGTCCGCGGCTGTCGGAAGCATCAGGGTATCCGGAGTAACGCCGACTTTTTCAAGGCTCTTCCCATCCGCCATCACCAGGTCGGCGGAGGTGATGGAGAATCCATAAAACACCTTGTCATCCAGGCCAACGGACTCGGAGTAGTGGCGAGCCTCCATAACGGCGCCGGCGCTCCGGTCCCCGATTACCGTGCCACGCTTTTCAATTTGCACGACCCGTGCGAAGAGTTCGGAGGCAGAGGCAGATCGACTATCGACAAGAACGATCGAGCTTGCCCGTGAACAGGTTCCCCTTGTTCGGCTTGGCAATCTCTGGCTTGGAATTCTTGCGGGAGATGCGGTTAGCGATCTCCACTTCGTGCTCGAAAACGTGCGAAAGCATTCCCTCAGGGTTTCGACGGAGCCACCAGGATTTCCGCGGAGATCGAGAATGAGAGTCTTGTGTTTCACGGCCTTGCCGTAGATGTCGTTGAGTTCCGTGCTGTCGGCGTAAAACCACGGCATTTTCCAAATCATGGTATCGCCGGATTCAAGAGTACGCTGGCGATGGAGATGATCGTCATTCTGCCCGTCGAGTATGAGTTTCGTGTAGTCAGAGTCGCTACCCCCGGACAGGTCGTAGACGTTTTTGCCGGTTCGAAAGGCAGCCGTCACCTTCTCCTGCGGCGTTCACCTGCCGGAGCCTGAACAATGAGATCCAGATCCGGTACGGGTAGCAGGGTTTCGAAGAAGTACTGCATGTCGTGAAAGCTGTCACGAGTGATGTTGAAGCCATCGATCAGAAGGACGCGATCGCCGACCTTCAGCTTGGACGCACATCCGACCCAGGGCGAACCTGGGTGACGGAACATGCGTCGCCGATCATCTCCATATGAAATCCGCGATCCATTCGGCTGACGCGCGAAGGCGGAATAAAGAAAGTGTGCGAATCCTGCAGCGCAAATAGAAACGCGGCAATTATGCGGAACGCCTCGCTGTTGGAGGTTGCCACATCCAGCCCGGCATCGGACTTTTTGAAATCAGCTTCAAGATTGATGTCGCGGAACTTGGGATCGTAGTAGTGATCCTTCACATCGCTGTACGCCTGTCGCAGCATCATATGAGCGCGCATCGTCGAACCAGCGTCAAGTTTTTGCGGCTGTTGTGCGTTGAGCGTTCCGAATGCGGTACCAAGGAAGGCAAGGATTAAAAAAATTAGAGCAAAAGGACTTGCGGGACCCATGACAGTCTTTCCTTTAACCGGTTTGTGCATTGCTTGGAAGTGCGTATCTTACCGCAGATCAACCGAATGGCAGACAAAATTTGTGTTGTTAGCCGCCTGACGGATAAGTTTCTTCGCCACAAGAACCTCCCGAGAGAGTTTGAAAGGATGAACAAGGCCGAGATGATCCCTCCCGTTTGAGCCGATCGAGATGGGGCAAATCAATATTTATGAATGACTTATAAGGTAATCATGACGTGGGTGATAGGGTTTGCCCCTTGAGTCGAATGAAAAAAAAGGGTTGACCCACAGGAAGATCAGGTTTAACGTCAATCGTGCCGAATGCAAGCACGGCTTTCGAGGAGTTGGCAACTGCCCCCTCCAAAAGCTGCCGTTCTAGTCCAGCCCAATTGAATCCAGCACTGAACATCAGATGTAAATCTGCTTCCTTCAGGGGTTCTCCTGAGATGGGGTAAACAAACCTGCTATCGCGTCAGGAGAGGCCAAGCGCATGCCCGGAAATTCCGGGAGTTGCTAAGTGCGAAGGCGGGTGCAAAAGGCAGTAAAAAACTTAAGAAAGTTTGGAACAGGACGCCATCATCGAGCGTCTAAAAAACAAACGTTATCGACCGAATTTGCGACCACATTGAAGTGTGCGCTAGTTGTCTCCCGGAAGGCTTCCGGGACGGTCAACCTGAAGGAGATTACAGATGCGTTCCGATCTGATTTTTGGGGCACTTGCCCATGTAACGAATCGCTACCAGCTGTGCCAGCTTGCGTCGAAAGCTACCCGCAAACTGCATAAGCCGAATACGCGGTTGCAAGACACCACAAACGATGTGTTGGTCCGCTTCCGCAAATCGATCCCCAGTGCACTTTCCAGCGAAGCTCTTGAGGCTTCACACCATCAGCAGCGCCGCGCAGCTTAAGCGCGGCCCTGCTTTACCTCGCAACCACCAACAAACGAAGTCCTGCTTCTAACAGCTCGATTCCTTCCTGGCAACGCTCCTCCGAAAGCTACCCACCGCAGGTGACAATGACCATCTCTGAGCTCAAAGAAAAGAACATAACGGAACTGAGCCGTATTGCGCGCACTCTTGAAATTCCCGGCGCCAGCGGTCTCCGCAAGCAGGACCTGATCTTCAAGATCCTTCAGGCGCAGAGCGAAAAAGAAGGGCATATCTTCGCCGAAGGCGTGCTTGAGATTCTGCCCGATGGTTACGGCTTTCTCCGTTCTCCCGACTACAACTATCTGCCTGGTCCCGACGACATCTACGTCTCCCCTTCGCAGATCCGCAAGTTCGATCTGAAGACGGGCGACACGGTCAGCGGCAATGTTCGTCCGCCGCATGAAGGTGAGAAGTACTTCGCGCTGGTGAAGATCGAGGCGATCAACTTTGAGTCGCCAGAAGAGACGCGGAACAAGATTCTGTTCGACAACCTGACGCCGCTTTATCCGGAAGAGCGGATCAAGATGGAGACGGTTCGCGAGGGCATCAGCGGCCGGGTGATGGATCTGCTGACGCCGGTGGGCAAAGGCCAGCGCGGCTTGATCGTGGCGCCTCCGCGCACCGGTAAGACGATGCTGCTGCAATCCATCGCGAACTCGATGACGTCGAATCATCCTGAAGTTGCGCTGATTGTTCTGCTGATCGATGAACGCCCGGAAGAAGTTACGGACATGCAGCGATCGGTGAAAGGCGAAGTCATCAGCTCGACCTTTGACGAGCCTGCAGCGCGCCACGTGCAGGTTGCGGAAATGGTGATCGAAAAGGCGAAGCGGCTGGTGGAACACAAGCGCGATGTGGTGATCCTGCTCGATTCGATCACGCGTCTGGCTCGTGCTTACAACACGATCGTTCCGCCGTCGGGCAAGGTACTCTCGGGCGGCGTCGATTCCAATGCTCTGCAGCGGCCGAAGCGATTCTTCGGTGCGGCTCGCAACATTGAAGAAGGCGGTTCGCTGACGATCATCGCCACGGCGCTGGTCGATACTGGCTCGCGCATGGATGAAGTCATCTTCGAAGAGTTCAAGGGCACGGGCAACATGGAAGTGATTCTTGACCGCAAGCTGGTCGATAAGCGCGTCTTCCCGGCCATTGATATTCAGCGCTCCGGCACTCGTAAGGAAGAACTGCTGATTCCGAAGGAAGATCTGCAGCGGATCTGGATCCTGCGCAAGGTGCTCAATCCGCTGTCTCCGGTTGAGGCGATGGAATTGCTCACCGACAAGCTGGCAAAGACGCGGAACAATGCGGAGTTCCTGCTGAATATGAGCTCGATCTAGCAGCGAGTCAATTACAAAGATGGCCGGCGGAGGATCCTACATCCGCCGACCGTTTTCGTTTTGGCTGGTCTAATATTCTGCGTGAACGAGATCCAGCGACGGCAGGAAGGTGGGATAAATCTCGACCGTGAGCCGGCCAGCTTTGACAGCCGGATCCATGGAGGCGAGGGCGCGTGCCTCGTCCGCTGTCCTTCGCGTCGATGATCATCACTCCGGCCAGGCGTCCTTCGTCGAGCACCGGTCCGGCGACGAGGTAACGCTGCGATTCCATTTGTGAGCGCAAGAAGGCCAGTTGAAGCTGCATCAACTCCGCCGCCTGTTCGCCTTCAGTGTCGTTCCATCGCTCACCCTTGATCAGAAGTCCGAGAAAGTATGGCTTCAGGTTGCGGGGGACATCCTTGATGCGGCGGTTGTCACCGTGCGGGACAGCTCCTCGGTCATGACACTGCATCCTTTGATAAATTCGTCTGCTGTTAGAATAAATATTCCGGGTTGGAGATCCCTCATGCTGGAATGTTCCGTACAATTGTCCTGCGCAAACTTTGATCTTCAGCGTTTCTCTAGAATATAGGGGCATGGTTGAACGTCTCTACTACAACGATTCTTTCCTCTCGAAATTTCATGCGCATGTGACGGATGTACGCGAAGTGTCGCGCATCGCCGGTCAATCCGTGTGGCAGCTGGCGTCTGGATCGCAGCGCTTTTTACCCGACGAGCGGCGGGCAGCCGTTCGATACGCGGCACGCTGCTGGCGGAGGCTCGCAGCGGGGCCACGCTGGAGATTCCAGTGCTGGATGTGCAGGAGGAAGCGAGCGGCGAGGTCTGGCACTTCACGGAGAAGCCACTTGCCGCTGGCACCGGGGATCGAGGCGACGATCGACTGGACGCGGCGGTTGGACCACATGCAGCAACACTCCGGCCAGCACCTGCTGTCGGCTGTTTTCGCAACAGAACTCGGCGCGATGACGGTCTCTTTTCATCTTGGAGAGGAAAGTTCGACCATCGACCTGGTGACGGACGTGGTGACAGCCGCGTCGCTGGAACGATGGAGAAAAAGGTGAACGAATTGATCGCCGAGGACCGAAAGATTTCAGCGAGTACGGTGAGCCGTGATGAGGCGGAGGCGCTGCTTGCCGAGGGCCGGCTGCGCAAACTGCCGGAGCGGGTCGGAGGTATGCGCCTGATCGAGATCGAGGACTATGACCTCAATGCCTGCGGCGGAACCCATTTGCACTCGACCGGCCAGATTGGCGGAATGCTTCTCCGTTCGCTCGAAAAAGTGCGCCAGGGAGTACGAGTAGAATTCGTGTGCGGTCAACGGGCCGTGGCCGCGCTCGCCGCGATTGGACAGTGCTGGTGAAGATGGCCGCTCCGCTTTCAATTGGTCCCGCCGACCTTCCCCAGGCGGTGGACCGGTTGCAGGCCGAGGCAAAAGCGTCGCAGAAAGAACGGCTAGAAGCTCCGCGAAGAACTGGCGGAGTACCACGCGTCGCGATTGATGGTTGAGGACGCGATTCACGATGGATTGCGAGCTGGTGAAACGTGTCTTCCCGGATCGGGACCCGGCCTATTGTAAGCTGCTTGCGTCCCGCGTGTGCGCAGCGGCCCCGCAGACCGTCGCTCTTATCGCGTCAACGCAAATAGAGCCGGCAACGGTAATAATGGCTTCGAGCAAAGGCATGCCATTCTCCTGCAGCGACCTGTTGCGGGCGAGAGCTGGCAAAGCTTGGACTGCGCGGTGGAGGATCCGCCGACATGGCGCAAGGACAAGTGGCGCAAGAGCAACTGGATCGCTGGTCGCAGAAGCTGATGCGGCTGCTGCGTGCGGCGAAAACTGCCGGGCACCGGATAGACTGGCCGCCTTAGGCAGCTTTGCTTAATTGATCGTCACTGCTAAAATCGGAAGTGTGTTCTGCCCGATTGTGGGGCTATAGCTCAGCTGGGAGAGCGCCTCGTTCGCAACGAGGAGGTCAGCGGTTCGATCCCGCTTAGCTCCACCAAAAAACAATTCAGCATGAGCGATAAGTTCGAAGGCATGTTTGTGTCTCATCCCTTCGAACTTCCTGCACTGCTTTTCCCGCTCCCTAGCCACAACTAGCGCTATCGCCCCACATTTATGCGAACGTTCGAATAGTCCAAAATCAATCTCTTCGAGGAGCTCTCCCCGAATCTTCAGGTTACTTTCTGCGGCGGTTCTATTTCGGCCACTGTTTGAACATCTTCTGAATGGCCTTCTCGACGTCTTGCTGATTCTTATTGCCGTTATTGCTCAGCGTGTCCTGTGCAATGCCTCGCCACACCAGGGACTGGGTCTTGGCGTCGTATAGATCGACTATCATCGTCGCTTCTACATTCTGCTCCGGGGTAATTCCGCCCATTCCTCCACCGATACCGCGCATTCCCCACGCGCTATACGAGGTTTCCTGTTTCATCCCGCCGTTGGCAGTGAGGATCAGATCAGGATTTTGAGCTTCGGTCACCTTCGAAAGCCCCTTACCCTGCATTGCAGTGTCGATATCCTGCTGAGCGACCTGCGCGAGAATTGAGTTCTGAATCTGGTTCGCGTTATTGGTACCCCAGGCATAGGTGTGGTAATTGGAAAAACTCTGGTTGTGGTTGTAGTTGACCGAAACCTGTTGGCCGGTGGCAACTGTGCATGCCAGGCAAACCAACAACGCACACATCATCCATTTCGTTCTCATCTTGGGTCTTCTCCGAGGTAACGCTGCCAGCCTTAGTTGGCAGGATATTTACTTTCTCAATGCGGGCCCAAATGGTCCCAATCGCTCAGCCGTCTGTGTTGGCGACATTGTACTTACGGTACTCTGCCCTTCCGGAAAGCAGAAACAATAATCGATCCAGGGCGCAATGGCAGGTGCCTTCACGCTGATAAAGCTAATCACGCGATCGGCCTGCTACAACTAGCAAAATAGCTAGCCTGCAGGAACCTTTCTTCTAGGATGAGTCGTTGGGGCTCGCCGAAAATGCGGTCCTTCTGTAGCAGGCCACGAACATCACGCCGGTTGATCGAAAGCATGAACTGAAAAGGTGAATATAAAGCGAAATTAGTTTGTTTGAATGGGTCGAAGCTGAGTTAGCTGACTTGCGAATTTAACTTGCTCGAAGTTCACGTTTCTCCAGGGTATCGGCGCCAAGAGCCTTAATTTTTCGAGCATAAAGATGAATTCCCGGAGTGGCGCTAAACCCATGGGCAAATATGCTCGACATGACGGTCACGATCACCGCGAGCCGTATTGTGGGTTCGCCGGACAAATGAATGTTCTCTTCCACGTAGACAATGCCGAGAACGATGGAGGCCAAGCCGCGTGGACCGAACCAGCCCATAAGGACCACGCTCGGCAGGCTCAGTCGGGTGCCGATCAACGCAATTGCGACCGGGAGCATCCTGACGACCGTCAGACTTAGTAACGCATACAGCCCGAATGAGAGGCCGAAGTGCGGCGCGTTTCGCATCACCAGCACGCCAAAGAGAAAAAAGACGGAGAGGTTGAACAACTGTCCCCACTCCTCTGCGAAATCCGCACTGTGGATGTCGGCCTGGTTAAATGTCAGTTGTACCGAGAGTCCGGCGACAAATGCCGCGATGAACATACTTGCGCCGGTCACAATGGAGATCAGCAGGCAGAGTAGCGGCAGCGTCACAATACCGATTTGCTGGAAGGATTCCGAGATCCATTCCTTGCGATGAGAGAGGCTCAGCAGCCACCCGCCACCCGCGCCGATAAGCAGACCGACGGCAACTCCTCCGCCAAGCTGCTCAAGGATGAAATGAACCAGAGCTCCGTGGCCACCAACGATGCGGGCAGCCGCCAACGCCATGAAGAAGAGGAGAAACGGTACGGAGAGGCCGTCATTGAGACCGGCTTCAATATTCAGTGCTTCCCGGATTCGCTTCGGCACGCGCGCACTATTCACGATTACCTGGCCCAGGCCGGCGTCGGTTGGTGCGAGTATGGCAGACAAAATTCCTGCTTCCCACCAGGTAAGTTGAGGAAACACCATGCGCGCTGCCACCGCACCAAAGACGATGGTCAGCAGCATGCCGATACTCAGCAGCCGTCCGGGGAGATTTCCGATGGTTCGCATTTCCCCCAGGTCGATTCGGCTGGCATCTGTAAAGAGCAGCAAGACTAAGCCAATTTCGGCAAGGCCGAGGAAGATGGTTGCATCGATGCGGTTGATCAACTTTGGTGTCAGCGCCGGGAAAATCAGCATTCCCGCAACCGTGAAGACGATCGGTGCGGTAAGAATTGTCCGCTCCAACCTCCGCGAAACCAAGGCAAAAAGGAAGAGGAGGGTAACAAAAATGATGAGTGGCGCCATTGCGACTCCGTTCTCAGAACTGCAGTTCACACGAGACGACGCTACCCTATGTTTCGAAAATTGTTGCGTGTTGGGGATACTCAGAACGGCAGTTGCACGCTAACCTGCGGCCGCCGGACGAAATCCAATGATCGATTTGCTCAGCAGCCGCTCTCAATCTCTTTATGTTTGTTCCACCCTGCGAAGAACTACTGGAATGCTTTCCGGGATCTTAAAGTTTCCGATGGAAGGATCCGTTCCATCGGGCGGTGGCCCAATCGCCGGGCGCCCCGGAGGCTCAGGTGCAGGCTTCGGCATGTCCCACGGGAGCTTCATCGACCTGTGCAATTCAATCTCGCTGCCATTTAGCTCTCCGGTAAAGCGGTTGGTTCCGGCCTGGAAGGAGATATGAGCGCCGTCTACTTTACCTTCGGAGATGGGAGTGGGCACATCGTCGCCGCCGAACCAGCCCCCGCCCAAACCCTCCACGCTACCTGCAAGCTTTCCGCCGTCCTGCTGTAGGACGTAGACCAAATCTCCGCCCAGGAACATCGCTTCTATGCCAGACGCTCCAGTCGTTTTCACTGGTCTCCAAATTCCAGTTACGCCCGAACCCTTGGGGATTTCGCGTTGCCACACAGCTACCTGTGGACGCAGCTGAACGGCTTTGACGGGAATCGTCGCCTTTGCAGCGGTTAGTCCTGGTGACTCCGCCTCTACCGTGATTTCCCCAGCGGTTTTGTCGGCCTGAACCAGGGCCATGCACAGCCCTGAAAACGCCTTTCGCGATTTACCCTGGTCCGGCTCATGATCGGTCGGATCGCCGTTGCCTGTACCAAGAAGTTTTCCCGATCCCGAAACGCTGAATGTTACTTCGTTATCCGTGATCGGCACGATGCGTCCTTGTGCATCCTGAACTTCGACCGCGAACATCGCGACGTCCTCGCCATTCGCGTCCACGTTCTCACGATTCGCTCGCATTACCAGCTTCGCTGGTGTGCCAGTCGTCTCGCGCTTCTCGGTCATGACGACCTTGTTTCCCTTGTAGCCCCTCGCTTCGATGGTGCCGGGTGCGTACTTTACGTTCCAGGCCACGTGCGAATCTTTCATCACGTCCTTCGCGCCCAGGCTCTTGCCGTTGGCAAACAATTCCACCTTGTCCAGATTGGAATACACCCAGACCGCGATCTCTTTTCCTTCCATGCCTGGCCAATTCCAATGGGGGAAGAGATGAAGCACGGGTTTGTCAGTCCACCACGACTTGTAATAGAAGAAAGAGTCCTTCGGGAATCCGCACATATCGATGATGCCGTACTGCGAACTGATGTTCCCCCATCCATCCGGCGATGGCTCACCGCGATAGTCGAAGCCGGTCCATACAAAGCCGCCCGAGAGCCACGGCTGCGAGTTGCAGAATTTCCACCATCCCTCTGCTGAAGCTCGTCCGCTTGTTGTATATGGATCGTAGGAGCCCACATATCCCTTCGCCGGATCGGTGACGTAAATGCCGCGAGTTCCAACTGCGCTCACCGTCTCCGTTCCGATAACCGGCTTGTCAGGATTCGCCTTGTGGAACGCCAGAGCCTGCGGATCCATGTAGTTGTATCCGGCCACATCACACACTTCCAATCCACCCGTGCCTATGGCTCCCGTGGGCGCGATGGAAACGGGCCTCGAACCGTCGTGCTTTGTCGCGACGGCCTTCATTGCAGTCAGGATGCGCGCGCCTGTTTTTCCATTCGCCTGTCCCTCTTCATTCCCCATCGACCACATGAAGACGCTGGGATGATTGCGATCGCGCCTCACGAGGTTTTCAAACTGCTGCATTCCCTCCGGGTTCGAAGACATCATGCGCGTCTCGTCAAACACCAGCATTCCCAACTGGTCGCAGGCATCCAGCAACTCTGGTGTTGGCGGATTGTGGGACGTACGTAGCGAATTGCATCCCATCTCCTGCAGCTTGGCCACACGGTAGTACTGAACAGCATCCGGTAACGCGGCGCCAATGCCTGCGTGGTCCTGGTGATTGCAGGTGCCCTTCCACTTAACCGCCTTGCCGTTCAGTTGGAATCCATTCGCTGTGTTAAATTCTGCTGTGCGAATTCCGAATGAAGTCTCGTAGCGGTCCACGACTTGTCCGGCCACCTGCACATCGGTCACCAGCTTATAGAGATTTCGCTCTTCGAGTGACCATAGCTTCGGACTGCTCAGCGCGACTTCCTGCTGGTAAACCTTCTCGCCTCCGACCGGAATCGTTGCCGTCGCCGTAGCGTCTTTACCGACCGGCTTTCCCGAAGGATCGAGAATCGTTGAGACGACCCGGACATTCTGCTCAGTGCCGCTGTTGCTCACCTCGGTCTGGATTGAGAGCGTCGCATCATCCTGCCGGACCTTCGATCTCACAAATGTGCCCCAGCGCTTTACATGCACCGGGTTCGTCTTTACCAGCCAGACATGGCGGTAAATTCCGGCTCCTTCATAAAACCAGCCATCGCTCTCCGTCGCATCCACGCGAACCAGCAGAACATTCCTGCCCCCGGGAATCATAAAGTCGGTTAAATCAAAACTGAACGGATCGTATCCTCCGCTGTGCCGGCCAAGGTAAAAGCCGTTGATTACAACCATCGTCTCGCGGTAGGCCCCATCAAATTCCACCGTCACCCGCTTGCCTGCGTCCTCCGCCGGAAGATCGAATACACGGCGATACCAACCCACGCTGTTCGCAGGATAGTTTCGACCTAATGGATAGAAGCCTTTGTTCTGAAGAGAAGGGTCATTGGTGAAGGGCAACTCGATTGCCCAGTCGTGCGGAAGATTCACGTTTCGCCAGTCGCTATCGTCGAAAGCAATCGTGCCCGCAGGCATGAAACTTCCCGTTTTCTGATAATTTCCCGCCCTCTCAGTGCCAAATCCGAAGTCCTTTGTCGCGTCGTCCGCGTTTCCAAGATGAAAGCGCCAGCCAAAGTCCAACAGCAGCCGATCGCGTTCGGTGCCGGTCGATGGAGATTGCATTGGAGCACTCACGCTCAAAGGCCCCGACACTTCGCCAGAAGAAGTCATCGCGTTGCCGATTGGACCCACCCCCTGAGCTGCAACTACGGCTACCGGCGCGAGAATGCCGGTCTTGAGAACATCACGGCGTGTAAACGATTTCATTGGCTCTCTCCATTATTTTTCTGCGAGCCGATGGAATCGACTCCCAATTTCGATGAACAAATTTGGTGTGTAATTTATGCGATGAAAGTATACGCCCGGCCTTCCGGGACCGCAGCGGCTTTGAATTGTGATTCCGAATTCTGCCAGACGAAGATGGGCGTAGGTTGCCGTTAACTCCAACCAGGGCTCAATTAATAGCGAAGGTGGCGCACCGCTTCAACGGCCGTGTGCCACCTCCATTGGCCAAATTTTGGTCGCGGTCGTAACCACCAATTATGGATAGACACCGCGCAGTTGCACCGCCTCCGCCACGCGACCGATGCCCAGAATGTTGGCGGCAATCCGCATTGGAACTTCCCGGTCAATCTGGATTTTCAGCACATCCCGGAAAGCCGTCTTCATTACGCGTTCCAGGCGGTTGTAAACATCCTGAGCCTCCCAGAACAAGTGCTGTTCATCCTGCACCCACTCAAAATACGAAACAGTAACCCCACCGGCGTTGCACAGAATGTCAGGAATCACGAAGATGCCCTTACTCTCAAGGATTCTGTCTGCTTCCGGAGTTAACGGTCCATTCGCAGCTTCGGCAATAATTTTCGCGCGCACCGAGGCTGCATTGCCGGCGTGGATGGTGTTCTCCAGTGCAGCCGGAACCAGGATGTCGCAATCCAACGCGAGCAACTCGGCAGGATCCATTTCCACACTCTCCGGGAATCCGCTCACACGTCCGGTGAGGACCTTCAGGTGCATCAGCTCAGGAATGTTGAGGCCATTCTTGTTGTAGATGCAGCTCGTCGAGTCGCTTACCGCGATCACCTTCGCGCCCGCATGGTGCAGCAGTTGCGCGGCAATCGATCCTGCGTTGCCAAAGCCCTGCACTGCGACGGTAGCTCCCTTCAAGTGCATGCCAAGAAAATCGCACGCGCACTCGATGGTGTAGAACACGCCGCGGCCGGTCGCCTCATTGCGCCCCAGCGATCCACCAAGGCAAATTGGCTTTCCGGTCACAACTCCGGGAATGGTGTAGCCCTTGGTCATGCTGTAGGTATCCATGATCCAGGCCATGGTTTGTGAATTCGTGTAAACATCCGGTGCAGGTATGTCTCTTTGCGGCCCGATGAGGGGAAGAATGGCGCTTGTATAACGTCGCGTCATGCGCTCCAACTCCAGGGGAGACATGTGTTTCGGATCACATGTAACTCCGCCCTTGGCTCCGCCGAATGGAATATTTACGACCGCGCATTTCCAAGTCATCCACGTGGCCAGCGCCCTTACTTCGTCCAGAGTGACTTGGGGGTGGAAGCGGATGCCGCCCTTTGAAGGGCCGCGCACCGAGCTGTGCTGCACGCGATAACCGGTGAATCGATGCATTCTCCCATTGTCCATCAGTACAGGTACAGTAACCGTCAGCTCTCGTTCGGGGTATTTGATCATCTCGCGAACATCGTCGTTCAGCCCCATAACGTCCGCCGCCGCATCGAAGTTTTCCAACGCAGCGTCATATGCATTCTTATTTGTTATTGCTGTTAACATCTCTCTGCCCTCCCTATGAAACCATAGGTATTAACTCACTCCAATCCTCTGGTTTGCCTGGCACAGTTTGACCCTGATGCACAGGCGTCAACCAGTGACGGTAATTCCGCAGATGTCCGCGTGTCGCATCAAAATACAACTGACGCAGCTGACCTGTAACACCACCAATCTTGCCGTTCCCCACCGCCCGATGATCCACCTTCACAATCGGAGCAATGCCCACTGCTGTCCCGGTGAAGAACAATTCGTCGCAGACATATAGTTCACTGCGATCGATACATCTCTCCTCGACAAGTAAGCCAAGCTCCCGCAAGGCCAGTTGCGACACGGAGTCGCGGGTAATCCCTTCCAGAACGTTTTCTGTTACGGGTGGCGTTATCAATCTACCTTTCCTCATCATGAAGATGTTGCACGTCGCACCTTCGGCCACATGGCCGCTTTCGTTTAGAAGGATCGCCTCGTCGAACCCGCGATGCCGCGCCTCATCACTGGCGAGTGCGCTGTTCACATAGGCTCCGCAGATCTTCGCCCGAGCTGGGATGGCGTTGTCATCGATCCTGCGCCAGGAACTGACACCCGCGTGAAGCCCTTCTTCTTTGTGGAGGTATTCGCCAAACGGAAGCGCGATCACGGTAAAGGCATCCTGATCATCCAGGCTTACTCCCACCCGCTCCGCACTCTTGTAGGCTAGCGGCCTGACATACACATTCGTGCGGAACGAGTTTCTTCGCATCAACTCCAGCGTGATCTCACACAATTCCGCCGGTGCTGGGGGAACATTGATCCGCAGAATCCCACAGTTTTGCTTCCACCGTTCGAAGTGCTCGTAGGGACGCATCACGAATAACTCCTGCTGAGGCTCGTCCCAATGCGCTCTTATTCCTTCAAACACGCCTGTGCCATAGTGCAAAGCGTGTGTAAGGATCCCAACGCGTGCCTCATGCAGCGGCACATACTCTCCACCAAAGTAGACAATCAGATTCGGATCCGCTTCAGCTTTCATCGCCGTCCCCCTTCAGCGCCTCGGTACATCTCTTCCACCGTAGCGGCGCCTTCTCACGGACACATCGCTGCGGTCATACTGCGTTCCAAATAGTGCGCACGGATGGCAAAGTCTTCCAACTCCGCCTGAAACTTCGGATCGGCGATCGCAATCAAAGCGATGGCGCGTTCCCGAAGCGTTTTGCCGTGCAGATACGCAATGCCGTGCTCGGTCACGACGTAGTGCACATCTGCACGCGACGTCACTACTCCCGCTCCCGGTTCGAGAATCGGCACAATCCGCGATATCTTGCCGCCATGCGCCGTCGATGGAAGCGCGATGATCGGCACTCCACCGCGTGAACGCGCAGCTCCGCGTATGAAATCCAGTTGCCCGCCAAAGCCGCTGTAGGGCTTTGTTCCCAGCGAGTCGGCGCAGACCTGACCGGTAAGGTCAACCTGCAGTGCGGAATTGATTGCTACCATCCGGTCGTTCTGGGCCACTACAAATGGATCGTTTGTGTAACTGACAGACCGGAATTCGAAGCTCGAGTTGTCATTGACAAAATCGAAAAGTCGCCGCGATCCAAGCACGAACGCGAGCACGACTTTGCCTTGGTGCAACGATTTCCGCTCGCCGTTGATTATTCCGGACTCGATGAGGTCAATCACTCCGTCGGAACACATTTCGGTGTGAATTCCCAAGTCGCGTTTGTCTCCCAGGCAAGTCAGCACAGCGTCCGATATTCCGCCAATCCCCGTCTGTAGTGTTGCTCCATCTGGAATCAGCGAGGCCACATTGCGAGCCACGCGGACATGTACTTCCGTTATGGGCTCTCTACAGAGTTCCAGCAACGGCCGGGATGTCTCCACCACGCTTGAGATGTGGCTTACGTGGATGCCGGTGTCCCCATGTGTGCGCGGCACCATGTCGTTCACCTCGGCAATCACGATCTTGGCGTGTCGAGCCGCGGTCAACGTGCAATCAACCGTTGTTCCCAGGCTCACGAATCCGTGCTCATCCGGTGGCGACACCTGCATCAGGACAACATCAAGAGGCATGTCGCCGCTCACAAACAATCCTTCGATCTCGCTTAAGAAGATTGGCGTGTAATCGGCGCGCCCGGCCGCCACGGCGTCACGGACATTTGCGCCGAGAAACAACCCGCGGTGCCGAAAGTGTCCTTCAAACTCAGGCCTGGTGTAGTCGGCGCTTCCCAAGGTCATCATGTGTACGATCTCTACATCGCGCACGTCGGACGCCCGCGCCACAAGAGCCTGCACCAGGACCGAAGGTGTGCCGCATCCTGACTGGATCCATACGCGATGGCCCGAGCGCACAACTTCCACCGCCTGAGCGGCATTCACGCACTTCTTCTGATACTCCTCGCGCCAGTTCATAAGCAGGCGCCTCGGATAGCCCTATCGGAACGAGCGATCATTTCCTTGCATTCAACGCCCTTTCTAAGCGGGCGTCTCCAAAATGCAGCTACTGTCACAAAGCCTCGATTCTTTCCAACACGAAGATTTCCCGACTTCAAACGGCTGCGATTCTACGCTCTGGCACGAGAGCCGCTGTGATGCATGTCACTGCATCCGGGTGATGCTCGTCACGCTGCGATGGAAGGGAGAGTGCGCCGATTCGCAAGAGTTTTGGGACGAAGGCCTTGGCCTTTTGAAAGGTGGAAATTTGCGGCGAAGCTAAGAAGAACGGTGGCCGCTCTTTGGAGGGATTTTGCGCCGGGTTTGAGATGGTCTAGCTAAAACAAATGGGAGTCAGCCGCTAAAGGACACGAGGGACGAAGTTTGGCGTGAAGCCGTCGGTTCCATTTCGGCCCCCGCCTTCCAGGATTCGGAGACTTTCTTCCAGGCAGCTTCTCTCGCTTCGTCGTGCCGTCTATTCTTCTCCAGCAGACGCAGCAATTCGGCCCGGCCCTCGGGCGTGTGCATCTTCGAATCCCCACAGATCTGATTCATTCGATGAGCCAACATTGCGGAAGCGTTGTCATGCACCGACATGAGCCTGAAGAATTCCTGGTACTCTTCGCCCGTCATACCCATCCCTATTGAGAAACCTAATCCCGTAACGAATAGCAGACTACACGGCATGTCCGGCAGATGAAATCACACCTGCGTGTCATTGCCGTGGTCGACTTTAGCCAGCCTTTTAGCGACTGATTTCGGGAATGGATCCGCTGCGGCAGCAGATTCCGTGTGGCCGGGCGACGCTACTCTGCATTGCGAATCGTGCGGCCAACGCTCGACAGCACGGTAATTGCCAGCGAGAGTCCGCGCACAGCATCGGGGCTGAACGCTCTCCGGACGGTGGCCCAGAACGTGGGTGGACGATCGCGGTATGCGGCCTTTTCCGCCTTCACACTCGTGGTTACATCCGCAACAGCGTTATGCAAAATGTCGGGGTCGAGGGTGCCAAAGACCTTGCCAAGAACCAGCAGATTGCGCACCGTACGAATGCCGTTCGGAGTAGCCGCGAAGGACGCGGCTTTCGTCGTGGCGACATCTCCGGCAACTATCATGCCGCGCAGCAGGTCAAGAACCCCATGATCATCCGCGGTCTGCAACAGCCGGTAGCCATTGAGAACTGCAGTTGTGTGCTCGAGCGTGCCGGCCTCAAGTTTCCGACGAACTTCCTCACGGGGATTGAAGGGTTTCGGTTTGAAGTCAAGTTTCTGGGCCACGGCGCTCTCCTTACAACTGTTTTTTGGTGATCAGGATTTTGTCGCCTCTATCTGCACCAGCTTTTCATCCGGCGATATTCCAGGACGAACATAATCCTTTCGCATCCATTTCCTTTCAACTTCCACACCGCTTTGAGGCGTGGGATGACCGAAACGGAAATTGATCCGCGGCAATGGACTGCCGCCCTGCTCTTGAAGGACCTCGATGCGCACTGCTGTCTCTTTGAATGCGGGCGTGTGGGTGGCACGGTCTGTGTTGCTTCCGGTAAGACGGTTGACCGGCTCCTCGACGGAGTTGAGTGGCAGATAAAGCTGTTTACCATGAACTCGATCCGTCACGAGTGCCTGCAGTTTGAGTGCCCCATGCTGCGACACGACTCTCACCCATTGGCCGGTCTGAATGCCTCGTTCGTCCGCCAGTTGAGGCGAGACTTCGAGAAAAGTATCTGGCGTGATCTTGCGAATGCCCGGCGACCGATACGTCATACTGCCTTGCTCAAAATGTTCGAGCAACCGGCCATTGTTCAAATGCAGATCAAATTCGGAATCGGATTCTTCGCAGGGCTCAATCCACTTCAGCGGGTAGAATCTTGCCCTGCCATCTTCAAGCGGAAAGCCTTTGGTGAACAGCAGGGGTTGATCGCTGCCATCTTCCGCGACAGGCCATTGGAGCGACTTGTAACCTTCGAGCCGCTCATAGTTGACTCCGGCGAAGAGGGGCGTGAGCGAGGCGACCTCGGCCATGATTTGGGAGGGATGCTCATACTTCCATTTCGCCCCGAGAGCATTGGCGATATCGCGAATGATCTGCCAGTCGGGCTTGCTTTCCCCGACAGGATCGAGCGCCTGGTACAGGCGTTGAATACGCCGTTCCGTGTTGGTGAAAGTACCCTCTTTCTCCAGGCTGGGGGCAGCCGGGAGAACCACATCGGCAAAGCGCGCCGTCTCGCTGAAAACGACATCCTGAACCACCAGGAACTCAAGCTTCTCTAGTGCAGCGGAAACATAGTGCGCGTTCGCGTCTGAAGTTATCGTGTCCTCGCCCTTGAGGTAGATGACCTTGAGCTTGCCCTGGTGAACAGCGTCGATCATTTCGTGGTTGTCGAGACCCTTGTTCGCGGGCAGCTTGACTCCCCATCCCTTTTCGAACTTGGCGCGAACTTTCTCGTCTTCCACTTTTTGGTACCCAGGATAAACATTTGGCATGGAGCCAAAGTCGCTCGTTCCCTGCACATTGTTATGGCCGCGCAGGGGATAGGCTCCTGCTCCGGGCCGCATGTAGTTTCCCGTGACCAGCAGCAGATTCGAGATTGCGGTTGACGTGTCAGATCCGCCGCAATGCTGAGTAACGCCCATCGCCCATAGAATGCAAGTGCCGTCGGCTGCCGCGATCTCGTGAGCGACGGTGCGCAGCGTATTCGTTGAGACGCCGGTGATCGACTCGGCGTACTCCATGGTGAAGGGTTCCAGGCTCTTGCGGTATTGATCGAAATCGTTCACCCAGCGTTCGATAAATTCCATATTGGCAAGACCGTTGTCGATCAGGTAGCGTGCAATGGCAGAGAGCCACACCATGTCGGTGCTGGGCCTGGGGCTGAAGAAAATATCAGCGCGGCGAGCCATCTCGTGTTCGCGGAGATCGGCCACGATCAGCTTTTGCCCACGCAATTTGTGGGCGCGTTTCACTCGCGTTGCCAGCACAGGATGGCTCTCGCAGGTGTTGCTGCCAACGATCAAAACAAGGGCAGCGCTCTCGATATCATGAATGGATCCTGCATCGCCGCCATAGCCCACCGTGCGCGACAAACCCATCGTTGCCGGCGTCTGGCAATATCGCGAGCAGTTATCGACATTGTTGGTGCCGACAACCGCGCGAGCAAGCTTTTGCATCAAGTAGCTTTCTTCGTTCGTGCATTTCGATGAGGCGATGAAAGCCAAAGCGTCGGGGCCGTGTTTCGATTTCACGGAATTGAATTTATGCGCAATCAGGCTCAACGCCTCGTCCCAGGTAGCCTCTCGAAAGCCGTTGCCCTCGCGGATGAGAGGAGTGGTGAGTCGGTCGTCCGCATTCACATAGTCCCAGGCGAACTTGCCTTTTATGCAGGTGGAAATTCCGTTCACCGGTCCTGGCCCCGGCTCGACTTTGAGGATGTGACGATCCCTCGTCCAGATATCGAAGCTGCAACCAACACCACAATACGTGCAGACGGTCTTTGTCTTCTTGATGCGCGCGTGGCGCATTGCTGCTTCCGTTTCAGACAGCGCTAGAATAGGCCCGTAGCCCGTTTCCGGCTCCACACCTTTCACCACGTCGATCATGTCTTCGAGTGCTTTTGCGGGTAAGCCAGTGAAATAACCGGCTTCGCCGAGCATCGATTTTTCCATCAAAGCGTTACACGGGCAGACGGTCACGCAGTGACCACAGGAGACGCAACTGGAGCCGGCAATTTCCTGCCCGCCATCCCACAACACGCGTGGGTGCGGATCCTCCCATGAAATCGAGAGCGTCTCATTTACCTGGACGTTCTGACATGCCTCAACACAGCGACCGCACAGAATGCATTGGTCAGGATCGTAGCGATAGAAAGGATTGGATTCGTCTTTAGGGTAGGGCTTGGCAACGTAAGGACGCGCCTGATGTTCGACTTTCATCAAATGCGTTGTGTTATGAACAGTGCAGTTTCCATTGTTGTTGTCGCAGACAGTGCAGTAGAGCAGGTGATTTCCCAGAATGCGATCGAAGGCTTCACGACGGGCGGCGTCGGCGCGCGCCGATTCCGTGACCACTTGCATGTCCCGCGATACTCGCGTTGCACAGGCACGCACGAGCTTGCCGTCCACCTCAACCATGCAGGTGTCACAGGTTTGAATGGGGCCCAGTTGATCGTGATAACAAACCTGTGGAATCGGCGTATTTCGCCTGTTCAGAGCATCGACAAGCAGTGTTCCTTCTTTCGCACGTTCATCCGAACCATCGATGGTAAAAGCCACATCGATCGCGTCGGCAGGTTTCGTAATCTGCGTAGAGTTTATTTCGGTGGTGCTCATGTCAGGTCCTTTGGGTGAGTGCCGATTGTCTTTTGATGCCGCTTCTATCAAACAAAGGTAAGGCGTGCGACTGCGTTGAAACTCAGGCCGAAAGTTCTGCGGTTTTGATCTGCACACATCTCTCCGCGCCGGAGTAGATGATGAATCGGCGACCCCGGAGAAAGCCGACAAGGGTAATACCCGATTCGCGGGCGAGGCGCACTGCGAGGCTCGAGGGTGCGGACACGGAGGCGATCGCTGGAATGCCGGCAGCCAGTCCCTTCTGCACGATCTCAAAGCCACCTCGGCCGCTCACCATCAGAATGCAGTCACCCAGCGGAAGTCTGTTCTCAAGAAGCGCCCAGCCAATTACTTTGTCGACCGCGTTGTGCCTGCCAACGTCCTCGCGCAGCACCAACATTTGTCCGGATGCGGTAAAAAGACCCGCGGCATGCAGAGCGCCTGTCCGTCCAAAAATCTCCTGCTGGTTTCGCAGCAGGTGCGGAAGATCGCAGAGCAAATCGGCAGGGAAGCGAAAGCCGGCATTCGGCGCCGGCAGACCGCGCCGGCGAATGGCGTCGATGGTTGCCTTCCCGCAGATACCGCAACTTGAGGCGGCGAAGAAATTTCGCTGCAATTCCGCCGGTACCCACTCATTGTTCAGTAAGTGGAAATCCACAACGTTGCGGCCCGCGAGAGCTGACTCCAGGTTTGCGATCTGATCGGTGGACTGCAGAATTCCTTCGGTGAAAAGAAAGCCAGCGGCGAGTTCCAGATCGTTGCCCGGCGTGCGCATGGTGACGCTCAGTGGCTTGCTTGTAAGGCGGATCTCCAACGGTTCCTCCGCCACCAAGTAGTCCTCAACCCGTCGAACGTCCCCGTCGTTCCATTCGATCACCTGTGTAAGGTCCAGGCTGCGGGAGAGGTCCATGTTTCCTTGGTCCATGTTTCCTTGAAGGTCCGGCATCTGCAGTTACCCGTCTCGATCGGTCTCACTTAGCATTCGGGCTCGGCGTGATAAGCCGTTTGGATGTCGGACCTGGACGATTTGATTGCCTGCTGCCCACGAAACATCCTTTGATAGCGGTGAATTTACGCCGCGGCCTTGCTCTCTTCAATCTTTGCCGACAACAGCTTTTTGGCTCGCTCCAGTTCCCGTCTGTGAGTTGCAGGAAGATTTTTGCCCGCGCGATTCATGTAGTACGTAAGCATCCGCATCCCGGATGTTGGTCCTTTTGGCGACACTCTCTTCGAAGCGAGTGTTCTTGCAATGACGGGAGCGCTCTTGTTAAAGAGGTCTTTGGGTGGGTTTGTTGCGTCGGTCTTCACGTGCTTCACCCATTTCTTTGTCGTTGAGCGACTCCGGGTCTTCGGCGTGCGAGACTTCTTGTTCATTGCCGTTCCTCCTTTCTCGCTTGGATGCTTCAACTCAGAAGTGGAGTCAATCAAGCAGCATTGCGCGCCGGGGATCACCCCGCGAATTGGCATCGCATCTTACCAAGTCCTGAAAGAGATTCGCCGAAGAGAGTTTAAACTTCGGTAGCCGCGTTCGCCGAGGTCTTCAGGGAAGAGTCCAATCGCAGCATCGCTAACCAGCTTTTGACCCTGTGCAGGAACTGGTTTGGCTGGGTAGTGGAGTTGGCAATGCACAAGGCGTCGCAGTCGAGTATGCTAACAGCGCGGGGATGACCTGACGCATGCCCCGCGCGAGGAGACTCATGAAACTGAACCTGTTAATCGCTGTTTCCGCCGCGGCAATGCTACTCCCGGCGACGCTGCACGCTGCTCCGAAGGTGACAGTGAAACTCACGACAGCCGATGGCAAGGACGCGGGCACGGCAACCCTCGAGCAGAAGAAAGACGAGGTAGCCTTCAAACTCGATCTCAAAAACCTGCCGCCGGGCCAGCACGGTATTCACATCCACCAGACGGCGAAGTGTGATCCGCCGGACTTCAAAACCGCTGGTGGCCACTTCAATCCTTCCATGAAGAAGCACGGCATCAAGAATCCTGAAGGGCCTCACGCCGGTGACGTTCCGATGAACCTGACGGTAGATGCAAAGGGAACGGACAAGGTGTCATTTGTGATGAAGTCGGTTTCCCTGGATCCCGCTGCGCCAGATTCCTTGTTGGCCAACGGGGGGACGTCAATCGTAATCCATGCTGACGCAGATGACATGATGACCGACCCCTCAGGCAAATCGGGCGCCAGAATTGCATGCGGCGTCATCACTCCTCCGGGGATGTAAGGCGTTCTCATTGGATGGACAAAATGGCTGCGAAAATCTCGCGGCCATTTGTTTTGCCCAAAAGTGAAGAGTCGGGAACGGTTTCTGGGGACAGGCCTTTGGAGACCTTCATTCAGTCAGGCCGGCATGGCTGGAAGCCCGGGAGAGCGCCCGAAAGGATGCTGGCGAAAGCCAGGCGAATCCCGGAATGGAAATTCTGGCGAAAAAGAGAAAAAACCAGCCTCGCAGATCCTAGTAAGCCGTGGCGTCACTGTCTAGTACAATTATTTCCTTAAGCATCCCATTTTGCACCTCCCAAAGGAGACCATGAAGACCAAGATGGTTTTTGCCGTCCTTGCTGCTTCACTTGTGTTCTTGCCTGCTGCTTCCTATGCCGCATCTCCCAGCGAGACTGTGACTGTGAAGATAACGAGTGCCGACGGGAAGGACATGGGAACCGTCACATTGACCGAAAAAAAAGGTGGTGTGGCCTTCAAGATGGACTTAATGAACTTGCCCCCAGGTGAGCATGCTGTCCACATTCACAAAAACCCCAAGTGCGAACCACCCGACTACGCATCTTCCGGGCCGCACTTCAATCCAACGGGTAAAGAGCACGGCATACATAATCCTAACGGCTTCCACGCTGGCGATATCCCACTGAATCTAAAGGTCTCTGCAGACGGCACTGAGAAGAGTTCCTTTGTAGTCAAGACGATCTCACTCGACCCAACAGCTCAGAATTCTATCTTGGCCAACGGCGGGACATCCATCGTCATCCATGCTGGACCCGATGACATGGAGACCGATCCCGGTGGCGAGTCAGGCCGGCGCATCGCCTGTGGAGTCATTGCTCCTCCCGGCAGCTAATGGACCTGAATAGCTGAGTTTGGGCCGCAGAGTGATTTGCTTTGCGGCCGTTCTATTTGTGGTAGAAACACTGTGGTCGGATTTCCGGAACTTCACTCTCACTTTGCACTGTCTGCCCGCCTAAATGGGAGATTGTAAGGAGAGTTGATTTCCTGCCTGTTTCGATCCAGCTGTTTGATTGCGTCGGCGTTTAATCGCAGGAAATTCTGTTCCTGTCCGGGTCTGTCAGGATTCAGCTGGTAAATGGTTGCTGCCGGATTACTTGGCATGCCGTGCAGTACAGTCCATTTTCCATTCGTAACAAAAGGCTTAACCTTCTTTCCCTGATAAATAAGCTCCATTCGGTAGGTGGTGTTGGTAAGCTCATTCGGGCCTTTGGCGTAAAGGATGAGCTTGACTGTGATGCCAGGGCAATCCGCGCAAGGCATGTTTCCCACAAACGTCCCCAGGGAGTAAGTGGCGTGAGATGGTGCTGAGGCGGTGTGCGACGGACCCTGCGCTCGCGAACTGCCCGAAAGAGCCGTGGATGCGAGGAGCACAGCACCGATCAAAAGGCGGGAGGACATGTTTGCGCTCCGAAGTCGAGAGTCAGGTCACGTCCTGCGAGGTTAATTCGTAAGGAAGTTCGCCGCAAGTACTCGCAATTCGCTGAAAGGCCGAGGTGTTCAGGACCGGACAAAGATAGTGGACATCGGTCACACCGTCCGTGGTTGTCGCCCCGATCACGCCTGTAAACCCAATGGATGGATAAGATAACGCGGCCTATCGAATGGTGCCAAACTTGCCACATTACATAATTGCAGGAAGATGAAAATGACAGCCAATCCAAGCGATCGCTGGTAGCCAGGTCTGAAAGCTTGTAATGAAATCGAGCAGGTGTTGAACGTGCAGAAACTGATCCAGAATCTCCGTTACGGTTTGCGCATGCTGCGCAAGAATCCCGGTCTGACAGTCGCCGTGATTGCAACTCTCGCAATCGGAATTGGCGCCACCACCGCAATTTACACCGTAGTCTATGCCACTCTGCTTGCGCCATTACCATTCCCACAGCCGGATCAACTTGTAATTGCCTGGTCGAAGGTACAAGGACACAACAATCCCATGTCTGCCGGAGATTTTCTCGATTGGCAGAAGCAGAACCGGACATTCGAGCACATGTCCGCCATTACCGGGGCAACATTCAACGTGGCGGAGAAGGGCCAGCCAGAATTGATTAACGGCAGGCGTGCCACGCCCGGTCTTTACAACATGCTGGGAACACCTTTCCTGCTGGGCCGTGATTTCCTCCCGGAAGAGGGATTGCCGGGCAAGGACCACGTCGTGATCCTGACCAACAAGCTTTGGAACAAGCTGGGAGCAAACCGCGACATCATTGGCCACACAATGAGAATCAATAGCCAGCCCTACACCGTGGTAGGTGTTCTTTCGGCGGGCGTGGCAGACCGATCTAACGCGCAGTTGATCGCGCCACTTGCCTTCACCCCGGAACAGATCAATCACGAGTATCACTGGCTGCTGACGCTGGGACGACTGAAGCCGGGTGTAACCATCCGGCAGGCGCAGGCGGATATGGATGCAGTGGCGGCAAACATCGCCGCGGCCTATCCCAAGACGAATAAGGGGTGGGGCGCTGCTGTCGATCCGTTCAAGAATGACTTTCTTCCTTCGGACCGAATTCACAATTTATGGCTGCTGTTGGGCGCGGTTGGATTCGTGCTTTTGATTGCCTGCGTAAACATTGCGAATCTGCTGCTGGCGAAAGGTGCCTCGCGGCAAAAGGAGATCGCAATTCGCGGCTCGATGGGAGCCGGTCGTGGACAGGTCTTCGTGCAATTCCTGACGGAGAGCCTGGTTCTTGCGATGATTGGCGGCGGCTTGGGTATCGCTCTCGGCGCAGCATTGTTGCGTGGCATTGTCGCCCTGATGCCGCTGGGAACGCTGCCGGATGAAGCGAATCTGCAACTCGATCCCGCGGTCCTCGCCGTGGCGGTGGGCGCGACCACGATTGCCGGCCTCCTGTTCGGATGCCTGCCGGCGTGGTATGCCTCGCGGGTGGATCCTGCGGAATCTCTGAAGGATGGTGGACGATCGGGTACGGGCTCGGGCAGTCATAAACTGAGGCGCGCACTCATTGTTGGGGAGTTTTCTCTGGCGCTGGCTTTGCTGGCCGGTGCGGGATTGGCGATTCACAGTTTTTGGAACCTGACGCAGATTGATTTGGGAGTGCGAGCAGACCACGTGCTGACCTTCAGTTTGGAACAGCCGCAAGGCCGATTTGCGAATCACGACGAAATGAATGAATACAACCAGCAGATGCTGCGCGCTGTCAGCGCTCTGCCAGGCGTGTCGCAGGCAGCCACGGTGACAGGCCTGCCGCTCAGGGGTACAAGCGATGGAATGCCCTTCACTCTTGTCGGCGGACCGACGATAGCCGATCCTTCGCAGCGACCGGGAGCCGGATTTCAATCAGTATCGCCGGGATACTTCAAGACATTTGGCATCGACGTTTTAAAAGGCAGATCCTTCAACGAGCAGGACACCGCTACCAGCCTGCATGTCGCGATGGTGAATGAGCAGTTCGTGAAGCAGCATCTCAAGGGCTTGGATCCCATCGGACAGCGGTTGTCGATTGAAGAGATCATTCCCGGACAGCCGAAGCTGGGGCCGGAAATTCAGTGGGAGATTGTTGGTGTATTTCACAACGTCAGGGCGGGAGACTTCCGCGAAGACTTTCCAGAGATCGACGTACCCTTTACGCAATCCCTTTCACCCAACGTAAACATTGGAGTCCGCACGGCGGAAGATCCTGCGACGATGGTGAAAGCGATTGCCAGCGCGGTGCATTCGGTAGACTCGCAAATCGCATTGGGACACGTTCGCACAATGGACGAGGTGAAGAGCGAGTCGCTGGCGGACGACCGCTTCACCATGTTCCTCTACGCATGCTTTGCCATTGTTGCGCTCGTGCTTGCGGCTGTGGGCATCTATGGACTGATGGCCTTCGCCGTTTCGCAACGTACTCAGGAGATCGGATTGCGCATCGCCCTGGGTGCCAGCCGGCACAACGTCATGCGCCTGATTCTTCGCGAAGGCTCCTTTCTGGCATTGATCGGGCTTGGGATTGGCGTTGGTGGCGCGATCCTCGTGGGGCGCACCATGCAGGCAACTCTCTATGGAGTGGGAGCGCTGGATGTGTCAGTGATCCTGTCAGTTGCGGTGCTGCTTTTTTTGACCGCCCTGCTTGCTTCGTATCTTCCCGCACGGCGAGCCGCGTCCATCGATCCCATGGCTGCGCTGCGAACGGACTAGACGCGAACGGGATTGCGAGTCAGGTAGTGCACAATGGGACATGGCGTACGTGTCCACGATCAACGTCAAAAGCTGGACGCGGCTTGACGGCGTCGACCTGCTTCGTGGTCTCGCGATCTTCTTCGTGTTGATGAACCATGTGAACATGCGTCTGCTGTTTGCACATGTGCCCTATACGCGAGGTCTTCCGCAACAACTTGTGCAAACGCTGGTGTGGAACGGCCAGCGTGGGGTTCAGATTTTCTTTGTCGTCTCGGGATTTCTGATCACGTCTACCACGCTTCGCAGATGGGGTAGACTCTCGCAGGTGAGCATCCGCGACTTCTATGTGTTGCGGTTTGCGCGCATTGCTCCGTTGCTATTGCTGCTGCTCGCGATTCTCAGTGGACTCCATCTCGCAGGCGTCACAAATTTCGTCGTCTCCCCGAAAACTGGCGGACTCGGTCGCGCACTCGTCGCAGCACTCACATTTCACGTGAATGTATTGGAGGCGCATCGCGGATATCTCCCCGCTAACTGGGATATATTGTGGTCGCTTTCGGTGGAAGAGATGTTTTACCTCTTCTTCCCGCTTGCCTGCCGAACACTCGCCCGCGCCAAACTTCTCATCCCACTGTTGCTTCTCTTTGTAGTGCTCGGACCAGTCGGGCGCACCGCTTTCTCGCGTGGTAATGAGGTGTGGCAGGAGTATTCCTACCTTGGCGGAATGGATGCGATTGCCGTTGGATGTCTGACCGCGATTTGGCTGAATGCGCGTCGGATCTCGAAGACATGCGCGAGGGCATTCGCAATCCTCGGAACTGCGACACTTATTGTTCTGCTTGGTTTATCAACCTATGCAGACAGGCTGGGGCTCGGGCGAAGCGGTCTCGACATGTCGCTGCTGGCTTTCGGCTCTTCCCTGCTGATCGCCTCTTTGGCAGAAACGCAATGGCATAGTCCGCGCGTCCTGCGGCCGCTTCTCAAGATTGGACGACGCAGCTACGAGGTTTATCTCACGCATATGTTTGTGGTGTTCGCATTGTTTAGGATCTTCGTGAAGGCGGGTAGTCCCCTCATTGCGGTACCCATCCTGTTTCTGGCGGTGATTCTTCTGGCGGGACTGCTGGGAGAAATGGTCGCGAAATTTTACTCCGAGCCAATAAACCGAGTGCTGCGCAAACAATGGGGAGATGGGCCGGATAAGCTCGGCTCGGTAATTGAATCCGCTCCTTGAAGACGAAAAGGCCGGCACGCAGCGACGCCGCATTTCGCCTGCGGCGCAGCTGTTTGCTTGAAACGTTTTCTATTTGGAAGGTACGCTCAGCCCAAGGGCTTTGAAATATCCAGGGTTTACACGCGTGTTCTCATAGCGAATATTCTTCAGCAGGCCGTCGAGCGCGGCGCGTGAATGCTCCAGAGAGGGCCGCGCCGCTACGAGTTTCTCAGTGTTCCCCATGCCGTGAGGCATCTTGGCGTAGGCGACGATCTCGTTCCAGTACGGAGGACGATCGAAGGTGACCGGGCAGGATGTCTGGTCCATTTTTTTGTAGGGCCAGAATGCCCACCCGATGTTGTTTTTTTCCAACAGAGCAACGAACTGTGCGATCCATTCGTCCTTGTTTTCGCCTGACTCACCCAGCCATATCGGCACGTTGTAGCGCTGCCGATAATCGACATATTGCTGTATGGATTCTTGTACCGGAGGCATCCAGTATTTGTGAAAGGTGTACATGCTGTTTGGATCGAAGGGCTCTCCTAGAATAGAGAAATCGCTGTCCCATGCGGCTCCAGTGGCGATGATGACATGGTTTGTATCCACTTCGCGAATGGCATGCGTAATGCGTTTCATGAGCGGCTCAAGTTTCGGCTTGAGCACGTTGAGTGCCGGATAGTGCGGTATCGGCTCGTTCAGCAGATCGTAACCGAGCACGGTGGGATTGTCGCGATAATGTTCGGCAACGCGCTGCCAGATGGCAATGGTCTTCTGTTGTTCGCCAGGGCTGTCGTAGAGCCAGGGATATCCCCAGCTGTCGTCAATGTTGGCGCCTGTTTGGCCGCCCGGCGCGCTATGCAGGTCAAAGATCACATAGAGCCCGGCCTCGCGGCTCCATTCCACAACGCGATCGAGCAATGCGAAACCTTCGTTGTTGCCTGGAACGAAAAATTTATGATGAAGCGGAATGCGGACTGAGTTGAACCCGGCGCGGCGGATCAACTCGATATCCTTCTGCGCGATGTATTGGTCGCGATATTCATGCCAGAATGTTTGTGCTGCTTCCGGTCCAATCAGTTCGTTGAAAAACGCCTCGATCTCGCGAGCCGATTGCGGCCCATCTTCGAATCGAAACATGTAACCCTCATTTACCAGCCAATTGCCGAGGTTGATTCCACGCAGCAGCAGCGGCTTGCCCGCGGCATCGACAAGCTGTTTTCCATCGCGATGAACAAAGCGGTTCTGCGCCTGCGCGCCTATACACCCGAGTAAAAGGACGAGACACAGAAGTTTACGCACGACTCTCCTTCAGAATGCCGAATCAAATCCATTGGGCTGATTTGTTTAACCGAGAAGCATACACCGCCTGGGAAATGGAATGAAGTGCTGCGCAAATTGCCTAGAGGGCACCAGGGGCTTGTGGGAGATAACGGTGTGTGGGGAGAAATCATTTGCCCGAAGCATTACGACGTCTGGCGTTCGTGTGTCAGCTGCTACCAGAAATAAGTAGCCTCGATGTTCGGTGTTCCTGGCTGATTGTCGATAATCTGCGTGCTGATTACGACTTCGATATTCTTCTTACCTTCCGCTTTGCGGGAGAGGTGCTCGAGTTGCGCAAGGTAGACGGGGTCAGTCAGGAACTCACCGGCCGCAATTGTGCCACCTCGCCCGATGCCCGCCGCAACGACGGATAGCTGGCCGGTGGTGGGATCTGTGAACCGTGCAACCAGCCCATACTCCCGGTAATTATTGGTAGTGACGGGTTTTTGGCGCTCGATCATCCATTTGGACGGCTGTGTCGAACTGCCATCCGCGATCCACTGGCGCGTGAAATCAGGATCGTTTCCAAAATGGAAGCGAAGATGTTGCGTGACTCGCAGGGTCCAGGCATTATCAAATGCGCCCACAAACACAGTCGGGCCATTTCGCAAGTCAGTAAGTGTAGTAGATCCCTCGCCCTTCAGGGTGTACTTCTTGCCGTGAGACTGGAGGATGCCGGCGATCTTCACAATCGTAGTGAGGTCGTCGATAATGACGGCCTGAACCGTGTCCTGAATCACGATCTGACGGGTAGGGTCGGCCGCATCGCGAAGTACTACCGTGTTGTACTGGTCCTGATCTGCCACGCAAAAGAGCGCGGGCTCACCCAAGGTCGTTATAGGACCCCAGAAGAAATCCACGGGCGAACTCTGCGTGGAGCGCCATGCGAAATTCAGTCCTGCCGCGACCAGTACGGCAATCAAAATTGCCGGAATAAGCCATTGTTTCAGTCCTCTATTCGATTTCTCTTCCGCATCCGAAGCGGCGGAGCGTCCGCTAGTCGGTACAGCCGTCGAGGCGGCAAGTGCCTGGGCGGTAGGCGGCCAGTAGAACTGGGGAATGTAGGATCCGGCCTCAAGGGAAATACGAAGCTCGCCATCCCGATCGTGCTCCTGGTAATACTGGGCGATGCGCTTCCGGATCTCGGCGGCGGTTACGCGGACGATCGGATCGGAAGAGGTGTCGTATTCGGGGCTTCTGCCGAAAATTTCCACGCCAAGAGTTCGTTCTTTGAGCAGATCCGTACTGCCGGCGAGGGTCTTCTGGACGACAAACCGCAAAAATGCTGGGAACCGACGGCTATGACTGAAGTGACGATCCGCAAGCATGCGCTCCAACTGACGCTCGATCGCGTCACGGTCAGCATCGCTGATCTGTGTGGGACTCCGACTTTCCGCGTCGACCGTCATCGTCGTTCAGGGGGTGCTTAGCAGATTGTACAGCGTAAATAATAGAGGCATCGGCTCTTCCTTTGTTGAGATCGAATAACTATTGTAATGAGTTGCTTGCGACGACTATTTACCTGATAAGAATCTGGCGCATACCGCAAAGACCTTACATCTGTCCATTTCTGAACGTAGGTTGCGGTGTAGCGTTCGGCCAGGACGTAAACGTCCTCTCTTTGCATTTTTGTTTGGAGGGAGCGAGAAGACCACATGGATAACACAGCAATCTACGTTTCAACTTTCCGGGCAAAGAAGGGATCTGAGAGCCTTTTGCTCAGAAAGTTACAACGGCTAGCATCCCGCACACGGCAGCAGAATGCCTGTCTCTTTTGTGACCTTTACAGGCAGTCTTCAGATCGTTCCGTATTCTTTATCCACTCGGTTTTTGAGAGCAAGGCGGCATGGGAAGCCTACATTGTCGGACTCGGCTTGATGGGTAAATGTCTGATTAAGCCTGTCGAGATACTCGAGATGGAAGAACCGGCCTAGCTGCCAGATCTCAGAAAGGCGCAACGAGCATCGCGCCCTCCCGATATCGTACCTAACAGGTCCAAACTGCTAAATCGATTCAGTTGTCTTCAATCCCGCCAAATCGCGACAGAAAAATCGAAGATTTTAGTTCATGCTGCTGCGTATGCTTGCCTTTTGCGTGACTACTTTCCGGGCATTGTCTTCAAGAGCCTGCGCCTGGGGCAGATATCCCATCGCCTTTGCGATCATCGGATCCCAATCGGCACGGACTTTGAGTCCCTCCAACTGGCCGAATTGCGACGTAAAGATCTCGGCCTTGATATTCGTTTTTACCCAGTCCATAACCGCATTCAGGTCCTGATCGGTATACGGAATCTGTTGGCTTGCCAGGAACTGCTTGAAATCTGCGAGTACGGCATCATCGACGACAAAACTTCTGTCGACGGTGCGATTCGCCAAGTAGTGCTTCGAGAAATTGAAAAAGGCATAGTGCTCAAGAAGCACGTCCTGCAGGTGCGTAGACTTCGGCGGCTCAATCTTGATATCCGGCGTGATACCGCCGCCGCCGTAAACCGTTCTTCCGGAATCGGTCAGCTTGACTTCGCGGCCGGAGTTATCCGGCTGAGGTGTGGAATCATGGTTGTAGTAGTAGTCGTAGAGTGATACGCCGCTGTAGTTGCGCTGGATCAGGCGTCCGCTTGGCGTGTAGTAGTGATACGTCGTGAGAGCCAGTCCGGTGTTTTCTGACAACTGGTAAACGGTTTGAACCAGTCCCTTGCCGAAGGTGGTTTCGCCCACGATCAACGCACGATCATGGTCCTGCAGCGCTCCGGATACGATCTCGGCTGCCGATGCTGTGCCGCGGTTCACCAGGACAACGATAGGGTAGTCGTGGCCCGAATTGCCATGCGAGGCCCGGTATACCTGCTCAGGAAATGCACGTCCCCGCTGCGACACAATTATCTGTCCTTTTTGCAGGAACTTGTCACTGACGGCTACGGCTTCGGATAGCAGTCCGCCGGGGTTCCCTCTCAGATCCAGAATCAACCCTTTTAGATCGCCGAACGAGTCGATCGCCTCATTGAGCTCGCGACCGGTGGTTTCCTGAAAACCCTTGATATGGATGTAGCCGATGCCCGGCTTGATTTCGTACCGCAGATCAATGCTGTTATTCGGAATCTCATCGCGAATCAGATCGAAGACCAGCGGCTTGGCCGCACCCTCGCGGAGCATGGTCACCTGAACGTGAGTTCCCTTGGGTCCCTTGAGCAGGTTGGCCACGTCTTCCGAGGTCATATTGTCGGTAATCTTGCCGTCGATCGAAGCGATCACATCGCCGGGGCGGACGCCGGCCTTGTAAGCAGGGGCACCTTCCATCGGATAGACGACAACGACCTTGTTGTTCTGCGGTTGAATCAGCATGCCTACGCCGTAGTAACGGCCGTGCTGGTCCTCACGCATCTTCGCGTAAGCCTTGGGATCGTAGAAATTCGAATGCGGATCCAGCACGCGCAACATCCCGGGGATCGCACCGTCGTAGATTACCTTGCCGGGTTTGTCTCCCTCGATGGGCTCCGCATAGTTCTGCTCCACCACTTCGTAGACATTGGTGAAGGAGCGCAGGCTACTCCGCAGGTTCGATTCGTCTGCCTCGGATTGCGCGCCAACCTTTTTGCTAATCACCGAGCCAAGGAGAGCGCAAACGGCGAAAAAGACGGTCAGAGAGAAAAGTGTGCGGCGGGTACGCGACGACATAGCGTGAGAATCCTTTGCAGGCTCTGTTCTACCAGGAGGCGGGAAATCTCCGCGACTCAACAGGAGCCCATTCTAAGCCGAAGTATAGCATCGGGAGCAGTGCACTGGCTCCCTCATCGGGTTACGGCTATCCAGTTGGACGCAGCAGAACGCCTTGCGTTTGCAACAACGCCGAATGGATGGAAAGTTCACCCTCGTCGGGCCTACGAAAAGCTGCGCTTCAGAGTCTGATGCGAACGGGGTATTTCCCTATCCTTTTCGGGTAATTCCCGGAAACTCAACTATCCAAACAACTCTTCTTATCGAAAAACGGCAAAGTTCTCCGTTCGGTTCGGGTTCTTCGTCGGTATATGGAGGTGGAGTTTATGCAATGTGTAAAACCCGTGGGAACCAGCTAATCCCGAATTGGCGCCCGCGCCGAGGGACAACTTCGCTGGCAAGGCGGGGTGCACAGTGTGGCAGTGAGCAAAAACTCTCGAGCGTTCAAGCTGGCTGATTTACCTGGGGGGCCGCACCGGAAATCCGAAGTCCCGGTCCGCCGAATTGGATTTAATTCACCGGGTGTTTAGAATGGGATCAGTGGAGCCTGGCAGCAAGATCATGTCGCACAAGGCAGGATCGGGATTGCGTTGTTACGCAGACCCGGTACGGGCCATTTTTCAGGTGTTCCCAATAGAGACGTTGAGACAATGATCCTTCGATTTTTGCATACCCCGGCTGTGCTCCTGATGGGCACCGCTCTTGTGGCCACGTCGGCACTCAGCCAAACCAACTCTCCCGCGCCGGCTCCGGCTACAACAATGAGTGCGCCGCAGTCTGGCAATTCGGGCGTCGTGGTCGAGGATATTATCGCGCGCGTCAACGACCAGATTGTGACCCGGTCGGACTATCAGCGTGCGGACCAGACGGTCCAGGCCGAGTCACAGCGGAATGGTTACGACGTGAACGTCAGCCGTCAAAACCTGCTTCGCGACTTGATCGATAAGCAACTGCTGCTTTCAAAGGGCAAAGAACTGGGCATCACCGGCGACACCGAGCTGATCAAGCAACTCGACGAAATTCGCAAGCAGAATCACCTCGATTCGATGGAAGACCTGGAAAAGGCCGCGCAGACCCAGGGCGTTTCGTTTGAAGATTTCAAGCAGGCGCAACGGGAAGCGATCATCACGCAATCCGTGGTCCGCGAAGAGGTCGGCCGGCACATTCAGCTTTCCCAGTCTGACGCTCAAAAGTATTACCAGGCCCATAAAGCGGAATTCACACAACCTGAATCGGTGCGCCTAAGCGAGATTCTCATCCCGACCGCCGAGAACGCGGACGCTGCCCAGGTTGCGGCCGCCCAGCAGCAGGCGGAGGCGATTGAAGCAAAGCTTAAGGGCGGAGCCGATTTTGCAGCCACGGCAAAGGCCTCTTCGGGCGGTCCTACGGCCGCGCAGGGGGGCGATCTTGGAAGTTTTCGTCGCGGAGCGCTGGCAAAGACTCTCGAAGATCAAACATTCGTGCTGACAGAGGGACAATACACCGCGCCCATCCGGACGAAACAGGGATTTGTCATCCTCAAAGTGACGGAGCATCGGCAGGGCGGAACGCAGACATTTGCGCAAGTGGAACAGCAGGTGGATGAGGGCGCCTACATGGAAAAGATGCAGCCGGCGCTGCGTCAATACCTCATCAAGCTTCGCGAAGAAGCCTTTATTGACATTAAACCCGGTTACATAGACACGGGCGCCAGTCCAAACCAGACCAAACCCGTCTACAGTTCCTACACTCCGCCCGCGCCGAAGAAGAAGAAGGCGATCGCCCGCTTCCGTCCGAAGGCCGCTGGGGGTTCGCAGACGGCGGTGCCTGCGGCGACGGGTGCGGCAGCAGCAGGCACGGCCAGCGCCACAACCTCGACTGCGGCAGCGCCAGCTCAGACATCCAGCACGAAGTCTGCGTCGACGGCGACTGCGAGCATGAAGCCGGGAAAGAAAGAGAAGATTCGTTACGGCCAGGCGCCTCGCGAGACTCTGCCTGCAGCCCCGGGAGAAACGGAACATGTGGATGCAGGGTCCACTCCCCCAGCTTCGCCTCAAACTGCGGAAGTGAACGAGCCAGCCAATCCGACGGCACCTGTTGCATCCGAACCCACCAAGACGCGATACAGTGACCGCGCCAAGGAACCCAAGGTGAAGAAGCCGAAGGGACCACAGGCTGATCCCTTTGCGCCGCCGCCGCCAACGCCGGATGAGACGGCGACGCAGCAGACACAGGCTGCGCCGCTCGGCCTTGCCGGCGATACCTCAAAGAAGCCGAAGAAGCCGAAGCCGACGGAAAAGACGCGTTACTCTGAAACGGCGAAACCAAAATCAGACGAGACGCCTGCCGCGAATACGCCTGCAGTGACAACACCTGCTCCGGAGCCCGCGCCAGCCTCTCCTTCGTCAGGTACCCCACCAGCTACAGCACCGGCCTCTACGCCGCAGTAGGGAGATTCGCTCGAACGAAGGATGAAAGACGTCTACATAGCGGACTTTGCTGCGCACGAAGATAAGGCGATTACGTCCTTTTTTGTGGCCACCCAGAAACAGGTTCGCACAAAGAAGGACGGGACCGCCTATCTTGCTTTGATTCTTACTGACCGCACCGGGCAGGTTGAAGCCCGCATGTGGGACAACGTCACGGAGTGCACCCCGTTATTTGAGCAGGGCGAAATCGTGAAGGTGCGCGCCTTCGTCTGCCGTTTTGACGGACGCCTCCAACTCAAAGTGGACCGTATCAAACGTGCTCCGCAGGGCGAATTCGACCTCGGCGATTTCCTCCCCAAAACGACCAAGAACGTCGATGAATTGTGGGCACAACTGAATGCCTACGTCGCCAGCTTTACCGATCCTCATCTCAAGGCGTTGTTGAACAGCTTCCTCGAAGACGAGCCGATCGCCGCCGCCCTACGCGATGCTCCGGCGGCCAAGGGGATGCACCACGCCTGGATCGGCGGCCTGATCGAGCACATCGTCTCCCTGCTCGGCATTGCCGATCTGGCTGCGGGACACTACAGCGAAATCAATCGCGACCTGTTATTGACGGGTGTGGTTCTGCACGATATTGGCAAGTTGCGGGAACTGGCATGGGGCACAGGGTTCAGCTATACGATGGAAGGACAGCTGCTCGGTCACATCACCATTGGCATAGGCATGGTTGAGAAGAAGCTCGAAGCGCTGCCCGACTTCCCGCCGCGACTACGATTGCTGGTGGAGCACTTGATTTTAAGTCATCACGGGCAATACGCATTCGGGTCGCCCAAGCTGCCCATGATCCCCGAGGCGGTTCTGCTCAATTTTCTTGATGACATGGATGCGAAGATGCAGTCTATCCGCAGCGAGTTGGAGCGCAGCGTGGCACAGGGTCGTCCCGCTGGTCAGTTCACTGACTGGGTGCGTCCGTTAGAGCGCGCTCTGCTTGATTCTTCCGCGTATCTTGCGGAGGAAGCCATTGAATCTCAGGAGAAGTAGCCATGCCCTTTCTGCTGAAGACCGAACCAGGCACATACTCGTTTGCGGATCTCACAAAGGATAAGCAAACCGTGTGGGATGGGGTAACAAATCCCGGAGCAGTGATGCACCTTCGTGGCATGAAACGCGGCGAAAAGCTAGTGATCTACCATACCGGTGATGAGCGTACCGCAGTAGGCACGGCGAAAGTCGTGTCCGTAGACGCTGGCAATCCCAAGGTGCCCGTGGTGAAAATCCAGGCGGGTAAAGCGGTCAAGAATCCCAAGACGCTGGCCGAGATCAAAGACGCGAAACTGTTTGCGGGGTCGGTGCTGGTACGGCAGGGAAGACTTTCCGTGGTTCCGCTTTCCGAAGAGCAATACGCCTGGATCGTGGAATAAACCTTAGCCCTACGGTTGAGGAATCCTGCGTCCTGCTGAGCTACAATCGAAACTGGTTTCGAACGCTCATGATTCGTTTTTCCACCGCAGGTGAATCGCACGGCGAGAGCTTAATCGCTCTTGTATCAGGACTTCCAGCCGGTCTCGAAGTGTCTCTCGACTTCGTGAACCGTGAGTTGTGGCGTCGCCAGCAGGGCTACGGCCGCGGTGGCCGTATGCGCATTGAACGCGACATGGCGCACATCCTTTCCGGTGTGCGTCACGGCAGAACCATCGGCTCTCCGATCGCAATCGAGATTGCCAACCACGATTGGAAAAACTGGGAGGAGATTCTTCCCGTTGAAGCCGGGGATGCGTCCAAGCATAAGGCAGTGGCCTCACCTCGCCCCGGCCATGCTGACCTAGCAGGTGCGTTGAAGTTTGATTTCCCGGATGCGCGTTACGTGCTCGAAAGGGCCTCAGCCCGGGAATCTACAGCACGTGTCGCTGGCGGAGCATTCGCAAAGATCCTGCTGAAGTCGCTGGGAATTGAGATCGCCAGCCACGTAGTTCGAGTAGGCCGCGTAGAGTTGGAGCGCGATCCGAGCTGGGAAGAGATTGCTGCAATGGCCGGCCACGATGAGGTGCTGCTGAATTGCACCGACGCCGAAACAGAAGCTCGCATGAAGGCGGAAGTGGATCTGGCGGTCAGAACCGGCGACACGATCGGCGGTGTATTTGAGGTCGTTGTGCACGGTGCGCCGGCGGGCATTGGAACCTATGCCAATTGGGACGAGCGGCTGGATGGCATTCTCGCCTGGACCGTAATGTCACTGCAGGCAGTGAAGGCAGTCGAGATCGGGCGCGGGGTGACCGCAGCCTATTCCTTTGGTTCCGAGGTACACGACGCGATCGGCTACAGCAACGGAGACCAGCGCGGGCAGACGCGGTTTACACGCGAGCATAATAATGCTGGGGGCATAGAGGGCGGTGTTTCCAATGGCGAAGACATCGTGGTCCGCGGATATCTGAAGCCCATTTCAACGCTGCGACGCCCGCTCGCGTCGGTCAGCTTTGAGACCCGCGAACCAACCAAAGCTGCCTATGAACGCAGCGATATTTGTGTGGTACCGGCTGCCGGAGTGGCTGCGGAGGCGATGGTCGCCTTCGCTATGGCCAAACTGGTAATGGAAAAATTTGGTGGCGACTCCGCCCAGGAACTCCTGCGAAATTACCAGGGATACCTTGAGCAGATTCGCCGCTTCTAAAGTTCAAAGGCCCGAAAGAGAAATCCATGGTTCTGCCTATCGTCAAGTATCCCGATCCGGTGCTGCAGCGACCCGCGCTACCGGTGACTGAATTCAATGAGGACCTCCGGAAGTTGGCGGACGACATGTTCGAGTCAATGTACGCCGCCGAGGGCATTGGACTGGCTGCCCCTCAAGTCGGCGTGTCGAAGCGCATAACTGTCATTGACCTGAGCTTCAAAAAAGTGCCGGAAGACAGGCTCGTTCTGGTGAATCCGGAAATCATTTTGCGTGAAGGCAAGCAACTGGAGGACGAAGGCTGCCTGAGCCTGCCGGAAATCCGCGCCAAGGTTTCGCGTGCCGCCCACGTGGTGGTGCGTGCACAGGACGTCGAGGGTAAGTGGTTTGAGAAGGACGCGTTGACGCTGCTATCACGCTGCATTCAGCATGAAATCGATCATCTGGACGGAATCCTCTTTATCTTCCGTATCAGCATGTTGAAACGCGATCTTGCCCTGCGACAGATTCGCAAGCTTCAGCGGGCGGGTGAATGGTAGGCTGCGGCCGGCATGTTCCGGGGCTGCCATGAAGCTCGTCTTCTGTGGAACCCCTGAGTTTGCTGTTCCCACACTGGAAGCCGTTCTTGCCGCGGACCATAGCGTCGAACTCGCGGTGACGCAGCCGGATCGCCCCAGCGGCCGTGGCATGGAACTGTCGATTCCGCCGCTTAAGCGAACGGCGCTGTTACATGGAATTCCCGTTGTGCAGCCGGAGAAGATCAGGAACAACGCGGAGTTTCGTGCGCAGTTGGAGTCGATCCATCCGGATGCAATTCTCGTTGTCGCCTACGGTCGCATTATTCCCAAATGGATGCTCGATCTTCCACCGCTCGGAAACATCAACCTTCACGCGTCCCTGCTGCCGAAGTATCGCGGAGCTGCTCCCATCCAGTGGGCGATTGCCATGGGCGACCATGAAACAGGCGCAACTACCATGAGGATTAACGAAGGACTGGATACCGGCGACATACTGCTGCAGAGCGTCCTCAACCTTGATCCGAGCCAAACCGCTGTTGATGTACTCCCGCTTCTGTCAAAGCAGGGTGCCGCGCTCATGGTAGAGACGCTGGCGGGGCTTGCAGCATGGACGATCACGCCGTCGAGGCAAGATGAAAACAAGGCAACTCTCGCGCCCATCCTGAAGCGGGAGGACGGAATCATCGACTTCGCACGCAGCGCCGAGGAAATCTTCAACCGCTGGCGAGGATTTCAGCCGTGGCCGGGAGCGTACACGAAACTCAGGGGAAAGAAGCTCGTGATTTCGCGCATGGCTCTGGCTCTTCAAATCGAGAGTAGTGCGGAGCTGGGCGAGATGCGAATTGAGAGTGGACGTTGGTTCATCGCCTGTGGCGGCAACACATGGATTGAAGTTCTTGAAGCCCAACTCGAGGGAAAGAAGCGGATGCCGGCCGCCGATTTCCTACGCGGACATTCGCTGCAGAGCGGCGATAAGATAAAGTAACCATGACGATCACAATTACGCCGGCGCGAGTAGCAACCTTCGATATTCTCTTGAAAATTCAGCGGAACCAGGGTCATTGTGACGAGCTGCTGCGCGCGCGGCAGGTTGAAGTGCTGTCGCCCATGGACCGAAACCTATGCACGAATCTTGTGATGGGAACTCTTCGCTGGCAATTGGCGCTGGACGAGCAGATAAACGGCTCCCTAAAGCGGCCCGACAATCGGCTGAGCGACGAGGTGCGCATTGCCCTTCGATTAGGCGCATTTCAGCTTCTCCATCTGGATCGAATTCCACCGCACGCTGCAATTTCAGAAAGCGTCGAATTGGCCAAGCGAGCGGAGAATAAATTCGCCGCAGGCATGGTAAACGCGGTGCTGCGCAAGATAGCCACGGGAGGCCATCGGTCTCGGCACGACTCGTCAACGGTGGATGGTATCGCCAGGGCGACGGCCCATCCCGCATGGCTGGTGGAACGGTGGGCCGCGGAATATGGAATCGAAACGGCGGCTTCCATCTGCCACTTCGATCAGGAACAGCCGCCACTCTATGTGCGTATTGCCTCCGTCGAAGTGGAGGAGGAATTGAAGCGAGTGGGCATCGAATTCGCCCCGGCAAACTATTTGACGAAGGCACGTCGCCTTGTCAAGGGGGATGTAACCGCCACGGTTGCATATCGCAAAGGCCTGGTCCGTATACAGGACGAAGGCTCGCAATTGATCGCGGAACTGGCAGGGCAGGGAAGCCGGATATTAGATTGCTGTGCCGCCCCCGGTGGAAAGACCGCGATTTTGGCAGAAGAAAATCCGGCTGCGGAAATTGTGGCCTGCGATGTGAGCATGCGGCGGTTGGAGCAGATGAAGGGCCTGCTGCGAGCGCTTCCAGAGAGCACCCACGTGCGTTTCCAGGTCGCCGACGCGGCGAAAATGGAATTTCGCGATGAGTTTGATCTTGTACTGTGCGATGTTCCCTGTAGCGGTACCGGTACGATTGCACGCAATCCAGAGATTCGCCATCGGCTGAAGCCGGAGGACTTCGCTCGTCATCACGAGCGCCAGATCTCAATCCTTAACTCAGCCATGTCTGCGCTGCGCAAGGGGGGACGTATCCTTTATTCCACCTGTTCGCTTGAGCCGGAAGAAAATGAGCGGGTCATCGAAGAGTGCTTAGAACGCGCTCCAGGCTATCGCCTGCTTCCGTTGGAAGACCAGCTTTCCAGGATTGTCGAGCATGGCGGCTGCACTGAGGAGTCGGCTGCTGCACTCCGCGGTTCCGGCTTTCGCAATGGATTTCTGCGTACACTTCCCGGAGTTCATCCATGTGATGGATTTTTTGCCGCAATACTCGTGCGCGAGTAATTCAAGTCAATCAGCGAGCGATGGTGAGTTCCACGCCCATCGTTGAATCTACACGGTAACCCGGCAGCGGGTTCTGCGCAACCACGGTCCCGGGCACAATCGCTGGCTTCATGGGCTGGATGGGAGCAATCGGCTGACCCGGCGCCCCGGTTGACGGTTCAACCGGTGGCAGCGGAGCAATCGTAATTGGCTGGTCTTTCCACGCAGCAAGCTTCAACCCCGCATGCGTGATGAGATAGCTGGCCGCTGTCGCCGTCTGGCCTGTCAGGTCCGGCATCACCAGCCCAGCTTGCGTGGAGGCGGCTGGCGCCGCTATCAAGAGGCTCACCGTGGGACGTTCAACCCCGGCAGCATCATATGGAGGGTTCTGTGCAATGATCGTGCCCGGAGAGGCGTTCTCCGTCGGCAGGTGCGCGAGCGTACCAATGTCCAGACCAAGACGCCGGATCTGTATCGTTGCTACTCGTTCTTCCTGGCCCACAACGTTCGGAATGGACACGCGTTGCGGGCCGAGGCTTTGCGTGATTCTCACATGCCACTCGCGACGAACCACGGTCCCGGGTGCCGGCGATTGGCTCAGAACACGGTCCGCCGGTACCTCGGCGGAGTAGAAGCGATTGTCGACGCTGAGATTGACTCCTAGCAAGACCGCCTTGTGCGTCGCTTCCGGAACGGACATCCCGCGAAAATCCGGAATCGTAACTTCGGCGCCGTGAATTGCGAAATGCATGGTGGCAATTGCAGCCAGCAGCGCAACCAATGCGAGCACCAGTACAGCGGATGCGAATTGAAAGAGTCGAATCATGCTTGTTTAGCCCCCCCCGCTATTAGCCTGCTCGTCAGCATATTCGATAGTGAATTCTATCTTCGTGGATTTCTCCAGCATCCTGGAAACCGAGCAATACTTGTTCTTCGAAAGCGAGACTGCATCTTCCACGGCTTTCTTCGAAGGATTTCCATTGATCCTGTATACGAGCTGGATGTGCGAGAAAGTGCGGGGCGGTTGCGTTAATTGCTCTGCATGCGCAGAGACGGTTAGACCGCTGAAAGGCTGCCGTTTCTTCTGGAGTATCGACACAACATCTACTGAAGTGCAGGCGCACAGCGCCATCAGTACGGCTTCCATTGGAGTCGGTCCATTTGCATGTCCGGCTCCGGTATCGAACAGAATGCTATGCCCGGATTCCGATCGTGCTTCAAACTCTCTTTCCTGCTTCCAGATTGCGCTGGCGATCACGGTCTTCTCCCTGGGGTGACTAATGGGTATTGTCGGTTAGCGGTTCGGGATGAATGAGCACTCGGTACACCTCCGGACACTTTGCGCGGAAGTGCGCTTCGAGCGATGTGATCACCTCGTGAACACGCTCCATCGACATCGCATCCGGCAACGTGCAGTGGCAGGATACCTGGATTCGATCCACTGTTCGGCGAACTACCACCTCGTGAATATCCACGACCTCGTTAAAGTCTGCAGCCGCTTTGCGAAGATTTGATTCGAGAATCTTCATCGTCGCGATCCATTTTTACCGGCTCTTCGATCGTGGCAGGCTCGCTCTCAATGTGAGTGAGAACCGTTTGCAACTCCGGGATGTCCTTGCGTATCTCCGTCTCAAGTCTGCAGACGAAATCGTGCGCATCCTTGAGCGTCATGCGCTCCGCGACTTCCACGTGCTGCTCCACGCGCAACTCTCCGTGGAACGATTGCACGCTGACATCATGGATAGACACATTGTTCCGCGAGGCCACGGCGCGAACGCGATCGAAGATGCTCTCGGCAAAACCTTCGCGCGGCACCGTGTGAATCACAACGTCAGCGTTCGGAAGAACGCGATTGACGGCGGCCGTAGCTTCTTCCACAAGTTGCTCTGTGCGTTGAAAGGTCAGGCTTCTCGGGAGCGCCAATGTAAGGTCGGCGAAATAGGAGTTGCCTGACCGGCGCACCCGCACCTGTTCTACCCCAATGACGCCATCTGTACGCTGAACTTCCGCAAGCATCCGCAGGCGCGCATCCGCAGGCACCGCATCCATCAGCTCCGCGATTGACTTCCGCGCCAGTCTCCAGCTGAAATTCACAATCATCATGGAAATCGCGATGGCGGCAATCGGGTCAGCATATCGCAACAATGAGATGTTGTAGCGATCTCCAAGGATGGATGCTCCCATGCCGACGAATACCGCGACGCTCGACCAAATATCGGAGGCAAAGTGCATGGCATCGGCTTCCAGCGCTGAACTGCCGGTGCGCCCGGCAACTGCTTTCAGTTGGTTCGAGCGCCAGTAGTCGACAGCCATCGAGAGCAGCAGAACCGCGAATGGCCAGATCGACGCCTTGATGTCTCTGGGTGCAGAAAAATGCGCTCGACAGCTTCGCCGACAATCCACACACACGACGCCGCCATGAGGAATGTTTCCGTGAGGGCAGAAATGTTCTCAATCTTCGCGTGGCCATAGGTGTGGTCTTCATCGGCGGGCCGGTCAGAGATGCCGACGGAAAAAAAGGTGAGCCCGCGCTCCGAGTAAGTCCAGTCCCGAGTGCGCCGCATCCGACAACATGCCGAGAGAGCCGCTCAAAAGGCCGGCGACAATCTTGAGGATCGTCATCGCAGTCGCCGCAGCCACGGACATCAGCGCCACCGAGCGCTTTTCCCTGCTGAGCTTTTCTGGGTCTGTTTCGATCGCCGTCGCCGCCATGGCATTAGCCTACAACCCTCAAGTCCTCCGCGCTATCATTTCACGCCGCGATACAGCCCTGCGATGCCGAAGTTGTAGGGGGTCCATGAGATATCGCGGAAGCCCGCGCGCTGCATTTTTCTCCATCATCTCCGGCGGGGAAGGAAATTTATGTACGGAAGCCGGGAGGTATGAGTAGGGCCCGGAAACGCCGGAGATTGCGGAGCCGATAGCGGGCAGCACATGTCGGAAGTAGATCGCGTAAAGCCTACCTGTCAGCCCATCGGGTTCGTTGAAATCGAGAATGCCAAGCTCGCCCTCCGGCTTCAGCGCGCGATAGAACTCTTCCAATCCTGCCTGATAATTCGCGAGATTGCGAAACCCGAAAGCAGAGACAATCAAATCCAACGAGCCGGAGATCACTGGCAGATGCAGTGCGTCTGCCTCAATCGCAACCGCGCCGCGAGATGCAAATTTCTCAGCGCCGCGAACCAGCATATTGTGGGCAAAATCCGCCGCAAGGATCGGGCTGTGCATTGGACGGGCGACGCCTGCAAGCAGCGCCAGCGTCATGTCACCGGTGCCGCAGCAGATGTCCAGGATAGCCGCGTCCGGGCGCGTCAGGATTGCCTGAAAGCGTCCGCGCCACTCGCCACCACCACAGCCGGTCGATGTTCAAGGACAGAACGTGATTCAGCAGGTCGTAGCGGGGCGCGATCGTGTCGAACATCTCGCGAACAGCTGTGGCTGCCGCCTGTTCGTCCCCGTTCCTTCGGGCTGTGCGCCGGGTGCGGCCACGCGTCAACGTGCCTTCCTCTTTGCCAGCATCGCGGTTCGCCGCTGCAGATCAGTTCCTCCGTGGTCACATCGTTCACCACCGCCGCATTGCCAATGCCGACCGGCAACACAAATCGATGAATGCCGGCGAAATGTTCTTTTTGTCGCGAGCGGAAGCTGCAATCAATTGCGCCGGAGAAAGGAAGCGTGCGGAAAGGGGCCGTATTGATCGATGATTCGGATGATGCGATCCGCCTTGCGCTTCGTCACCGTCGCCGCGTCTGCGCCCGATCTCCAACGCGGCAATCATCCCCAGCCCCACGGTCTCTCCGTGCAGAAACTTGCGATAGCGCGTAACGGATTCGAGCGCGTGTCCCAGCGTGTGACCAAGATTCAGAATCATGCGCACGCCCGACTCTCGTTCATCCTCGCCGACCACTGCCGCCTTCATCGCGAACGGAGGCCGCGATCACATACTCCAACGCCTTGGGGTCTCCGCAAGCAGCGCCGCGGAATTCTTCTCCATGTAGGCGAACAAGCCGCGCATCGCGAATGATGCCTGCCTTGATGCTTTCGAATAGCCCGCGCGAAGCTCACGAGCCGGCAGTGTCTGCAGCGTCAGCACATCGGCAAACACGGCACGAGGATGGTGGAAGCAACCCACCAGATTTTTGCCTTCCGGCAAATTTACTCCGGTCTTGCCGCCGACCGAGGAATCGACCTGTGAGAGCAGCGTGGTCGGCACTCCGCACGTAATCGATTCCGCGCATGTAGATCGCGGCCAGAAATCCTCCGAGGTCGCCGACGATTCCGCCTCCGAAGGCAATCAGCAGCGACGACCGGTCCGCTCCGGATGCTGCCATCTCTCGAGCCAGTACTTCAACGTTTCGCAACGTCTTGTTCGATTCGCCGGGCGAAAGAAAGAGGATATCGTGGTTGAGTGTCGCGGCCGAAAGACGCCGAGAGAATTTCTTCGACCATAACGCCCAGATCTCCGGCGAAGTGAGTACGAAAATCCGCTGCGGCTTGCGCCCAAGCGCGCGGTGGATGCGAGGAAGCAGCGACTGCAAGCAGACCCTGTCCGATCAGGACGCGATAGCTTGCCGACGCAGTTTCAACCTGAATGTTCGCCACGATACTTTCATCGTACCGCACCGGCGGCCTTTAAGGGAAGCTCTTTAGCCTATGTGTTTCTGCATGATAGCCTCGAAGAATGGGCAGGGTGCGGGAGACGGATTTTCTGATCGTGGGTGCCGGAATCGCGGGACTTCGCGCCGCCATCGAACTCGCGGGAACTGGCCGCGTCCTCGTCATCACCAAGGAAGAGCTTGGCGAATCCAATACCAACTACGCGCAGGGTGGCATCGCTGTCGCGTCTGGGCGGTGAGGAAGATGTCGAACTCCACCTTGAAGACACCACCCGTGCCGGCGATGGCCTGGTCAATGAGGTCGCGGCGGCGGTTCTCGTCGAGGAGGGCCCGTTGCGCGTGGAAGAGTTGCTTCAGTGGGGCACGCACTTCGACCGCGAAGATGGCGAACTCATGCTCACCCGCGAAGGCGCGCACAGTCGTTCCGCGAATTCTTCACGCCAACGGCGACGCCACCGGCGCCGAGATCGGCCGCTCGCTGCTTGGCGCACGCCGCAGACCATCTCCAACATAGAACTGGCCGAGTGGATGACCTGCGAAGACCTGATCCTCGACGGAGATTCGCGTTGCTGGATTGGCGCTGGTTACGCGCTCGGGCGAACGTCAGACCGTCCGCGCACGCGCCATTCTGCTCGCCAGCGGCGGCGCCGGGCCAGGTCTACAGCGACACCACCAACCCGGCCGTCGCCACCGGAGACGGAATCGCAATGGCCTCGCGCGCCGGTGCGGCCATCTCTGACATGGAGTTTTACCAGTTTCATCCCACCGCCCTCAGCCTGCCCGGAGTGCCGCGCTTTCCTGCTCAGTGAAGCGCTGCGCGGCGAAGGCGCGTGGCTGCGCAACGCGAAGATGGAGCGCTTCATGGAGCGCTATCATCCGCTGCTTGAACTCGCCCCGCGCGATGTCGTGGCCCGCGCCATCACGCGCGAAGGCATGGGTCATCGCACCGGAGAAATCCTTCCCGTCTACCTCGACATGCGTCACGTCACGGGACTGAATCTACGCAGATCGATTTCCCGGAATCAGCGCATTCCTCGCGATGGCTACGGTCTCGATCTCGCGCGTGACCTGATCCCGGTCCGTCCCGCGGCCCATTACTTGATGGGCGGGGTAAAGACTGACGTGCATGGACGCACATCGCTGAAGCGCCTCTATGCCGCCGGAGAGGTCGCATGCACCGGCGTCCACGGGGCGAACCGGCTCGCCAGCAACTCCCTGCTCGAAGGTCTCGTATTCGGCGCGCGAGCAGCGTCGGAGATGCGCGAAGAAACTGCTCTCACAGGAAAGCACGGGTCACTGCCGACCGAGTCCACGAAGAATCATCAAATCTCCGGCACGCAGAAGAATTCCTTCGGCGACCTGGCATCGGCTATACAGCACACCATGTGGCAGAAGGCCGGATTGTTGCGCGACAAGGAGGGGCTGGAGAGCGCACTTCAAGACCTTGAAGGACATCGCATTCGTAATGCCGGACGCGGAGACTCGGCCGGCCGTTGAACTACGCAGCCTGCTTTCTGTCGGTCGATCTCATCGTTCGCTCAGCACTGGCGCGGGAGGAAAGTCGCGGCGCTCATTATCCGCAACGATTTTCCCCAACGCGACGATGTGAAGTTTCGCAAGCACTCGGTCATTCATCGCACCGGTGCAGTCGAGTTTGTCGAGAATTAGGCGCGTTTCGAGACTGAGGGTTTTGGGGACATTTTCAGCGATAGCACGATGAAGATCGCGAGAATCGAGAGAATGATCCCAAGTGAAATTCCAACCGGCACTGTAATCCAATCAACCGTCAGCATCTTCAACGCGACGAAAGCAAGAATAGCGGCCAATCCGTAGTGCAGCAGTCTGAAGCGATCGAGAAAACCCGATAACGCGAAGAACAGGGAACGCAATCCGAGAATCGCAAAAATGTTTGAGGTGTAGGCGATGTAGGGCCGCCGAGTCACGGCTAGAACTGCTGGGATCGAATCCAGGGCAAAGATCAGATCCGTAACCTCGATCGCCAGCACGATCAGCAGGAACGTCCGCGTGTCGAGCTTTGAGCCAGGTTTCCCTGCTCGAGCTTTGATCCAGCGAATCCACTTGGGCGATGCGTCCGGGGTTGATTGATCGGAAGCGTCGGGGGAATGCTTCATCAGGCGAATCGCAGCAATCAGCAGGATCACGCCGAACACGTACTGAACCCAGTGAAAGCGATCCAGCAGCGACACCCCCGCAGCAATGAAGAGCGCGCGCATTACCATCGCCCCTCCAATGCCCCATAGCAATGCCCGGTGCTGGTCTGCCGGCTGAAGCGAGAAACTGCGAAAGAGCAACAGGAATACAAAAAGATTGTCGACGCTCAGCGACGCCTCGATCAGGTAGCCGGAGACGAATTCGAGTGCCGGCTGATGTCCCTGGCTGCGGAGAATCCACACCGCGAACAATCCGGCGAGCACTGCGAGAAACCCCGTCCAACCCCACGCAACCTTCACCGAGACCTGATAATTTTTCCCCTGAAGCAGGAACAGGTCCACTACCAGCAGCAGAAGCACCAGCACGTGAAAGGCAATCCAATAGGAGTAGGGCGCACCTTCAATCATCGGGTCTGCTGTTTCCTTTGCGGGGTGCGTGAGTAACGCGCGATGGATCGTCTCAGTGCTGTTGATTCAGAAGGCGAACGGATTCGAGAAAAGTATCGCCCACTATCGTCAGACTCTTCGCACTGAGCTTATCCATCGTGTCCTGAACGGTGTGATGCCAGGAATTGTTGCGGCCCGTAATCCAGGTCGATCACATCCGCGCACGGAACGCCGCGTTGCACAAATGGAAGATGGTCATCTTCCACCGTCGTTTCGGTAGCGAAGAAATGAGCCTGGTACCCGTACTTCGATGCAGCTTGTTTCACTAGGTCGAGCATCCACTGGGTCGAATTGTTGTCTCGCTGAATATCCAGGTCGCGGTCGCCAATCATATCGGCCAGCAGCAGGCCTTTCACACGCTTCAGCGTGCCATCCTTCTGCCATTTTGCAGCCAGGTGGCGGCTGCCGTAAGTGGAGTCAGACCGGGACCACTGCTCAATCGCTTCTTCGCCGTCGAAAAACACCAGCCACACGCTGTAGCCCTCAAGCGTATGTCCGCGGAGCTGGTTAGCCAGTTCAATCAGCAAGGCGCTGGTTGCAGCTCCGTCGTTTGCTCCGGCAAAACTTGTATCCTTCAGCGTGTAGTTTGTGTCGTAGTGCGAAGCTAGAAGAATGACGCCATCTTTTTTACCGGGGAATCGCACAATTAGGTTGTGCATCGGTATAGGTCCTGCCGGAGTGATGGCCGTGAAGGCGTCATCTTCAAGCGCGTCCTTGGTAAACTGCTTCTTGATGAAATCCGCCGCCTTCTGATGACCCGGGCTGCCTGGCCAGCGGGGACCGATTGCGACCAGTTGCCTCGTAATCTCCAGGGCATGTGTGCCGTTAAAGTGCGGTAAAGCTTGCCCAGCCTCGGCGACAGGCGCAGAATGGGCAGCAATCGACATCACCAGCGCAAGCAGAAGATGAACTAATCCCGCGCGCCGAATCATCCTTTCGCTTCCTTCTTTGCCTTCATCTTGTCCCGATGGTCGGGATGAACCATGTACGCAACTCCAATGCCGACGAAATAGAGAATCACCATCGGCGCCGCGAAGACGCACATAGTCAACACATCGGGGGTCGGCGTAATTATGGCGGCAATGATGAAGATGGCGAGGATGGCATAGCGAACATTGCGCCATAGAAATCCCGCACTCACAATCCCGAAGAGCGCCAGGAACATAATCAGGATCGGCAACTCAAAGGTAATGCCGAGCCCCAGGATAACCGTCATGAAAAGGTCGGTGTATTCGTTGATCTCAATCAGCGGTTTGAAGTCCTTGGCATAACCGATCAGGAATTCAAGTGCTCCAGGGTACACCCAGCGATAGCCGAAGAATGCTCCAGCAAGGAAAAGTCCCACAGTCGCCGACATGAAAGGCACGACATACTTTTTCTCATTCTGGTAAAGCCCCGGCGAGATGAACAGCCAAACCTGGTAGAGCACGAACGGCGATGCGAGGATGGCGCCGCCAACAAAGCTGATTTTCAGATACAGGTTAAAAGGATCGATCGGATTGTGATACACCAACTGCGGGTCGAGGTTGTGCGCCTTCAGCGCTGTCACAATCGGCGCCTGCATTACCTCATAAATCTTCTGGTGAAATCCGTAAGCGATAAAGAACGCGACCACCACGAAAATCGCTGAGCGGATGATGCGCCGCCGCAACTCCTCCAGGTGCTCGATGAGGCTCATGCCGGGCAATTCCGCGCGTTCATTCACCGCTGCGCGTGCGCGGTCGATCATGTCAGCCATGATGGATCGGGGCCTGGTCGCTCTCTGCCATGGGGGCGTTATGGGAGTAGTTTTCGGGGGCCGGCAATTTTTCCGTCACCGGTTCGGGCGACTCAGGTTGGGCGGGACTTTCAGCCGGTTCCGCATCGTCCGCAAAGATCTCTAACTGCGTGCTGTTGCCTTCGATGGGAACAGCAAAAGCCTCGGCCCGAAAGGTATCTTCTTGTGTAAGTTCGGCCGACGTAGAGGCATCGGCATAGGCAGCTTCGCTGAACTCCGCCTCAGCGTCGACACGATAGCGGTTCGGAGGAGTGGCTGCAACAGTCTCACCCACGCTGGGTGGCATTATGCTGGGTTCTGGCAAATCGCCGGGATCCGTCTTGGTGGTCAGTGCAGCAACCGGAGGCAACGCTGAGGCCGCCAGCGCGACTGCTGCCGCCGTCTCAGCCTCGAGTTTCTTCTGCCTCTCAGCCTGCTCGGCCGCCCGCAACTCGTCCTCCATCTGCATCTTGAACTCGTTGGAGGCTCGGCGGAACTCCATCATCAGCTTTCCCGCCTGGCGCGCGATTTCAGGCAATTTTTTTGGGCCAAAAAGGACCAGCATCAGCCCAAAGATAAAAATGGAGTCCATGAAATGCATCGCTCACCATGATACCTGCGATTCGCCGGAGCTCACAATTTGACGCACCGGTGTCCGCAAAGCTGTTAATTCCATTGTTTCCGTGCGAGAGAAGGAATGCATTCCCGCATGTCCTGCTCCTGTATTAAGATAACGGAGTTGCGCCAGTTTCGGTTTCGCACCATTTCCTGCGACCCCGGGCAAAGCTGGCGCATCTGATGTTACAGGGTTGCAACATCCCCGTGGGTTGGGTGCCAGAAAGGCACAGCGAATCCACTGCAACCATGAATTGCTTTCAACATCCCCGTCCTGCCGAAGTGTGAGCTGGACTGAAGGCGGAAATTTTGAGCGTACTAGTAGAGGACGTTGCTGTCCCATCGGTTGAGGTGTCGGCGGGCGAAGAGTGCTCGCTTGACCACTACCTCACGCTTCCCGACCACACCATGGACGAGCGCATCGCCGCGGCACGCGGCGTGCCTCGGCAAAACCACGGTCCTGCTCGGCCACCACTACCAGCGCGACGAAGTCATCCGTTTCGCAGACTATACCGGCGATTCCTACAAACTCTCGAAGATTGCCGCCGAGACTGAGGCTAAGTAACATCGTCTTCTGCGGCGTGCACTTCATGGCGGAAAGTGCGGATGTGCCTCGGTCCGCGAAGGCCAGAAGGTCATCCTGCCCGACCTGAACGCCGGCTGCTCCATGGCAGATATGGCGGAGATCGGCCAGGTAGAAGACTGCTGGGAATCTCCTCGAGCGTCTCGGAATCGACAACCGCGCATGGTGCCGCTCACCTACATGAACTCAGCAGCCTCCATCAAGGCTTTCTGCGGAGAGCGCGGCGGGCTTGTCTGCACCTCCTCTAATGCACAAGCTGCATTCCAGTGGGCCTTTGCCCGCGGAGAAAAAATTCTCTTTCTGCCCGACCAGCACCTGGGTCGCAACACCGCCTTTGGCATGGGCATCCCGCTGAACGAGCTGGTCGTCTGGGATCCCTACCAGATCAACGGTGGCGTCTCGCCCGATCGTCTGCGCGCGGCGAAAGTCGTGCTCTGGAAGGGACATTGCTCCGTACACCAGCGTTTTCTGCCGGATCACGTCGACGCGGTTCGCGCCAAATATCCCGGCATTCAGGTCATCGTCCATCCCGAATGTCGCTGGGAAGTCTGCCAGAAAGCCGACGCTCTCGGCTCCACGGAACGGCTCATCAAGTTGGTCAGATGACGCCGCATCTGGCTCCATGTTCGCCGTCGGTACAGAGATCCACCTGGTCAACCGCATGGCGCGCCAATTCGCTGCCGAAGGTAAGAGTGTCATCACGCTCGACGACACCGGCTGCCTCTGCACCACCATGTATCGCATCTCGCCGCAACACCTTGCGTGGGCTCTCGAAAACCTGGTCGACGGCCGCGTGGTTAACCAGATCAGAGTGCGCGATGACGTAAAACACTGGGCCCGGGTTGCCCTTGACAGAATGCTCGAGATTCGAGGATAGACGGTGAAGATATTCACATTGGAAGAGGCGCAGGCAGTGCTTCCCGTAGTGGAAGCCTTGATGAAGCGCGCCTCTGCGGCTCGTGAATCCGCTGGAGAGATTGAAAGCGAGTTGCAGAAGCTCAGGCAGAAGATTTTCGTCTCAGGCGGCATGCAGGTTGATGTTCTGTCCGTCGTTCGCCGCCGGGACGCTCTGGCGGTGTACGAGCAGCAGGTTGAGGAGTCGGTTGCAGAGATAAACGCAATTGGCGTTGAAGTCAAAGATCTCGATGCCGGTCTGCTCGATTTTCCGTGCGTGCTCGACAGTGAGGTGATTCTTCTCTGCTGGAAGCAGGGCGAGCAACGCATTACCCACTGGCATACCCAGCAGGACGGCTTCCGCGGGAGAAAGCCGATCGACGAGCGCTTTCAGCGAACCCGGCCCAACTAGTTCCAATCGCGGCACGTCTCGCTATCCCTTCCATAAGCAATCCTCTCAAGCCTCGCTCCCTTTCGTGCGTACGCCGATTCTTGCTTACCAATTCTGCTGCCTGCCGGTACGTGGTCGTTGGTATCATTGCGGATGGTGTTCTCACTCGAGATCGATAAAGCAGAAGGGCAGGTGTGACCGGATGGCCGAAATAACCTCAAACGTCGAATTCGCTCACAAGGTTCACGAACAGGGCCACCATCATCATGAAGGAGATTCTCACGGCCAGTGGATTGAGATTCTCGAGGCGGTTGTCCTCGCGATTGTCGCCATCGCAACCGCGTGGGCCGGCTATCAGGCTGCCAAGTGGGACGCACATTCCGCCGAGCAATACGCTCTTTCGATGCGTACCTCAGTTGAATCGCAGGAGACGGCCGGTCTGGCAGGTCAGGAGAAACTGTACGACAACATCGCGTTCAATGGATGGGTGGGTGCCCAACTGCTGGGCAAGCCTGAAATCTCGGCCTTTTACGAACGTCGTTTTCGTCCTGAGTACGCCATCGCCTTCAAGGCGTGGATGAAGCTGGATCCCCTTCATGACCCCTCCGCTCCTGCGGCTCCCTTTTTCATGAAGGAATACCGCAGCGCCCATGATGAACAAGCCAAGGTATTGTCTGAGAGGGCTAAAGAGAACTTCGAAAACGGCGTCAACATGAGGGAGACGGGCGACAAGTATGTGAGGATCACCGTCTTTTTGGCGATCGTCCTCTTGTTGACCGCGCTCAGTCAAAGATTCAAGAGCAAGGGGCCGCGCATCGTCGTGGTGACCATCGCCTTCCTGCTCCTCGTGATCAGCGGTTATTGGATTGCCATTTTGCCGTTAGCCTAGCGTCAGAACTTCCCAAAACTCGTGGAACCATTGAGACAAGCAGTGGGATAATTTCGCGTCCTATTGCATTCCCATAGATGCTATGGAATACTCCTATGCGTAAGCAATAGGAGAAGCATGGGCGAGAGAGCAGATATTTGGCAGGGCACGCTGGCATTGATGGTCCTCAAAACCATCGAATCCATGGGACCGCAGCATGGCTATGGCATCGCTCGCCGCATTGAACAAACCAGCGGAAACTTGCTTTCACTCAACTATGGGACCCTGTATCCCGCATTGCTGAAGCTGGAGCAGGAAGGATGGATCGCATCCGAATGGGGCGTATCCGACAATAACCGCAAGGCCAAATTTTACAAACTCACCCGCCTCGGCCATAAACAGCTCGAGAAAGAAACTCGCAACTGGGAGCAGGCAACAGCCATTCTCGCCCGCTTCCTCGAGTCTTCGGAGCGGCCCGCATGAGAATACTTCCCGCATGGCTCAAGCGCTTTACCGGTCTCTTCTCAAATGACCGCCGCGAACAGGAATTCGACCTCGAGCTGGAAAGCAACCTGCAGCTTCACATCGACGACAACCTCAGCGCCGGCATGAGCCCGAAAGAGGCTCGCCGAGATGCAATCCTCAAGCTCGGCGGCTTGGAGCCAACTCGCCAAGCCTATCGCGAGCGTGGAACGTTGCCCTTGTTCGACACTGTCCTGCAGGATCTTCGATTCGCCTTCCGGCAGCTCTACAAGAAACCCGGCTTCGCGGCCACCGCAATTCTTGTTCTGTCGATCGGCATCGCTGCTAGTACCGCCATCTTTGGCCTGGTCGACGCAGCCTTGATAAAGCCTCTTCCTTACAAAGACGCCGACCGTCTCCTGGCAGTCACCGAAAAAGCCCCTCTCTTTCCTCGCGCGAACTTGTCCTATCTCGACTTTGTGGATTGGAAGCGGATGAGCAACGTCTTCAGCTCCTTTGACGTCTACACGGGCTCAGGATATTTGCTCAGAGGCTCCGCCGGGACCGAGATGGTGAACGGCGCACGGGTGAGCAGTGGATTCTTCCATACGCTGGGCATCACGCCGATTCTTGGACGGGACTTCTATTCCGGTGAAGATGTTCCCAACGGTCCAAAGACCGTCATCATGACTTACGGCGCATGGCAAAAGCGCTTTGGCGGCAGGAAAAATGCGATCGGCGAGGTCATTTCCCTCAGCGGCGTTCCTTTCACCATCGTCGGCGTTTTGCCGCAGAGCTTTAATTTTGCGCCGCGGGGCCGCGCCGAATTCTGGGAGCCACTGCAGGCCGACAATGAATGTGAAAAACGCCGCAGTTGCCATAACCTCGACGGGGTGGCGCGTCTGAAAGATGGCATCTCCATCGAGACCGCTCGCGCGCAAATGGAGACGATTGCCGCCCAATTGGAGAAGCAGTATCCTGACGCGAATCGCGGACAGGGAGCAAGCGTTCTTCCTCTCGGGCAAATCATCACGGGGGACCTCAAACCCATCCTCTTCACGTTGTTCGCGGGCGCACTTCTGCTGCTTGCGATTGCCTGCGTCAACGTTGCCAGCCTGCTGCTGGTGCGTTCGGAAGGGCGTCGCCGCGAGATCGCGGTTCGTGGCGCCCTGGGAGCATCGCGCCTTCGCCTGATTCGTCAATTCGTTACAGAGGGCTCACTGCTGGTCGCGATCGCTGCTATTGTCGGAACCCTCTCCGCGCAAGTTGCGATGCAACTCCTGTTGCACCTCATCCCGGCCAACATGATCGCGTACGTGCCTTACCTTCAGCGTCTACGGATCAATCTCCACAGCATGCTCTTCGCACTGGCAATATCGGCCTTTACTCTGCTGCTGTTTTCTTTTACCCCTGTGCTGCACGCCCCGGCCAGCCAACTTCGCGAAGGGCTTGCGGAAGGAGCGCGAGGGTCGTCCCACTCTTGGCGTCGCTTTGGCGCACAGTTTGTCGTGGTGGAACTGGCAATTGCGGTCGTGCTGCTGGTGGGAGCAGGTCTGCTTGGACAGAGCCTTTATCGCCTGCTTCGTGTGGATGTGGGCTTTGAGCCGGATCATCTCGCGACCTTCGACATCGCTATCCCTGAAAAGTCTTACCCGAAGGATGACCAGGTAGCTGCACTCCTTCGGCAGATTGTTGCCCGCGTATCGAAGATGCCCGGCGTGCAGTCCGCATCGGTTACCAGCACCCTGCCCGTAACATTTAACGGCAATACCACCTGGATTCGATTTGTAGGAAGACCATACGATGGACAACACATCGAAGTAAACCAGCGTGACGTCAGCCCCAACTACTTCACCACGCTCCACGCCCGGCTTCTTAGCGGTCGCTACTTCACGGAAGAGGAAGACGCCTCGAAGCCTCTCGTCGTCATCATCAATGAGTCATTGGCCAAAAAATATTTTCCCAATGAAGACCCTGTGGGCAAACAGTTCGGCGATACGTCTCTGACGCCCAAGTCGATCAAGCAGATCATCGGCGTGGTCAACGATGTGAAAGAAGGCTCGCTCGATTCCGAGATTGTGCCTGCGGCTTACTTTCCCATCAGTCAAAGCCTCGACACGTATGTCTCACTCATAGTGCGCACTTCGAATTCAGAGGGTGCGATGCTCCCCAGCCTTGTTGCTGCGGTTCATGAGATCGACCCAGGACTCGGAACCGTTGGCGAGACCACCATGCCTCTTCGCATCAGCGACTCCCAAACGGCGTATTTACACCGTTCCGCAGCATGGCTTGTCGCCGGGTTCGCCGTCCTCGCCCTGCTGCTCGGCACCATCGGCCTCTACGGAGTCATCTCCTACTCGGTCAGCCAGCGTACCCGCGAAATCGGCGTGCGAATGGCGCTCGGCGCACAACGTGGCACTGTGTATCAGCTCATCCTTACTGAGGCAGCGCGGTTGGCGGTCCTCGGAATCTCCGCAGGAATAGTGTGTGCCCTCGCAGCCGCCACCACCCTCCGAAGCCTGCTCTTCGGAGTGCATAGCTGGGACATCGCGACGCTTGCCACGGTCGCATTGATTCTCGGCACTGCGGCGCTCCTGGCCAGCTATATCCCAGCACATAGGGCCGCCTCTATCAATCCAATAGAAGCTCTGCGCGCCGAATAGCTAACGTGGTCACTCCAACCAGACAATCAATCGGCCGGCGCGAATATGTCAGCGCAGGCGCTTGAAGCCGCGAAAGCCGCCGCCGCGCTCATGGGCATGAACAACGTTTTCTATCGCTTTCAGCACCTCCCTTCGAACGAGAAATACTCCACTATGCCGGCCCGCCTGCGCATGAATGTGATGCGGACTCACGGAGTAGATCGTCTCGATTTTGAGTTGGGGAGCCTCGCGGTTTCCGCCATCAACGGCTGCGGGAAATGCATTGATGCGCACGAGAAAGTTGTCCGGGAGAAGGGCGCAAGCGAAGAGGCGATCCTCGCCGTAGTCCGTATTGCCTCTGTCATTCACGGAGTCGGTGTCGCGCTCGATGCGCAGCGTGTTCTTGCGGAAGAGCCAGTCGTAGCCTGATTTTTCTGTTTAACGAGCCAGGTCCGGAGCTATCCGGATCTTGGCTCGTTTACGGCTTCCCGCCTACATTCCACGCCGGCTTCCATTGCGTATTTGCCAGCCACTCAATCGGCTTCAGCATCGAAGAAATAACCTCCGACATGTGTGTGAAGTCGATGTGGCTCAGGTCGTCGCTCGGCTGGTGATAGTCGGCATGCAATCCAAAGCTTGATATCGTGTGCGCCACAACCCCGTCCCTCGCGAGCGCGTAGTTGTCCGATCGCCGAAAAAAATTCTGCTTTGGACGTGGATCCGCAACGATATTTGCGCCGTGTTTCGACAGCTCCGCGCCCAGGTTGCTCCGCTCATATCCCGTCATCCACACGCTGTTCGCCGGAATCTCTGGATCCAATCGACCAATCATCTCGAACTCAAGATTTGCAACAATCCGATCCAGCGGAATCGGCGGATGCTTGAGGAAATAATCATTGCCAAATCCCCCAAGTTCTTCCGACCCAAAGAGCACGAACAGGATCGTGCGGCGGGGGCGCTTTCTATGCCCCAACGCACGCGCCAGTTCCAACACAGCAGTTGTGCCGGAAGCATCGTCATCAGCACCGTTATAAATCGTATCTCCCTTGACGTCGGGCCCCACGCCAAGATGATCGAGGTGGGCAGTAAGCAGGATCGCTTCTTCGTCCTTGCCGGTATGCGATCCGCGCAGTATTCCCACAACGTTCCACGTCTCTGTCCGCGGGACATTTTCGTAGGCATGCAGGCGAACCTGCACCTGGCTCGGAAGAGGGGAGGGAAGCGGAGCCCTCTGCAAGAAACTTCCCGAGTCCCCGCCCGGCTCCAGCCCGAAGTTGGCAAATTGGGATGCGGCAAAGAGTGCCGCCAGATGCTCCTCGCGAGTGGCGCTGCCACGCCCACGCAATTCATCGGAGGCAAAAAAACTCATGTCCGCTCGAATACAGGCGTTGCAGATGGACGACTTCCTGCGCGCGCTGCCCTGAACCGCATTGGCGGGCAGACACAGCAGCGCAGCAAGACACGATGATGACGCAAGAAAAAGTATTCTGCACATACATGTGTACAGGGTCGTTATCTCGCATTTACGCCGCGTCGCATTTTCGGTACACAAATTCAAGAGCCTCGATTCATTCTCAATGGAAGTGGAACCTGAGCTACCTACCCGAAGGCCTGGATGGATTGCTGACAGGCTCAACTTCCCCTGAATAGAAAGCTGTCCACGGACCAGCTTTCATATCGTGAAGAATGCTTTTCTGCCACGCAAACTCGGGGTGCGCTGCGAGAAAAGGAGCAGCGACAAAGTCCTCGCCGCAAGGATGTCCCGCTCGCGCAACGAATTCCAGCTTTGCAGCCATATCGGAATCCATTACCTTGCCGGTCACCGCACCGCTGGGTGCGAACGGCGGATTGCCCCAGACAGGCTCGCCTTCCGTGGACAACTCCTCATGCCCGCAGAGGCTTCGTTTTCCCGCGGCGATCGTCTTTTCAAAACTGTCGTAGTGGTCGGAGAGATATTGTTCCGCCCATGCCGTGTCCAACTGGCCGTAGTGTTTCTGCATAAACTCCTCGGCCGTGACGCGCCGGGCATTCATCGAACTCGACATATTCTTTGTATCGAATCCGGGTGTGTCGTCTCGAACGACCTCGGGATCCGCCGCAAAGTTGGAAGAGACAAAATAGCCATCCTTTTTGCGAGTGAGCGGAGTGTGTCTCAGGCCAAGCTCAAGATAAGCAATCTCGCCCGTCTTGCGGTCGCCAACCATCCACGAATTCGCGTAGCCGCCATTGTTGCCCTTGCGCATGGTGGCCGCATAGTCGTCAATGGACCCGGCATACTGCATCGCTTTGCGCGAGCGGTCGAATTCAGGGATCCCATCTTCGTCGAATCCCGCAGCCATCGGCAACGTCGTTTCCGTGATCATCAGTCCGGCAGCGTTCACACCGAAATCGTCCATGCTGGAGATCATCCCGGGCGAACCATCCATCAGCATGCGATAGCCACTCGCCGGCTCCACGTCAAACACGGTGGTCCAACGTTCTCCCTCCGCGTAACTTGACCAGTTGCTGTGTGCGATGACGATCTTGCCGCCCTTGGTGGCAGTTCCGGTGGCGATAAACGCGGAACATTTTCCCGGCGCCACCGCTGCCGGTGGATTCGGCTTCTTCTCTTTGGCATTCAGCGCAGGAAGGTAGTAACCCGTAAGTTCTTCATCGGCATTCAACGCAACTACGTCCCACAGATCGACTGTAGAGCCCCGTGCTATCAGCCCATCCGCGATGCCCTGCAATTCCGCCTGGTACTCCGGCTCGACATGCGGCCAAAGGACCGTTCGCCCGGCGTCACGAAAAAAACCCCAGTCCTTCTTGTACTCATTCACCGCTTCCACCTGGTACACGCGAATGTTGTCCTCGATCTCGCGCGCCAGCAGGTATCCGTGTTGAAAGCCAATCTGCCCCGGCGTTCCCGCAAGGTGGACATAGGTCCAGCCGCCATTCTCAAAACGATAGCTCTTCTCCAGCCGCGGGTCCTGTGCTGGAGCGGCGAAGCTCATCGTGGAGACGACAGCGAACATCAGCTTGGCGGCAAATCGCAATTTTCACCTCAGCAATCATCTGGCGCTAGGCTGGAGTATAAGGTTTCTTTCGCGATACGGCCTCATAGTTTCGACGAAAACGGTCCGTACCAGCGCCAACCATGAATGCTATCCTCAAGATGTTCAGGCGGGGAGATCAGTCCGTATCTGAAACCCCAAAAAGTCCAAAGTGCAAATGCGTTTTCCCAAAACCTGGTTAGTCAGCAAGAGCGCCCTTCTAGTGCTGCTGTTATTGCCGTTCCTCGCAGGCTGCGACAGGTTCCGTCCCCGTCCGAAAACCGAATACGTCTTCGTCATGGTCAAGCAGACATTTCTGCGGGATCGCGTGGCTGCCGTTTCCAATCGCATCGCCCCGGTCGTCAACGGCCAGCGGTTGGAAGTGCTGGAGCACGGGCGCCGCTTCCTTCGCGTAAAAGATGAAAAAGCAAACATTGGTTGGATCGAGGAACGCGCCGTCATTGATTCGACCGTGTACCAGGGATTTCAGGACCTGACTCAGGCGCATGCCAAGGATCCCGTCGTAGCAACGGCATCTTTGCGCGACGATCTCTACGTGCATCTCAAACCTGGTCGCGAGACGACCAAGTTTTACCTGCTGCCGGAGAATGAAAAGCTGCAACTTCTGGTTCGAGCTTCTGTTCCCAAGCCCGAGTCGGCATGGGGAAATCTGCCCAAACCCATTGCCACGCCACCCTCCAAGAAAGCTCCCGCCGCCAAGCCGGCAAAGCCGGGCACGGAATCAAATAATAAACAGGTCAGTGACTCGCCGACGCCCGATGCGCCGCCCCCTCCGCCACCACAATTGGAAGACTGGTGGCTCGCACGCGACAGCAAGGGCAGGGCAGGTTGGATTCTCTCCCGCCGTCTCGACGTCGATCAGCCCGACGCAATCGCCGGATATGCCGAAGGCCAGAAGATTGTGGGAGCTTATGTGCTCACTACGGTCGAAGATTCCGAAGCAACCACAACAGATAGAAAAGTCCCCGAATATGTGGCCTTTCTGAATGCCTACAAGGACGGGCTCCCGTATGACTTCAACCAGGTGCGGGTCTTCACCTGGAACACAAAGAAGCATCGTTACGAGACTGCCTTTCGCCAGCGCAATTTAACCGGCTACTTGCCTGTTGAAGTGGGCAGCAAGTCGTTCGACGGCCAACCGGCTGTTCCCTTTTTCAGCTTCCGCCAGGCGATGAATGGAGATGCGTCGATCGATCCGACGACCGGCATCGCCACCCCTGCGCAAACTGAAACGCTTACCTATCGCATGGATGGAGTGATGGTGAAACGCGTACTCGCGCCCGGCGAGAAGACGACGCCGATATCCTCAAACAAGTCCGCCAAAAGCATTAAAACCGCAGATCAAAAGGCACGTCACGCCAGAAACCGGCGCGCGCATTAAATCAAATAAATACAGCCGCATCGCGGATGCTCAGCTCAGGAAAGCTGCGATCGCTCGCACCACCGTTTGCTGCTCGTCTTCCCGCAGTTCAGGAAACATGGGCAGCGCCAGTACTTCCTGCGAAGCGCGCTCACTTTCCGGCAGATCCCCTTGCTTGTAGCCAAGGAACTTGAGGCACTCCTGCTGATGAACCGGCACAGGATAAAAAATCTCCGAGCCAATCTTCCTCTGGGTAAGAAAAGCTCTCAGCTCGTCCCGCTGGCGCACGCGAATCACGTACTGGTGATAAACGTGGGTGGCTCGCGCATCGCGCGTCGGCAGAATCACTCCCTCATTGGGATAGATCTCTCCAGCCTCAGCCAGCCCTTCCGCCACAAAAAGCTTGTCGTAGTTTGCCGCCAGTTGACGCCGCTTTTCGTTCCAACTTTCTACTCTCGACAGCTTTACCAGCAGGATCGCCGCCTGAATCGAGTCCAGCCTCGAATTCCAGCCGATTTCGTCGTGGTAGTAGCGCCGCCGCATGCCGTGTGTCCGCAGCATTTTCGCCCGCTCCGCCAGTACCTCGTTCGACGTGGTAACCAGACCCGCATCGCCGCAGGCACTCAGGTTCTTGGTGGGATAAAAACTGAACGCCGCCGCATCGCCCAGTGATCCTGCTGGCCGGCCATCCCATGCCGCACCAAACGCCTGGGCCGCATCTTCAATCAGCAGAACGTCATACCGTTCGCGCAACGCCTCAAAGCGATCCCATTGCGTGACCTGGCCATAAAGATGGACGGGCAAAATGGCGCGGAATTTGCCGTTCATGAGCTTCTCTTCTGCCTTGGCCGCATCCAGGTTGAAACTTACCGGGTCAATGTCCGCCAGTACCGGCTTGGCTCCGGCTCTCAAAATCGAACTAACTGTCGCGAAAAATGTGAAGGGCGTGGTCAGAACCGCATCCCCCTCGCCAATGCCCGCTGCAGCCATTGCCAGCCAAAGGGCGTCTGTACCGGACGCGCACCCGATGCCCGAGGCCGCTCCGCAGTGGGATGCCGCCTGCCGTTCGAACTCGGCTACAGGTTCGCCAAGGATGTAGTGCTGGCTCTTTAGGACGCCTTCAACCGCGGCAGAAAGTTCCGCTGCGATCTCGGCGTACTGCCGCGAGAGATCCAGAACTGGAACAGGGGTCAGCCCTTTTTCGGCTGTTGAAGAAGAGAGATTGGAAGGATTGGGTTCAGGCACGTTCTAAATGCTAGCACTGCGAGCCTGACCAGAATTGTGACGGCCAACAGCTCACTCGATTTGCGGCATCATACTAGCCCAATGTTGCATCTCAGTTCACACGGGTTGGTGTCAGCGATCTCACGCCTTTAGTGGGGTCGCAACTGCAACGTTAGTTGCAGATAGACAAAAAGGGCAGTCAGGCAGTTGATATTGATGGCTGTGAACGATATGTTGTTAGAACATATTTTGTTTGTTCGCCCGGAGCTTGGGCGCTGATTCGTATTTCTATCATGCTGTGAGTGACTACACGATTCGATAAACCGAATAGCAGGAGATCGGCACATGGAAAGCAAGCCGGCACAGAACATTCAGGATACATTTCTGAATACGGTTCGCAAAGATAAGACACCCATCACGATTTATCTGGTGAGTGGCGTAAAGCTCACCGGGAAAATCCGGTCCTTTGATAAGTATTCAGTGCTTTTGGAAAACAACAGCCAGGAACAATTGATCTTCAAGCATGCGATCTCGACGGTTGTCAGCAACCGCGCAGTTCTGCATAGCGAGCACCGCCCAGCAGGGGTCGGCGCCGCAGTGGGAACACCGCCTGGAAATCAACTGCCTCCGTCCGCCGCTCCGTCCGAAAGCCCTGCCGGAACTCGCTCCTGAGAACGGCATTCGCTTTGGTGGCATTTCGTGGATGGTAATCGACTGAAGAATACGGGCATCAATCCAGATCGTGCTCTCCTGATCTCAGTTGATTTAGGACAACACCACAGGACCCTGCCCCGAACCGCAGCCCTCGCTCGCGACGCTGCCAGCGTGGCTGCGTCTGATGACGACTGCGAATTGCCGCCGCCAAAAATGGGCGTTGAGGCCGCTCTCGACGAATTCCGCGAGCTGGTTACCAGCGCCGGAGCCGACATTGTCGGCGAGGTGGTGCAGCGCAGATCCAAGGCCGACCCCGCTACGCTCGTCGGCAGCGGCAAGGTGGAGGAGATTCGCGCCGTCGCCGCATCGTCTGAAGCGACGCTCATTCTTTTTGATCACGATCTCAGTCCAACCCAGCAGCGGAACCTCGAAGACGCGCTGCCATGCCCCGTGGTCGATCGCACCCAGCTTATCCTTGACATCTTTGCCCGCCACGCCCGCACCCGCGAAGGCCAGTTGCAGGTGGAGCTAGCGCAACTCGAATACATGCTGCCGCGCCTCGCCGGACGAGGACTGTCGATGTCCCAGACCGGCGGCGGAATCGGCACGCGCGGCCCCGGTGAAACGCAGCTTGAGACGGATCGCCGCAAAATCCAGCGCCGCCTGGTGCAATTGCGCCGTGAATTGGAATCCGTCCGCCGCGTACGGAGCCTGCAGCGCGAGCGCCGGGAGTCTGTTCCGGTCCCAACCATAGCGTTGGTCGGGTACACCAACGCCGGAAAGAGCACACTCTTCAACGCCATAACTGACGCGGGCGTACTTGAATCCTCGCGCATGTTCGCGACCCTCGATCCAAAACTGCGCGCCATTCAACTCCCGTCGCGCCGCAAAATCCTGCTCTCGGACACTGTTGGCTTTCTTCGCAATCTTCCTCACACACTGGTAACCTCCTTCCGGGCAACCTTAGAGGAGGTCCAGAAGGCGGAAGTTCTCCTGCACATCCGTGACGTCTCCAGCCCTGTCTACGAGGAACAGAAGGCCGAAGTGGAAAAGGTGCTCGACGAGTTAGACGCCCTCGACAAGCCCCGAATTGAAGTGTTGAACAAGATGGATCTGCTGCCCGAAGAGCAGCGGAAGAACATATCCGATCAGGGATTGTTGCTGATTTCCGCACGCACCGGCGAGGGAATTCCAACGCTCCTCGAGGAAATCGATGCGGCGCTGGTTACCGATCCAATCGTTCACCAGCATTTTGTTGTTCCCCAGGATGAAGGCTCAGTTCTGGCAGCGCTTGAGGGTGGAACGATCCTGGAGAATCGTACCTTCGAGGACAATAGGGTCCATCTTTCAATTGCCGGGCCAGCCTCGCTCCTTGCGCGCTACCGCCGCTTCCGGGTAACGTCCTGACCTTTCGGCGAATCTTCCTGAATTAAAAAATCTGCCCTGAACGTAGGTACGGGTCGCGATGTTGGGAGCGGAGCAACGTCCCAGTATCGCGACCCGTCCGACCCTGAACCGGGTCTAGGTAATACCTAGAAGTTTACCCCTGCCTGCTCCCAAGTCAACGAAATTACCGAAAACCGGAGATTAATCTTCACTTCGCCGCCGGCTTTTGCATGGGAGCGGGCTGGTTTTCCGCCGGCGCCAGCGGAGGTTGAGCCGCTCCTGCGGCAACTGCAACCTGCTGCTCTTCAAGAACCAGCGGCCGGCGAAGTACCATCTCGATCGGCGTACCTTGCGGAATCGAAACGTCTGCCCCCCGCGTAAAAAGGGTATACAGGGTGCCCGCCACGGCTCCCCCTAATGCGCCGTAACCCAGCGAGGCAGCCGGGTTGTCGGCGGAGATTCCGGCAATTCCGCCCAGCCCCGCTCCAGCCGCGGTCGCTTTCGCAATGTCTGCCGCGTCTTTTCCTTTGGTCCCTGCCGCCTGCACGGTGCCCTCAGGCCCGGTCACCGACGGACCCGCGGAACCGGGCAGGGAATTGATCTGCCCGGGAACCTCGACGGTCGTTCCACTGGGGAAAATAATCGTCGTGAAATGCATGCTGACTTCAGCCTTACCCTTGATCCGCCCGGGCCTGACTACGTGATCAACCACCCCTTTTACGTAAACTCCTGCAGGGATCACCACCCGACCATCGCACACCACGGGAAAGGTGGATTCGAGGTAAACGCCGTCTCCGGCCTTTGCCGTCTTCGTGTTTACCGCGCTCTTCATGGAAAGAAGGATCTTGGTTCCCGGCGGCACCGTGTATTTCTTCTGCGCGGTAGGTCTGAGCAGCGAGATCCTTAGGCAGGGGAGCGCTCATTTCGGGCGGCAGTCCGGGTTCCTGCGCTACGGCAGGCACTCCCGCCATCAGGAGCGTCACCAAGACCATGCAGCCTCCAGATCGCAGCAATATCACCCTAAAGTCTCCTCCCCGAATTGAAGCCGCTGGCCACTCCACCCAAGCTCAATCTCCAAGCTCAATCTAATAGACGAAGCCGTCAGCCAAGCGTTTGCAAGGCAATCCGCCGACGGTGCAGTGATCGAGCCCACATCAGCCGGCAGCAGCCTCGCTCGCCACCGCAGCGCTTTGCGCCCTATGCCGACGCAGCGAGTCCAGGTGGATCACCAGCGCAATCACAGCGCCAGCCAACGTACACAGGGCTCGGCGATGAGCGAGTTCCGGCCCCGGAATCTGGTTCAACGACAACAGGAAAACGATGTAAGACGTTATGCAGACACTGAATAGCGCATAGTTTACCCCGTTTGTCGCGAAGCACCAGAAGGCAAAGAAGGTTGTCAATGCCGCCAGCGACCACGGGCTCAGGGGGACGTGGGCCGCCACAATCGTAGCCAGCGTCGCTCCCGTCAGCGTTCCACCAACCCGGGCCAGCCCCCGGCTGAGAGTTTCGAAAAACGCGGGCTTTTGCACCAGCAATGCGGTCATCGGGATCCAGTATCCCGACTGGATTCCCAACTGACGGTACAACTCCGACGCCAGCGAAACGGTGATCACAAGACGCAAGGCGTAAACACCAGCGACGCGGCGATCGGGCGCCGGCAGTACGTAGGGAAGCTCCTGAATCTTCTTCAACAGGTCATGGGTCGGAATTGCGTCGAAGATCGACCGCGGAAGGTCTCGCAGCTGCCGTCCCAGCTCCGGTACCATTCGCAACCCTGTGCTGGTGATTAGTATCTGAACCACCCCTCCGGCCATGATCAGACTGGCGCGCGCGCATGCAGGCCCCGGCCCAGAAGGGAAAGCAGAGGCTACGAAAAGCGCCACGGCAGCCTGCTGGCCTACCCACGCGAGTCCCGAGTTGCGGAGGGTGAGCACTCCGTAGATCGCTGCGGCCCCAGCCGAGGAAAGGATAAGCAGCAGCCCTCGATGTCCGACAACCGTGCCTACCAGGGTGGCGCTCCCGGTTGCGAATAGCGCAAGAATCATCGGCCGAAGGCGCGAGTCCGAAATACGCTGGTTAGTCCCGAAGCCGATTGTCAGCGCGCCTCCGCCCGCAATCATCCCGGCTGCAGGATGCCCCAGCGCCACCCCCGTGAACAGGCAAAGCGCCACCGCCGCCGCGCTGATCGCCGGAAGGCAAAAATCCAGAGCGGACCACTGAACAGTGTAGAGATCCGCCAGATAGTGTCCCGCCCCAGCAGAAACCTTTCGCGGCAGATTCGAAGTCGAACTGGATGGGAAGCTGGACATTCCTCAAATAGAAGCACATATTTGGGAAATAGCCGCCCGAAACTATGCCAGGTTTGCAAGAGAAAAGGCTGTATCCGGGCAGATCGTGTCGGTGGAAACCAGCAAATGGTGGGTGGACCGCGACTCTTCCAGCGTCTGTCCCCGGCGGTTGCGTGTTGCACGTAAGCATCTTGGTTTCATTCGCTAAAATTAAACATCGACAAGGCACCTGAATTCTCCCATTTCATCGTCAGTCTGAGTTACCCTGACGTAGGGAAAACCCAGTGAACAGGCCATCCCCGGGCCCGTTAATTGACATGGGCACTTACCTCTGATAATTCTTAATGTTCCGCAAACAACTCCAGCACTCCTCCACCGCGCTACGGTGACAGCATGGACGAAATACTGGCTCAACTCGGCGAATTAATCATCGGCTCTGTGCCGACTGCGCTGCTTTTCCTGGTTCTGGTGATGGCGTTCTATATCCTGGTTCAGAAACCCCTTTCGCGCACGATCGAAGAGCGGCGTAACCGGACCATCGGCGCAGTGGAGAATGCGCACGAAGCCATCCTCGCCGCGGATACCAAGGCACAGGAATACGAATCGAAGCTCCGTCAGGCGCCGCATGGAGATCCTCAGGGCCCGCGAGCAGCGTGTACAACAGTGGAACGCGGTGCGGGATAAGGCCCTTGAAGGTGCTCGTCAGGAGGCGCATGATCGTATCCTCGCAGCCAAAGGCAAGCTGGAGGGCGAAGTGGAAGTCGCGCGCAAGACTATCGAAGGCTCCGTCGATCAACTCGCGGGGCAGATTTTGAAGGCCGTTTTAGTGGCGGATGCGGCCCCCGCGGAGAGTTCCCGTTGAAACCGTAACGTCCGTTTGTATCAGTACTAATGTTTTCCTGCTGATCTTCTCGTTAGCCATACTTTCCGGCGGATTTGCCCACGCACAGACCGCGCCAGAATCCAAGTCGGCAGCGACAACCACCAGTTCCCCAAGTCCGCAAGGTGCGCTAGCGGCCGAAGCTACTCAGGAAGCCGAAGGCAACCAGTCGGAAGAGTCCGAGACTGAGGCGTTTCGTCACTCCGGTGCCGTGCAGGCCTTGGCTCGCACGTTCATCTTTCCGTCGAAACCACTGCCGAATCATGGAGTTTCTTAACTCCGGAATTCTCTTCGCCGCCATTTTCTACTTCCTCTTCAAGTTCCTTCCCAACGCCTATCGCAATCGCAAGACCTCAATCCAGAAGCACTGGTAGACGCCCGCTGCGCCACCCAGGTCGCTAGCGAACGCCTTAATACGTGGAGCAGCGGTTGCGCGCTCGATCAGGACATTGATTCCATCCGCCAGCAGGTTGATCAAGACGCTGCGCGGCGACGAGGCCCGCATCAAGGCGTCGCTCGAAGAAGAGCGGGTCAGGATTGTCGATTCGGCGGGTCGTGAAATCGAAGCAGCCGGTGCCGCTGCGCAACGGGAGCTAAAGCGCTTTGCCGCGGAACTCGCTATCGATCGCGCTACCAGTCGGCTATCACTTACGCCGGATACGGATCGCAAGCTTGTTCATCCGGACTTTGCCCGTGGCCTGGGAAATACAAAGACGGAGGCCGTAACTAAATGTCCGTCTACGCTTCCCGATACGCCCGGGCCTTTGCCGATGTAGTAGAGAGCCGAAGCTGGATCCCGCTGACGTGGATCGCCAGCTCGACCGATTTTGCCGCGACATGGAACGGCAGCGCGGAGACTGCGTGAAGTCGCTGAACAACCCGGCCGTCGCCAGCGAGGTGAAGGTGGGCGTCCTGGACAAGATCAACACGCGCATGGGCTGCATTCCGCTGGTCCGCAACTTTCCTGGCGGTGCTGATCAACCACAATCGACTCGAGGCTTTTGAAGAGATCCTCGCCGCGTATCGGCGCGAAATGCATAGTCGGCTCGGGGTCTCAGAGGCGCAGGTGACGACCGCGCGAACCTGGACGAAGTCAGCGGCGTGAGCTGGAAGAGCAGGTCGCGAAGCTGGCGGGGCGAAGGTATCCGCTAAGTTTACCGAAGATAGTTCGATCCTCGGCGGTGCGGTCGTCCGGATTGGCAGCACGGTTTACGACGGTTCGGTGCGGGGCAGCTTGAGCAAGCTACGGCGCAGCTGATCGCTGGCTGAGAAACGATTTCAAAAATCTTGAGATTTGTTGGGAAAGTGAAGCATGGCTCAGATTAAGGCAGACGAAATCACGCAGCTCCTGCGGGAGCAGATTACAAACTACGATTCCGCGTATCCAGGTCGACGAAGTCGGCACCGTGATCTCCCTCGGCGACGGCATCGCCCGCATCCACGGCCTCGACAAGGTCATGGCCGGCGAACTGCTGGAGTTCCCGCACGGCATCGCCGGACTGGCCATGAGCCTCGAAGAGGACCAGGTCGGCGCCGTTCTTCTCGGCGACTACACCGAGATCAGCGAAGGCAACGAAGTCAAGCGCACCGGCAAGATCCTGAGCGTGCCTGTCGGCGAGGCCATGATCGGCCGCGTCGTCAATGCGCTCGGCCAGCCCATCGACGACAAGGGCCCCATCATCACCGACGGAGACTCTGCCGCGTAGAGCGGCTCGCCCCCGGCGTCATCGCCCGCCAGCCTGTGCGCGAGCCCATGACCACTGGCCTCAAGGCCATCGACAGCATGATCCCGATTGGCCGCGGCCAGCGCGAGCTCATCATCGGCGACCGCCAGACCGGCAAGACTGCCGTCGCGCTCGACACCATCATCAACAACGCGAAGAACAACCTGATCTGCGTCTACTGCGCCATCGGCCAGAAGCGTTCCTCGATCGCGCAATTTGTGCAGACGCTGGCTGAGTACGACGCGCTGAAGTACACCATCGTCGTTGCCGCCTCCGCGTCGGAGCCGGCGCCGATGCTGTATCTCGCTCCCTACGCCGCGACTGCCATGGGCGAGTACTTCCGCGACAACGGCAAGCACGCGCTGGTGATCTACGACGATCTCTCCAAGCACGCCGACAGCCTACCGCGAGATCTCGCTGCTACTGCGCCGTCCGCCAGGCCGCGAAGCGTATCCCGGCGACGTGTTCTATCTTCACTCGCGGCTGCTCGAGCGCTCTGCCAAGATGAACGACGAACACGGCGGCGGCTCCCTCACCGCGCTGCCGATCATCGAGACCCAGGCAGGCGACGTGTCGGCATACATCCCGACCAACGTCATTTCGATCACCGACGGTCAGATCTACCTTGAAACCGATCTCTTCAACTCCGGCGTGCGTCCAGCTGTGAACGTCGGCCTCTCCGTTAGCCGCGTTGGCGGCGCCGCGCAGATCAAGGCGATGCGGCAGGTGGCCGGAACCCTGAAGCTCGATCTCGCGCAGTACCGCGAACTCGCCGCCTTCTCGCAATTTGGCAGCGATCTCGACAAGGTAACGCAGAACCAGCTCAACCGCGGTCAGCGCCTGACCGAGCTGCTCAAGCAGCCGCAGTTCTCGCCGCTCCCCGCCGAAAAGCAGGTGGTGCATCATCTTCTCGGGCACCAATGGCTATCTGGACGATCTGCCAAGTGAAGCAGATCCGCGACTTTCGAGAAGGGCCTCTACAAGTATCTCGACGGCATCGCAGACTGCATCTGCTGAACGACATCATCACCAAGAAGACCCTGGACGACGACCTCAAGAACCGGATCCACGCCGCGCTCAAGGAGTACAAGGCAGCAGTTCCTCGCGGAGCATCGCGGGCGCTGAAGAAACGGCGAAGGCCTAGGGAAGCCAGGCGAACAAGACATGGCAAACGTCCTCGACTTACGGCGGCGCATTCGCAGTGTGAAGAACACGCGCCAGATCACCAAGGCCATGAAGATGGTCTCCGCGGCCACGCTGCGCCGCGCGCAGGAGCGCGCCATCTCGGCACGCCCCTACGCGCAGATGATGGTCAGCATCCTCGAATCGCTCGTCACCGTGCCGAAGTTTACGATCCCTAGTCCGGCGAGTGCCGTCACCCGCTGCTCGATGACGCGGCCAGAGAAGAATGTTCTGCTCGATCGTCGATCACCGGCGACAAGGGCTTCGCGGGTGCATTCAACTCAAACATCGTCAAAGTCGGCTACGGAGTTCCTGCTAGACGCGCCCGCGACCTGGGGACTCGACATAGAGGCTATTGGCCGCAAGGGCCGCGACCTTGTGCGGCAGACGTTTCCCCGCGGCCACCTATGCGAACTGAGCGCCGACGACACTCGACGACGCATGATGACGGCTCTCCGGTGCGCAACCGGCAAGCTCATATCGAGGTCACGGGCGACCATCCCGGAATGCTCCAGAACCTCGACTTCGAGAGCATAGACGAACTCGGCCGCAACATCTCCGAGCGCTACATCCGCGAGGAGATCGACGCCGCCTACATCGTCTACAACGAATTCAAGTCTGTGCTTGCGCAGCGCGTCGTTGTGGAAAAGATTCTTCCCATCATCGAAGTCGGTAAGCAGCAGATCGCCAGTGCGCAGGAGATGACGCGGAAGAGCGAGAGCATGCGCGGCGAAGCAGCCATCAGCGCCGGCGTCAGCCTGATCGCAGCCGGATACCGTCGAACTGGATGAGGAGGCGAAGAAGTTTGGCACTGCCGAGGTGGACTACATCTACGAGCAGCCAGCCGGAGCAACTCTTCCGCCACCTGCTTCCGCGCTACGTCACCACGCTGCTCTTTCACGCGATGCTGGAGTCGGTCGCCGGCGAGCACGCCGCCCGCATGACAGCAATGGATTCGGCGACGAACAACGCATCCGAAATGATCGACGCGCTACACGCTGCTGATGAACCGCGTGCGCCAGGCGAAGATTACGAATGAAATTATCGAAATTGTCAGCGGTGCCGCCGCACTGTAAGAATAGAAAGAAGAGTTTATGGCACAGAACATTGGCAAAGTAATTCAGATCTCCGGCCCGGCCGTCGACGTCCAGTTCGAAGAGAGCGAGCGATGCCGCCGATCTACCAGGCGCTCAGGGTCGTCAGCGACGGGTTCGACGTCCCCACGCCGATCAACGTCATCCTCGAAGTCGAGCAGCACCTCGGCGAAGGCCGCGTGCGCTGCGTCGCCATGGAAGCGACCGACGGCATGGTGCGCGGCATGCAGGCCATCGACCAGGGCGGCCCCATCACGGTTCCCGTGGGCCGCGAGACACTCGGTCGCGTCATGAACGTGATCGGCGAGCCGGTGGATGAGCTCGGCCCCATCGGCAACACAGAGAGCCAGTGCCTATTCATCGTCAGGCCCCCGCATTCGATGAGCAGTCCACCCGCGAAGAGATGTTCGAGACCGGCATCAAGGTCATCGATCTCATCCAGCCATTTTTGAAGGGCGGCAAGATCGGGCTCTTCGGTGGCGCCGGCGTCGGCAAGACGGTCGTCATCCAGGAGCTCATCAACAACGTCGCCACCAAGCACGGCGGCTTCTCGGTGTTCGCCGGCGTAGGCGAGCGCACCCGCGAAGGCAACGACCTCTGGCGCGAATTCCAGGAATCGGGCGTCATCGATCTCAAGGATTTCTCAGAAGTCCAAGGCTGCTCTTATCTACGGCCAGATGACCGAGCCGCCAGGTGCGCGTCTGCGCGTCGCGCTCACCGGACTCACCGTCGCCGAATATTTCCGCGACGAAGAGGGAGCCGACACGCTGCTCTTCATCGACAACATCTTCCGCTTCACCCAGGCCGGGTCCGAGGTTTCCACGCTGCTCGGCCGCATGCCGTCTGCCGTGGGATACCAGCCGAACCTCGCAACCGAAATGGGCGAACTGCAGGAGCGCATCACCTCCACCAACAAGGGCTCCGTCACTTCCGTGCAGGCCGTCTACGTGCCCGCCGACGATTTGACCGATCCCGCTCCGGCCACGACCTTCGCTCACCTCGACGCCACCACCGTGCTCTCGCGTCCGCTCTCGGAACTCGGCATCTATCCCGCCGTCGATCCGCTCGGCATCCACCTCGCGCATTCTCTCTCCGCGCATCGTTGGGCAGGAGCATTATGACGTGGCCCAGGGCGTCAAGAGAATCCTGCAGCGCTACAAAGATCTGCAGGACATCATCGCAATTCTCGGTATCGACGAACTTTCTGAAGAAGACAAGCTCACCGTCTCACGCGCCCGCAAGGTGCAGAAGTTCCTGTCGCAGCCCTTCCACGTCGCGGAAACGTTCACCGGATTCCCGGGTCGCTACGTCAAGGTTGAAGATACCGTGCGCAGCTTCAAGGAAATCATCGAAGGCAAGCACGACACCGTTCCTGAACAGGCCTTCTACATGAAGGGCGCGATCGAGGAAGTACTCGAGGCAGCGGAAAAAATGAAGGCAACTGCCTGAGGGCTTCATGGCTGATACCAATAACCAATTACGAGTCAGGCTGGTTACTCCGGAGCGCATTCTCGCGGATCTGATGGCGGATGCAGTTGAGTTGCCATCCCGCAGCGGCTACCTTGAAGTGCTCTACGGCCACGCACCATTGCTCGCAGAACTGGGTGCGGGCGATGTCACGTTGCATGGCGGCACTGCCGGGGAACAGCGTTTCAATGTTGCCTGGGGATTCGTTGAGGTTCTTCCTGAACGCGTCACCATCCTTGCCGACAGCGCGCTGCGTCCAGAAGAAATTGACGTCGCGCGTGCACAGCAGAAACTGGAAGAGGGTCGCAAGCTCTGGAACGAAGCAGGCGACGATCCAGATAAGTACGAGCATGCCAACGATGTGATTGACAAGGCAGAGGCACGGCTGGCGAGCGCGGCTCACAAATCTTAAGTGTCGCAATATTCGATCAGTCTCAGGGGTTAGCTTAGGCTAACCCCTTTTCTGTTTATAATCCTGCAGCGCCTTGATTCCTGCGTTCCTGCCCTGGGGTTCGCAAACCGCAATCGCCACCAAACCGGTTTTCTTTGCAGGTGCAAACGCCGTCATCGGCAGTGTATTGTTCTCCTGTGATTTTTTGTGCACAGGCGTCAGCATGACTACCAAGCCAGAGAGGTATAAGTTGAGTCAGCCCTTGTACGACGTCGCTGCCGCCACCAGCGAAGGACGGGTCCGCAATGCGAACGAAGATGCCTATGGGCTCAGCCGAGAGGATGGAATCTTCCTCGTCTGCGATGGCATGGGCGGAGCGGCCGCCGGCGAAGTAGCCAGCGGAATAACCGTCGAAGCCATACTCAAACACTTTGTGGGCTGGCAGGACACTGAGGCCCATGCATCTCCCGAAGAGGCCCTGCGCGAGGCCATACTATCGGCGAATCTCGACGTTTTCAATCGCGCTGCAAAAGATTCCCGTCTGCATGGCATGGGCACCACGCTCGTCGCCATCGCTCTCGCCGACCATTCCGCGTGGGTAGCTCATGTGGGAGACAGCCGCTGCTACAGATTGCGCGACGGAGTTCTGGAGCAGGTTACGCTCGATCATTCGCTCGTCGAGGAGCAGGTCCGCATGGGCTCCATCACCGAAGACGAGGCGGCACGTTCGCCCCTGCGCAATGTTATTACCCGCGCCGTAGGTTCCACACGAAGCATTACCGCCGATGTCGCGCAACTGGCCCTGCAGCCCAACGATCTTTTTCTGCTGTGCAGTGACGGCCTCACCCGCGAACTCAACTCCGATCAGATGACGAAGATCCTTGCGCTCGAATCCGATCTGCAAAAGGCCTGCGACATGCTCATCGAGGCTGCTAATAAAAACGGCGGGCACGACAACATCACCTGCCTGCTGCTAAGGATCAAGGGATGACTCGGCTCATCGTTTGGATCACCTGCCCGGAACAAACCTTTTCAATCATTCTCCAACTTCAAAGTGAATCAGCATGAACGAAATCCTTCTGGTTGGCGTCGTCGGCGCGGGCACAATGGGCAACGGAATCGCGCATGTCTTCGCCCAGCGCGGCTACGAAGTTCGCATCTGCGAAATCGAACAGCGATTTCTCGAGCGCGGCCTTGAAACCATCAAGCGAAACATGGAGCGCGAAGTGTCCAAGGGGAAAATCACTGAGGATGAAGTGATCGCCGCGCTCAAGCGCATTGAGGGAACGCTCGATCTCCGAACCCTATGCGAGTGCGACTTCGTCATCGAAGCCGCCACCGAACGCTTCGAACTCAAGTCGCAAATCTTCCGTCACCTCGACGAACTGGTGCCGGAAAAAGTGATTCTCGCCAGCAACACATCGTCGATCTCCATTACCAGGCTCGCGGCACAAACCCGCCGCCCCAGCCAGGTTGTCGGCATGCACTTCTTCAATCCGGTGCCGATGATGAAACTGGTGGAAGTGATTCGCGGCATGGCCACCTCGCCCGCGACATTTGAAACGGTCAGAAATCTCGCCACTCGCCTCGGCAAAACGCCCATCGAGGTCAACGACGCACCGGGATTCGTTTCCAACCGCGTCCTTATGCCACTGCTAAACGAGGCCATGTTTGCGGTCATGGAAGGTGTGGCCACGCCGGAGGCCATCGACGAAGTTTTCAAACTCGGCATGGCGCATCCCATGGGCCCGCTCACACTGGCAGATTTTATCGGCCTCGACGTCTGCCTCGACATCATGCGCGTGCTGCAGGATGGCTTCGGCGATCCCAAATACCGCCCCTGCCCGCTGCTCGTCCGCATGGTCGACGCAGGCTGGCTCGGCCGCAAATCCGGCCGCGGCTTCTTCCACTTACTAATGACTCCAAAATAGGTAACCGAGCAGTAACCCACAAGCTTCCCGCCTCTAATGACGTATCCTGTCTTGCACAGCGAATTCGCTGTATCCTGATCCTCATGGTGAGGATGACAGTGCTTGGCCAGCGGTTCCCGGGGCAACAGCACACTTGTCTCCTCCAGCCGCACGCGCATCCTGGTGGATGCCGGCCTAAGCTGCCGCGAACTCTTCAAGCGCATGCACGCCGCCGGAGAAGACCCCGCCACCCTAGACGCCATCCTCATCACCCACGAGCATCAGGATCACGTCCAGGGCGTCTCCGTCACCGCCCGCAAGCTTGGAATCCCCGTCTACTTCACAGAGCCCACCCACCGCGCCTGGATGCGCTGGATGGTGCCGCAGAAGCGAATGACGTACGCGGACTGGCTGGCGCAGAGAAAAATCGAGCAGGAAGCAAAAGAAGCTGCCCAGGCAGAAGCACCGGTGCCCTGCTGGTCCGCCGAACCTCTGATTCCTGAGCCGGAAGTAAATGATTCCATAGAACTTGCCGCATCTGAAGAAGCCCCGGAAGAGCTGAAGGACCCTTGTGCGCTGCCCGGAGTGGAATATTTTCAGGCGGGAAGCGGCTTTTCTATCGGCGACATCGCCGTTACGCCTTTTACCATTCCCCACGACGCCGCCGATCCATGCGGTTTTGTCTTCACGGCGGAGGGCATCCGCCTCGCCATTGCTACCGACCTTGGCTACATGCCGTCTAATGTTCAGATGCACTTACAGCGTTGCGACGTGATGATGCTGGAGTCCAACCATGATCTCGAGATGCTTCGGGACGGCCCCTACCCATGGAGCGTTAAACAGCGGGTGATGTCGCGAGTAGGCCACTTGTCCAACGACGCGGCATCTAATTTTCTTGAGAGAACTTATGACGGACACGCGACGTATGTCATCTTGGCGCATCTCTCAGAGAGTAACAATTTGCCGGAACTGGCTCGCATATCCGCCGAACGTGCCCTGCAGAACCGGATGAGCCTTTTAGGGAACAAGTTGATACTGGCACGCCAAAGTGAACCGATTGAGGCTATCTCTTTGTAGCGGGAAGAGTTACAATGGATACTCCGATGTAAATTCTAATTTTCTATTTTTAACGAGTAATTACAATTTATTTACGTTTTTAAGAAACTGAGCAAATACCAGCTATGTCCATGACAACATGTACTGATCCAGTCGTAGGAGACATACTTTCGAGTTGGAGATATGACATTTCCGGCATCAGCCCGGACATGCGCATCGACTACGAACAGCACCTCGCCGAATGCAATCAGTGCCGTTCCCGTCAACGTCTTCACCGCACGATCGATGTCACCCTCATCGGGTTGAGCACTGTTTCCACCGCGGTATTCATCTTCGCTCTTGCGGTGATTCACCGCATTGAGCCTCTGCAGCATTGGCCCCTTGTTCACCTCCAACTTCATGAGATTTACATCGCCCTGAGCCTGCAGGCGGCTGCGTTCTTCGGCTTGCTTGTCTCGCTTCTTATCTGGGTATTGGTTGCCATCACCACCCCGGCCCCGGTCTATCTCACGGGTGTAGCATTGGCACGCACGCGCGGATTGCAGGATCGTATCCTGCCAGAAGAACTGCGTGCTCGTTTGCCGCGCAACGTAGCGTAAAGCTCAACCTTTACCACCAAATTGAAAGAGCCTCCGGTTGCCGGAGGCTCTTCGCGTTCATCCAACGCTTCTCACAATTCCGTGTGATAACCAACGTGAACCTCACCTAAGTGGGGACTTCCACACCTTTCGGAGTTCCGCCAGTTCGCCGTCAATAAGCCGCAAACGGCATCCAAAATCCGCGTTTTCCTGATTGGTCACTTCAGCCGAATGCCGCCCGTTAACTCGCTGACAGCCTTCACATCATGGCTGCGGCACCATTGTTCCAGGCCCTTGGCAATGCGCTCCACTGCCCTGGGATCGGTATAGCTCGCCGTGCCTACCTGCACCGCCGCCGCGCCCACCAGCAGGAATTCCACCGCGTCCTCAGGAGTCATAATGCCGCCCATCCCCAGGATCGGGATCTTCACTGCCTTGGCGGCCTCGTAAACCATCCGTACAGCGATGGGCTTGATTGCAGGGCCGGAGAGCCCTCCGGTGACATTGGCAATGCGCGGCCGCCGCGTCTCAGGATCAACGGCCAGCGCCAGGAACGTATTTACCAGCGAAAGTGCATCGGCTCCCGAACCCTCCGCAACTTGTGCCATTTCCGCGATGGACCCGACATTGGGCGACAGTTTGACGATCAGCGGCCGGTTGGCCCGAACCTTTGCCTTCGTCACAAGGTCCGCCAACAACTTGGGATCGCTGCCAAAGATCATTCCGCCCTCGTGGACATTAGGGCAGGAAACGTTCAGTTCGTACGCCGCAATGCCGTTCACCTGGTTCAGGCGATCAATCACCGCCACGTAGTCCTCTGTGCAGTTGCCAAACACATTCACCATCACCGCGCAGGTTGCATAGCGCCGCAAAGGAGGCAGCTTCTTTTCGAGGAACGCCTCGACGCCGATATTCTGCAGGCCGATGGCATTCATCATGCCCGAGGCCGTCTGGATGATCCGCGGCGCCTCATTCCCTGCCATCGGCTCCCGCGAAAGGCCCTTTGTTACCAGCCCTCCTATGCGATCGAGAGAAACGATGTCCTCGAACTCAATTCCATATCCAAAAGTACCGCTGGCAGCGATGATCGGGTTCAACAGCTCGATCCCGGCGAAATTCACGTGCATGTCTGGCTTCACTGGTTTTTCTGGCTTTCTGGCGGATTCTCTGGTGTCGGCTTCGTCTCAGGCGCGGATTTGTCGGCGGCGGGTGGAGTTCCGTGGTCGTTTGGTGTGGCGGAAGTAGCCGCCGGGGGCGCTGTAGCAGGAACGGGAGCCGCGGGTGTAGCAGGAACCGTCGCTGGCTCGCTCGCAGTAGGTGCTGCCGGCACATTGGGTCGCGCAGGGTCCTTCACCGTCGGCGAAGGTGTCTCCGCCGTGCTATGGCGTCGTCCGGCGCGCGTCGCCTTTGGAATCACGAGCGGAGGAACCGGGCGGATCACCTGCGTCAGGATGTGTCCCACGGAGGCGGAAGGCTGGTTCACTCCCAGCAGCGACGCCAGGGTCGCCGCAATATCCACCGGCGCAACCCGGCCATGATAGGTGCCCGGTGTGAACGGCAAGCCATAGAAGGCCAGCGGTACATGCCGGTCGTAGGACCATGGGCTGAAGTGTGTCGTTTTGCTGGTGCTCAGGCTCTCCATCTGGTATCCCGCCATCACCACCATCACGTACCAGCCGCCATTCGTGGTGTAGCTGTGCGCCAGGATGGAGCCGAATTCATCCATCGGGTACTGGCCCGCAGCCAGTTCCTCGCGGGTATAAGTCCGTACCACGATCGGCTGGGGAGGCAGCTTCGCCTCCGCCGGCTTCGCCACATCCCCAGTCTTGACATCTCCGCCGTCAGCCGGGGCGCTGGCTTCGGCCGGCTTTGCCGCATCACCCGGCTTGGCATCGACTGCGTCCGCTTGCGCGCTGGCTTCGGCGACCGCTGGCTGTATCGCATTCTGCACCGCCTGCTCCGCCTCAATCTCGTTGATCCCGGCACGGTCGAACGCGGGCCGGTTCAGTGCCAGGTAAGGCAGGCTCTGCTTGGGCAGCAGGTATTGGATATTTTCTCCCGGGGAAAACTTCAGGTTGATGGCGTCGTTCAATGCCTTGGTAAAACGGGGGAAATCCAGCGTGGCCGCGTTCATTCCAAGCTTGGCCGCCTCTGACGGGATGGGAGCCACACCATGGTCCGCCGACAGCGTCACCCACACATTCGCCAACCCGCCATCCACGTTTTTGTCCAGCCAGGTAAAAAAGCTGTCGAGCTCCGTGTCCAGGCTGTCTACCATGTCTTTTTCCGCTGCGGAGTCAGGGCCGACCTCGTGACCCAGAATGTCATTTGCCGAAAGTGAAATTGTCAGCAGGTCGGTCGTCCCTTTCTTGCCGCCGAGCTGCTCGCCCTTGATCAGGGCGCGGACAAAGTCCAACTCGTAAGCATTCGCCTCCGGCGTTCTACCCACCACGTCGTAGAACTTGCCGTTACCCGTAACACCGGTCTCGGCTCTCGCCTCCTCCGCGCGCGGACCATCGTTAAACGCTGCTGCCCAATCCGGCAGTTGCGGACGATAGTAAGTCGACGTGACAAAACGCCCGCTCTGGGGATCGATCCAGTAAGCCGCATTCGCGGCCGCCCCCGCTGGCAGAATCGCAGAACGGTCTTTCAGCGAAACTCCGTAAACGTGGGACGCCCCTTCTGTCGCCAGTCGAAGCTCATCGCCAATGGTGGAGGCGCGAAGATTGCGCGGCGATGCCCCCGGTTGGGTGCTGGCAGGCGCTCCCGCCTCCGTGCCCGCGGCCGCCCCAGCAGTTGCCTCTGGAAGTCCGACCAGCCGGTAACGGTCGTCTTCAACCGAGCTAATGGCCCGCTTCGTATTCCGGTTCAGATCCCACCAGGCGTTTGTGGCAATGCCGTGCCCGTTGGTGTAGGCGCCTGTGCCAATGGTGGCGTGTCCCGGAGCCGTCTGCGTGTTCGCATAGTCGTAATAGCAGTCGGTGAAATAAGCACCCTTATCCAGAAACAGCTTAAAGCCGCGCCCCTTGAAGTCGGCGCGATAGCGTTCCAGGTAGTCTCCGCGAAACTGGTCAATCACCAGCACAATTACCAGCTTCGGACGCCCGTCGTAAGCACTTGCTTGCGCCTCCTGAAGTGGCGCAGCAAAAATCAGGCATGCAATGAGAAACGTAAAAAGACGGCGCATATTCCACATAGATCTTCCAAGTATTGCAGTAGACGCTCTGCGACTCCATGGTATCAAGCGAATGGAGGCTGGCGACGCGGCGCTGCGTAGAAACGCAGGCGAGCGCAGCTGCATGCGAAGTGCATCTCGGCAATGTGACCGCGCATCTCACCCGACTGAACTGCATTATTCCGAAAGCAGGCAATATCCCATGAAGCCAGCCACCATTATCGGCGTCGTCCTCATCCTCGTTGCCATCGTTGGATTCGCGATGGGCGGCATCTCTTTCACTCACCAGAAGAAGGACGTTGATCTGGGTCCGGTGCAGGTTTCGCACAAGGAAACCAACACGTTACCCATCTCTCCAATCCTCAGCACGCTCGCGCTTGTCGCTGGTGCCGGCCTCGTTTTTGCCGGATCGCGGAGTAAATAGTTCCTTCCTCAAGGCTACCCGGGCTGGACAGCGAGTCAACGGCGGTCCCAGCCCCGAAGGGTAGTAAACTAGTGTCTTATGCTTGACTTGGGATTTGTGCGGGCCAATCTGGAGTTGGTCGAAGAAAAACTGCGCGACCGCGGACAAGATCCGGCCGAGTTGCTGGGAGACTTCAAGAGTCTCGACGCCCGCCGTCGCGAAGCCATCACCGAAGCGGAGCAACTTAAAGCGCAGCGCAACAAGCTGACCGAAGAGGTCGCCAAGAAGAAGAAGGCCGGCGAAGACGCCTCCGCGCTCATGGATCAGGTCCGGGGCATGAAGGAGCGCATCGAAGCCGATCAGCAATCCGCTGACGCCATCGACAAGGATCTCCAGGCCATCCTGCAGCGCATCCCCAACCTGCCGCAGCGCCGGTGTGCCCGTCGGCAAGTCGGAGGCCGACAACTGTCGTCGTCAAGACCTGGGGCGACAAGCCCACATTCGATTTCGAGCCCCAAGCCCCACTGGGAGCTGGGGAGAAGCTCTCGGCATCCTCGACCTGGCGCGCGCCGCCAAGCTCTCCGGTGCACGCTTTGCCGTGTATTGGGCGCAGGGAGCGCAGGCTGGAGCGTGCGCTCGCCACCTACATGCTCGACCTGCACACGACGAAGCACGGATACACCGAAGTGTTGCCGCCGTTACATGGTGAACAGTGAGTCCATGTATGGCACCGGGCAGCTTGCCGAAGTTTGCCGAAGACCTTTTCGCTGCGACGATGTGAGCCTCAAGCCGGGGTTGACAACGATCACTGGCTCATTCCCACCGCGGAAGTGCCGGTGACGAATCTCTTTCGCGACGAAGTGCTGGACGAGGCGAAGCTGCCGATTTCGCTGACCGCCTACACGCCCTGTTTCCGTTCCGAGGCTGGATCCTATGGCAAAGACGTGCGCGGCATCATTCGCCAGCATCAATTCCAGAAGGTGGAACTGGTGAAGTTCACGCGGCCCGAGGATTCTGACGTGGAGCATGAAAAGCTCACGGCCAATGCTGAGACGATTCTCGAGAACCTCGGTCTGCCCTATCGTAGAATGTTGCTCTGCACCGCCGACCTGGGATTCGCTTCCTCCAAGACTTACGACCTTGAAGTCTGGCTGCCGGGACAAAATCTCTATCGCGAGATCTCGTCCTGCTCGAACTTCGAGGCCTTCCAGGCCCGCCGCGCCAACATCCGCTATCGGCCGCAGGGCAAGAATAAAACCGAGTATCTGCATACGCTCAACGGCAGCGGTCTCGCCGTGGGACGCACCTGGCTCGCCATTTTGGAAAACTATCAGCAGGCCGACGGGTCCGTGCGCGTTCCTGAAGTTCTCGTGCCCTACATGGGCGGAGCCGTTAAGATCGTACGAGTAGTTCTGTAGCAGCCCGCAGTTCGCGGAGAAGGTGTTGGATGCTTCGAATTCTGAAGAGCTATTTTTTCTGGACCTACCAGCGGGGAAGTTTTCATTACGACGTGATGGTCACTCTCATCCTCGCCATCATTTTTCTCTCCCCCCGCGTCATCAATTTTCACGATCAGCCCGTGGATGCGGATCTCTATCCCTCCGAGGTGCTGGTGCGCGCAGACGGACCCGGCCTCTTTTACCAGGTGAGCGCGGACCTGGTGAAGGATTCCACCAGCGACCAAGAATCAGCGGCGCTCAAAGAGGCCATCGAACCCATTTCGGGCAGCGTGGTCGTCGATCGCTACGAGGTTGTCAAGGATGCCAGCGGCAAGACCACTGCGTATCGAATCTGGGCGCACCGCTAACCCGCACCCGATCACAGATGAATTCCAACATGTCCGCGTCCGAACTCACTCGGAAAAGTTTCTCTGTACCTGGCTCGACCAGCAGCATCTGAATAAAAAAGGTCTTTGAGGATGATCTTCACCCACATGCGTAAATTTGTAACCGTTTTTGGATTTGTAACTGGCATAGTTCTAATCGTTGCTCTCTCTCCCATCGCCTCGCTCGGCCAGTCCGGCGGCGATCTCAAGACCGTCCTCTCGCAGATGGATACAGCCTCACATAATTTCAAGAGCGCGCAGGCCGACTTCGAGTGGGATCAGTATCAGCTCGTCGTCCAGGACAAGGACGTGCAGAAGGGAGCGATCTCCTTCCAGCGCAAAGGAACGGATACGCAGATGGCCGCACGTATCACCCAGTTCAACGGCAGGCCCGATGACAGAGAGCTGGTCTACAAAGACGGCCAGTTACAGTTCTACCAGCCGAAGATCAAGCAGATCACGATCTTCTCCGCCGGAGCTAACCGCTCCCAGTATGAGAGCTTCCTGACGCTAGGATTTGGCGGCTCAGGCAGCGACCTCGACAAGAATTGGGTTGTCACCTATCTGGGCGCGGACACCATCGATGGAGTAAAGACGGCCAAGCTCGATCTCGTTCCCCGCGAAGCCAACGTGAAGCAGACCTTCTCCCATGTCACTATCTGGGTCGATCCGTCGCGCGCCATCTCTCTCAAGCAGCAGTTCTTTGAGCCGTCAGGCGACTACCGCCTGGCCACCTACACCAACATCCGCTACAACACGCCCGTAGGATCTGATGTTTTCACAATCAAGGCCGTCCCCGGCACGCAGACAATCCATAAGTAGCGCATCGCAGTTCCTGAAAACCGTCGCTGAATTTAATGCCGGGTGATATTCAACAACCGCAACAGCAATTGTCATCTTGAGCGGAGTTGAACTGGCGTTGATCACCAAATTCTAAGCTTTCAACTTGAGCGGAGTCGAAGGATCTGCGGTTGCTTTTGAGAACTCTCGCTGAAGTGTGCAGGGGAGCTATCTCACTCCGCTACAGCGTGCTTCCGTGGCGCGAAAGCCATTGCCCCCAGGACGATTAGCATAGGAAAGCACTCCAGCGTGTATCGCGTCTCTGGCGCTTCAATCGTGGCCAGCAGTAGCGACCGCAACAGCATGTAAGCCAGCATCGCCCCAGCCAAGGGGGGCCAGCGCCACAGCCCCACCAGCGCCAATAGCAGGTACGCGAGATTCAGTGCTTCATACGCGAACACCACGTACGACTCCTGGTGATGTTCCCAGTATTGCCACCAGCGCAACTCAATCGGCAGCACATCGACCCTGGGGCGCAGCCACATGTCCGCCACTTTTTCCAGTGGCACCCACAGGTAATAGCGCAGCGGACGGGCACGAATTCGCTCCTCCGCCAGTTTCGCAAGTCGCGCATCCAGTTCGGGGGTCAAAGTATTGGTGCGATTGTGTGCTTCGAAAATCTGCCGCGTCTCCTCGTATTGTGCAGGGGAGTCAAACGCTCGCGATGGCATCGCCTTGATGTCCAGTTGATCGTTATCCACGTTCCAGTAAATTTCGTAGGTTGAAGCAAAGTCCACCAGCCATGTCTTCGTCCACCTCTGCAATCCCGGCTGCGTAGGTTCGCCCGGATCGGTCGCGTAACGAGGCGCTAGAGGTTGAAAGACATGAAACGTATTCCAGTTGCGGATCGTCCATGGCACAAACGGGATCACAGCCAGCGCCCCGCAGATCAATGCGTACTTCAGCCCTTTGCGCAGCCCCCCATACTTAACCCCAGCCGGATATCCATAGCGCGCTCCGTACACCACGATGGCCGGCAAAAAGGCAATTGCCAGCAGTGCCCCATCCGGACGCAGCAGAGCGGCAAAGCTGAAGGCGAACGCCAGCAATGCGATCGCAATGCGAGCGCTCTGGCCGTCTCATCAGCAGCGCCATTCCATACAGTCGCCAGCGCCACGCAAAAGATAGACAGCGTCTCCGTCAGTGCGTTCGAAACGTAGTTGGCCGTGAAGGGGCAAAGCGACCGCCAGGAAGAGAGCAATCCATGCCTGCCGCGTGCCGGATATCAACCGCACGCATCCGGCAATCAGCAGGCACGTTGCAAGATCAAACGCTGCCTGCAGATACAGCACAGCTCGATAATTTTCCATGCCGAAGAGGCGAAAGCACGCCGCCAGAAACAGCGGGTATCCCGGTAGCCGGATGAGCGTAGGATGAACCGACCCATCCAGCGAACGCCCGTAAATGCCGTGCAGAATCAGGTTCTTAGCCATGTCTCCGTAGAGAAGGGAATCGCCATTCACCTGCGGATACGTGTGAATGAACCAGAGCCTTAGCCAGGCACCCGCCAGGAGCGCCACGGTCAGCCAGGTGGCCCTGCGGAGAAAGGACACGCGCATGAGTAAGAATCATACTAGGCGCTCGTGCCGCCTCAGCGTCGAACAACTGGGACACGCGTCTAACAGAGAGTGAGACCCGTCTAATTAGGCGCGACTTCGCCTCGCCCCGGCGCAATCCTGTATCGTTTGACATGAGATGAACCAGCAGATCTTTTACGATCCGCAGCGCAAACGCTGGAAGCGACTTCGACGCATTCTGGACGTCACTGCTGTGATCTCCACGCTGGTGCTCGGCGACTGTTTTTTCTCAACGTGCTGCGCCGCCAGGCGTTGCCTGAGCTTCTTGCTACCCCAGCCGAAGCGGAACTACAAGGCCCTGCGCGAGAAGAACACCGGAGCAACGTGCGGCAAGGGCCACGCGTCCTGCGCGTCGCAAAACCAGCCGCAGACCTTCGGAAATTCCGCTTCAACACCGGTGAAGGTTTGCGGGCCGCATACTACGTGCAGGACGACCCGGCCAGCTACTCCTCGCTCAAGGAGCACGTACGCCAGATCGATCTGCTGTTTCCGGAGTGGCTGTTTGTGTCACGCGCCCGGCGGCAGGCTGCAGGGCGTAACCGCTCGACAACCGTGCCGTTCGATGTCGTGGACGCGCGTGGCGTGCATGATGTCGATCAGCAGAACAAGGTCAAGAACGTGTATTCAGGCGCAGAAGGAAGACACCGAAATCTTTCCGCTGATGAGCAACTTCAGCACCGCCAAGCAGGATTTCGATCCCGGCATCGGTGACGTCTTGAAGGATCCGGCAAAACGTCAGCCGCTGCTCGATCAGACCATCCGCTTCCTCGACGCCTTTCCCGCCTATCGCGGGATCTCGCTCGATCTTGAAGAAGTTCCTGACGACGCCGAGGCTGGCTACCAGCTCTTTATCGGCGACCTCTACAGCCGTCTGCATGCCGCAAAATCTGAGCCTCTACGTCAACACCGGCGGTCGGCGCCAGACGATCACGAACTGAAGTTTCTCTGCGGCGAACAGCGACGCGCATCCTGCTGATGAACTACGACCAGCACGAGACGGAGAGCGATCCGGGCCCCATTGCCGGGCAGGACTGGTTTATCGCCAACCTGCAGCGCGTGCTGAAGATTGTGCCCAAGGAAAAGATGATCTGCGCGCATCGGCAACTACGGCTACGACTGGACCATGTCCATTCCCAAGCACGAAGGGAGGCAGAAGCCGAAGGTTCTGAACGTGGATGTGCTCGACAACGTGCAGGAGGCATGGCAGCTGGCTGCCGATGCCGACGCCGACCTCACCCTGGAGGACAACAACCTGAATGCGCACTTCGCCTACGACGACGAAGACAACCACGTCCGCCACCAGGTCTGGTTCCTTGACGCCGTTACCGCTCTGAACCAGCTGCGCGGTGCGCGTGACCTCGGCCTGCAGACCTTCGCGCTCTGGCGTCTCGGCTCGGAGGACCGTTCGCTTTGGACAGTGTGGGACAAGCCCAGCAGCAAGGATGCGCCCAAGGCGCTGAGCATAGCGTCAGCCTGGGCACGACGTGGACACCGAAGGCGACGGCGACATTCTACGCATCACCGGACGCCCCAGTCCAATGGCATCGCGCACCGTTGAGATGGAGACGCCGGACAGCACCTGAAGATAACCAGGATCGCCGTCTGATCGTCGACGAGCACATGGACGTGTATCCGCACTCCTACACGGTCACTACTACGGCTACCACCCCAAGAAAGTGCGCCATCAGCTTCGACGACGGCCCCGACCCCAAGTGGACGCCGAAGATCCTCGACATCCTGAAGTGCAAGAACGTGAAGGGCTGCTTTCTTCATGATTGGCGCGACAGGCCGAGGACAATGTCGGACTGCTGAAGCGCGTCGTCCGCGAAGGGCACGAGATCGGCAACCACACCTTCACGCATCCTGACATCAGCGAAATCTCGCCGCGCCAGCTTGATCTCGAACTCAACCTGACCGAGCGGCTCTTTGCCAGCAAGCTCGGCATCCAGCCGCTCTACTTCCGTCCGCCCTACGACATCGATGAGGAGCCGGACACCGACGATCAGGCCGAGCCCGCTGATCGCATCCAGGGCTACGGCTACACCATCATCGGCAACAAGATCGACACCAACGACTGGGATGAGCATCCCCGCAAGACGCCCGAAGGAGATCTGCGACAGCGTTCTGCCACCAACTTGCCGATCATGAAGGAGAAGCCGCAGTTCCGCGGCAGCATCATCCTGATGCACGATGGCGGCGGAGATCGCGCAGCCCACCGATCGCGGCGCTGCCGGTGCTGATCGATACGCTGCGCGCGAAGGGGATACGAGATTGTTCCCGTCTCCGAACTGATGGGCAAGACCACCGCGCGAGGTGATGCCGCCACTCTCTGCCCCGCAGAGCTGGCAGGCGCGCGTCGATTCGGTTGCCTTCTTCGTCGTTCGCCTTCTTCAACCACTTCGTGGTGATGGGTCTTCTTCGTCGGCGACATGCTGATGAGCGCGCGCCTGATCATCATCGGAGTCTTCGCGCTCATCGACCGCTTCCGCAAGCGCAAATATCCTGACACGTCGCAGGTTCCTTCCGCGAGTCGCCGTCCTGATCCCCGCCTACAACGAAGAGAAGGTGATCGTGCGCACCATCCGTTCCGTGCTGAACTCCGACTACCCGAATCTGCGCGTCATTGTCATCGACGACGGTTCAAGGACCGCACCTTCGAGGTGGCTCGCGAGGCCTATCCGCAGGAAATCGCGTCGGGCAAACTGACGGTCCTGCGCAAGCCCAACGGCGGCAAGGCGGAGGCGCTCAACTTCGCCCTCAACACGCTCGAGGAAGAGTTCTACGTCGGCATCGATGCCGATACGCGTCATCGCCACCGATGCGATTTCCAAGCTCGTGCCGCACTTCGTCGATCCCGAAGATTGGAGCCGTCGCCGGCAACGCCAAGGTCGGCAATCGCGTCAACCTGTGGACACGCTGGCAGGCTCTCGAATACATCACCAGCCAGAACTTCGAGCGACGCGCGCTCGATCTCTTCGACGTCGTCACCGTGGTTCCAGGAGCCATCGGCGCATGGCGTACCGCGGCCGTTCTAGCCGGCGGATGCTATCCCGTCAACACCGTTGCCGAGGATGCCGACCTCACCATGAACCTGCTGGAGCAGGGCTACAAGGTGATCTACGAAGATCGCGCGCTGGCCTTCACCGAAGCGCCCATCAACGCGAACGGCCTGATGCGGCAGCGCTTCCGCTGGTCGTTCGGAACCTTGCAGGCCGTCTTCAAACATCGCGCGCGCTTTCCTGCGTCACCGCGCCATGGGCCTGTTCGCACTGCCCAACATCCTCATCTTCCAGATGCTGCTGCCGCTGGTCTCGCCGTTCATCGACCTCATGTTCGTCGCGGGAGTCGTCCACTTCTGCACTCGACCGCTACTTCCATCCCGCGGCGGCCAGCGCAGCCGATTTCGAAAAGCTGCTCGTCCTACTTCCTCGCTTTCCTCGTCATCGACTTCGTCACTTCGCAGCCTCGCCTTCTCGCTCGAGCGCCGCCACCCCGCGAACAAAGGCGACGGATGGCTGCTCTTCCACATCTGGCTGCAGCGCTTCGCCTATCGCCAGGTCTTTTCGCTGGTGCTGTTCAAGACGCTCAAGCGGGCCATCGACGGCCGGCCGTTCGCCTGGGACAAGCTCGAACGCACCGCGAAGATGTCGAAGCAGACCGAAGAAATTACTGCCGGATCGTAGCAACTCTGTCGCGTAAATAAGCATCCCGTCCGCACCTCGCGCCCATGTCTTGCATCCCGGTCTGCGTGACGCCTAAATCCGCTACAATCACAGTAGCGAATCAATAGTCATGGCCGACTCATTGCAAGATCTATCCGAGAGATACACCGCCGCGTGGAGCAGCCAGGATCCCGCCAGTGTCGCCGCATTCTTCTCACCCAACGGATCGCTCACCGTTAACGATGCCGGACCCGCCGTCGGCCGCGATGCCATTGCGCAAGTGGCTCGAAGCTTCATGACTGCCTTCCCCAACCTGCATCTCACCATGGACGGCCTCTCTGTTGACGGCGACCACGCAATCTACCGCTGGACTCTCGAAGGTACCTACACCGTCGCCGGCGTGGCAGTGAAGCGGGTTCGCATCAGCGGATATGAAGAGTGGCTCATCGGAGCCGACAGCCTTATCTCTCGCTCTCGCGGCCACTTCGATGCCGAAGACTATGCTCGTCAGCTCGCTTGACGCATCCAACCACCAGACTGGACCTCCCGCCGACGGAAGTCCGTCCCAAATTTCGAGGTTCGTCAATGTTCAAGGGCCCTACCCGCGCGAACGCAGGTTTACGATACGGCAACACAGCAGCAGCTATTTTTCTCATACTCTTTCTCGCATCCACACCTGCAACCGCCGCTGCGCAATCCTCGTCCCAATCGAATGCCCCGTCCAGCAGCAGCGCCACGTTGCCTGACGCACCGCATGCGCAGGCTGATGACAAGGACGCCGTCACTCTTCGTGGCCTCCCCCTCAATATCCTCAAAGATCAGGTCCCCATCTGGACCAGCCCACTTCGCATTCGCACTCACGATCTCATCTGGCTTTTGCCCCTCGCCGCTGCAACTGGAGTCGGCATCGCGACAGATCAGCACGTCATGAATGATGTTGTCTCCAAGGACCCAAGCTTCAACCAGGCCAACGTCAACGCTTCCAACGTGATGATCGGCGGATTGCTGTTTACACCGGCGGTCCTTTACGGTTACGGGCATTTCGAGCAGGATGAGCACGCCCGCGAAACCGGACTCATTGGCGCGGAAGCGATGGCCGACGGCGTGATTGTTGAACAGGGTTTGAAGCTGGTCTTCTGGCGCGAACGACCCAATGTCGACAATGCGCGCGGCCACTTTTGGCAGTCCAGCGCCGGCATCGATTCCTCGCTGCCTTCCTCGCACAGCGTGCTGGCATGGTCAACCGCCGCGGTGCTTGCAGGCGAATATCCCTCGGCATGGTCCCAGATCGGCGTCTATTCTCTGGCCACCGGAGTCAGCCTCACCCGCGTGCTCGGCCAGGAACATTTCCCGACGGATGTCCTCGTCGGCGGCGCCGCAGGATGGCTCGTAGGCCACTACGTCTATCGCCATCGCCACAAGCACGTCGCTCGAAGTAACTAGCGGCGCCGACCTTCACCGAAAATCAAACATACGATGGCAACTGCAACCGTCACAGTCGCCATCATTATTCCTTTTCATTTTCCATACGCGATCAAGCCCAACGGCGTTCACCAGTTAGCCTTGCCCCTTTGCCAAAGCTATGGTCGCGAGATTTCCACCCAGCCCCATCGTTTCCACCGCGGACGACGGCACGATCACCATCGATCCTCGCTCCTTGATTGCTTCGTACAACATGTTCATCGCTCGCAGGTGCAACGCCACAGGATTGTCCTGGTACGTGACGGCTGCCTTTGAAAACTTATCGGCGATTTCCGTCTCCGCCTGTCCAAGAATGTTGCGCGCCTGCCTCTCTCGTTCTGCCTGCGCCTGCCGCGACATCGCATCTTCCAGCGCCTGCGGAATGCGCACGTCGCGAATCTCCACCGACTGCACCGTGATCCCCCACGGATTCGTCTTCTCATCGAGAATCCGTTGCAACTCCCGACCCAGCGATTCGCGCTCCGTAATCATCTGCGCCAACTCGTGCCGTCCAATGGATTCTCGCAGGCCCGTCTGCGCACTCATCATGATTGCCTGCACAAAATCCTGAACTTCGAGAATGGACTTCTCTGCGTTCCATACCATCCAGAAAACAATCGCGTCCACATTCACCGGCACCGTGTCCCGCGTCAGCGTGCTCTCCGCCGTCACGTTCGCCGTCCGAACTCGCTGGTCTACGCGGCGGCTCAACATATCGATGATGGGAAAGACATGAAACCATCCCGGCCCACGCAGCCCGATGTATCGTCCCAGCCGCAGCACCGCTACCTTCTCCCATTGGTCAGCTACTTTGATCGAGAACAGGAGATAGGTGCCAATCACCAATCCGGCAATCAGCAGCGCTCGTGATCCGGTAATCGAGCCGAGCACGAGACCCGCGCCTGCAAAGAACACAAAAAACGCCATGGCCAAGCCGCTGATCTGACTTCTGTCGCTACTCCATTGCATGACGACTACCTCCTCTTTTTACCCTCGTCTCCGTTTTGACCCTTATCTCCGGTGCGCGCTTGCAAATGCTCCAGCAACTCGTCAATCGTGTATCCCGCCGCGCCTGCGCGAGCCGTAAACTCGCCCACAATCTGGCTCAACTTCCTCTGCCGTTCCACATCGTCGCGCTGCACTTTCTTGTGGCTGATGAAGGTCCCCGTACCCTGCTGCGTCTCCAGCATTCCGCGAATCTCGAGCTCACGGTAGGCGCGGATCACCGTGTTCGGGTTGATCGCCAGATCCACTGCCAACTGGCGAACCGTTGGCAACTGGTCGCCGCCCTTTACCGCGCCTGTCGCAATACCGCCCATGATCTGGTCGATGATCTGCCGGTAGACGGGCATGCCGCTCTCGACATCCAACCGGATCGCCAGGGGCCGGGGCGCGTTGGTCACTATTGCCATGCGAGATATAATGTACTAGTTATATAGTACAGTCAAGCGGATCGAAGAAATATCTTCTCAATCCGTCTGCGACCAATCGTCGTTCCGATAAATCCCCTGTTTTCTTAGCCGCTTTCCGTGTTACGCTCTGCGCACCCATGGCCGATTACACCTACGTCACGATGCCGGAAGTCCAGTCCGCGGAGACCCCGGATAAACTCCGGCACTCTGCCATCGTCCGCATCACGCACTGGATTTTCACCCTAAGTTTCTTCGGGCTCGTCATCAGCGGTTTCGCCATAATCCTCGCTCATCCGCGCTTTTACTGGGGAGAAACGGGGGGCAAAGGAGGTCCCTCGCTCTTCGATCTTCCTCTGCCCACCATGCTCGGCGGACCTTCCGGCTGGGGACGTTCGCTGCATTTTCAATCCGCTTGGCTCGCGGTTCTTGCCGGCACGCTCTACATTGTCTCCGGCATCCTCACGCGGCATTTTCGCAACGATCTTCTCCCCGCGAGGGCTGACCTTTCGCTTCATTCTCTACGCGAAATCGTGCTCCATCACATCAGCTTCAGGAAGCCGGCCGACGACCAGTCTTACAACATCCTCCAGCGCCTCTCGTATCTTGGCGTCGTGTTCATAATCTTCCCACTCATGATCCTCACCGGCTTCGCCATGTCACCGGCCATCACCTCGGTCTTCCCCTGGCTGGTCGTCATGTTTGGCGGACACCAGTCGGCGCGCACCATTCATTTCTTCCTGGCGAACTTCCTTCTGCTCTTCCTTATCGTTCACATCACCATGGTGGTCCTTGCCGGCTTCACCGGCCGCATGCGTGCCATGATCACGGGCCACAGCCCTTCCAGAAAGGTCTCATCATGAGCGACCTCCTCACCCGCCGTAGGCTCATCACCACAGGCTTTGCCGCTGTTGCTGGAGTCGCCGGTCTTGCCACCGCCTCGCGTGTAGCTGAACATTACGGCCTCATCCCGCCGGATAGTGGAGGCGTCTGGGGTCCCGGTGAAACTCTAACCTATGCGGCTCAGCGCATGCTCATGTCGCACCACTCGCTCGCCCGCGAATTCAACCGCAGCGAGGTTTCAAAAGTCATTCCCGTCAGCGGCCTTCCGCCTAAAAACGAAATTTACGATCGCCTGCAGCACTTCAACTTTGCCGATTGGCAGCTCAAAGTCGATGGCCTCGTAGCTCGTCCTGGCGCTTTTCTCCCTCGCCGATTTCAAGCGTATGCCTTGGCGTACGCAGATCACGCATCAGGCTTGCGAAGAAGGCTGGTCCTTCATCTCCGAATGGCAGGGTGTTCCGCTTGCTCATTTCCTGAACCTTGTCGGCGTCAGTCCACGGGCGCGATACGCCGTCTTCTACGCGCTCGACGATTCATGGGACAGCCTCGACCTCGCCGACGCTTACCACCCGCAAACCTTCCTGACTTATGGAATGAATGGCGCGGAACTCTCGCCCAATCACGGCGCGCCGCTGCGTCTCCGCGTCGCCCGCCAACTGGGTTACAAGAGCGTCAAGTTTCTCTCCCGTATCTCTCTCACCGACAACATCAAGACTGTTGGCAACGGCAAAGGCTCCATCTCACCGGATTTCGGATACTCCTGGTACGCCGGCATCTAAGGACAGGTACCACGTCAAAGTGTGGATATAGATTTTGGGAAGGGAGTGGAATTAGGCCACGAAAAAGATTTGTGATCGCCAATTTCTCAATACTCTTGGGCCTGATTCTTTCGTACTCGAGGATTCCGTTTACTCCCGATCATCGTTACCGGTGTCCTGACGTTCCTACTGGCTAACCTTACGTTTGCGATAAAATTTTGAAAAACGGAACGACTGTGTTGTGTGACTCTAACGCAGCCGAGAGCCTTAATAACTCAAAGCGTTCACCGCGGTTTACCGCCGCTACCGGCCTTTAATCGCGGCATCCTGCGAAATGAACTAAACTACTCTGGCTATGACTACCGCGTCTCACATCAGCACAATCATCCTGCCCCGCTCCCCGCGGGGTGAGTTCCGCAATGAACCCTTCACCAATTTCCACGACTCCGCCAACCTCGTCGCCATGGAAGGCGCGCTCGGCGAAGTGGCGGACATGCTCGGCTACGAATACCAGCTGGTGATCGGCGGAGAACGTCTGCGCACCGAGGGGAAAATTCAGTCCTTGAATCCCGCGAATCCTTCGCAGGTTGTGGGCATCCACCAGAAGGCCGGAAGCCGAGCACGCGGAGCTCGCCATGAAGGCCGCGCTCATTGCGTACGAATCGTGGAAACGTGTGCCGGTCGAAGAACGTGCCTCTCTCCTGTTGCACGCTGCGGAGATTATTCGCGCAGCGTAAGTTCGAGTTCTGCGCATGGCTCACCTATGAAGTAGGAAAGAACTGGGGCGAGGCCGACGCAGATGTCGCCGAGACCATCGACTTCCTGGAGTTCTACGCGCGCGAAGCCCTGCGCCTCGCCGCCGCCACCACGCCAATCCAGTATCCCGGCGAGCGCAATCAGCTTGCTCTACATTCCCCTGGGAGTCGGTGCCGTTATCCCGCCGTGGAATTTTCCCTTCGCCATCATGGCCGGACATGACCGCCGCCGCCATCGTCTGCGGCAACACTGTCGTGCTTAAGCCGTCGAGCGACTCGCCCACCATCGCCGCGACGTTTCGTCGATGTGCTTGAAGAGGCGGGCATGCCGCCGGGCGTCGTGAACTTCTGCCCCGGCTCCGGCGCCAGCTTCGGCAACGCCATCGTCGAAGCATCCCCAGCACCCGCTTCATCGCGTTCACTGGATCTAAGAGCGTAGGCCTTGAAATTCACGCCCGCGCCGCGCAGACACAGCCCGGCCAGATCTGGATCAAGCGCACCATCCTCGAAATGGGTGGTAAAGATTCCATCATCGTTTGCGCAGACGCCGATGTCGACGCCGCAGTCGATGCAGTCGTCGCCTCGGCCTTCGGATTCAGCGGGCAGAAATGCTCTGCCTGCTCCCGCGCCATCATCGAGCAGGATATTTACGACCTCTTTGTCGAACGCATTCGCGAACGCGTCAAGGCCATCAAGGTCGGCGATCCCGTCACCAACCCCTCCATGGGACCGGTCGTCAACAAGGCCGCCTACGATTCGATGCTCAGCTACATCGAAATTGGAAAGTCGGAAGGCCGCCTGCTCTCCGGTGGGCATGCCGTCGAAACTCCGGAGAAGGGTTACTTACATTGAGCCAACTATCTTCGCGGACATCGCGCCCGACGCGCCCGTCTCGCACAGGAAGAAATCTTTGGCCCGATCCTCGCGCTTATCAAAGCGGAAAACTTCGACGACGCTCTCAACATCGCGAACAACACGGAATACGGGCTCACCGGCGCACTCTTCACCTCCGCCCGTGAACGCATCGACCGCGCCCGCAGCGATTTCCACGTCGGCAACCTCTACTTCAATCGCAAGTGCACGGGAGCCATGGTTGGCGCGCATCCCTTTGGCGGATTCAACATGTCCGGCACCGATTCGAAGGCCGGCGGTCCTGACTATCTCTACCTGTTCACCCAGGCAAAGTCTGTTGCCGAAAAGTTACTGTAACTATCCGTCCGGCATCGCGGTTCGTTCAACAGGGCGATGCCGGGTAGATCCTCAATTGCCGTCATTGCCGTATCAGGAAGCGACCGTCCCCGCGACCTCTTCCTCCCGCCCGCAGAATTTGCAGAACTCATAAGCGATTCATTTCTCAGGTCTCCTGCCTAGATCTTGCATCCGTAAGCATCCGGCCTCTTCGCTCCCAACCTATCCCCCGACCGCAAAAAGTTGCGGCGGTGAATCACTTTTCCCAGCGTTTGCGAATTGTTGTAAAGTTCTTCTGCGGGTCACGGGCCTTACTGCCAGATTCCCAAAGTTGCGGGGTGTAATTCGCCCAGGAGGAGCAGTAGAGGTGGCGAGGATTTTATGTGTTGACGATGATCCCGTTGCTCTCCGCCTTAAACAGGAGATTCTTGAGAAGGCGGGGCATGAGGTCACCACCAGTCTCTCTGTCGAGAGCGCCATTCTCCAACTCAGCAACCGCGTAGTTCGAGGCCGATGGTGACGGATTGGCGAATGGGCACGCAGAATGGACACTCGCTGCTCGAAGTAGCGAAGAGCGGTACCGACGTGCCTGTCATTGTAGTGTCGGGCTATGTTGAAGAAGCCATGCGAGGGTACGAGCCCTTCGCCGATATTTATCTGGAAAAACCAGTAAACCCCACAGAACTGGTGAAGATCCTCGACGCCCTATTGCGCAGCCGCCTCCCATCACCCCACATCGACGCTTGAAAGCAGCGCGTCGGCTATTTAGCAAGTCAGCGGAAAGCGGACAGGCTAAAATGCTCACAGTGAATTTTTTTCGCTAACCGGTTTTTACCTGGCGCGTTTCAAGCCCCTTGCAGCATCTGCATCGCGTTCCACCGCCTTTGCGGCGGCGTCAGCAAGCGTGCGATGGTGGATCGTGAACAGCGCCAGTTCCAGTCGGTCGGATACACCTGTCTTGTCGTAGATGCTGCGCAGATAATTCTTGATGACCTGTTCGGTCGTACCAAGCCGCATGGCGATTTCCTTGTTCTTGCAGCCCTGCACAATTAGTGCAATGATCTTCAATTCCTTGGGCGTCAGCCGGTCGCGCACCCGTTGGCCGACCATATCGTCCTCTTCGCTCGAAAGCGTCTCCTGGTGGCTTGAACCCATGTTTCTCCCTCGATAACGGTGCGCATGCATTCCACCAGTGCCGGTCCGCTGATATTGCGATACACCACGCCGTGTGCGCCGAGCGAGCTGTACTCCTGCGGCCGATTCACAGTATTCTGCAATGACAACGGTGCGCGTATTCATTCGCGGGCCTGGTCGAGCACCGAGCCAAAATCGGTCGCAGATTGGCAGGCCAGCAGCAGAATCGACCGAGGCGAGCATGGTCGCATCGCGTGATTCCACGTGACTCGGGTCAGGACATTGAGCCACAATTCGGAAAGTCCTCTTCCATTGCTAGAACCTTGGCCATACCGGCGCGAAAGATTGCCTGCGAGTCGCCGAGAATTATTTTATGCATTTGTGACCCTCATTCCGTCACCTGCGAACACACGTTCATCCGGCGACTCCACGTCCGATCTTCGCCGGCCCGCATCACAATCGCTTCACTCGGCCCCTATGGGGAGAAGGCGCCTCGTGGCGTAACCAGACACTTGAGTACCGAGTCTTAATGAAACGAAAGAAAACCGGTCCTTCGTCTCAAAGTGTTCCAAATAGCGCATCTCGCAGATCTCTAACTTCCACTACGTTCTCAGCCGCAGGCGGATTTCCGAACGGATCGAAATTGCCGTTACGCCGTCACTTGGCCGAAACATCCGAACAACTAAAATATAAGCGAGGAGGCTTTGCTGTATCTTACTGCCGCCCTCGCGCATCTGCTAGACAACGAACGTCGAACGCCATTGTCGTATATCGAACATCTCAACATTCGTATTGCTTTGAAAGCTAACCTACCATGTGGCCAAAATTTGGCCATACACTGAGGTTGTATGGGGAAGCCCGTTCTTCTGGCGGTTGACGACGATATCAGCGTGCTTGAGGCCGTTGTACAGGACCTTCGTCGCCAATACGGCGCCACGTACCGAATCGTGCGGCGCGGCCTCCGGGCAGGCCGCGCTGGACACGCTGTCGACCAGCTGAAGACAGCGCGGCGAGCCGTCGCGCTGTATCTCTCCGACCAGCGCATGCCCGGCATGACGGGCGTCGATTTTCTGCGAGCGGGCGCTCACCATCTATCCCGAGGCGAAGCGTGTGCTTCTCACCGCATACGCCGATACGGAAGCGGCGATCAAGGCCATCAACACTGCCCGCATCGACTATTACCTGACCAAGCCCTGGGATCCCCCGGAGGAAAAGCTCTATCCCGTCCTCGATGACCTCCTCGAGGAGTGGAACCAGCATTACAAGCCCGCTTTCGAAGGGATTCGCGTCATCGGCCCCCGCTGGTCCCTCAGCGATCACCAGGTTCGCGACTTCCTCTCTCGCAACCAGATTCCCTACATCTGGCTCGAATCCCGAGGACAGCGATGAAGCGCCGTTACGCTGCTGCAGCCAGTATCAAGTCTGACCGACCGGAAGCTGCCGGCCGTCCTGTTTCCTGACGGTTCGTCCCTGGTTCAGCCCCGCAGACGGAACTCTGGCGGGCAAAGGTCGGCCTCAGCACCCAGGCCACCAAGGATTTCTATGACATGGTCGTCGTCGGCGCGGGACCTGCCGGGCTTGGCGCTGCTGTTTATGGCTGCTCGTGAAGGCCTCCGCACCGTCGTCATTGAACCTGAGGCTCCCGGCGGTCAGGCCGGATCCAGTTCCCGCATTGAGAATTATCTTGGCTTCCCCTCCGGCGTCACCGGCGCTGACCTCGGCCCGCCGCGCCTATGTCCAGGCCTCGCGCTTCGGCGCGGAGTTCCTCACGCAGTGCGCCACGTGGCATGCGCACCGACGAACAGTACCACTTTGTGAAGCTGGCCGATGGCCGCGAGGTCTCCAGCCACGTCGTCCTTCTCGCCATCGGCGTCAACTACCGCCGTCTCGACAATCCCGGGCGCCGACGAGCTTACCGGCCGCGGCATCTACTACGGTGCCGCGCTGGTCGAGGCGCGTGCCTGCCAGGACGAAAAGGTCTTCATCGTCGGCGGCGCTAACTCCGCCGGACAGGCCGCGATGCACTTCTCCAAATATGCCACCAAAGTGACCATGCTGGTGCGCGGAGACTCGCTTGAGAAGAGCATGTCGAAATACTTGATCGATCAGATTCGCTGGCACATCGAATATTGAGGTGAAGGTGCACACAGCCAGGTGCGTGGAGGCCATGGGCGACGAGCGTCTGGAGCCGTGAGAGCTGCGCACCCCGACGGGCGAAACAGTTGAGGCCGCGGCCTCCACTGTTCATCTTTATCGGCGCTGCGCCCAAGACCGACGTGGCTGCCCCCAGCAGTGCTGCGCGATCCCGCACGGTTTTGTACTCTGCGGCAGCGATCTGCAAAGTGACGGTAAGCTGCCCGGCTTCTGGAAGGAAGAGCGCGACCCCTTTCTGCTGGAAACCAGCACTCCCGGCGTCTTTCGCCGCAGGTGATGCCCGTCACGGCTCGGTCAAGACGAGTCGCTTCAGCGGTGGGCGAGGGCTCCATCGCCGTGCAGTTTATCCATCAGTATCTGGCGAGGTTCTAGTTCCATGACAGAGAGCGTCACGACAATCCAAGTCCAAACAGTGAAAATTCGTGATCTGTATCAGGAGCTGTTGCAAGTTCCAATCTTTGCCAACTCGACGCCGGAAGAGCTCGAAAACCTGGGAGATGCGGAGCTCATCGAAGCTCCGGCAGGAACGGAACTGATCCATGTCAACGAACCGGTCCGTAATTTCTATGTCGTGCTTTCGGGCGAAGCGCGCGGCGAAAAATTTCTGTCGGATGGGTCCGTCATGTCCATGGGCATCAGTGGCCCCGGCGGGCACTTCGGCGAGGTTCCATTGCTGGCCGGCCGATCTCCGCCACGTAACCTGCACGCTCAATCAGGATAGCCGTATCCTCCGCCTCAGTGAAGACTCCTTCTGGAAGCTGATGTTTCATTCTCCCAAGGTGCGTATCTCCGTGCTGGGCACCATGGCCGAAAGACTGCAGGCTTACCAGAGTCAGGCCGTTCACCGCGAGAAACTCATCTCTCTTGGCACTCTCGTCGCCGGCCTCATGCATGAGCTCAATAATCCGGGAGCTGCCGCCACCCGCGCCGCCTCCCAGCTACGAGAAAACCTTACCCGCCTGCAAAACCTCACGCTGAAGTTCTCCGCAGTACCCCTCACCTCTGACCAGATTGAATGTCTCCGGGGGTTGCAGAGCGAAGCCATGGCCTCCGTTCCTCCGCAAGCCGTTTCCTCGTTGGAGGAAGCCGACGCCGAAGAGGCTATGGTCGCAATGGCTTGACGACACGGGCGTCGAAAATGGCTGGAAGATCGCGCCCGCCCTTTGCGCCAGCGACCTTCAGTTCGCAGAGCCTGGAGTGCGCACGCAGCGAGTTCGATCCACGCCAGCTTTCTGATGCGCTCAACTGGCTCGCCGCCCTCGTCTCCAGCGTGCAGCTCGTTGGCACCATTGAAGAAAGCATCAACCGCGTCTCCGCACTGGTCATGGCCGTAAAGAAATTCGCCCGGCCAGAGGACAGCCAAGGTTCACGAAGTCGAAGTGCACGACAATATTCAGAGCACCCTTACGATCCTCGCCCACAAATTCCGCCACAAGGAACTCGAAGTCGAAAAGGACTTCTCCGCACAAAATGTCCCGCCTCACCACCCGCGGCGCGGGCCTCAGCCAGGTCTGGACAAATCTCCTCGACAACGCCATCGATGCCTCGCCACAGAAGGGCCTCGTCCGCATCCGCACCTGGAACGACGACAACTCCATATTCGTTTCCGTTTGCGATCACGGCAGTGGCATCGCCGACGAAATCGCTGGAAAAGTCTTTGAGCCTTTCTTCACCACGAAGCCTGTAGGTGAAGGAACCGGCCTCGGCCTCGATCTCTCCCGCAAAATCGTCATCGAGCAATATCGCGGCGAAATCAGCTTTACCTCCAGTCCGCGGGGCACGGATTTCCTCGTCCGCCTGCCTCTTGTTATCCCGTAGACGCTTCGCACCGGCTACCCCCGGGTTCCAACCCGCCCGCCAAACAACTGCATCAAGTTCCCGCCCCCCTACGCCGATAAAGGGGGATGAGGGACGCCGTGCAGGCGGGGCTCTCCGGGAGAGGTTGGACCTTGTTCGCAATCATCGGAATCCTCGTCGTCTTTGGCGCAGTGATCGGCGGCTACCTCATGGAGAAGGGCCATATCGCCGTCCTGCTGCAGCCTGCCGAGCTTCTCATCATCGGCGGAGCTGCCCTTGGAACGCTCCTCATCGCCAATCCCGTCCACATCCTCAAGGAACTGTTCGCTGGATTGAAGTCCGTCTTCGGGCATTCCAAATTCAACAAGTCCCGCTATCTCGACACGCTGAAGATGATGTACGAAATCTTCAACAAGGTCCGACGCGAAGGCATGCTCGCCATTGAAGGCGATATTGAACAGCCGCAGGAGAGCAAGGTCTTCCAGCAGTTTCCCGCATTCCTCGCCGACCACCGTGTGCGCGCTTTCGTCTGCGATACCATGCGCATGTCCATCACCGGAGGCGTCGACCCGTTCGACATCGATCAGATGATGGAACTCGATATGGACGTGCAGCACCATGACGCAAATGAGTGCGTCAGCGCTCTCAATAGCGTGGCCGATGCGCTGCCCGGCCTCGGCATCGTCGCTGCGGTACTGGGCGTCGTCATCACCATGGGGGCATTAGGCGGGCCGCCGGAGTTCATCGGCCACAAGGTCGCTGCCGCTCTGGTCGGCACTTTCCTCGGCATCCTCCTGTGTTACGGACTCGTCGGCCCAATCGGTGCCAACCTGGGCAAGACTGCGGAAGATGAGCGTGCCTACCTCCACGTCCTTCGCGTCCTGCTTTTGTGCTTCGCCAAGAATCTGCCGCCCATTATCGCCGTTGAAGTTGGCCGACGCGCCGTGCCCAGCCACGTCCGTCCGTCGTTCGCGGAAATGGAAGCAGCCTGCAAGGCGCCACAGTCCGGCGCAGTCGATACAAAAGAAGCGGCGGCATAACCCGCCATGCCCGACACGCGCCCCATCATCATCATTCGCAAAAAGGTCTCAGGCCACGCCCATCACGGCGGCGCGTGGAAGGTAGCATACGCCGACTTCGTTACCGCCATGATGGCGCTCTTCATCGTCCTCTGGCTCATGAACTCCAGCGAGCACGTGAAAAAGGCGGTCGCTGGATACTTCAACGATCCCACCGGAAAAACCAATCTCACCGGGAGCGATCACGCCAGCTCAGCGCAGAACCTTCCTCTCACCCGCGACAACGTCGTCCAACTCAAGGAGCAGTTGGAGAAAGACATCGCGCAGAAAGCGGAGCTGCAAAAACTCAAGCAGCAGATCGAACTCACCGTCACTCCCGAGGGCCTGCGCATCGAGTTGCTGGAGACAAAGGAAGGCACATTTTTTGAGAGTGGCAGCTCCGAACTCAGCGGCAGCGGCCGCAGCATTCTATCGATGGTCGCGGCGGAGCTTCGCAACCTTCCCAACAATCTCTCCATCGAGGGCCACACAGATTCCAAGCCCTACGCGGAGGAGGGAAGCTACAGCAACTGGGAGCTATCGGTCGACCGCGCCAACTCCGCCCGCCGCAACATGCAGGAGATGGGCATCCGCCAGAACCAGGTCTCTCAGGTCCGCGGCTATGCCGACCAGCGCCTCCGCGTCGCGAAGAATCCGCTGGACCCATCCAATCGCCGCATCTCCCTAATCGTGCAATACGCCAACACCGATCCACCCGCCACCCCGCTACCGCCCCCAGCCCACACAACCACCGCCACACACTAACGCAGGGTGGCGCGCATAAAATCCCGCAGCCAACAAGTCTGGGTGCCCCGTCCTTCGCAAAGCGAAGGGTGGGATTAACAATCATTCGCACCTCGCTCCTTCGCTAACCGCTCTTTAGCTGCGCCGCATATTGCCGCCGCCTCTCCGTTCCTGTAGCTTGGTCTGTCCTTCATAATCGCTACCAACGAGTGGGGAATTGGCTCATTCCCGCAGGAGCATTCATGATCCGCAGCATCCGTTTCCTCTTCATCCTTTTCGTTCTTGTTCCGTTCGTGCACGCGCAGGATTCCTATCCATTCAAGAATCCCGCCATGCCGCTCGAAGACCGCGTCAGCAACATCCTTTCCCTCATGACGCTGGACGAAAAGCTGGCCTGCCTCGCTACCAGCTCTGCCGTCCCCCGCCTCGGCATTCCAGATGCGGGCGGCACCGAAGGGCTACATGGAATCGTGCAGGCTGGAAACTTTGGCAGCAAGCCCATCCCCACCACCAGCTTCCCTGAAGTCATCGGCATGGCCTCTACATGGGATCCCACGCTGATTCACGACATTGCCGCCGCCGAGGGCTATGAGGCCCGATACATCACCCAGAGCGCCAAGTACAAGCATCCCGCGCTGGTCGTCTGGGGGCCCAACGCCGACCTCGCGCGCGATCCCCGCTGGGGACGCAACAACGAGAGCTACGGCGAAGATCCCTTCTTCGACGGAGTTATGGCCACCGCCTACTCCAAGGGCCTGCAGGGAGACAATCCGAAATACTGGCAGACCGCATCGCTGCTCAAACATTTCCTCGCCAACAGCAACGAGACCACGCGGGGCGGCTCCAGCTCCAACTTCGACAACGCTCTCTTCTGGGACTACTACTCAGCGCCCTTCCGCATGGCCATTCAACAGGGCGGAGCCAAGTCCTTCATGGCCTCCTACAACGCGTGGAACAAGGTGCCCATGACCGTCAATCCCATCATTGACGAGGTGGTGATCAAGCAGTGGGGAGCCAACGGAATCTTTTCTTCCGACGCCACCGCGGTCGAGCAGATGGTGACGAACCATAAGTACTTCGCCGACCAGCCCACCGCGCTCGCCGCTGCAATCAAGGCGGGCATCTCGCAGATCCTCAGTTTCGGTCCTCCGCTCGCCGGGCGCGTGCAGGAAGCGCTCAAAGCCAACCTCCTCACCGAAGGCGACATTGACAATGCCCTTCGCGGAAAGTTCCGCACCGTCATCTGGCTCGGCTTGCTCGATCCGCCATCGAAAAATCCCTACGTCGCCATCGGTGAAAGCGGCGAGCCCGAGCCGTGGACCACTGACAAGCACAAGGACCTGTCACTCAACGTTGCCCACAAATCCATCGTGCTGCTGAAGAACGCCAACAACACGCTGCCCCTCAACCTCGCCACGCTCAAGTCCATCGCCGTCATCGGGCCGCGTGCCAACGACAACCCCATCGACATGTATGCCGGAGTGCCACCCTATTCCATCACGCCGGTTGAAGGCGTAAGGCGCAAGCTTCGTCCGCAGACCATTCTTCATCACGTCGACAACAACGACATGGACCTCATGATCCAGGCCGCAAAAGAAGCTGAAGTCGCAGTCGTCGTGGTGGGCAATCATCCCATCTGCGGCGGCAAGCTCGGCATCGATATGTTCAACACCGACACTTCCACCAAGCCTTGCGCCGACAAGACCGAAGGCCGCGAAGGCCGCGACCGCGAGTCCATCGACCTCTCGCAGGAAGACCTCATCCGCAAGGTGTACGCCGTCAATCCGCATACCATCGTCGTGCTCGTCTCCAGCTTCCCCTACGCCATTCCATGGACGCAAGCTAACATCCCCGCCATCCTGCAATCCGCGCATAGTTCGCAGGACGAAGGCACCGCCATCGCCGATGTGCTCTTCGGCGAGTACAATCCCGGCGGACGCCTAAACCAGACATGGCCTAAATCGCTGGCGCAGGTTCCGGCCATGGAGGACTACGACATACGCCACGGCCGCACCTACATGTACTTCAAAGGCGAGCCGCTCTATCCCTTCGGATACGGCCTCAGCTACACCACGTTCCAATATTCCAATTTGAAGTCATCCGTGGCGTCGCTATCTTCGGAAGGCACCGCGACCATCTCCGTCGATGTAAAGAATACCGGCACTCGTGAAGGAGATGAGGTGGTGGAACTCTACGTCGCGCATCTCCCAGCGACAGCAGGCCGCCCCACGGAGGAGCTGAAGGGATTCCAGCGCGTAAACCTGAAGCCCGGCGAAACACACACCGTCACCATCCCGCTCAAGTCCGCATCGCTCGCCTGGTGGAACGACACCACAAAGAAATTCGAAGTCGACCCCGGCCCGCTAGAGGTGCGCGTAGGAAGCTCCTCCACCGACATCCGTCAAAAGAAAACCATCACCATCAAACCGTAAAGAACAGCAAATCCCATAAGTCTGGGTGCCCCAGGTCTCGTTTTGAGACCTGGGATTTTGCGATGTCCAAGCCGAGTAAGCTTTCACTTGAAGAATAGGGTGGAAGGAACTGCAACAACGTATTCGGTGTCTATATGACTATGACAGTCGCCGCCAAAGTCTCCGTCGTTCCAGTCCTCATCCTCGCAACTCTGTTTTCATCTGGAATAAATATCAATAACGGTGACAAATCAGGCGGCCGACGAAAATCAATTGAAGCAAATGTTTATGAAGCCTTCATTCATTCGCACACTACTGGTTTAGGCGGCTGTTCGAAGGCAGTTCTTGTTCAGAACGCACTGCTCGTTCAAAAGCCTCTAGGCTCATTCAATTTCCAGCCGAAGACGTAACCACCGCCATCTGACTTGATTGAGCATTTCTTGTCGTCGACTCCGAATTCCAAAAATCTTACGCCAGACAGTCGACTCTTCTTTGTGCAATCGAAAATTCCACTCTTCAAGATATCTTTCGAGACGGCAATTGCACACTCGACGAGATGAAGCAGCGCAAGTGCGGTTGGCTTAAGTTTAAAGATGAATTTGGGAAGACTTGCGGATTTTGGGAGTTTTCGCGTATCGCTTTTAACTCAGCTGGTAATCAAGCCCTCTTTTCGTACAGGCTAAGCATGCCTCACTGGGGCGAGGACGGGTACGCATTCATGGAGTTGCAGAATGAAAAGTGGACGGTAAGAAGTGTGAGTATCGGCTCCATCACCTAAGTTGATGGTCAAAACCGCTACCTTCCAGCCTTCCTATGCTCATTCGACAACTTCCCCCACTCGTTGGCGTAGACTATCCTTCTCGATACGACTCACCAGCGGAGGAACTCCCATGGCCGAGACTACATCGTTCCCGCAGCACTCCGCCGTCACCTTTTCCGGAAGCGGCCGCGTCCTGGTCATTGCCCCCGACGCCGCTGGTAGCCGTCCGCTTGAAGAATCGCTGCTCGAACGGAATTGCCTGGTGGACCGGGCCGCGGGGAGTGCCGACGCTCTCCGCCGGCTGCGTCGAGTCGCCTACGATGTCATTTTCACCGATCCCGCTACCTCTATCGATGAAGACCTCGCCCTGTTGCTCGAGATACGCGCCATCCGTCCCGGTGCGAGGGTCATCGTGCTCGCGCCCGGCACCACGCCGGAAGAAGTGATTGCCGCGCTGCGCGCCCGCGTCTTCCTGTTGAAGACCGCTCCCTTTGACACCGGAGAACTCGCCGAGTTCGCTGTGCAGGCCGCGTCCACCGCCGAGTCGTCGTGGGGAATCGAAACAATCTCTGCCCATCGCGACTGGGTTTCGGTCCGCGTCAACTGTCATTTGCTCACCGCCGAGCGCCTCGTGCTCTTTCTCAGGGAATTGCAATCGGAGTTGCCCGACCACCCGCGCGAAGACCTCATGATGGCATTCCGCGAGATTCTCTTGAACGCAATTGAGCATGGCGGAGGCTTTCAGCCCGACAAAGTCGTCGACGTCACGGCCATCCACACCGCGCGCGCCATCGTCCTCTATGTCCACGACCCAGGCGCAGGGTTTCGCTGGGAAGGAATTCCGCACTCGGCGCTTTTCAATCCCGCCCACGATCCCGCCCAACACGTGGAGGTACGCCAGAAGCAGGGCATGCGCCCCGGCGGCTTCGGCCTGCTCGTAGCTCGAGGCATCGTAAACGAAATGCTCTACAGTGAGGTCGGTAACGAGGTGCTGCTAATCAAATACCTCTCCTGACAACGCCCACGGTTCTCGGCGCCTATACGGTCAGCACTTTTTGGTCTGCCCGCACGGCACGTACCCGGTGCGGTCCGTACCTCGTATCGCCAGCAATCTCGCGGGAGATGATCGATCTTCTCGGACTACGCATCTGGTGCGCCCGTGCGGCCGGCACCCTGCGCTCCGTAATTTTCCCTCAGCACTTCAGCGCGAAGAAGCAGCCCGCTTTGTTCCGCCGCCCCGATCGCTTTCTGCAAACTCTCCGCGGCATCGGGATCTTGTGTCATCAGTTGAATCTGTCCCGCGGCCTCCTGCAGATGCGAGGCAAACACCGGAAACCGCTCCAGTCCCGGGCTCGCCCGCTGCAAGACGGAATACACACCATCGAATTCCTGTAGGTCCGCCAGCGCCTTGGCCTGTTGTACGGCTACCAGAATTCGCCAGGGATCCATGCCCTGTTTCTGGAAAGAATCGTTTGCCGTTGCCAGGTACTCCAGCGCCATGCGCGCATTGCCTTTGGAATCGTTCGTCTGCCGTGCATGTGCGAGACCTCCCGGACCGGTGTGCCAGCGTCCCAATCGCCAGCGCCAGAAACCCAATGGCCACGCCGTCACCCACGCGCCGGGCATCGTTGATCTCCGCAGCATGCCGGCTGACAATCGCGGGCACATTTTCCGTGGTTTCCGCCAACGCCAGCAGATAGAGCGCCAGCACGCGCGCCGTTCGCACCACGTCTCCACTCCGCTTCGCCCGGTCCAGCGCATTCGGAAACGTCTCGAGAACCGCTCGAATAGTTTTCGGATGCGTGTTCACGATGCACACCTGCGCCGCCGCCAGCCACGCATCCACAGCCGCTTCCTCGTTCTCCGGCGTCAGCGGTCCCCAGTCGTTGCTGTAGTAACCCTGCATGATTTGCGCGGTAATCCCCATTGCATCTTGGCCCAGATCGAGCCACAAATAGAAACACGGCATCCACCCCAACGCGCGCGCAGCATTTTCTGTGTCCAACAGCCGTAAGAGCGATTGCTTGGACTCCACGCTCGCGTTGCTCTCGGCGCCATTCATGTCCGGCACGTTCACAAAGCGTCCAAACGCCGCACCCAGCCTGCCGTACTGCAGTTGCAGAGCATGAAAGTCCGGCGTGCCGCGCTCGTCATAAATTTCTTTCCGGGCCAGCCGGTCCAGAATCCGCACTGCCGGCTCCGATTCGCCCGCCGCTTCCAGAATTGCCGCCAGGCAAATTCCAGTCGCTGACATCGTCAACCCCGAAGCCCAGACCGCCAGCTTCGCCTCGAACTCCTCGTTTCCCGATCGCGAAGGCGCGGCCACTTCGACCGCACTGGCCGCATGCACTCGTTCACCAACCTTTGCCGTGTAGTCGTCAATCTCCGCTACCACCACTTCGCGGCGATCTCCGTAGGCCTCCATCAGCAGCTTCGCGCCCGCTCCCAATCCCTTACCGCCCGGACGCGCAACATACGTTGCGCCAGAACTGCGAGATGCCCCCTCGACAAGCCCGAGATAATTTTGATCCGTCTCCAGGTCTGCAGCGGAAAATCCCAGGTACAGCCAATAGCCCGGATTCAACTGCCGCAGGCACTCTTCGATGGCCCGCGATCGACCCTTGCGCCGCTGCTTCAGCGTATCGATCATCGACAGCGGATCGCCTACACTGCCATGAATCTTGATCACCGGAATCGGCCCGGCCTCGCCCGCAACCAATCGGTCGCGAACCTCGACGTACCCTTTCGTGTCGTAAGCCACCTGGTACGCGATGAGATGTGTCTCCAGTGCGCGCTCAATCAAGCGATCGAAATTTGTAGTCACAATCGCCCGCACCGCGCCGCTCGCCGTCAGCGCCGCAATGCCTCTGTGAGCCGCGTTGGTCACGTCCACATCCAGGGCCTGCAGAGCGTGGAAATATCTCACTCCGCACATCTCCTCAATCACCTGTGCCTGGTAGTCAGGCGGAAACTTGTCGGCATCCCGCTGCGAATCCAAAAGCGCTTCCATCCGAAGCAGCCAATCTTTCCTCTCCACGCCGGTTTCCAGCCGCTTGCGCAAGGCACGGAAGATTGCCGCGTTCAAAGGCTTCCATCCCGGAAGAGAAGTGGGCGGGGCCGCGGAAACACCCGCACCGGCGAAGATTACCAGGTCACCACACTGAGCTGCTTCTTCAAGTCTGCTCATAAATACCTTCATATCCCGAGAGCGGTCTCAGGCCGAGAATTTGGAAATCAACAGGACAGCGTAGCCGTGTAACACCGAGGGCAGGGCCCGAATGGGGTCCGAGAATCGAGCATGATTCTATCCCCACTCTTACGTCCCGGCCAGTGAAGACAGGGAAGGACACGCGCAGGAGGATGTCCGCAAATGAACGAAGCCAGCCGAGTTCGCACACCCCGCCGCGAATCACTGGACCTAACTCCATCATTTGCAGCAAAATCAGTTGGCAATTCGAGTGCACCTATCACTACCGGCACCGCACCTTTTCCCCGAGGATGGTGGACCCTATGTGGGCACTCTTCCACGATTTCACATTCGCACTTCGCCAACTCCGCCAGCATCGGGTCTACGCTCTCACCGCCATCCTCTCCATGGCTCTCGGCATCGGTGCAACCGCCGCCGTTTACAGCGTTCTCTACGGCGTGCTCGTCGACCCCTACCCCTACCGCGACGCTGCCCATCTGGCCTTCATCAATCTCTATGACAAGGCAGGCCACGCCCAGGGCGACCTCTTCTTCACCATGGCTGAAATCGATCAGCTGCGCTCTGCGAAGTCAGTCGCTGAAATCATGGCGCATCGCGATGTCCCCATGACCTCTACTGAGGGAGAGTTACCGCAAACCACCAAGGTGCTTGAAGTTTCCGGGAACACTTTTTCATTCCTCGGCGCGCCGCCCATCATGGGCCGCACCTTCACCGCCTCTGAAGCGCCTGAAGGTTCAGAGCCTCCACCTGTCGCCGTTATCAGCTACATCTTCTGGAAGACTCACTTCGCCTCCAGCCCATCGGTCATCGGTAAGGTACTCGAACTCGATCATCAGAAATACACCGTCATCGGCGTCACCGGCCCGCGCTTTACCTGGCACGACTCCGAGGTCTACCTTCCACTTCCTACATCCGTCGATCCCAAGGAGCGGCTGGAGACACTCATCCGTTTTCGTCCTGGCGTGTCAACAGCCGCCCTCACCAGCGAGATGAAAAGCTTCGTCGTCCAATTCGACAAAGCCAGCCCCGGCATGCTCCCCAAAGAGGGCTACACCATTAAGGTTGAAACCCTCAACGACTCGCTCCTCGGAGAATTCAAAGGCACGCTCTTCCTTCTCTTCGTAGCGGTAGCTCTGCTCCTTCTCATCGGCTGCGGGAATGTCTCCATCCTCATGCTCGCGCGCGGCACCGCACGTCAGCAGGAACTCGCCATGCGTTCCGCCCTTGGCGCATCACGCACGCGAATCGTCCGCCAGTTGCTAACCGAGTCAGTCGTCGTCTCAATCGCCGGAGCGGCCCTCGGCATCGCCGTTGCCTACCTCGCCATTCACCTCATCGTTGGTCTGCTGCCGGAGTATTCCATCCCGCACGAAGTCGTCATCGCCATCAATCTGCCCGTGCTTTTCTTCAGCATTGCCGTCGCCGTCGCAACGGGAATCTTCGCCGGCCTCTCGCCTGCGCTGCAGTTCTCCAATCCGCATCTCAGCAGCGCCTTTCAAACTGGAGACACACGCACCACCACATCCCGTGGCGGACGTGTTCGCACCGTGCTCATCACCTGCCAGATCGCGCTCACCGTCCTGCTGCTCTCGGGTGCCGGAGCCGCCATGCGCTCCTTCCTTGAGGCCCACTCCGCTAATCTTGGATTCGATCCCCACAACGTCCTGATCATGGGACTATCGCTTCCGGAACACCAGCCAAACACCGCCACTTGGGAATCCCGCATCCGCTACTACGACTCAATAGTTGAAAAGCTGAAGACCACCCCCGGAGTCACCGACGCTGCGCTCTACAACGGAGGAACACCGCCGATCGGCAACTGGCGTCAGCCCATCGCCATCGACGGCAAGCCCGCAACAGAGAGCACTCTAGCGGGTCTTCGCATGGTCACCGCCGACTATCTTTCTGTCATGCGCATCCCGCTTCTGCGAGGCCGCTTCCTCACCCAAGACGAGGTTCTCCGCGGCGCCCGCCTCGCCGTCGTCAGCAAGGCTTTCGTAAACCGCTACCTGCCAGATGTCGATCCCATCGGCCACACCGTGCTACCCACGCAGATTTCAGCCGCGGCCGAGAATGCACGTGCACTCCTGGCCCCCAACCCAACCCAGCCCTTACAGATCATCGGTGTCGTCGACGACGTCCGCAATGACGGACTCCACAAGCCCTCCATCCCCCAGGTCTACATTCCTTCCTCCATCGTCATCTTCAGTGGCACAGGTATCGTCGTCCGCACTGCTGCTGACCCTCGCCAATCCGTCCATGCAATTGCCACCGCCGTCCGTTCTCTCAATTCCAACCAGGCCCTCGAACGCGTGTTCACCTACGACGAATACCTCTCAATGTTCGCCTGGTCCTTCGATCGATTTATTTCGATCCTATTCACTATTTTTTCAACCGTGGCTCTCGCCCTCGCCGCCATCGGACTCTTCAGCGTCGTCGCCTACACGGTGGAACAGCGCACCCGCGAAATCGGCATCCGCATCGCTCTCGGCGCCCGCCGCTCCAGTGTCCTGCTACTCGCTCTCACCACCACGGCTTGGTCCACAGGCATCGGCCTGTGCCTCGGTATCGCGCTCAGCCTGTCCCTGAGCGACGTAGTCTCCAAGTGGACGCAGAGCAGCATGCGCAACGCCTCCGTGCTCGCCCTGGTCTCCGGAGTCTTCCTGCTGGCCTCAGCGGTAGCCAGCCTCCTCCCCGCCTGCCACGCCACAAAAGTAGAACCTATGACAGCCCTGAGAATGCAGTGATGTGTTTGTGATCCGAACCTCCTGAGTTGTCACATCCCGAGCGGATCGAAGCGAAGTCGAAAGATCAGCGGTTGTTTCTCTCCCCGCAGCGCCACAAGCATACGGCGTCAGTCACAACCTTCTAAGTTGTCATCCTTCACGATTTTGCGAAGAGCGAGATCGTGATTCCAACTGCGCGCGCGCTCTCGCTTCTAGCCCGCCTTCGCAATCAGCGCACTCACTGCCCCGCGTAATACCCGGCTCGCGTCTGCACAATCAAATCCTTCTTCGCCACCGTCACGCCCAGCTTGTGATACCCGGACTCTTCCGTCTTCTCCGGCGTATATCCAAGCACGTACTGATTCCTGAGTTCCTCGGCGATCGTCGTATACACTTCATCGAACTTCTGCTTTTTCGCCTCGAACATTGCGCCGCCCGTTTCCCCGCACATCTGCTGCAAAATCTTCTTGCCGTCAACGCGAGTCTCACCACCACCGCCACGCGGATACCCACCCCCACCACCGGGATGCCCGCCTCCGCCTGGATATCCTCCACCGCCTCCCGGATATCCTCCACCACCACCGGGATGGCCGCCTCCGCTTGGATATCCTCCACCGCCTCCTGGATATCCTCCACCGCCGCCAGGATACCGCCCTCCGCCGCCACCACCGTGATTCTCGCCCTTGAAGTAGATCGCGTAGATTGTCGTGTTCGCCCGCTGCGCCGCTTCAATCGCCATGTTCAGCGATTCCTTGCTGCCGCGATCCTCACCATCCGTCAACACTATGAGAGCCTTCCGGCCCTCCTGCTTGCTCATCACCTCATTCGCAGCCAGGTAGATCGCGTCATACAGTTGCGTGCCCCCACCCCGTCTCGCACGTGGCTGTCCACTCCCACTGCTGGTGTCGTCGGGATCACCCGTGCCCCCGGTGTCCTGCGGAGCAGGCGGTGCTGTCCCCACTTCGTCGAGCGCCTTTCGCAACTTGTCCTTGGACGAGGTCAGATCCTGCAGCAACTCTACCTGCCGGTCAAACTGGATCACGAACGCGCGATCCTTCTCATTGCTCATCATCTGTTCCAGAAAATGCTGGCTCGCCGTCTTCTCCTCTGGCAACACGCTGCGCACGCTCATGCTCGTATCCACCAGCAGCCCGAGCGTCAGCGGAAGGTTCGCATTCGTCGCGAAATAATCGATCGCCTCAGTCTTGTTGTCCTCCGTCAGGGCAAAGTCGGTCTTCGTCAGGTTCTCAATCAATTTGCCGTGTTTGTCGCGGACCGTCACCGGCAGAAGCACCGTCTTCACGTCCACTTTCAACGTGGTCGTGCTATCTGTCTGCGCCACGCCTGTTGAACACAGCACACCTGGAAGAATGTAGAGAAGAACCGCGGCGGTTAGACGTCTCATGGTGATGGAGTGCATCCTTCGGCGAAACGATGTCATCCCTCGACGGAAGGATCATCCGTTAGACGATTCGTCCCACCCAATTGCCTCTGCCGCAGTAACAAAAAATTGTCCCCAACTCGCGTTTGCGTCGCAGACGCATGGCTTGACCCGTGCCCGCCCACTCCTGCGGACGCTAAAAAGCCCGCATCTTCGTAGCAAAGATGCGGACCTCTTAACTCAATTCCACTTCGACTACGGGATAATCGGAACGGCAGACGCGATCTGCAGATTTGCGAGGAGGCTCAGGCGGTTGTCCACCTGCATGAACTTCGCTGCGCGCTTTGCTCCCAGCACCGCGACAAACTTCGGGAACCAGGTCTTCCGCAACTGCACGCTCTCTGCCTCAATTGCGAACGCTTTCTGTGACATCGCCGTCGCATTTGCGTCCGTGATCGTGTCGTAGTTCTGCGCGTATTCCTTGATCAGCGCAATCTTCTGATCGCCAATCTGTTTCTGTGCGGCAGCATATTGCTCGTATACCGGCCAGAATGCCGCTGCTTCCTTCTCGGTGAACTGCATGGTGTGTGTAATCACGTCCATCTTTGCAGATGAAACATCTTTCCGTAACAACGCGATATCCTGATCGGTCTGCGCATCCGTCGATGTGTCAGCAGCCGTCTGGGCGAAGGCTGAAGCGGAACAAAGAACTACCGCAGCCACTAATATTTTCAAACTCTTCATTTCTAGCTCTCCTGAAACACAACCAGTTAGGGTGTACACACCACTTTACTCTCCAGCCGATGGCGCTGCCTATTCAATTTTTTGTGCGCAAAAGCAGCCCGTTCCTTGGCGGGCTCTGCTGATATAAAATTCCCTCGCCGCGAACACGGAACCTTTCCCCGTGTTTTACGCATCTATTACTCAGCGACAATGAATCTCAGCCCACACACCGCCGCCAAACTTCATAAGCTCCGGCAATTCTCGCGGCTCATCCGCGAGTCCGCTTTCCACCCCATTACCGGGGAGCCGCAGCACTACGTTCCTACTCCGACCGGTGAACTCGGCGTCACCTTCATTGGGCACTCGTCGTTCCTCATCCAGATGGGCGGCCGCAACATTCTCATCGATCCGGTCTTCTCCAGCCGCCTCGTTGTCCTGCGTCGCTTCCGCCATCCCGGCCTGCGCATCGCTGACTTGCCGCAGATTGACCTCGTGCTGCTCACCCACGCGCACATGGACCACCTCGACCGCACCTCGCTGCGCAAAATCGTGCGCCAGCAATTAGGTCAGTACCAGCGCGCTCCCGTCGCCGTCGTGCCGGTCCGCGTCGACGACCTGGTAATCGATCTTGGTTTTCGCAGCGTGGAAACAACGGAGATATGGCACACCCTTCGCCACTCCGGGATTGAGATCACGCGCACACCCTCTCGTCATTGGGGCGCGCGCATGTTCAATGACACCGATCGTGGATTTGGCGGATACGTTCTCCGCGCAGGACCGCTCTCGCTTTACCATTCGGGAGATACGGCCTATTTCTCCGGCTTCCGCGAAATCGGTCTGCGCCTCTCGCCGGAGATCGCACTACTGCCCATCGGCGCCTACCATCCTGACAACTTCCGAAACGTGCACACCAGCCCGGAAGACGCACTCCAAGCCTTCAAGGACCTCGGCTCACGCACCATGATTCCCATGCACTACGGAACCTTCCGGCTCTCGTACGAGCCCATGCACGAGCCCGTCGAGCGGCTTCGCCAAGCGGCAGCCCGCGCAGGAGTCGCAGCCCGCGTCCGCATTCTCAATGAGGGAGACACTACTTTCTTTCAGCCCGCCGTCAAGCGTCGTGCAGGTCTTCACGTCAACGCTGGCTAGCGCACCCGAAACATCCGCGTCACTTCACCGCTGCCCGCACCTGTTTCACAATCGCAATATATTTCCGCGCATTCTCCGTCACTACCTCGGGGTTGCCAGCGCGGATCGCGCCTGCATCCACCAACTCACCGCCCACGCCCAGGGCAAACGCACCCGCCTCAAGGAATTCCTGCGCCGTGGCCAGCGACACGCCACCCGTCGGCACCAGTTCAATCTGTGGCAGCGGAGCCCTGATCGCCTTCAGATACTTCGCGCCGCCCACCGCGCTCGCGGGGAAGACTTTCACCACATCCGCGCCCGCCTGCCATGCGGTCAATATTTCGGTCGGTGTCAACGCCCCGGGAAATATCGCCACGCCCTCGCGATTGCAGTACTCAATCGTTTTCAAATTCAGCGCAGGACTCACAATAAATTGTGCGCCCGTATCGATACATTCCCGCGCCGTATCTGCATCCAGTACCGTACCCGCCCCAATCAGCAGACGATCACCAGCATCGGCCGCCAGCCGACGGATCACTTCCACCGCCCCCGGCACCGTCATCGTCACCTCCAGCACCGGCACGCCGCCCGCTTCAATCGCTGCCGCCAGCGCAATCGCCTCGTCCACCGATCTCGCCCGCAACACAGGCAACAATCCCACTTCGCGAATCCGCCCCAACACCTCAGCCTTCGTCATCCAACATCCCTCAATGTCGTTGTCTCACTACTATGTTTCGCTAACTCGCTACTTTTTCGCTAACCGCTTCTTCGCTGACCGCAGTTATGCTAACCCTTCTTTGCTGGCCGGCTCTTAGCTGCTTTCCTCTAACCGCTGCCCTGCAATGTGGGTGCCCCATCCTGGCCTGCCGTTGGCTAGGGTGGGATGAACAAATCTCCCAACTCTCTGTTTTGCCTTTTCGCTAACCGCTTTTTAGCTGACCGCTCTTTAGCCAACCGGCTTTTAGCGGCTTTCCTACTTCCAGTGGTGATGCGTTAACACAATCATCGGCACCACGATCCCCGTCCAGAAAAACCACTGCTGCCAGTGGAACTTCTGCTTGAACAATCGCTTCACGCCAACCATCAACGCAAACACAAGCAGCACCCAGCCCAGCAGGATCGCCCAATGGAAAAGCACATCGCTAAAATCGCCTCGCGCCAACAGCGCCAGCAACCCCGTCCAAGCCAACGGAGTGAACAGATAAAGACGGTCCCTCAGTCCAGGCGACATACTCATATCAGCCCCTCCATCCCATTTTACTGACCAACTAATTTGCTCTTCCTCTGACCTGCAATGTGGGTGCCCCATCCTAGCCCGTTGTTGGCTAGGGTGGGATAGCAAAATATCCCAGATCCACCTTTTCGCCGGCCGCCCTTTAGCTGCTCTTCACCAGTTGAAGAGCGTCCCATCCAGCTTCCGGTTCACCGGCAGATACGCTCGCCGGTAAGGAAACTTCGCTGCCAGCTTTTCATCAATATCCACGCCCAGCCCCGGAGCATCCCCGGGATGCATATACCCCGCATGATACGAATACCCGTGCGGAAACACTTCATCGGTCGTCGAACTGTGATGCATGTACTCCTGTATGCCGAAATTCGGAATCGAGAGATCGAAGTGCAATGCCGCGGCCATGCTTACGGGAGAAAGGTCTGTCGGTCCATGGCTCCCCATCTGCACGTGGTACAGCGCAGCCAGGTCCGCCACGCGCCGCAGATGAGTCAGGCCGCCGCTGTGCGCCACTGTCATTCGCAGGTAGTCGATCAGTTGTTCGGTGATGAGTTGCTGCGCGTCCCAGATGGAATTGAATACTTCGCCAATCGCAATGGGGGTGGTCGTATGTTGCCGCATCAGTCGTAAACTTGCCTGCAGTTCTGCGGGAGTGGGATCCTCCAACCAGAAAAGCGAGTAAGGTTCCACGGCCTTTCCCAGCCGCGCCGCTTCAATGGGAGTCAGCCGGTGGTGGCAGTCATGCAGCAGGTGCAGCTCGTTTCCAAAACGTAACCGTAATTGTTCAAATAGCGCGGGAACATGCAGCAGGTACTTTGTCGTCGACCACTCGCTTTCCGATGGTAGCCCGCGCTCCGCCGGCTCATACGACTTGCCGCTCTTCGCCACCCCGTATGTTGAGACCAACCCCGGAATACCGGATTGCGCCCGCACCGCCAGGTAGCCCTGCTCCACGTACTTCGCCACTTCGTCGGATGTTTCTTCTGTGTCGCGTCCGTTCGCGTGCGTGTAGACCATCACGCCGGTACGGCTCTTGCCGCCCAGCAGGTTATACACGGGACTATTCAGCGCTTTTCCCTTGATGTCCCAGAGCGCCATGTCCACCGCGCCAATCGCCGCCATCGTCACAGGACCCCTCCGCCAGTACGCTCCGCGGTAGAGATACTGCCAGATGTCTTCGATCATGAATGCATCCCGGCCGATCAGGCAGGGAAGAACATGGTCGGAAAGATAGCTTGCGACGGCCAGCTCGCGGCCATTCAATGTTCCATCGCCCAGGCCGTAGACGCCTGCGTCCGTCTCGATCTTCAGGGTTACGAAATTTCGGTCGGGCGAACAGACAATCACTCGAGCATTGGTAATTTTCATTGGCCCCTCTGCCTCGGAAAACTCGTCATCTGTCGATTCATACTTCGCTGTCTTCTACGCCAAAATTCTTCAAAATTTCCTGACCGCGGCTTATGCGTGTCGTCGGAGGCCGCAACATTTGTCCGCCGCGTTTACTCCTTGGGGTTACATATTCGAGAAAATGTAACCCCAATAAATGTGTACATAAGTGCGTGTTAAAGTGGCATCCCGGATGCAATTTCTGCCCATTTCGGTGCGCGTCATTTTCAGCACCGATTCTATCTCTTTTCAATCAGATAGACTCGTTTCAACAGCAATGACTTTGCTTGTTACGGAGAGTGCAAATTGAAGCAGCCCATACGCTGGATGTTGCTGATAATACTGTGCGCAGCCGCGATCCCCGGCCACGGGCAGAGCGTAGAGAAACTAAGCGAAAGATTCTGGGTATGGCGCGCGCAAGAGCAGCCCTTCACCACCGACGACATCCCGCGCATCGAAAGGCCCAATGATTATCGTATCGATTGGTCCCCCCAGACAATTGTGCTTCGCAAAAAACAGGTCGCCGATTTCGAATCTCAATGGAAATCCATAGCGCCGCCGGGCAGCGCAAGCATTCACGATCAGGTGGACTATCGCCTGCTGGGCAGCGCTATCTCACGCGTGCATTGGGAATTGAACATCGAGCAGGGATGGAAGCGAAATCCCTTGTTCTATGTGGACCAGACGCTGGGTTCCATTTTTGTCCTCCTGCTTCCGCCGCCGCCTTTTGAAGCGCAACGCCAGCAACAATTGATCTCGCGAATGCAAAGCATTCCGGCTACGCTGGCAAATGCGCAAACAAATCTGAGCGATCTCCGCCGGCCATTTGCAAGGCTGGCGATTGACGCATTGAGCGACCTGCCGGATCGATTACAAAGGATGGAAATGGCCCTCGCCCCGCTGCTCACGCCCGCAAATCAAAAGGCACTAGCAGAAGCGACGCCGGCGGCACTAAAAGCCCTCGCGGCATATCGCTCGTGGCTCGAAGAGAAGTTGCCTGGGGCACGCAAGGATACCGCGATCGGTCGCGAGAACTACATCTACTTCCTGCGGAACGTCGCCTTGCTTCCTTACACGCCTGAGCAACTATTGGCGATGAGCCAACAGGAATGGAGCCGTGCGGTAGCGTTTGAGGCTTACCGGAAGAACCGCAATGTTGTAACGCCTTCCGCAACACTTTTTCCAAATGCTGCAGCCCAGATCGAAGCGGAGCGGGTGGATGAAGAGCAGATCCGCAAGTTTCTCGTCGATCAGAAGATTCTCTCTGTGCCGGCGGACACGAAGCACTATCGCAACCTAAAACTACCCGCATATGTCGAGCCACTTGAAGATTTGGGCGTACTGGACGATCTCACTGGACCATCGCAGCTCGACCACGACGGAACAAGTTATATTCACGAGCCGAGCGCTTCTCTCGGATTCTTCGGACTCTCGACGGCGTACGATCCGCGGCCCATCATCGTGCACGAAGGCGTTCCGGGCCACTACTTTCAACTTACTCTCGGTTGGAAAAATGCCGACCCTGTGCGGCGGCACTATTACGATTCCAATGCAAACGAAGGCATCGGATTCTATGCCGAAGAGATGATGTTGCAGGCCGGATTATTTGATGACAATCCTCACACCTCCGAGACGATTTACAGCTTCATGCGGCTTCGAGCACTTCGGGTGGAAGTGGATGTCAAGCTCGCTCTTGGTGAATTTACGCTGGAACAGGCCGCAGACTACCTGGTTCGAACCGTACCCATGGATCATCAAACCGGTCTGGAAGAGGCCACGTTATTTGCGAGCGCCCCGGGTCAAGCCATCTCTTATCAAATCGGAAAGTTGCAGATTGTGGAGTTACTTTCCGATGCAAGAAGGGCAGAGGCGCAAAAGTTTTCACTTGAGAAGTTCCACGATTTCATTTGGGAAAACGGGAACGTTCCGATTTCAATGCAGCGATGGGAATACCTTAAGGATGCTCGCGATGTTCCAGCGTATTTGCCTGGCCCCAGTAAATAAACGGAGGTGAGACGTTCCGACACCTATGCTCGGAACGTCTCACCTATCTATTTGAACTGGCTCATGTCGATATTGAGCTTGTAAACCTCGTCGTGGGCCAATAGTTCCTCCCATGTAACTTCTTGGCCCAGTCGCCCGGACATTCGCCCCAGCATTGCGCTCCGCGCGCTCTCAACGCCGACCTCCGCCTGGTTGTGAAACTTGCCCGAAGTGATGCTCTGAATGAATCCGCGGTCTTTCTCCTGATCCGCGTGCGCAAGATTGTCCGAGAACGCTCCATTTGCCGCGAAGGCTGCGGGTTTGCTTGCATCCTGCGGCGGAGCATCGCCAGTCCAGGTCCACGCGTTCTGCCCCACGATACGCACCGGACCGGAGTAAGGAGACTCGGACAGGCCGACGGATCCGAAGACCCGCTCCGAGACATCGAACCAATCCAGATTGCCGAACTGCGTGCTAGACAGCGTGACGTGAACATTGTCCGGGTAGGTGAATTCCACCTGGTAGTTATCCCAGGTGTCGCCGAAGTGTGTGATGACGTTGCGGCCGCCGGTAGCAACGGCTTTGACGGGATGCGAGGCCAGCATCCAGTTGCAAATATCGATCACGTGGATGTTCTGTTCGACCAGGATGTCTCCCGAGAGTTGGCGATCCCACAGCCAGTTGCGGATGCGCAGTTCGTCGGGCGACACGTTGGCCGGTCGGGATACTTCGATGCTGGCGCGTTGTAGTGCGCATCGATCGACACGATCTTGCCCAAAGCGCCATCGTGGATTCGCCGCACCAATTCGACATAGGGAGGTGCGCTGCGAAGCTGGAAACCAACATCGAGGCTCAAGCGCCCTTGCGCTCGCTTGCCAATTTCAAGCACTTGATTTGCCTGCGCGACATCTACGCCGACTGGTTTTTCGCAATAAACATGCTTGCCGGCGGTGACCACAGCATCAAGGTGCTGAGTGTGAAACCATGGCGGCGTTGAAATCTGAACGGCGTCGATGTCCCTTGACGAGGCAACTTCCTCGAATGCGTTGTAGCCGCGGAACAGCAGCTTGGGGTCGGGCCCAGCGTAGCCAAGGGAGGTATTCAACTTATCGAAGTAGGCTTTGCCTTTTTCAAGCTGATCAGGAAAGAGATCGCCGAGCGCGATGATGCGCGCGCTAGTGTTGTTCGCAAACGAAGTCGCTACTGAGGTTCCGCGATTGCCGCAGCCGAGCAGCGCCAACCGAACTGCGGAGTTCGCTTCGTAGCCGAAGGCTGTCTTTGACTTGAGGATCAGCAACCCTGAAGCTGCTGCAGCAGTACCCATGAAGTTTCTTCTATCCACAGCGATTGCTCCTTAGGAATGGCTTGAGAGGACGTTGGCAATTATCTTCTCAAGGTAAACTTTTTCGTTCTTTACGTCTTCGACCTGTTGCGGTCCTGAGGTCTCGCGCTCAATCGTGATTGCTCCTTCATAGCCGAGCTGATAGAGGCGAGTGAAGACACGCTTGAAATCGACGTATCCCGAACCGATCAGGACCTCTTCGCCCAGTTTCATGGGATCGGTGGGCCACTTCCCGTCTTTGGCGTGAACGCTCCTCACGTAAGGCCCGATAATTTCGACGGCGTCAGCGGGGTTGGCCTTGCCATAGAGAATGAGGTTCGCGGTATCGAGGCCAACTCCGAGAGTTGGCACATCGACGTCTTTGATGGCTCGCAGAAGAGTCGTCGGTGTTTCCTGCCCGGTCTCCATCAGGAAATTCTGCCCGTTGGCCGCACAATACTTTGCCACCTGGCGGATAGCCAATACAGTTTCTTCGTAGAGCGCGTCTTTCGGATCTTCAGGAATGAATCCGCAATGTGTCTGTACCTGGGGAATACCCATCAGCTTCGCGAAATCCGATGTCTGCTTGAGTGCATCTATTCTCGCCTGGCGTGTAGCGCGGGGCACAAGGCCGATGGTGGCAGGGCCATTCACAAAGTCCCACACCAGCGGCTCGGGCCGTACAACCTCCGCACAGGTCGCAACGAGTTCGTACTTGTTCAGCAGGCCCTTAACTGCGGCGCGAGTGCCGGCGTCATCTTGCCCAGATAGCCGTCCAGCGAAAAGAAACAGTTCGTGAAGCCCATATCCTTGACTCGCGATATCGTCTCTTCGGGTCCATTTGCGGGCTGGATCAGCAGACCCACAGCCATTGGCTTGAGCGTGCGCGGTGGCACTTGCCGATGCAGAAATCATGGATGCGACATCTCCGGCGAATTCATCTGCAGTTGCGCTCGCGAAAGGTCCAGCCTGGACTACAGCGGTTCCCACCATGGCTGCGAGAAATTCTCGACGATGCATAACCTTCCTCCATTCAACCGGAACACACAAGACTAAGGGAAGGTCAGCAGCACGGTGGTACCCCCCTCATGCAGCCGCGCGATGTACTGCCTCCATATGGAGGCGAGATATTTCCAGTCTTCAGGCGAGGGACTTTCCTGCGTGGCTTCGGTGTTGGTGACGAAGTAGAGAGCAGGAATGCCGATCGTGGGCTGCGCCTGCATGTAGTCCCACCAGTCCTTGAGATGTGGTGGAAGAGGCATTGTCGGTGTCGACCACGGGCCAACCGGAGATGTTGGCGATGCGGGCGCGCAGCCTCATCATCTCAGGAACATTACGGCTGGAGTACCAGATGTCGTTGAGACGAAAAACGTCTGACGATTCGCGGAAGAGCGCATTCGGGGTCTGCGTCTCGACCAGGGCGTCAGGCTTCCACTTATGCGTCTCGGTGTAGAGAATGGACTGGAAGCGACGGACGAACTCGATGCCGGTCGTGGCCCCGGTCAAAGCGAGGCCCGGGGCTGCGGGCGCCTTCACCCAGTCTTCCTTGAAGCCGTCCACGCCGAGATCGTTCACGAGATGTTGAATGCGAGGCCTGAGGTAGGCCTCGTACTCCGGGTTGCCAACGTCGGCGATTGGACACCTTTGCTCATCCTTGACGCAGAGTGATTCCGGCAGGCCATCCGGATCGGCAACAGGAACCCAAAGTAGTACGTGGCGTCCCTTTGCGTGTTGCGTGGCGATGAAGCCCTTGAGGTCAGGCCATTTTTGCTGGTCGACTTCGAAGGTGCCGTAGCCCTGCTGCCACTTGTCGTCGATCACGATGGTGCCGAACGGAAGTCCGCGTTCGTCCAGTACCGCAATCCACTTTTCATAGTTCGCCTGCGTGGCCAGTTTGTTCGGCGCGCCGCCCAGAGGAACAGATTCAACCGTCTGCTCGGCCCATCCGCAGAAGATTGGGCAGGTGATGCCAACGCACGTCTTTGTAAAGGCAGCGCGGTGGCAGAAGCCGCTCGTGGTCAGCCACGCGGTGTAGGCCTCAGCGTATCGAGAGGGTTGTAGGCAAATGCATTGCAAGAACTGGGCGATGCAAAGGCGCCGTCGACGCTGCGATAACCCATGTAGTCCACATAGAACGATGCGCCAGCATAGCGTGAGCCGGAATACTCCAGCGCAGGGAATTGATAGTCCCCGGGCTTTGCTGCCGATCGCGATGCTGGTCCAGGCTCCGTTCAGATGGAAGGCGAGGAAGAGCGGCGGCGGCGCGAAGATGCCGGTCATCCGCTCGGGACGGAAGTCCTCGTCCGAGCCCTCTTCTCGCCGCTCGCTGAAGCCGAGGGTCTGCGGCATGGCGATGGTGAATTCATATTGGTTCGCGTGATTGGGATTTGGAGCAAAATAGCGATCGGCGTAAGATCGTCGTATTCCACGAATGACCCGCGGTGGTGCCGTTGTCCCACCGATTGGAAATACCGTTCGGAAAGAAAGTAGCAGCGGCCGAGCTTGCCCTTACCGCTTGGCAAACTGCTGAAACTCGATGTGGTCCGGGAAAGAAGCGCCACGTGAAGCGGCGCTTCGTCCATATGGAACTCTTCGCGACAACATCGAGGATGTAGCCATTCCCGGTAACTGGCTTGAGCGCGAACTGAATATCGATCAAGGTCTCTTCTGAAGAGGTTGTCCCAAGGCCCGCTACCATGGGCGACTGGAACACGACCTCGTGGTCATGGGCGATCATGATCTGTGGCGGGTTACCGGCTTCGATTGTGACGGAGTATTGCGGCATCGAGATGGTCTGAATGCGAGCTTCCGACGACTGCGCGTTCAATAAGCAGGATGTCGAACTCAAGATGAAAATCAGCAACGAGACGGGTCTTAACCATTGCGGCATAGTTGGATCCTGGACATGCGGCGCTATTTGTATGGAGTATGGCCGACGGTCAAGGATACAGCCGATTTTGAATTGCTGCGAGTTGGACGTGGGAGCGAACAACAAGTCGCCGCTCCCCTAAGTCTGACTAAAAGTGGAAGCTGACTTCCGCGGAGATTGAGCGGGGTGAAACATAGTGGGTTCCGCTGAAGGTTGAAAGGAAGTTGTAGAGCGCGAAATTGTTCGTGGCATTAATCGCCGTAATTCTCCCGCTCCATTTGAAGCGGTCTCCGTGGAAGATGTCGTCCAGTCCGAGGCTCATGTCGAAGAGATTCCGGGGCGCTATACGAGCAGGGTTATGATCGGGATTCTGAGTACCCGGCGCGGGGATAGACAACAGCGTTGAACCGTACATTGACGGCGCGCAGGTAGTGAGGGGATTCGTGAGGGTTGCGCGCTGAGTACCGCAATACAAGCCCGCCTGCTGTTGCTGATCGGCTGTGAGAACGGTGAGATCCACGGGCGTAGTTGTATCGGTTGCAAATGGCACGGCACCAGCTACGGAGCCGCTGTCATAACGCCAGTTGAAGCCGAGCCATGGGCCAGTTTTGAACGGCTGGTACTGCAAGTGCGAAGTGGAGTTGAACTTCTCGTCGTGATCTATACGAAACGGATAACCGCTTTGACCAACGGTGGTGCCAAGTCCGCCGATCTGAGGCGGAAAGAAACGAGCGGCAACACTGGAGAAGACCACGAAAGCGGTGAATCCATGATTTTGCGGCACGCTGATTCTGCCAGCAAGGCCGGGGATTTTCGAATTATGCCACTCGATAGGGAACGTGATGGGGGTGAGTCCCAGGACGCTGAAGTCGTACGAATCGTGTGTGTACTTCCAGATATATTCGGCGCTGGCGACTAGATACTTTCCAAAAGCCTGTTCGAATCCTACGTGAAACTCATTGCGAAATCCGGGATTGAAGGCGGACGGAACACACGGTACCAGCGCAGCAATCACCGGATAATTACAGCCGGTCGCGGAAAGCACGAGGTTCTCATTGAAAGGAGTCTCAAGCGTTCGAGCATATGAGGCGCGGAGCACCGTATTCGTCTGCTTGACGTTGTACGCAACACCCACCCGAGGCTGGGCCTCCCGCGCAACTGCCAGGCCGTTGTAAAGATCGCCTCGAATACCTATGTTGAATGACCAATTCCGGAGCGTGATCGAGTCCTGAAGATAAAGTGCCAGTTGCTTGACATCGGTGTGACCGTAGAAGGGGTAAATCGTACTTGTTCCCGAACAGCCATCGCTGCCGGAGGGGATGGGACGCGTCAGATCGTAGCAGCCCAGCAACGGTTGGAACGGACTGGTTGCGTTGGGATTTCCTGCGACATTCGGCTGATAGCCAGCCGCGGCGCATTGCGCAGGGTCGTTGAATCCGTTCACTGGATTGCCATTGCTGTCGATGCAGGGAGCATTCAAGCTGGGATCGACAATTCCAAAACTGGTGTGTTCGGTGAGAAAAGTCTGCTCATAGGTCGTGCCGAACTTAATGTTATGGATGCCTTTTACATAGGAGAGATCGGTCCGAGCACCTGTGTTAAGCAGGGTGCGGTATTGCGAAATGGTCTCCTGCTGTGAACCGGTCGTAAAATCTGCAAACACATTCGAACTTGGGTAGTAGTGATAACCGTCTTTGCGAACGAATGCGCCAAGGTTGAATACTTTATCGTTGCCGATCACGCGGGTGTACGTGGGGGCGATATTGAAGGTGTCAATCTTCGACTTCTGGTCGGTCGCTCCGACAGGGTCACCCGTGATTGGGCTGGTTGAGCCAATATTCAGGTTGTCGTAAGAATTCGGCGTCTGGAACCAGGATCGCGTGTATCCCAGGTTAAGGTGCATTGCGTTCGCGGCCGAGAAAACGTAGTCGACTCGATCGAAAATGTTCTCCTGATTCCCTTTGTCATGAAAAACGCTGAACTCGGGGCCGTCGAGAAATCGCCCGCTGTTCATCGCGCTTGCGGCGATGAAGTTCCCCCATTTCGGGCCGCCAACAGCGAGGTCGAATCCCGCAGAGGGCGATCCGAAGGAACCATAACCTGCGGTTATGCTACCTGTCGGCCGCGCCACTCCTTGCCCTGAGCGTGTGGTGACTTTGATGACCACGCTGGTCTTATCTCCATACTCAGCCGGAGGGGCGCCAGAAATAACTTCCATGGACTGGATGGATTCGGAAGGGATCTGATTCGAAAAGACTTTACTCTGTTGGTCTGTGATCGGTTGGCCATCTACCGAGAAGGAGTTCTCGGCATGATCTCCAAGGCCGTGGAAAAGGCCGTTTGAGTCGGCCGAAACACCCGGGGTAGACATGGTGACAAGGGAGCTGACCGAGGAGGAAGTGCTCTCGAGCGGAAGTTTTTCGAAGAGGCTGCGATCGACGCTCGTCTGAAATGTGGAGTCGTTCTGGACTAGGTCTTCGCCACCTTCACCCGTCACCGTCACTGTGGTTGCTGTCGACGAGATCTCGAGTTTTGTGTCGAGGTTCACCGGCACGACGGAACGAACATCCACGTCCTTTGTGCTCCTGGCAAAGCCTGATGCATCGATGTTGACATGATAAGAACTGAAAGGCAGATTGTTGAATTGAACGTGACCCGCGCTGTCTGAGACCGCAGCGCGTTTCAACCCGCTCACGGGATTCGTGAGAGTGACAGACGCACCGGGCACAACTGCGCCTGTTATATCGGTTATCGTTCCCGATATAGTGCCGGAGATGCCTGCCGAGGCTTCCCCGAAGGCGAGAGTTCCGAAAGAGATTAAAAGAATGAAAGCAAATCCGACGCATCGTCGAATGGAAGAGTACATGCAACGCCCCCTGGTGCCTGCTTGAATTGCTGGTCCCTGAACCTACGAAACGGTAGCAGCGACGGGCGGGGGGCGAGTGAAGAGCTTAAAGACGGAGAGAGTCCGAGGACAGATTGGCTTCAGTGATGCCACAACCTGGGCGTCATGTTTAACGACTATAAGAATGGCTGCGGGCACAACGGCTAAACTAATCAGGTGGACAGTTGTGCAGAGCGAGCAGTCCGAATGAGCTAGATTGCTGGGCTCGTGAGCATGGACGACCTGAATGGTTCCACTGAGGATGACGAGCAGAACGCAGAACACAGCAACGAGAGCTCCTGCCATGGTCTTGGAACGCGAGCTGTCAGTCATCTGCAACATTCACTTAAGTATAACTTAGGTCTGGAGTTATTTCTTTTGAGTTGGCCGAAGAACTGGGAGCGGCACCGGAGTGGCTTGCGATACCCGTGTAGCATTTGACGGGCAAACTGTAGCAAGGGATAGCTTTGCGGATTGAGATTATTTGATTGAGAACGACGCCAGATAGTGGATTGCCAACCTGCAAACTGCCGAAACGACGACTAGAATGACAGCATCGCCGAAGGCGAAAGAGGCATCGTGGATCAATACATAGAACGAGTTGTCGACCTTATCGATCCGGAAGTGAACCAAATCCTCGACTTGTCAGTAGAGCAGGCCAGGGACTTCCTGTTTAGCCGGCCTGCGGAGGCAATTCAGGGAATTCACGGGTCGTTCGCTCTTTTGGCGAAATCCGGAAAGACGGTGAGGATGGCGCGATCGCTGGATCGACCAATGCGATACTTTCTTGCGAAACGGCAGGAAGGCCCGGCACTGATTGTCGCCTCCCGCATTGATACGATTTTTCACTGGCTCAAGGCTGAAGGATTGGATGGCCAATTTCATCCCAGCTATACGCGAATGGTTCCTGCCCACCACGTTGTCGAACTGCAGTTGATCGGCTGCCCCGATCCTGATCCTGTCTACACGCGTTTTTTCAATCCGGGACTGGCTGTTCTTACTTCTGATCTCGATGAGATTGGGCGGAAAGTACATCTCTGCCCTCGTTTCGGAGATTTCACAATGGCTGAAATCCATTCCATCAACTGCGCCCATCGGTGCCTGCTTCTCTGGAGGCATCGACAGCGGCAGCGTGTTTCTGGCGACGTATCATGCCATGCGCGAACTAGGCATGAACCTCGGCAGGCTGAAAGCATTTGTCCTCGATTTGGGAGACGGCCCGGATGGGATACAGGCGCGGAGCTTTCTTGATGAGCTAGGGCTATCGCTTTTTCTTGAGCCGATTGAGGCGGACGCATCCACCCTCGACGTCGATGAGACCATCCGCGTTCTGGAAGACTACAAGCCACTCGACATTCAATCGGGAACAATGGCGCTTGCTTTGTGCCGAGGCATTCGCGCGAGATATCCCGAATGGCGATACCTGATCGACGGGGACGGCGGAGATGAAAATCTAAAGGACTACCCGATTGAGGAAAATCCCGAGCTGACCATCCGAAGCGTTATCAACAACCAGATGCTGTACCAGGAAGGCTGGGGAGTCGGCAAAATCAAACATTCGCTCACCTATAGTGGCGGCCTTAGCCGTTCCTATACACGAACCTATGCTCCGGCACATGCTTGCGGATTCAAGGGGTTCAGCCCCTATACCCGCCCGGGAGTTATCGCGGTTGCGGAAGCGATACCTTTTATCGACCTGACACGGTACGACGTGAGCCGACTTTACGAGTTGAAGGGTGAGATCGTTTCGAGGGGCGTGTCGCAGATCCTGGGAGTAAAGATGCCGGTGTTTCCAAAGAGGCGTTTCCAGCACGGTGCGTTGCCTGTTGACGCGATGTCACAGCGGTTGCCGTACCGTGAAGCGGAATATCGTAAGAAGTTCTTAACGCTCTATTCGTGAGGGAATCGTTGGCGTCTCCATATCCGACAGGGACCTCGGAGCGCAATGCGTGGATTGCTTCCCGCCGGCCAAAGAGAAATGTTGTTGATCCATCGCAGCCGTATTTGTTCTTTGTTGAGGACGAGTATTCTGCGACCGGTGAGGTAGTGGCAGTTGCCACTGTATTTCTCACGAATCGCGAGTGCCCGTGGCGATGCCTGATGTGCGATCTCTGGAAGAACACACTCACCGAGAGTGTTGGCTCAGGAGCGATTCCTGCACAGATCCACTACGCTCTTGAGCATTTATCTCCCGCTCGACAGATAAAGCTATACAACAGTGGAAGCTTTTTTGATACAGGAGCAATCCCCCCGGAAGACTATCGGGCGATTGCTCAGAGCGTGGCCTCGTTTGAACGAGTGATCGTGGAATGTCATCCTTCTCTTCTCGGAACAAGATGTCTTCAGTTTCGAGATGAATTAACGGGCAAACTAGAAGTCGCAATGGGATTGGAGACGGTACACCCTGAAGTACTTGAAAAATTAAACAAGCGCATGACCGTCGAAGACTTTGCATCGGCTTCACAATACTTAAAAGAACGCGATATTGATTTGCGTGTGTTCATCCTCGTTAAGCCACCATTCCTGCTGGAAAAGGAGGCGACTGTATGGGCACAGCGGTCCCTCGATTTCGCATTCGAATGCGGAGCCACTGTTGCGACGCTGATCCCGACTCGTGCAGGCAACGGATCAATGGAGGAACTTGCATCTATCGGAGAATTCTCTCCTCCGCGGCTTGAAACAGTGGAAGCGGCTGCTGCCTACGGACTCTCACTCAATCGGGGGCGAGTCTTCGTCGATCTGTGGGACTTAGGCGCGAAGAAAGAATGTCCCCAATGTTTGCGGCAGCGTCTTGACCGTTTGAAGGTGATGAACACGGAACAAAGGATCGTCCCTCGGGTTGTGTGCGCTGCCTGCGGGATGGGCTTATGACCAAAACATACGACCTCGCGATAATTGGCTCTGGCTTTGCCGGCTCGCTATTGGCGATGATCGCTCGGCGAATAGGGCTATCGGTTGTAATGTTGGAAAGAGGAAAACATCCGCGGATTGTGATTGGCGAATCGTCTACCCCGCTGACGAATATTCTTCTCGAGGAACTTGCGATACGGTATGACCTTCCTGCCCTGCGATCGCTTTCAAAATGGGGTACGTGGCAGCGAGAGCATCCTGAGATAGCGTGTGGGTTGAAGAGGGGATTCACGTTTTATCATCACGATTTAAAGAATCCCAAACAGTTCCCGCCGTCCCGCGACGAGCAACTTTTGGTGGCGGCCAGTCCTCACGATGACATTGCGGACACCCATTGGTACCGCGCAGATTTCGATCATCTCTTCGTCCGCGAGGCTGAAAAGATGGGTGTGGTCTACTACGATGAAACCGATCTTGCGTGTGATTTCTCACGTGAGAACAGAGTCGAATTTGTCGGTAATAGACAGGGAAGCCGTCTTTATTTTTCGGCCGAATTTGTCGTCGACGCCACCGGCCCTCGCGGCTTTCTTCATCAAAAGTTGAAGCTCGGGGAACGGGAATTACCAGGTCTTCCACACACGCAGGCTCTCTATAGCCATTTCACTGGAGTGACGAGACTCGACGATTGCGCGCCTGTCCAGTTGGAAGTTCCGCCCTATCCCGTCGATGACGCAGCCGTGCATCATGTTTTTGACGGAGGGTGGATATGGGTTCTACGTTTTAATAATGGAGTGACGAGTGCAGGCGCGGCAATGACCGACAACGCTGCGGGTCAATTCAGATTGAGCGACAGAGCTGAAGCGTGGAACCGAATATTGCAAAGTATTCCGGTCTTGCAGGACTGCTTTCGAGGTGCGAAGGCTATCCAACCGTTCACTCATATACCTCGACTCTCATTCCGTAGTTCCAGCATCGCAGGCCCGAACTGGGCGCTGTTGCCGTCTGCTGCCGGTTTTGTCGACCCGCTGATGTCGACGGGTTTTCCACTCACGTTGCTTGGGATCGCGCGAATTGCGGAGATTCTGGAAGCTCATCAGGACTCACTGGACTATGAAACGAAGGTGAAGGAATATGCGGCTCGGACGGATGCCGAACTCGTCGCAACCGGCCGACTAATCGCAGGCCTATATGCAAATATGAACAATTTTCACGCGTTCATCAATGTGTCCCTCTTATATTTCGCTGCCGCTAGTTTTTCAGAAACCGCGCGACGGCTTGGCAAATCGCAACTGGCTTCGTCCTTTTTCCTGTACGATCATCCAGAATTCGGACCAGAATGCTCCGCCCTGCTGGAGCGCGCTCGCAATATCCAGACGGAGCAGAATTCCCTTTCTTTCGCTGAAGATGTTCTGCGTGCAATTGAGCGAATTAACCTTGCGGGCCTGGGAAAGAAGGATCGCAGGAACTGGTTTCCAGTCGACGCCGCGGACATGCTTGATGGTCACGCTAAGGTGGAGGCAAGCCGGGAAGATATCGTCCATCTTTTGCGGCGCTGCGGCTTTCAGTTCTAGCCTAATTTTTAACCAACTACTCTTACTATTCTCAATGCAAAGAAGTAGGTCGCGGTTTGAAGGCGATGGGCATTGCCGAAACAATACCTTTGCCTTCTTCAATCGTGATGAATTGGTTGTGCTTGATTTCAGTAAAGGATTCCTTTCGCCCTGTCGGCCAGACGACGGAAAGGCTCACGGTTTGTTCAGGGTCCGGTGGACCAAGTCCGAACGTGACGGGGAGTTCGCTTTGTGACAAATAGCTGGAGCCGCTTTTAACCATAGCAAACAGATGTGTATTCTTCTTTGTCGTGACGGTTAGCTTGGCTCCGATGCCATTTCGATTAGACCTTGTGCCTACGACCTTCACGCGTAGCATGTCATTCTTGTTGCCGTTATCGTTGCGCAAGAGTCGAGCGACGCCATTGTTCGATGTAAGTAACAAGTCGAGGTCGCCGTCGTTGTCGATGTCCGCGTACGCCGCACCACGGCCAACAACCGCCTTCCTAAGTGCAGCACCGAGTCTTCCAGCAACATCTTCGAACCGGTGATTGCCGAGATTGCGGAAAAGATGCGGAACCTGCTCATACTTAAGCGTCGGCTGAACCACGCTGATGTCGTCCGCTACATGCCCGTTCTCTGCGAAGATATCAAGAAATCCATCCAGGTCGTAATCGAAGAAAAACGAGCCAAACGTCAAAGATTTTACTGACGCGAGACCTACACCTGATGCGGAAGCGTCATCTGTGAAAAGCCCAGAACCGCCGTTGCGGTATAGTGCGAGGCCTTCATTCGTGAAGTTGCCAACCACCAGTCCCTGTCTGCCTGAGTTGTCATAGTCGCCCGCATCGGTACCCATCCCTGCACGGGTTGTTCCCGATTCTCCATAAGCCACGCCGGATATTGCAGCGGTATCGGTAAATGTGCCGTCATGGTTATTGCGATAGAGCTTATTGGGCTGAGTATCATTGGCGACAAAAAGATCCATCCAACCGTCCTCATCGTAGTCAAGCATCGCAATCCCAAGAGACTTCGCGGTCGGATCCCACAGGCCGGCCTTCTTCGTTACATTTTCAAAAACGCCGTTTCCTTTGTTATGAAATAGAGTCGCACTCTCTCCCTTGTAAGCCTCGGGCGTGCAATAGGATTTGTTTTTGTTATCTAGCGAGCAGAATTGATCGGTATCGACGGACCAAGTTACGTAGTGGGAAACAAACAGATCCAGTTTGCCATCTCTATCGTAGTCAAACCATATCGCACTAGTAGCAAATCCAGGATCACCTACGCCAGCTTTGGCAGTGATATCAGCAAACTTGCCATTTCCCAGATTTCGATAAAGATGATTCCCCCCCACGCTGGTGACATATAGGTCGTCATTTCCGTCATTATCGAAATCGCCGACGGCGCAGCCCATCCCGTAGGTTTCAATCGCAAGTCCTGCCTGCGAGGTTACATCGCTGAAAGTGCCATTCTTGTTGTTGTGATAGAGAGCGCCGTGTGACTTACCTCCTTTGTGCTCAGGCCAGTCCATCGAATTAACAATGTAGATATCCTGCCATCCATCGTTGTCATAGTCGATAAAACATGCGCCGCTGCCCATCGTCTCTGGGAGGTACTTTTTCCCAAATGCACCATTATTGTGTTTAAAACGGATTCCGGCTTGAGAAGTAATGTCCGTAAACTCAATCGGCCCCGAAGGCCGTGATTCAACCGCGACGGCTGGGCTTGTTGTCGATGCCTCCGTAGTTAAGGGCGGGTCGACGCGCTTCTCTGCGGTACCCTCATTCTTCGACAAAGAGGTGGGAGTCTGCGTCTTGCACCCTATGACCGTTGTCGTGAGCAGAACGCAACTCAGAATCCAGACTCGTTGATTGTTCGATGTCAATAGAACTTCCTCGAAGGGGCTAGTCGGTGTGGCGGACAGGCATGATGACTTGACTCAGAAACATTTCGTCATCCTGCCGTCTTCTGGAGGCCAGGTCGTCGCCCTTGCATCCACAATTCGGTGACCGTCGCAATCGGCCCCACGAGGAATAAGGCATAGAAGGGAGCGTAAACGACTTGATTCAACCTCAAAATCATTTCAACAAAAGCAATGCAGAACGCGACCAGGCACTGCGCCCACCTGTTTTGCACGGTTGTTTTTGGATCGGTAATCATGAAAAAGATGTAGAGCTGGTATTCCGGGCCAGTGAGAGGCGAGACTTCTGACAACCACGGGTTTCCGGTAATCCAAGTCCTGACTAGCGAGAAGAACAGAAACGAAACCACATAGGTCGCAGTAATGTTAAAGCGGCGCGCACGAAGCATGATCAGAGAGCCCAAGATCCAGATGATGATCATGGGCGGAAGAAAGTTTCCCCACTGAATGCTGAGGCTTGCCACAGTATCTCCGGCGAGGAACAGCAGAACAGAAATCCCAAAGTTGGAAGGATTCCATATGTGGTGACCCTTCCAGCGCAGGACATACTTCGAAGTTATAGATATAAGACTGCAAAGCGCAAAAGGCCAAAAGGCTGGCGACCGCAATAGAATGCCAACACTTATTCCCGTAATGTAGGCGCTAGCAGGGTGAGGCCATTTGCCCAGAAATATCCTTCCTAGAACCATTTCCGCAAGCATGCTGACCGCGATTGCGAGCAGAGTCTTCTTCCAGCTCTCGAGAATCCCGTAGGAGAGATTTCCCACTAATAGAATCAGGGTAATGAAGACGGGCGGAATAAGGCGATTGTCGAGCTTAACTATCTTTCGCCGCGGGACATCTTTCGCAACAGGTTTGTTATCCGGAACTATTACCTGTTGGTTCATTGCGGCTCCTTGACATTGTGTAACTGATTCGGCGCGGGCTTGTCGAGCTCCTGCAGTCTTCCCGAAGGCCAACGAATCACCGCCTTTTCAATCAAAGGGTTCTTACCCAAGCCAAAGTGGATACGCCTTTGATTTTGAGCGGAAAACCCGCTGCCCCCGGAGACTTCCTGCACCTGCTTCTCCCCGTTCCAGAAAAGTGTAACTCGTGCGCCGATTGCGCTTCGATTGCTCTTGGTGCCTTCCAATTCAAATTCGATCCATTCATTTCCCGGGACGACCGTGTTCTTATAAAGCAACAGGGGGCCTCTCTGGTTTGCCACGACCACGTCCAGGACTCCTCTATTCCAAAGATCCGCGAAGGCAACTGCCCGACCATCATATGTGTCGCTGACGCCGACCGACTGTGCCACATCCACAAACTTACCAGCGCCATCATTCAGCCAAACATGTTTCTGCTGGTAGCCGGATAGACTTCGTTTGTCCATCGCGGGCCAATTTCTCGCATCCCCGATAATGGTGCTGTTGCCGCCAGCAACGCGCGAGAAGTCGTACCAATAGCTCCTATTTCGATCCAGCGAAACATATCCATTCGTGAGATACAGATCCAGGGCGCCGTCATTGTTTAGATCTCCGAATTGAGCGCCGAAACTCCATCCTCCCAACTCAACTCCGAGGTCGCGCGCAAGGTTCTCAAACTCTATGCTGCCGCTGGAAGTTCCATCTTTCGGAACCCAAAGATTGTTGCCCTGGATGAGTACGCCCTCTTCAGAAATATTGGACACGTATACTGAAAGCCTTCCTTGATTTAGGACATCTCCGAAGGCAACGTTCATACCGCTTTTGGGAGCAAAGCCGACCCCAGTCTGTTCGCCTACTTCGTGGAACCGCTGTCCGTCGTTCAGGTATAACTCGGAGACTCCGTAGTCATTGGCTATGAATAGATCCGGATGGCCAGTGCCGCGCAGATCTGCGGTGGATGAAGCCAACGCCCAGCGACGACTGCTAATTCCTACCTTCTCACTGACTTCCTCAAACCGACCGTTACCAAGATTGTGGAACAGGTACTTGCGGCCGCCGTTCTTGGCATATTCGAAGCTATCCGGCATGATCCGCGTAGTGTTCAGATGCCACAAGTCGAGATTCTCTGAGTAGTAACCGCCGATGAAAAGATCGAGCTTTCCGTCACCGTCGTAATCAAACCAGTTAGCAGTGTTTGCATTGAGCCATTTAGGTAATCCGGCCTGGTCGGAGATGCGAGTGAATCCATGACCGCCGTTGTTATGGAAGAGCTCTGGTCGTCCCCATTTCAACAGTAATAAGTCCTCATACCCATCATTATCGTAGTCGCCCCAGACCGCTGCCATCGATACGCCAGTACCAATCTGATTCACATCTGCGACGCCCATCTCTCCCGCAACGTCTTTGAAAGTTCCGTCGTGTTGATTTCTATAAAGACAATTCTTACTTCCTTCACCGCTGTTGGTGACGTATATGTCAGACCAGCCATCCTTGTCGAAGTCTACGATGGATACTGACGCCCCCATCGAAGCAACTTGCGGCATGATTCCGTCAAGCTTGGGATCAAGTGTGGGCGCCGAGTGCACGAAATTAATGCCCGCCGCATGAGATACCTCCTGTAAGTAAAAACCATGACGATTGAGTGCTGCACTCGAATCCAGGGAGCTTCCATCACGTTTCTTTCGCGCAGAAACCTGCCGAATAACTAAAGGAGCTATCAGTAGACCGAAAAAGAAGACAGCAAGTAGTGTTCGAGCCAATAGTCCCCGTTGCATCTGCTCAATTACTCCTTAATGCTTCGCGGAACCCATCCTGGGTGACGTATCGGGTGTGATAGTGTTGCCAATCTGTCGGGTGCTTCCGGTAGGTCCATTCATCTTCTAGCTCACCCGGTGCGGTATTGTACTGCGTTTGATCGTGATGGGGCAGTGGTCGGACCGTCCGGGAATAAGTCGAATTGTAATCTCCATCTTTAATCCAGCCGTCACCAGCTATTACATAATCGCGCACCCAGCCTGGGGATGGCTGCACAAGCTCTGGAAAGCGAAGACTGATCTCATCTCCAGCGTTCATGATCACGTACCGATCATCAATGCCGGCTAGCAGTTCGCGGACGTCGCCATATCTCGTGTAGTATCCGGCTAAGTCGCGCCAGGTTTGCTTAGTGCTGGCGAGCTGCCCATAATCTGGAATCTCCGGAGAAGAGCTGTTTGCTTGATGAATTGCCGAGTAACCGCGGTAATGGAGATCGGCGACTGTCGGAGACAACCTTGCAATCCGGAGGTTTGTGTTCGGAAGACCTTGTGCCCATTCGATGGAATCCCAATAGATTTCCAGATTGGTGCGCAGCCTTATCTTATGAGGAGCGTTGGGGCGAAAAAGCCCGCTGATATCCAGGAGACAGATTTTTTTTCTGCCGGCAGGAAATCCCAAATTCTTTCGTGCTACTATCCACCCGCCATGATCGTCTGATACTTCAAGGCTGAGGGCGCGCGGCGGATCGTGATGACCTTGCCCCATCGCGACATTAATAGATGAGTCGGATGGATGGAGCCAACCTTTCGCCACAATATAGAGAGGTCCGACATTTGGTAGATCCTTCCCAAGATCTACTTCTACGTAATGGTCGCGCGTGACGCCTTGGTATTGTCCGCGCCCGAACGTGTCCAGATAGTTGTTGTCAAGGTCATGGACGATAGCTGTAACGTCGGTTCGATTGTCATCCATGGCAGCGGAGATCTTATGAGAGGGGCCGAGTGCAATGATTCGTGGCTTTACTGCAGGAACCACAAACCGCTCGTCGGTAAAAACCTGAGTTCCTACTGGATGATCAACCGCCATCAGGGCTAAATAGTCGTAATAATATGTCTCCCAGAGTTCGCCGGTTATTCGAAGGTCATAATAACCGTCATGTGGAAGTAGTTCTTTCCCCCCGATCTTGTACCATTCCTCGGTGGCGGCGATGGCTGCGGTGCCGATGTTGTTAATGCGAAGGCCAATTGCGGATCCCCACGGAACAGTGTCCTTCACAAAGTTCATGCGGGTGCCATTGAAGGCAAATAGAAAGGGGCAGGATCCTTTGAGACGCTGTTCCGTTACGATGTCTTGATCTGCCTTCAGGGCAAACTCGGCGCGCATGGAACCGTTCGGCCACAATATCCGTGCGACGTCCACATTGTTCTGTTCGCCTAACCCGAAATGAATTTGCGGCCCAGTGATCGGCTGCATTTGTACCAAGAGTCCGGAGCGAATTTCGATTTCTCCGCCAATCCCAAAAGAATTAATTCGTTGATCTCCAACAGCTTGCTTTGCGCGTGGCTGGATCAACTGCCAGTGGTAGTTTCGAGTCCCGTGGTTTAGTGCCTCGCTTGGACGCCCTTCAGACGAAAGACCCAGGAGATCGAGGCGGCCATCCTTATTTAGATCGGCTATGCCGAGCACTGTGTTTGGAGCGGCCAGCTTGACTGGAGCCGTGAATCCGCCTTTCTCGTCCCCAAACCATACAAGCGCCTCTTGATTGCCGACATCCGTGCCAGCTGACGAGCGTGCGAGGAGAAGGTCAATCGCGCCGTTATTATCCAGATCCGCCGCATAGAGCCGCACCGTGGCGCCCAGATATTTTGCGGAATCGGGAATGCTCGTGATGGTAGTGACCGTCCAACTACCATTGCTTTCTGAGATGCGAAGAATGGATCCATCGTCTTTGATTCCCAACAGGTCGAGAATCCCAAGGTGACTCGCGTCGGCCGCGGTGATTGCTCTTGTTCCTTTGCCTCCGGACGGGACTGCAATCTCGGAGAACCGGCCCGATCGTTCGTTCGTGAAAATGTGTAGTTGATTGGTACCATCGACGAACGATGCGTCCGGATTGCCGTCTCCATTCAGGTCTGCCCACACAAATTGCTTTACTCCTTCAATGCCGGGGAACGTCGACAGGGGGGTAAAGGTGCCATCGCCGTTATTCCGCAAGACGGTAACTGAGCCTTTTGTGGACGCGACCAAAATATCAAGATCACCGTCCGCATCAATATCAACTGCCCACGCACCTGCATAGTCGCCATTGATCAGAGATCGGGCAAGTCCCGTCTTCGCCGTGACATCTATAAAATGACTCGGATCGTCTTGTCTGTAGAAGCGAAGGCCGCCCGCGCCAACGCATACCAGATCCATTTTGAAGTCATAGTTGAAGTCAATGGGCACGATTCCATTTACGCCTGGGCCTATCTGTTTCGCCCCGCCGGGGAATGCAACCGTAACACCCGTTGCAATCTGTACCGTACTTCCGTTTGCATGGATAATCGCGGGGGTACCCTTACCCGCCAACGATATGGCTCCGATCCAACTCCACTTTGTACCATTGGTGTTTTCAATTTCCTTTACATCGAAAGCCATTTTGAGATCAGCAGGAGCTGGGGTGAAAACGGGGTTTTCGAGTCGGAGGAAACGGAGGAATGGCTTCGCTTCCTCTCCAGGTGGCGGCTTGAGAGCATTCAGGCTTTGACGGAAGTCCGGAGTCCGCATTAACACGTTTCGAAGGAAAGTAGTCCTTACAGCGGCGACATGCGGGTCCGGCCCATCTGAAGCGGTCTGCAGCTCGCTCAACTGCTTCTGAACCTCCGCAGGCCATCCCTTGGACTTAGACTGAATCGCGGCCACGGCGTTTCTCAATATGGTTGTGTCACCTCGTTTGGCCGCTATCCGACTGAGTTCGAGTAACGCAGCTAAATTCCCAGGTTGTTGCTGCAAAATCTCTTGCATCAATTTCTGAAATTCGTCTTCGCTTCCAGGATCACCTTGACGTTCTACTTCCTGCGCCAGCTGGTAAATGGCGTTCAGATTTCCCGGATTTAGAGCCACGGCTTTACGATAGTTCGCGATGGCCTGCGTGCTCTGTCCGCGCCCAGCTTCAAGCAATCCAAGCAAGTAATAGACGGAGTCGTTTTGAGGAGCGAGCTTTCGAGTCTGTTCCAGTCTCTGAGCCGCTTCGTCGTAGTTTCTTTGCCGAAGTGCAAGGATTCCCCAATTCCCCCATCCCGCGGGTTCGCCCGGCACTAATCGCGTGGACCTTGCGAGTTCGCTATCTGCACGAACATCGTCACCTACCTGCAACGCAGCGAGACCAACGTAGAAGGAAGACACATATTCGCTGTATTGGGATGAAGATTGTTTTGGCAACGAGGGTTTTGAGTGGCATCCGATGCCCGTCGTCATTATCAGTAAAAGAAGTGATGTAACTTGTACCGAAAGCGTGTGGCAGTTGTATCTTGCGGATACGAGGGGACCCTCACCGGATGTTGCTGCGTTGATCCTCGTCTCGATTTTCATTTCACTTTTCAATCCGGCAGTCCCTAGAGGATATAGCAAAATTCCAACTGCATGCATCTCACTTTTGATCGAGCAATAGCGTCATTCTTTGACTGTTGTATAGCTAAAAGGACTTCTACCGAGGCGCCTCATCCAAAGGGTGGAGATAGCGATCAACCCTAAGACGGGAGTAAAAGATTTGAATTATTTGGTGTGTAGGGCCCGAATTATTTGGTGTTAGTATCGTGGCGGAATTTCACCGCGAGGGAGGAAGGGAATGCCAGACAACGAAGTCCTTGCCAATCAGAAAACCATTCTGGATCATCAGGCCAAAATCCTGGAAAATCAGAAAACAATCCTCGACAACCAGGCCGCGATAATGCAAAACCAGGATGCCCTGCAAAAGATTATTCAGAATCAGGAGAGAATTCTGGAAGCGCTCAAGAAATGAAAGTAGAAAGTTTGGGAACCACGCCGAACGTATCCAGTGCGTGACGGAGAGAATCGGGCATTTTCCAATTCCCGATTGCTGTGTTCACGGCCAATCAGGGAATTGGCTCTCCCGCCGTTCTCATATCAATGTCGGCAGGTTTGATGTCGGATGGGATGAACGTGCGATCGAGGAGATCCGTGATGGGAACGTGCCTTGTCAGTATTCCTGCCTTAATACCCATGTCGCGAATCTGTTCCATTTCAGCGTCGGTCGGATTGAGCATGCGATAGCTCACGCGGTCGGACGGACTTGTAAGTACAAAGCGAACGAGTTTCTCGTCCTGACGGAAATAGGGAGAGACGACCTTGGCGGCGTCGTTGCGATGGGTCTCGGCCCACTCGCCGCTTTGTGCAATCCCCCGCACCAGTTCCCGCACAACAGTTGGTCGCGACTTAATCAGATCCTCGTGTACCACCAGCACGCAGGAGATGAAGTGGGGCCAGATATCTTTCGCGTAGTAGAGAACCCTCCCGGAACCGTCCAATTCGGCCTTGGCTGCAAAAGGTTCACCGACGAAGTATGCGTCGATTGCTTTCGCTGCTAACGCCCCGGGCATATCGGGCGGAGGCATCTCGACAAATTTGATCTCTTCCGGCCTAACTCCCTGATCTTCCATCAATTTGTGAATGACGAGGTTTTGGTTGCTGTACCTGCTGGGAATCGCGAACGTTTTTCCGCGAAGGTCGCGCAGGCTCTGCGCCCCTGAGTCTTTGGCGACCATTACCTCTGAACCGTCGCGATGGCCAAGGTAAAGTACCTTGACGGGAACTCCCTCTTCTCGCAATTTCATGGCAAGAGGGGCAATCATGAAGGCTGCTTGAATCCGACCTGCCTTGATCGATTCCGCCATAGTCGGGAAGTCTGTAAATCTTGCCGACTCGAACCGAGTGGACGGGCTGTTCTTGGAAGCGAACGCAGTTACAGGGCATGTGAGATGACAAGTGACCGGAAGGAATCCAACACGCAATATCTCGCGCCGATCCTTCATCCCGTCGCTGCTCACGCTCTTTCCCGAGTGATACCAGGGCTTGAATCGAAGCAGACAGAGAACAGCGAAGAAGACAACGAACCTCGTTATCCATCGAGCAGTTGAAGAGCGAAACATGGTGATACTCCTTGCGCGTGAATTGTGCTCGCATTTATGCGCTAACGTACTCACCGGAATCGGATTCGACGTTGAGTACAGTTAGGATGTCGTGAACCGCCCGAACAACATCAGGGTGCGTTGGCCCACGTGGCCGCGCTGTTCTGATCGACAACTCAAAACGAATCTGTGCAGGTCTATCGCCAAGTACGATCACGCGATCGGCTAGTTGCGCAGCCTCTTCAATATCGTGAGTTACCAGGACGACAGTTCGCGGCCGCTCGTGCAGGATGCGCGACACTTCCTGACGCAGGTGAATTCGAGTTAAATAATCCAGCGCTGAGAACGGCTCATCAAGCAATAGTACGTCGGAAGAGCCGGCCAGTGCTCTAGCCAACTCAACTCGCTGACGCATTCCGCCGGAAAGTTGGTGCGGGTAACTATCGTCGAAAGTTTCCAGTCGGATGAGCCCTAGAAGATCTTCAACCTGCTTCTTGCGTTCTTTTTCATCCTTGATTCGCCGTAGCCCTAGCGAAACATTTTCAAACACCGTGAGCCACGGAAATAGCCCATCCTTCTGATGCACCATCCTGCTTTCGCCCTTACGCTCAATAGTGCCGGATGTCGGCTGATCAAAACCGGAAAGAAGATTCAGTAGGGTAGTCTTGCCACATCCGGAGGGACCCACAATCGCGACGAATTCTCCGTGCTTCACCTCAAGAGAGATGCCCTCAAGCACCTTGAGGCGACCATAGGAATGCGAAACCTGGCTAAGCAACAAGGGAGGGACGGTCATCGTTATCTCTCGTAGCCCCAGCGAACGCTCGGGATTTTAGTGAGTTGTTCAAGAACGTGGTCGATTCCGACCCCAACCAGTCCGATGATGATCATCTCGACAACCAGAATATCTGTCCGAAGTCCGTTGCGAGAATCCATCACTGCGAACCCCAAGCCGTCGCGTCCAGCAATCATCTCGGCTGCCACAACAACAAGCCAACAAACCCCCGCAGTCACTCGCAGTGTCGTAATAATTTGCGGCATTATCGCCGGCAAAGTAACGTGTGTCAGCTTTTCAAACTTCCCCATTCCAAAGTCTCTCGCGACCCTCGAATAAATCGTGGGAACACTGGCAGCGGCGGACATGGTGGCCAACACCACGGGAAAGAACGCAGAAAGAAAAATCAGAAAGATAGGAGAAGCGTCGCCAACTCCAAACCACAGAATCGCGAATGGAATCCACGCCAGTGGAGAAAGATTACGAAAGAAGTTAACGATTGGGAGAAATGCTTTTCTCGCCAGCAGTCCTTGGCCCAACCAGAGGCCGGCTGGGATTCCAGCAATCACGGCCAAGGCGAAGCCGCAGGTGACGCGAAACATGGAGGTGATCAGGTCGGTGAACAGGCGGCCGCTTACCAACTCATCGCGAAAGGCTCTGGCAACGGCTAGAGGCGCCGGGAATGCGCTCTCATGAAAAACCCCGCTCCACCAGATCATGGTCCAGAGGAAGATGAGGGCCACGACAACGGCGAACGGTAAAGCGAGTGACGGGAGGATGCTGCTTTTTCTCATCTACGATTGCGCTCGCACATCGCATATCTTCACAGCTAGCGCTGTTGTTCGTCAATCATAAGAAACATCCTGTAACGCGATCGAGCGCCTTGCGTTCCTCTGACGCGATCGCATCGTCATTATTGTCGATCCGGACCTAGTCCTTAAGGTTGAGCCGGCAATCTAAAGCCAAAGAGTTTTACTTATTGAGAGGACGTGGCGGAAGTGCGTGCGAGTCGAACACACCGTCGCCCGTTAAGAACGACCACCGGTTTTGAAGACCGGGAGGATCACCGGAGCCTAAGCACTTCCACTGGAGAGATTCGAATGCCGACATTAGACATTGCCCTGTCGCCACTATAATCCTATTCATTGAGGCAAGAGAAATGGCAGAGTTGACGTCCGTTCGGTTGACGCAGCAAGTGAAAGCAGGTGGGTGCGCCAGCAAACTGGCTCCGGGCTCATTGGCTGCCGTTCTATCGCGGCTTCCGAAGTCGAGCGACCCGAATCTGCTTTTGGGTTTCGATACTTCTGATGACGCGGGCATTTACCGAATCAGTGCAACACAAGCGCTCGTTCAAACTGTCGACTTCTTCACGCCTTTGGTCGACGACCCTTTTACGTTTGGGGAAATCGCGGCCACGAATGCGCTCAGCGATGTGTATGCGATGGGAGGGCGGCCACTCACAGCGCTTTCAGTCGTCTGTTTTCCCCAGGATGGCGACCTGCACATACTCGAGCAAATCATGCGCGGCGGCATGTCCAAAATGAAGGAAGCTGGTTGCGTTGTGGTTGGCGGCCATAGCGTTCGTGATGCCGAGATCAAGTTCGGATACGCTGTAACAGGAATGGTCGACGCTGAACGTTACTTTACAAACGCGCGTGCGGAGCTTGGAGATTCGCTCATCTTGACGAAGCCAATTGGCACCGGCGTAATTACAACCGCAATCAAGCAGGGAAAGGCACTACCAGGTTGGATGGAGGGCGCGATTCGTTCGATGACATTGCTCAACAAGCGGGCCTCGGAAGTTGTTCAGGCGTCGAGTGAAGTTCACGCAATGACGGACGTGACCGGATTCGGGTTGATCGGGCATGGTCGCGAAATGGCTATGGCAAGCGATGTAACCCTTGAAATTGACACGGAAAACATTCCGCTGATCGAGGGTGCGCTGGATGCGGTTCATCTTGGGGCGATACCTGCGGGCTTATTGGCAAATCGCGAATTTGCCGAGTGTGTTGTAGAGGATTCCGCCGGTGCCAAATTATCGGATGGTCTGCGAGCGCTCCTGTATGATCCACAAACCTCCGGAGGCTTGCTAATTTCGATCGGCGCCAACGCAGTGGAGGAGTTCATGCAGAACATGCATCATGCCGGCATTAAAGCGGCTAGAATCGGCACTGTTATTGCCCGAACTCAGAATGAAAAGCGGATCACCGCGATTCGACTAACATAAATTGGAGCATCATAGATGGCAAAGCCGGTCGAAAAAAGCGCCGCTTCTGAAGCTCCCTCTCTCTATCGCATGCTACCGTCGCTTAACTTTCTGTTGCTAAATCATGAATTCGAGAACATGCTTCGAACTCGCTCGAGAACCTCCGTCGTGCACGCTGCGCGAATTGTGCTCAACACATTGAAGAGCGAAATCGAGGAGGGACGGTATCGTGCCAGTAGCCTCTCTTTTAGGCTCAAATCCATTGCGGACCTGGTGCAGGCGGAGTTGGAAAAACAGGCGTGCTACTCCTTGCGGCCAGTCATTAACGCAACTGGCGTAATTCTTCACACCAATCTTGGAAGGGCGCCCCTGAGCCAATCAGCCGTCGAGAACATAGCGGAAGTGGCCAGAGGATATTGCAATCTCGAATTCGATCTTGATTCGGGTGATCGAAGCCATCGTGACGTACACGTCGAGTCGCTGATCCTTCGCTTGCTTACGACGAAGCTCGGCGATCAACCTGAAGTGGTCCAGGACGTTATTGTGGTCAATAATTGTGCGGCTGCCACCTTCCTGGCGTTGAATTCTCTTGCGGACAAAGGGGAGGCGATCGTATCTCGAGGAGAACTCGTCGAAATTGGCGGTGGGTTTCGCATCCCCGACATTCTTGCGAAATCGGGCGCGACACTGCGAGAAGTCGGTACAACGAATCGCACGAGATGTTCGGATTACCGGAGCGCAATCTCAGCAGCAACTTCTTTGATTGTTCGTGTTCATCAGTCCAATTTCAGCATGGAGGGATTTACTGAGCGCCCTTCCCTCGCGGAGTTGATGGCCCTTGGCAAAGAGAGCGGTATCCCGGTTTTTGAGGATCAGGGAACGGGCCTGATTAGTGACTTGTCAGAATACGGAGTAAGAGTCGAGAGTTCGCTTCTCGAAAGCGTCCTTGGTGGTTGCGATCTAATTGCCGCAAGTGGAGACAAGCTTCTGGGCGGCCCGCAATGCGGAATCCTGATCGGCAGAGTGGACTTGATCGAGAAGATACGCAAGAATTCCCTCCTCCGAACCTTTCGGGTGGACAAGCTTACGTACGCTGCTCTTGAAGCGACGCTTATCGAGCATCTCTGTGGAAACGCGGACTCCATACCAACATTTCAAATGATGAAAGAATCACCTGGCAGTATTGAGAGAAGATGTCAGTGGATTGTCTCGGAGCTTGAAGAGACCTCGATCATAGCGGATGTGATTCCAGCAGCGAGCGTCATTGGCGGCGGCACGACTCCCCGTGCAACTCTGCAGAGCTTTGCGGTTCGAATTCGACATATCGATTATTCGGCACAGGTTCTGATGTTGAAATTGCGCCAGCTAAGGCCGCCGGTCATCGCACGAATTGAAGATAATAGTGTCCTGCTCGATCTTCGAACAGTGGGACCTGAACTTGATACTACGCTCGCGGCCCAATTGAAAACCAGCCTCACAGGCTCGCAGTGAACTTGGCAAAGAAAGCCGTCGTGATTGGGACGGCGGGTCATATCGATCACGGAAAAACTGTGCTCGTTCAGGCTCTCACCGGCATCGACACGGACCGCCTGCCCGAGGAAAAGCGGCGAGGCATTACGATCGATCTGGGTTTCGCTTCCATGGAGATGCCTCTCGAAGATGACTCGACATTGCAGCTGAGTTTCATCGATGTTCCAGGACACAAACTCTTCGTTCGCAACATGCTCGCCGGGACAGGCTGTATTGATGCGGTTATGCTGATTATTTCAGCCGAGGAAGGAGTAAAGCCTCAGACGGAGGAGCACCTAGCCATCTGTGCCCTGCTGGGGATTACACGAGGGCTGGTTGTTGTAACAAAGCGTGACGTAGTGAACGATGAGCAACTACAACTTGTTCTCAGGCAGGCCAGGAGGCTTCTCGAAAGCAGCACCTTGTCGAGTGCGAGGATTCTTGCGGCGAGTGCACGTACCGGGGTTGGCATGGAAGATGTACGGCGCGAATTGCTGCGAGTTGGCCGAGAGATTCCCCTGCATGATCTCAATCATTTGACCAGAGTTCCACTCGATCGCGCATTTGTGATGAAGGGTTTTGGCACCGTAGTTACCGGCACCCTGTTGTCCGGTAACTTGAAAATCGGTCAGCAGGTATCGCTGGTGCCCGGCGGTCTCCACGCACGTATCCGTGGAATGCAGACGCATGGCCACTTGATCGAAAACGCTGAATCTGGATCGCGCGTCGCACTGAATCTTGTGGGAATTGATGTGGCCGATGCTCACCGCGGCCAGACGGTTATCGTTTCAAATACGCTTGCGGCTGGAAGCGTAATCGATGTTGAGGTTAATCTTCTTCCGGGTGCGCCCGAATTAAAGCACCGTTCACGAGTTCATTTCCATGCGTTTACTTCGAATACGTTGGCCTCCGTATCGATCTATGGCTATCAATCCGCCGAGCCGGGCAGCCGACGTCTCATGCGATTGCGTCTCAAAGACCCAATACTCCTGTTGCCGGGCGATCGATTTGTCCTGCGTCAATGCTCTCCTGCGATGACGATCGGTGGTGGGAGAGTTCTTGATGCTCGTCCGATGCAGAAACTGCGTAAGAGAGCCTGTTCGGCCTGGTTGGAGAGCGTCAATGAAGCAAGCGAAGAACAGAAACTCTTGTTACGAGTCTCGCGCCGGAATTCGGCGGGTATTTCTCTCCGTGATCTGTCGGCGGAGACTGGCTTTACAGCCGGGGCCATCGAAAGAATGATTCTGCCTTTTGTAAACGGCGACTTTATTGCGATGACCGCTGGCGATAAGCTTGTGGGACGGGAGGCGCTGGTGGCTTCCGTCGACCTCGTGCATGCAACACTGCTCGGAAGATTCAGCGATGGAGCCAAAGCAGGAGTGAAATGCTCCGAGCTAAGGAGTGCGACGGAACTGGATGGGGGCGTCTTTGATCTGGCGATCGAGCGCTTAGCTCAGCAGGGAAGAATTCTTTTGCGTGGCGAGAACGTGTATCCACGCGGCTACGAGAGCGAGTATTCGGCCGAGGATCAAAAGAAGATGTCGAGGATAGCGGACATATTCCTGAAAGCCGGCTTGGCCTCGCCATCCTCAGCGGAGGTTGGCAGCAGATTGTCCTTGGATGAGCGCGAGATGCATCGGCTCATCACGTTTCTCCTGCGAGACAAGATGCTTGTGCGGATGGGGAACGATCCGCTCTACATTCATCAGGCCGCCCTGGTATCCCTGAAGAAGCGGCTGGCAAATCTGAAAGGCGAATCCCTGGACGTCGCGCGTTTCAAGAGTATTACCGGATTGTCCAGAAAGTACGCGATACCACTTCTCGAGTATCTTGATCGCGAGCACCTCACCAGAAAACAGGGAGACAGCAGACTGATACTTTAAGGTGTCAAGCGTTGTGATATCCTCCTGAGAATTGAGCAGACCGAAAAGCGCATGACTGATCCCAAGCCAAAGATTGAACTCATCGAAGACCAGGATGCCACGGGTTTGGTGGCCGAGGTTTATGACGAGTGGCGCGCAAAATCAGGCCGCGAAAAAGTTCCTGGCATCCTGAAGTGTTTTAGCCATCGGCCCGATTTCCTAAGGGACGTCATTCACTTCAGCGACACTGTCCATTTTTCCGAAGGACATCTCGACCGCCGGACTAAGGAAGCGATTGCAAGCTGGGTTTCGTGGCTCAATCGTTGCCCTTATTGACTGGACTCACATGCTTACTTCCTGCGTGTTCAGGGAGCAGAAGACAAGACGGTGAAAGCGATCACTGAGGGCAAGCTCGAAGAGGCCGAACTTAGCGATGCGGAGAGAGCTTTGCTTGAATATGTCACGAAGGTGACGGAAGCTGCTTATCGCACGACTACCGATGACGTGCAGTTGCTTCGCAATCATGGTTGGACGGAGCCGCAGATCGCAGAAGCCGTTTACATTACTGCGATGTTTGCCTTCTTCAATCGCGTGGCGGATGCATTTGGCATCGCCCCGATGGGCTATCTTGAGATGAATTCGCAAACCAAGTAGCGATGTCAGGTAGAGAGGCTATTGATATCTTTGGCCTCGAGGATGGCCTTCGGATAACCTGATTTCGCTACCTTCAGCATTGCTCGTCCCACTTGTTCCGTCGTGGTCACATTGTTCGGGAAGAGTGCCTTCAGAAGCGGCAGGATGGGGCCGGTCAGCGAATACAGAGCACGGTACGCTTTTGTCTTCGATCGGATTCCGTGCATGGGTTGAATCAGTCCGGGACGGAACATATAGGCCGCTTTGAACGGGAGGCTGAGCAGCGCATTTTCTGTCTCGCCCTTCACTCTCGCCCACATCACGCGGCCCTTTTCGGTGCTGTCCGTACCTTGACCTGAGACATAAATAAAGGTCATGTTCCGATTGCAATCGGCGAGAGCCTTCGCCGCAGAGAGCGTCAGGTCATAGGTTAGTCGTCGGTACTCTGTTTCTTTCATGCCGCCCGAGGAGACACCCAGGCAGTAGAAGCAGGCATCTGCTCCGGCGAATTCTGTTGTCAAGTTCGAATAGTCGAGAAAATTGTCGTGAATGATTTCTCGGAGCTTGTCTTGCGGCTGCCCAGTAGGTTTTCTGACGATAGAGAGGATAGTACGCACGTCCTCATCAAGCAGGCATTCGCGGAGCACGCCTTGCCCCACCATGCCGGATCCGCCAAATAGCACGACCTTCATACGCGTACACCCCGCTGTCCATGGATGTTCTACGGGTTTGTCTAGAGAAATTTGCTTCGCGCAGGCCCAGTTTGAATCCATACTCTGAAGCGTCCAGTCGGAACCTGGTTAAGTGCTCAAGGCAACGACAACGTGAGGGCATGGAAGTCGCGTGTACCAATATCGCGTACCAGTAACGGCGAATCGTCGGGCGCCAGTCCAACCCAATAACCCGCGAGAAATGGCGCTTGGTGAAAATTTCTCAGATCTTCAAGATCCTCGACTTTATGACTTGCGACGTTTACACGAGACAGCCTGTCGCCGGTTGGTAGATGTTGAAGGAAGTAAACAAAATCGCCGTCGTGTGACCACGTTGGATAGCCTAGCGACAGGTGCGCCAATTCTGACCACGTCCCGGCATCGACGTCATAAACATATAGATGATTCCCGTCATTCGACATCGCGGCTATCTGCTTTCCGGTTGGAGACCAACGCGGAGACCACAGTCCTTCAGAACCCTTCAGCACAGTAAGTGTGCGCGTTTTGAGATTCAGTATTCGAATTGCGTTCACCCTTGCCGCATCTTTTTCAAGCACCGCCTGGCCGCCGAAAGCCAACGAATCTCCATCGTTAGACCAGGTGGGATCACCCTGATCTCCTGCGCTTGGTAATAACTGTTCGGGTGATCCGCCGTCCGCTCTGACCATGTATAGCTGCCAGGGCTTGCCCGGATTCTGTCCCATGAAAACGATGTGGTGTCCGTCTGGAGACCATCTCGGCATATATCCGATAAGTGGCGGGTACGTGAGCTGCGTCCGTTCGCTTCCGTCTGACCTGCTTCGCCAAATGGATCTCTCCGGATAACTCATGTATGTGATCCATTTTCCGTCGCGAGAAAAATCAACGGCAGACGCTTGCAGATTCGTTTCATCGCCCGCGAAGAACGGCACAAACTCCTTGTCCTTGGAGTCGTAACGTACCATTTGGCCGCGCGGCTGAATTGTCTGAACAAAGATCTGGTCGCCGTCCGTGTTGGGTAGTGGAGCAAAAGTACTCGTGGGGCCGGACGTCAACTGAACGGGATTACGGTTAACCCGATGTAACAGACTGCCTTCTTCGCGCATGGCCCATACGTTTGCTACTCCCCCTTTAGTGGATTGGAGGATGTAGTATTTTCCGTCTGGCATCCAACTCCCGCAACACTCGGTGGGTGCTGGATTCCAGCCCTTCAACACCTGATGGAGTCCGGTCCCGTCGGCTGAGATCTCCCAAAGAGAAGCTCCCGTCTGATCCCTTTGAGTGAAACGTATACGGTTTTCGTCAGGCGACCAGCGCGGCCATGACAAAAGACCTGGTGAGCTTATCAATTTGTGGCGCGACGATCCGTCACCTTGAGCAACGTAAAGATCGTTGGCGGAGGTGTAAACGAGTCGCCCGCCGTCAGGGGACAAGGAAGCATCCGTCGCCAATATGCCACTCAATTGTCGTGCAGCTCCACCCAGCGCAGGGAGTGTCCACGCTGGACCGCCCTCGGGAACAAAACTCTTTGAGATTACGAGAAGCTGAGCACTATCTTTGGAAAAGCTTACCGGGAAAAGATCGCCAATGGATTGCGGGACGCGCACCATCTCGCCGCCGGTATTAGAAACCGCGTAGATTTGCCCTTGCTCGGCAAAATAAAGGCGAGTGCCATCCGTAGCCGCACCAGATTTCTCCTGGCCATCCGTTGTTAGCTGCAACGCGCTCACAACCTTCGGGGGAGCCAATTGAGGTCTTAGCAACAGGAAAAGTCCAGCGGCCGCCACAACGGCGCAGGTTGCGATCAAGACCGATTTGAGCCGCTGGGCGAAAACGATCTTGCCTTGTTCGGCCGACGTGATCATTTCCGGTCGCATTGAAGCATCTGTTGCCGCCGGCATTGCGGCGGTGCTCTCATAGGATCCTGCTCCGGGCAAGCGGCCGGATTCTATGTCCCTCTTCAGCCTTTTCAGTTCGCTCCGCAGTTCGGCAGCATTTTGGGTGCGCAGGTCACGGTCTTTCTCCAAAGCCTTGTTGATGATTGCTTCAAGTCTCAAGGGCAGAGTGGGGTTAAGAGCGGTGACGGGAACAGGTGTCTCGTGCAAAATTGCTGCGAAGAGCGCCGCAGTCGAACGCCCGTTAAAGGGCATCTTGCCAGTCGCCATTTCATACAAAACAACTCCCAGACTGAATACGTCGCTGCGAGCGTCCAGAGTCTCGGCCCGAGCTTGTTCCGGCGACATGTATCCCACGGTGCCGATGGCGATTCCAGGACTGGTGACCAAATGCGCCGACACTTCTGTGGTGTCCTGATGCTCCACTCCTTGAATGCCATTCGTTTCGTCTGGCTTGGCGCTTTGGCTCTCTGCTGTTGACGGAAATGCTTCCATGGATTTCGCCAGGCCAAAGTCCAATATCTTTGCCTGTCCCCGCAACGTAATAAAAATATTCGCTGGCTTTACATCGCGGTGGAGGATGTTTTTCTGATGGGCGGCATCGAGAGCGTCTGCCAACTGGATCGCGATGTCCAACAGCTCATTGATCCCAAATGGCCCGGCACCCAGTCGAATTTGAAGGGTCTGGCCGGAGAGAAGTTCCATAACGATGAAGGGCTGCCCGTCCGCTTCGTCGACCTCATGAATTGTGCAGATGTTTGGATGGTTGAGGGCCGATGCGGCGCGCGCTTCTCTACGGAACCGTTCAAAAGTTTGCGAATCTCCCACTAGGTTAGCGGGAAGAAACTTGAGCGCGACCATCCGTCCGAGGTTGGTGTCCTCAGCTTTGTAGACTATCCCCATCCCGCCACTGCCGAGCTTTTCGAGGATGCGATAGTGCGAAACTGTGCTTCCTACCATGCCCCTAAGACGTATGTCCCATGAATACAATATGATAGCTAGGATTTTACGGCGCCGTCAAGAGGTTCAAAACGTGTGTCGCGTTTTAATGGGATCGTGCTGATTCTCCTCGAGTCACATGGCGCGCAATGTCCTTAGCGTCCTGGTCGATGTGATGCCAATATTTCTGAAGACCGCTGCAAAGATAGTTCAGCCCTGGTTCGCCAACCTTGGAGCGTATTAACCGGTTCTTAGGGCATTCGCCATTGCAGGCGAATAAAAAATTGCACTCCCTGCATTGCCGCGGAAGAGATCTAAACTTGTTCATCCCAAAGGCGCGCTGCCTGTCTGAAAAAACCATCCGGGAACCGGATGTTTCGAGGATGTTGCCAAGCTTGTATTCCGGATAGACATAGTGGTCACAGCTATACAGGCTGCCATCGTGTTCGAGAGCCACGCCTTTCCCGCAAAACTCGTGGTAGATGCACAGCTGGGAGTCTTTTCCCATCCATTGGGCAACTGCGGTCTCAAAGTGATTGATGAAAACCTTGCCAATATCCCGGCGATACCATTCATCCCAGATCTTGCAAAGAAAATTTCCCCAATCGTCTGGATCAATCGACCAATCCGTAACGACCGAATCCGGAGTTCCCGGATGAGCCGCGGACGAGTTCTGGATCGGCATGCGATTCAGGATCCCATTTTTGCGGCGCCGTGTGCTCAAACACATTCGGCTCAACGCAGGGAATGAACTGCATTTGCCGAGGGCGAACTTCGTTTCTTAGAAAGCGGTACACATCCAGCGGCTTCCGGGCATTCAACCGGTTGATTACGGAAAGGGAATTGAATGGTACTCCGTGACGATGAAGAAGTTGAGAAGCTGCAAATACCTTGGCAAAGGTTGGCTTTCCTTCCTTCGAAACTCTGTATAGGTCGTGGAGTTCTTCGGGCCCATCAATGCTCAAACCCACAAGGAATTTGTGCTTTTTGAGAAATGCTCCCCATTCCTCGGTGAGCAGGGTGCCGTTGGTCTGAAGATCGTTCTCAATACGCTGGCCGAGCTTCTTGTATTTCTGTTCAAGCTCAACGGCCTTTTGGAAGAACGCCAGCCCGAGCATTGTCGGCTCGCCACCCTGCCACGAGAACACTACCTCCTCGCGATCCTGTCCCTCGATGTATTGGCGAATGTGGGTTTCAAGGATTTCGTCGGTGATGCGGAACTTGTTTGGGCTGCCCAGCAAATCCTGCTTGTGCAGGTAATAGCAGTACGTGCAATCCAGGTTGCAGATGGAACCCTGGGGTTTAATCATGGCGTGGTACGAGCGGCGCCCACCCTGCTGCACCGGATACGGTGACAGATCCGAAATCTGGACCAGTTGAGTAGAAACAGGCTTCTCCTGCAGAGGTTGGACAGGTTCTGTGATCGGCTCCGAATGTTCCTTATCGCGGCTGATTGCATTGCTTGCCTTGTTCCAACCCAGCACAATTCCCCCGTTACGCAGTTTCGGTGGCCGCTATGTTTACAGAATGACGCGGTAGATTCCGTGATCTGAATCACACCATATCCCTACAACCTTTTCGCGGTCATGGAAGTTGGACAGAAAAAGCTGATAAGTCGTCCTTAAGTTCGGTCCCTCCTGGCATCCTATGGCTCGAGGAGAAATAGAGATGCGTATACGGCATTTTGGAGTTCTCGCGGCAAGTGCCGTGATGCTTGCGGGGATGGCTTGCAGGTCCAACACTGTGGACAAAGCTGCGTTCAAGACGGCTTTGAATGACTATTACAGCAGCCGCCGTATCTGCGTGTGGAGCACGCCGATGAAGTTTCCGGCACAGGCTGATACATCGAATGATGAACAGACGAAAGGTTTCGACGCGCTAACGGACGCTGGACTGCTGACGCGAGCGTCCGCTGAAAAGAAGCGTTTTTTGATTGGATCGAAGCAGGTAAATGACTATGACCTATCCGATAAAGGCCGCGGAAGTTGGACACCGGATGAGACTCAACCTGGCTATGGAAATTTCTGCTTTGGACATCGTGAGGTGACGTCCATCGACAGCTACTCGCCGAGCGATAACGCAGAGGCAAGCCAGTACAGCGTAACGTTCCATCATGCAGTGACTGGCCTTCCGGAGTGGGCAAATTCCGCTGAAATGAATACAGCATTTCCCAAACTGGCGGCGGACACCTCCGGGCAGAGTGTAGCCACAGCAACTCTCGTGAAGAGCGACAAGGGCTGGCAGGTTCAAGGGGTGCATCCGACGACGGAAACTACCGGAACTGCGCAGTAATTCCCCGACCGAGCAGAGTTTTCGCACAATCGGGTCGGAAACGTGCTCGGGGCGTGTCTAACCTGCGCAGGGGAGCCTACATTCATTACCTTTTCAAATAACCGCGGAGAAATTCGCGCATCGAACCTGAGAGGGGGGGCGCTAAATACTGCCGTTTCAATGCGGAATTGCGTCTTGATGGACGTTTGCATCATACTGAAAGCAACCGGAGTTTTGGAACCGTAATGGCTCCTCCGGCGGAGAGGCATGGACAAGAACGCCACAGGACATTTTCGGCTGCAGTGGATGACGGTGATTCTGGTCGCCTTCGCGGTCTTTTCCTGGGGTGTTCAGTACAAACTTTCCCTCTACAATTTTCCCGTGAAAACAATTGCGGCAACGCCTCAGGCCAAGCTTCTTTCGCAGAAAGAACGTCATGTCGCAATTCACGAATCGATGACGGGAAATGTGTCGGGTGATTTGCAACGGATCCCGAGATACTTCTGTGCCTTCATTGGATTGATCGCTGCCTTCTCGTTGGCACGCACGCTTCGAAAGCTGGTCTCTAAGGAAACGTCTGAATTTGTACCCCTCGAAGCCTGTCAGTACTTAACCTATTTTTCCTTCCGCCCTCCCCCTTTCGCCACGATTTCGCTCTAGTCAGCACTCACCTCTCTCCGAGCAGGCTGCCCGGATGAATCGTGCGTGCATCCTTAGGCGAATTTCGCGCGCAGTTTTCCGGGCGCGGCACCATTCATAAGGGGCGTAAGTCATGCGAAAGCGATCTTCTCTGCTTGAAGCGGGAGACGCAGTGTTTCTTTTATTGCTGAGTGTTGTCTTTGCGGGCTGTAAGAGCGGAGATTCCCAACCCAAGGCTGCCGAAATCCCTTCCGCCGCGGTTGTTCGCGTTGCGCGAGAAAATCTGTCCCGCAAACTCACCGTGGCGGGCCAATTCCAACCTTTTCAAGAGGTAGATCTTCACGCGAAAGTGTCCGGATATATCCGACGCATTAACGTCGATATTGGAGACCGGGTGCGGGCCGGTCAGGTGATCGCCACGCTGGAAGTTCCAGAGCTGAATGCACAAGTGGCTGGTACGCAAGCTGAAGTCCGGCACAGCCAATCAGAGATTGCCCGTGCAAAGAGCGAACTCAACGGTGCTGAATCGAACTATGCCGCATTGCACGCCGCCTATACCCGTCTTGACCAGGCCGCGAAAGAGCGTCCGGGGTTGATTGCGGAGCAGGAACTTGACGATGCCCGCGCAAAAGATCAGGACGCGGAGGCACATATCAACATTGCGAAGTCTGCCCTGGAAGCGACCGAGCAACAGCTCGGAGTTTCTCGCGCAGACAATCAGAGAGTTCAGGCAATGTCGGACTACTCTGTCGTCTCGGCTCCTTTCAACGGAGTCGTCACCATGCGTTACGCAGACACCGGGTCGCTTATCCAGGCAGGGACAACTTCAAGTACGCAGTCGATGCCGGTCGTCAGACTTGCACAGAGCGACATTCTGCGGCTGCGGATGCCAGTGCCCGAGAGCGATGTCGCCTATATCGAGGTCGGCAGCGAGGTGCGAGTCAATGTCCAGGCGACGGGTCGGGTATTTACAGGGAAGATCATTCGTTTTTCACGAGCGCTCGATACTGCAACGCGAACCATGGCGGCAGAAGTCGATGTGCCAAATCCCGATCTTAAGCTGAGTCCGGGCATGTATGCGGAAACAGAGATCTCGCTGCAACGAAGAGACAACGTACTCGCCATCCCCACGGACGCACTGGTGCAGAACGACGCTGAACCTTACGTGTTGACTGTTGATTCAGCGGGCCGAGTGCAGAAGCGGATAGTAACTCCGGGGATCGAAGGGCCGGAAAACGTGGAGATCGCGAAAGGGCTGAACGAGGGTGAGACCGTGATCGTATCCGGCCAGGTAAATTATCATCCCGGTGAAGTCGTCCAGCCGAAATTCGCCTCTGCGATCACGATGCCAAAACAGGGAGGCGATCAATAATGTCCTCCTTCGCGATCAAACACCCCTTCTTCATTCTGATGATGTGCCTCGTGGTGATCGTAGTAGGAACCACTACCGTTGCGCGTATGCCGGTAGATCTCTTCCCCGAGGTCAACATTCCGGTCGTCGTGGTTGCCACGTTTTATTCGGGCATGCCGCCGCAGCAAATCGAATCCAACATCACCAACAGCTATGAACGGTTCTTTACTTTAGCAAGCGGCATAGACCATATCGAATCCCGTTCTTTACCAGGCGTCAGCCTCATCAAGATCTATTTTCAACCGGGGACTGACGCAAACGCAGCCGTGAGCAACGTCTCGAATCTCGCTATGGCGAATTTACGACGTCTGCCGCCAGGTACTCTGCCGCCTGTCGTTTTGAAGTTTGACGCCTCCAATCTCCCGGTCTGCCTGATAACGCTGAAGGGACAGGGACTGAATGAAACTCGCCTTAAAGATCTCGCGCAGTTCAGCGTTCGCAACCAGGTAGCCAATGTTCCAGGAGCAGCGGTGCCACAGCCCTACGGAGGCAGGTATAGGCAGATCATGGTCTATGTCGATCCCGTGAAACTTGAGGCGCACCAAATGAGCGTGATGGACGTGGTTCACTCGCTCAACGAGTCGAACCTGATTCTTCCCGCGGGGGATGTGCGCATTGGTACGAAGGACTATAACATCTACGCGAACAGCCAGGTGCCGGTCGTCGATCAGATCAATTATCTGCCGCTCAAGACGGTAGGAAATGGATCAGTGATGGTAGCGGATATTGGTCAGGCAAAGGATGCAGGCCAACTGCAGACCAACATCGTTCGTGTGGATGGACAGCGATCCGTTTATATTCCCGTGCTGAAACAGGGCGGCAACTCAAATACGATCACCATAGTAGAGGGAGTAAAGGAAGCGGTATCTCATCTGCTCGATATACCCAGCGTTCTGAAGACGGATGTTGTCTTCGACCAATCCTTATTTGTGAAGACGGCGGTAAGGAATGTGATCAACGAAGGAACCATCGGCCTTGTTCTTACGGCACTGATGATTCTTTTGTTTTTAGGCAACGTGCGCGCGACCATCGCTGTCCTTCTTTCAATTCCCATCTCGTGCCTGGCGACTTTTCTCGCGTTGGACATTGGTGGCAATTCGATCAATACGATGGTCCTCGGCGGACTTGCTCTGGCGCTTTCCCGCCTCATCGATAACTCGGTGGTAGTGCTTGAAAATATCTTTCGTCACATGGAGATGGGAGAGCCATCTGCACTTGCTTCGGAGACCGGCGGAAAGGAAGTACAGCTTGCGGTTTTGGCCGGCACGGTCAGCACTGCTATCGTCTTCTTTCCGGTCGTACTCCTCTATGGAGTGAGCAAATATCTATTTACCGCACTGGCTCTTGCCGTAGTTATCGCGATGTTTGCTTCTTACGCTGTTGCGATGACAGTGGTGCCTGTTTTCTGCGCACAATTCATCCGCCTGACCCCCGGTCACGAACATCATTCTGCGGAGGAGGTAGAAGAAGATCTTGCGGATTCGATTAATACTTCGCGCAAACACAGGTTATTTAGTGTCATCGTTCTTCGCTTCAACGAGGCCTTTTACGCATTGCAGTCGTGGTATGAACGAACCATTTCACGATGGCTCGAAAGGCCCGGCTTGGTTGTTGGCGTTTGCACGATGGCATTTCTGGCAAGTCTGCTGATCTATCCGTTCATGGGTAAGGCATTCTTCCCGCGGACGGATCCCGGCCAATTCGTAGTGAATATCAAAGTCCCGGCCGGTACACGAATTGAACTGACCAACGAATATGTTGCTCGCATGGAGCAGGATATCCGCGGCGTCGTTGCGCCGAAGGACCTGAATATCATCGTCTCCAACATTGGAATCACGCCGGATCTTTCTGCGATCTATACATCCAATTCAGGCATGCATACAGCCTTTATCCAAGTGAGCCTGAAGGAGGATCACCACACGGGCAGTTATGTTTACATGGAGCGAGTGCGAAGAAAGCTTTCTCAGGATTTTCCGGACGTTCAGGCATACTTTCAGGCTGGCGGTCTAGTGGATTCGGTTGTAAACCAAGGCAAGCCGGCTCCGATTGATATTCAGATCGGTGGAAACAATCTTCAGCAAGCGTATGCATTAGCGCAGGAAACCGCTGAAAAGCTACGCGGGCTCGGTACTGTCAGCGACGTCCTTATCCCACAGGACCTTGACTATCCGGGACTGGAGTTGAAGATCAACCGCGAGCACGCTGCGCTACTCGGTGTATCTGCGAAAGATGTTGTCGACAACGTGATTACCGCGCTCACTTCAGATGCGATGATTGCGCCAAGTTTCTGGGTTGATCCGAAGAGCGGCAATAGTTATATGTTGACCGTTCAGTATCCGGAATCGCAGATTCAAACTCTAACCGATTTCAAACAAATTCCGTTGCGGTCCCCGGGGAATACGAACACGACGCCGCTTGAATCTGTCGCGGATATCAAGCAGATCAAAACACCAACTGAGGTAGATCACTACCAGCTTCGTCGCGTGTTCGACATTTACGTCATGCCCAAGCGCGAGGATCTGAGCCGTGCGAGCGCGGATGTGAACCGCGTCCTGGCCGGCATAGAAAAGCCGCACAACGTCACCATCAAGGTGCAAGGTGCTGTTCGCGATATGCAGGCATCGTTCAAGAGTTTTGCGATCGGCCTCGTGCTGGCTGTGGTGCTGGTTTATCTGATCCTGATGGCGCAATTTGCTTCCTTCTCCGATCCCTTCGTCATTCTTCTTGCGGTACCACCCGGCTTGTCGGGAGTGCTGGTGTTCTTAGCCATCACGGGCACAACAATGAATGTGATGTCGTTGATGGGCGGCGTGATGATGACGGGAATCGCAGTATCCAACAGCATCCTCATCGTCGAATTCGTCGGGACGCTGCGTAAATCGGGCGTGGCGTTAAAGGCAGCCCTGATCGAGGCGTGCAAGGTGCGCCTGCGGCCAATTCTCATGACCAGCCTCGCGACAATTTTAGGAATGATCCCCATGGCTTTGGCGCTTGAGCCGGGCAGCGAACAGTACGCTCCCCTCGCTAGGGCCATTCTTGGCGGATTAACTGTTTCGGTTATCGTCACGGTGTTCCTCGTGCCTGCAGCCTACTTGTTGATCCACCGCAAAGAAGAAGATGCGATGAACAAGGTGGTGTCGCAATGATCATAAGATTACTTCGAAAGCCGATCACTGTTCTTGCGGGTACCTTGGCTGTGGCATCCGCAGCATGGCCGCAAGCAGCATCGTCCTTGCCGAGCGCGCCGACGGCCAAGCTAGTTCTTGACGGGCATCAGGCTCCTGGGGTCAGTCCGGTTGGTACGCCGCAGGGAACTGACAACTCGCAACCGTCGCTCACACGCGCACAGGCAGAACAAATTGCGCTGGCTAACAACCCTCGCATTCAGATCACGAATCTCCTGGCGAAAGTGCAGCATCAGGTGGTCAGAGAAGTCCGCTCGAGCGAGCTTCCAAATATGAGCGGAAACCTTACGGCGGTAGAGGCGAATAATGATAGCCGCTTGTCCGCAGGGTATTTAACAGCCTCAGCCCTGTTCGTGCATGCGGGAATGGGAGTCCAACTCACGCAGTTGATCACGGATTTTGGTCACTCGCAGAATCTGGTAGCCTCCGCCAAATTGCAGGAAAAGGCTCGAATAGCTGGTGCGGAAGCGAGTCGCCAGGACATCGTCCTCGCAACGGACCAGGTGTTCTATGAGGCGCTGGAGTCGCAGGCAACGCTTCGTGTCGCCGATCAAACAGTCAGCGCGAGACAAGCGCTGGTTGATCAGGTGAGCGCTTTAACATCCGCTAAATTGAAATCGGATCTCGATCTCAGTTTCGCGCAGGTAAATCTGTCGCAGGCGAAATTGTTGCAGCTTGACGCTAGAAACAATGTTGAAGCCGCAATGGCGGCGTTCAATGCTGTTTTGGGAAACGACAGTCTCGTGAATTATCAGTTGGTTGGAGACCCTCGTGATTCAGGCCAGGTGATCCCGGAAGTAGATTCGATGATTTCGTCTGCAATTCAGAACAGACCCGATCTTCAGTCCCTGAGATTCAACGAACAAGCTGCGCAAAAGTTCAGCCGTGCGCAGCATCAGCAATTGTTGCCAACGATCAGCGCTATGGGTGTGGTGGGAGCAACTCCTGTGGGTTCGTCTCAATACTTCAACAGCGACTGGTACGGGGCAGTTGGAGTGAATATGAGCGTCCCAATTTTCACCGGGTTTCGCCTGAGCGCTCAGGCGTCGGAGGCTTCACTTGAGGCGCAGGGGGCGATCGAACGCACACGCGATTTAAAAAATCGTGTAATCAGGGACGTTAGAACTTCATGGCTGGATGCAAACACCGCACTTCAGCGTGTTTCCGTCACAGATGACCTGATGAAGCAAGCCAATGTTGCTCTGGATCTGGCTCAAACGCGATATCGCTTGGGTCTCAGCTCGATCGTTGAGCTAAGCCAAGCGCAGCTTCAGGAAACGCAGGCGGCCATCAGCAATGCGAACGCCAGGTCACAATTCGGTATGGCCATGTCCGTGTTGCACTTCCAGACGGGAGCGCAACTGCCTTGAGGGAGACTTCCTTGTAAGTTCGAGCTAGAATTCCGCAGACACTGAATGGCAAAACTCACGCACTGCAATGGAGGAACGAATGTTTCAGTCGAAGTTATCTTGCGCCGTGGCGCTTCTATCGTTGGCGTTGGCAGCGTCTGGGTTGAGGGCCGAGTCGCCGAAGATCCCGGCTCATAAGGCGGCGATCGTTTTGTTCAATGGCAAGACCCTCGATAACTTTGATACGTTCCTCAAAAGCAAAGGGCTGAACTCAGACCCTAAACACATCTTCAAAGTGGAGAAGGGCGTCATACACGTGTCGGGAGAGGAGATGGGCTACATCATCACCAAGCAGCCATATCACAATTATTATCTCCGAGCCGAGTTCAAATGGGGCGTGGGGACGTTCGGGGAGCGCAAAGGGAAGGCTCGCGATAGCGGCATTCTTTACAACGTACAGGGTGAGCAAAAGGTATGGCCGCGGTCTATCGAGTTCCAGATTATGGAGGGAGGCACCGGAGATTTCTGGTTGACGGATGGCGCAGCACTTACCGGCCGCGACGGCAAACGTGTGGAAGGTCCAGCGGGATCCTCACTAAAGATCGACCGGTTCGGCAAAGGGGTGACGGAAAATGTAGTCGGCTTCCGTGATCCAACCGGCGAAGTCGAAAAGCCTTATGGAGAGTGGAATGTTTTGGAACTTGTTACCGACGGGCAGAACGTGAAGCAGTACGTCAATGGCAAACTTGTGAATGAAGGAACTAATCCATTTCCAGAAGAAGGAAAGATACTGTTTCAGTCGGAAGGGGCGGAGGTGTTCTTTCGAGACATTAAGCTTTATCCCTTGAAGTAGCACCGGCCATTTCACCAATTCTTCTGATGAAGAATCATTCTCAGGTTAGGAGTATTTTCGTGCTGAATGCAATGAAGTTTGCGGTATTTGTTATCACCGTCGTGCTTTCGGCAACTAGCTGGTCTATCGGCGAAGACGTCGAGCGCAAAACTACTCCGGGGAATGGTCCCTATGGGGTTCCGCAGACTACGTTCCGGGTGCATCGTTTAGGTGCGGACCACGCCGAGGGTGTGACTTCCATTGATATGAACGGCGACGGACGTCCGGATCTGTTGAGTGGCGCGTATTGGTACGAGAATCCCGGCCCCGACGGTGGAGAGTGGACTCGGCATCAATACCGCAAGGTGGGTATCCTGGGCGAGTTTGTCTCAGACTGCGGCGAATGGGCGATCGACGTGAATCATGACGGCGCGCCAGATGTGGTGACTACCGGATGGATGGTAAATGGAGTCTGGTGGTTTGAGAATCCGAAGAAACCCAGTTCCACCTGGCAGTCACACAAGATCGCGGACAGCTACGATACCGAGGGCGGCGCGATAGGTGACATCGATGGGGATAGGCACCCCGACCTCGCATTCGCCCACTATAACCATTCCGGAATTCTGTGGATCGACTTTTCAAAAGCCGAACCCATAGTCCATCACGTGGGTGGAAAAGAGCAGGACGGACACGGCATTGGAATCGCGGACGTGGATGGTGATGGCAAGGCGGATATCCTGACGCCTTATGGCTGGTTCAAGAACATCGATGCCGATAACGACAAATGGGATTGGCACGGCGAGTGGCAGTTGGGCGATACAGGTTTTCCAATCATCGGATACGACGTCAATAACGACGGAAAGATGGATCTGATTTACGGCGAAGGCCATAGCTACGGACTTTACTGGCTGGAACAGCAAGGCGAGGGGTCAAGCCGCCACTGGACAAAACACGTGATTGATGAATCCTACTCGCAGATTCACGCCCTCCAGCTGGTCGATATTGACGGAGACGGCGTGCCGGAATTATTGACTGGAAAACGGTATCGCGGGCATAACGGGGGCGATCCGGGATCGTATGATCCGCTGGTGATCTACTACTACAAGATCGATCGGAAAACCGGAAGCTTTACCCGTTATCCGATTTCAATCAACGGAACGGCGGGTGCAGGAACCCAGTTTCTGGTGCAGGATCTGGACGGCGACGGCGATGTGGATCTTGCAACCGCGGGAAAAACGGGCGTCCATTTCTTTGAGAATTTGAAGATCGACAGGGTACCGAAATCGACTCGCGAAAAAGAACTGATATTGGAAAAGAACTGGCCGTTCAAAGGCGAAGGGGATACAGTTCAGCAGGAGAATGGGCCCGCGAAGTAGCGGCGCCGTGAAGAGTTATTTCGATTGATCTAAAACGGGAGTTCGAACGAATATCACCGCATTCTTATCGGAATAAGCGAGATTCCAGTCCGGCAGAAGAGGCAAAACACGGATCATCGGTGATTGACTCGTCAAGATGCAGAATTGGATGTTGTACTGATCAAGGAGCGTTTTCGGGGCGACTTGGAGAGTAGCCCAGTCGCCGAATTTCTCGAGGACCCCCGCCCATTCCATGATGTCAGCTCTTCCATCCACAAAAACCGGATGTTCTGGCGCGGCCCAAATCAGGTAGCCTCCGAAAATGTAGTCATTCAGCATATTCCCGGATAGATGGTTGCTCTTGATAAACTCCACGGCTTTCACTGGACTTTGTTCATTCACTTGATCGTCCAGGTTCTGTTCGCCGGGAAAAGCAAAAAAGCAAATCAAGAACGATGCAAGAATCATCACCGCATTGGGCAGGATTCGATCCTGATTCGGGTCGTAGCCGTCCCAGGCACTCCTCAGCAGTCTCGACAATATGGGGGCGACGATTATGCCGAAAGCAAAAATCAATCGTGTATGACTGGCGGCCGACCACGTGCAGAGCGCAATCAGAAGCAACTCTTCAAGATAGATTTCCGAATGCTGCACGATCTCGATGAGCAGCAGACTTGCAAGAACGACTAATAAGGCAATTCCGCGTCCGCTGGTTAATTGAAGAGGCAACCATTCCTGCACATTGTTGAGGTTGGTGCTCTGATTCATCAAGGTGTCGATCGGATATAGAACTTGTCGTGTTCCAATCGGGTTCAGAAAGAGGGCTGCGATTGAAAGGAAGAAGGTCACAACCAGCATTCGCCGTGTGCGTGGATCCCAGCGGGGTGCGACAAGCGAACCAACTTGAAAGTGAAAGAACGAACAGAAAACATAAATGCCGGCCACGATCATCCCCAGAAAAAAAGATCCATGACAATTGATCCAAAGTGCGAACAGCGGCGGCAATGCATAAAACCAGCGTGGGCTTCGTGTACGGCCGAGATGAATCAAAATCAACTCGGCGACAAGGAGCAGGTAGCCTACCATGTGTGGACGAACAGCCAACCCCGCCGTGGAAAATAACCAAAGAATCAGGGCTCCCGCGAAACCCACCTTTGTGTTCCCTGAGTAAAGCGAGCAGAGAACATATCCCGCAACGAGCAGGCATGAGGTAAGAATGCAGAGCCAGAGCATGAGGCCGGAATACCCGCCTGCCTTATACGCTCCATACATAAAGACCTGTGAGAGCCACTCGTGCGGTACGGAAGACTGATGGTTGGTTGTGTACGAGAAAATGTCGGTAGTGGGAATGGTGTGCGTGGTCGAGATAATTTCACCCGACTTCAGGTGCCACCACATGTCTGGATCATCGAAGCGAGAGCGTACAGTCAGTACCGCCAGCACGATCAGCATGAAACTTAGTGCCACGGGGAAGGAGAAGATGCGTCGCGACACTCGAAAGAGCCAAAGATCCCGCCTGTCGTCTACGGACGCGGTGGCGGTGTTCATGCTCTCCCGAATTGTTGACCCTCTGGATCGGCGGTTGGGTCTGGTTCTACCGTTCGGATCAGTCGGTACAAATAAGCGCGAGAAATACTCAGGCTTCGAGCGGCCAACGTCTTGTTTCCGTTATTCTCTCGTAACGCTGTCATGGCTAACTGAATCTTGTAGTCGCGAAGCTGGCGTTCGAACGATCCCGTTGGAAGGTAATCATCGATACTTACGACTGTTTCCTCCTGGATGTTCTGCGGCAAATCTTCGACCCGGACGCAGTCATCGTTGGCCAAAATAATGGCGCGTTGAATTACATTTTCAAGCTCGCGAACGTTGCCTGGCCATGCGTAGGACTGCAGCAAGGCCATGGCGTCCGGATGAATGCTCTCAATCGGACGTTCATATTGCGCGGAATATTTGAGCAGGAAGTGCGTGGCGAGTTGCGAAATATCCTCGGGGTGTTCCTGAAGTGATGGAATATCGATTCTCATTACATTGATTCGGTAGAAAAGATCCTGCCGCATCTTTCCTTGAGCCACCAACTCTGACAGATCCTGGTGCGTCGCGAATAGTATTCGCGCCTTCAAGGGGATCAGTTTATTGCTTCCCAGTCGGCTGAATTCGCGTTGCTGCAAAACTCTCAGCAGTTTGACCTGGGTTGAATGGCTGAGTTCTGCGATCTCATCCAGGAACAGAGTGCCGTCCGCCGCCTGCTCCAGAAAGCCTTCCCTGGCGCCGGTTGTGCCGGTGAACGCGCCTTTTTCATGACCAAATAGTTCAGCCTCGATTAATGTCTCAGGTATTGCTCCGCAGGAAACCGCGACGAAAGGACGGCTGGTGCGGCTCCCCATATGATGGATTGCGCGAGCGATCAGTTCCTTGCCGGTGCCGCTTTCGCCAGTCACCAGCACCGAGGCGTTCAAGTTTGCAACCCTTCGAACAAGGTCGTACACCTGGCGCATCTGCGGACTGGACCCAACCATTTCGCCGCAGGTACTGGCTTCCTTCAGCTTCTCACGCGCATTCCTGAGTTCCGACTTCAGGGCGGAATTTTCCTGGGCACTCCGTAACATCGCCTTCAGGTCGCGTATCGATGGCGGCTTGCGGCAGTAACCAAAGGCTCCATGCTTGACAAGTTCGACCGCAGTCGAACGCAGTCCGTCATCCGTCATCACAACACAAGTGATGGGAGACTCGATGATGCGACGTGAAGCTTCAAGCCTTTCCTTTAGGGAAGCCTGGCTTGAATCAAGGTCGAGAATCATAGCGTCGCAATCACCAGCTTCAACCAGTCGATTGATGTTGGTTTCGTCAGTTTCGAGCAGAATTTGAAACTCTCTCCCCAAGGCGGAGGAAAGAAGCGGCTGCAACGATCTGTCTTCCGAATACAGTCCAATCCGGATCATCTGTCGGTTTCCTGTTCGGCTCCGCATGAACAACTATTTAGATCAGAGGGACTAAACTCTGCGAAGTGAGGACTAATTGTTTCGCTTTACTTTTGTTCTGTCGATGGCCATTTCGTAATGTGAGCGTTATCGTCCGGTAACCGACCCTTCGTTCTCGCATGGATGTTTTTGAGCGAAATCGGTTCAATTACGGATCCTGACGGTACGGTCTCGCTACTACCTTACAGGTTAGATTTTTAGATTACCTTGAGCGATATAGATTTGGCTTGCGGAACGCTTCAGGAGTCCTGCTGAGGAATTCTAGTTTACTATCATGTCTCCATTCCTATGATGATGGGTCTCCGGGCTGCCGACCAGCAAGGAGATTTCTCATGGTAAGCCATTGCATCCGTGGTATTTGTTCTTGGCAATTCGGTTGGATCCGAACACTTCTCCTGAATTAAAGAGGATTGGGCCGCCAGAAAAATCTATTAACGGATGTATGCTAAGTTGTCAATAAACATCTAATCAGATCTTTCGTATCGCGGATCGTTATATCTAAGATTCGCCCGCCAATTTTTCCCACAAAGAAATAACGCCTTCATTCCTCAAAAGTCACCGTTCTCTTTACCCCGATAACATCCGGGGAGAACTTGGGACCCCTCCAGAGTGCAATGTTCAGCAATAAAGTCACGAGAAACGCTATCTCTAACATCGCTTTTACTCTTTCGAGGAAGGGCAGTCGATTCGGCCGAACCCAGATAGCGATTTTTGACGGCTTAGGGGCCACAGATTCGGGTTATGTCACAGACATTATTATGGATCGCCACAATTCGCGCGCCGGATTGTCTATGCCCCGCTTCACTCGGACAACATTTATGTAAACAGGCGTACACACCCAGCCGTATCGAATGTCTCTAACCGCTCTGAAATCAGGGCAAGGCGGGGTGTCATCGCTTTGGTTGGACAATTGCATTCCTGCCTGTGTCCCATGAATTCTTAGAAAGGTTGCGAATGCACTCAATTGCCTGGTGGCCGACGTTGATCGTTGTTGCGATCGCCACTTTCACAGACCTTCGCAGCCGTCGTATTCCGAATTGGCTGGTACTTCCGTTTCTGGTGGCAGGGATTGTTGTCTCCTGTTGGGTTCAGGGATGGTCTGGACTAGGACAAAGTCTTGAAGGAATCGGACTTGGCGCGTTGCTGTTCGGCCTCCTTTATTGGATGGGCGGCATGGGAATGGGCGACGTGAAACTGGTTGCAGCGATCGGTGCCTGGGTTGGACCCTCGCAACTTGGACTCGCGCTGGTCATAACAGGAATCGCCGGTGGAATTATGGCGCTGTGTTGGGCTGCGGCCGGAGGATTTCTCGGCGAACTATTTAACGGGACGGGTGATCTTATTTTTGGGTTGAAAAAAAGGGGAGTGCGCCCCATCCGGAATTGGTTCTCAGTAATCCGGCAACGCGCAAGTTGCCTTATGCTCCTGCAATTGCGATCGGAACACTAGTTTCATTCTTTTCTCGGTAGAGGATCACCAAAGCTGCATGGATACTATACCAACATCATGCGAATCAAAGTTAAACTCGGCGGAGTGCAAACAGCAGGAAGCGATGACTTTGTGATGCCTACCATGACTCACGATCCCGATGCCCTAGGAACCAACGTATTGTCCGTTGCGTTGATTGGACCGGAAGAGCAGCGCCGTAAGGCGATAGCGAGCGCCCTTACTGGACCGCAGGCCAGCGTAACCCGGGAGTTAACGAGTTATCCGGAACTGGATGATGTTCCGAAATTGCTTGAGGAGGATTACGACGTTGTCATCGTCGATCTGGACAGCAACCCCGAGCACGCGCTGGACCTGGTTGAAAATATCTGCGGAAACAGTTCTGCGACAGTGATCGTGTATTCGGCACATGCCAACTCCGAAATGCTGGTGCGCTGCATGCGTGCCGGTGCTCGCGAGTATCTCACGGAACCATTTGCTGCCAACACGATTGCGGAAGCGATGGTTCGCGCTTCGGTGCGCAGTCCGGTTTCTCGTCCCAGCAAGAAAGTAAGTGGCAAGCTTTTTGTGTTTGTCGGTGCCAAGGGCGGCTCTGGCACTACGACAATCGCCAGTAACTTCGCCATCGCTATCTCGCAGGAGTCGCAGCAGAATACCCTGCTATTGGATCTCGACCTCCCTCTGGGAGATGCGGCTCTCGATCTTGGAATTACGCCGAGTATTCGACGGTGAATGCCCTGCAGAATTTCAGCCGGCTGGACAGAAACTTCCTGTCAACGCTCTTGACCAAGCACAGCTCCGGTCTGTCTGTTCTGGCGGCGCCAGACAAGTACACGGAGATGCATGCTTCGGAAGAAGCCGTAGAGAAGTTACTGACGGTAACCCGGCAGGAGTTCGATTATGTTGTGGTGGATGCGGGGTCAAGGCTGGGCACTTCCAGCAAGACTCTCTTTCAGGATGCAGCGGGTATTTACCTGGTCACTCAGGTCAGCATTCCTGAATTGCGTAACTCGAATCGCCTGATCTCGGATTTCTTCAGTTCGAACAGCACCAAACTGGAAATCGTTCTCAATCGCTATTCGCCGCGTTCGCTGGGCATTGACGAGGAGCACATTACGAAGGCGCTGACCCGGCCAGCCAACTGGAAAATCCCGAGCGATTTCCCCGCGGCTCGCAAGGCACAAAACACGGCCAGTCCGCTAGTGCTTGAGGATTCGCCGATCTCAAGAGTGATCCGACAAATGGCAAGAGCCGCATGTGGTCTGCCGCCGAACAGAGAGAAGAAGGGCCGTTCCACGACTTTTCGGTTGAAGTTTATGTCATCGGAAAGTATGGTAAAACGTGGAACTGCTGAATCTGGAAAAGTTCAAAGCGGAAATACACCGGACCCTGATCTCGAAGCTGGATCTGGAGAAGCTGTCGCGCGTCGAACTCCAGCCAGGCGCGCCAGGCGGTAGCCGGGCATGGTTAAAGAGATCATGGCGGACCAGCGGGTGCCGCTGAGCTTCGACGAGCAGGAAAAGATCCAGGCCGACCTGCTGGACGAAGTCTTCGGACTCGGTCCACTGGAGCCGCTGCTGCGGGATCCGAAGATCTCCGACATCCTGGTCAACGACAAGGACCACGTCTTTATTGAAAAAGGCGGAATCTCTCAACGGGTGGATACGACGTTTCGCGACGACCGCCACCTGCTGCAGATCATCGACCGCATCGTTTCGCGCGTCGGCCGCAGGGTGGATGAGTCGTCGCCGATGGTGGATGCCCGCCTGCCCGACGGTTCGCGCGTCAATGCGATCATTCCGCCGCTGGCGCTGGACGGACCGTCGCTTGTCGATTCGCCGTTTCGGCACCGGCCCGCTGGCCGCCAACCAACTGGTGCAGTTGAAGAGCATCTCCGCGGAGATGATGGAAGTGCTTGCCGGCCGCGGTGAGGGCGCGCATCAGCATCCTGATCTCCGGCGGCACCGGCGCCGGCAAGACGACGTTTCTGAACATTCTGTCGCAGTACATTCCGAACAACGAGCGCACTGGTCACGATTGAAGACGCGGCCGAATTGCGACTGGCGCAGGAAAACATCGTGCGCCTGGAAACGCGTCCGCCCAACATCGAAGGGCAGGGCGCGATCCGCCAGCGGCAACTGCTCATCAACAGCCTGCGTATGCGTCCCGATCGCATCATCATCGGCGAGGTGCGCGGCGAAGAAGCCTTCGACATGCTGCAGGCGATGAACACCGGTCACGAAGGCTCGATGACCACGATTCACGCCAATACGCCGCGCGACGCGCTCTCGCAGGCTGGAGTCGATGGTGGCGATGACCAACATGAACCTGCCGGAGAAGACCGGTTCGGCAGCAGATGGCCTCGGCGATCACCATCGTGGTGCAGGTCTCCCGCATGAGCGATGGCACCCGCAAGGTGACCAGCATCTCCGAGATTACGGGCATGGAAGAGAACGTGATCAGCATGCAGGAGATCTTCAGCTTCGACAAGAAAGGAATTGGGCCGGACGGCAAGGTGATTGGAGTCTTCCAGCCGAGCCGCATCCGTCCCAAGTTTCTCGAACAGCTGCGTATGTCGGGCATCATTCTGCCGCCCAGCCTGTTCGAGCAAACACTGGAAGTTAACTGAGAGAAGGCTGGAAGATGTTACTGGTTCTGGTGCTTGTGTTCTCTGGAGTCTTCGCGGTTTTCACCTTGCTCATGCTAGCGCGTGGGACGGGAGCGTCCCAGCAGACCAAGCAGGTTCTCGCCACGCTGGATTCGGCTCTGGCCACGAGCAGGACGACGCCGAGAGACGTGATCGTGGACGTGCGCAAGACGGAACTATTCAGTGCCATTCCCTGGATAAATCGCTGGCTCCTGCGAATTGAAGTGGCTCCGCGCTTGAGAAGTCTGCTCTATCAAGCCGATCTCAAGTGGACCGTGGGAGGCTTACTTCTCATGTGTCTGGCCTGTTTTGTGGTTCCGTTTTATTTGATCTACCGGCGAACCGGCGCGGTTTCCTTGGCGCTGCTATTAGGACTTTTGACGGGCTTTATGCCGATCGCCTATGTGCTTCATCGACGCAAGAAGCGTTTTGGCCAGTTCGAACAGGACCTGCCGGAGGCGCTCGATCTGATCGTCACGGCTCTTCGCGCCGGCCATAGCCTTGTGGGGGCACTTGGCCTTGTAGCCAAAGAAATCCGCGATCCCATCGGCGCTGAGTTTAAGGTCTGCTTTGACGAGCAGAATTATGGACTGGAAATGCGGACAGCGATGGATAACATGGTCAATCGCTGCCCGCTGCAGAATCTGAGAATCGTTGCGACTGCCATCCTGATACAGAAAGAAAGCGGGGGCAATCTCGCCGAGGTTCTCGATAAGACATCTCACGTGATTCGAGAGCGTTTTCGTCTGAAGCGGCAGGTTCGCGTCTACACTGCGCAGGGACGTCTTACGGGATGGATTTTGACTTTCCTCCCAGTCCTGCTCGGGATTGGTCTGTACCTGCTCAACCCGGACACGATGAGCCTTTTGTGGAAGCGCCCGATTGGCATAAAGCTGCTCTATGCTGCGGGCACGATGACTCTTGTGGGTGGTCTGATCATTCGCAAGATCGTCAACCTGGACGTTTGAAGGGAATTTATGGCACTGGCGGGTCTCGCATTTTTCGTGGTGTTCCTGCTCGTTGGGAGCGGAGGCCTGGTCCTGTTTTATCGGGAGGAGGTACTCCAGCGGCTCACGACTGTGATTACGCCGCAAAGAACGGAACGGGGGCTGAAGGACACACTTCAGCAGACCGGTTATCAATTGATCTCGCGAGCGGAGCGGGTTCTGCCAAAGAGCGAGGCGGAAGTATCCGTAACCCAGAAGCGGCTGATTCGCGCTGGCTATCGCAAAGACTCAGCGATAAAGTACTTTTACGGTGCCAAGGTATTGCTTCCTGTGACACTCTGTTTTCTTGCTTTGATATCGGGTCTGGCGCGTGAAACCTCAGTTTTTATCTATGCACTGGCTTTGGGTGCTGGCTTTCTCGCTCCGGATTTCTGGCTGGGGCGGAGGATTACTACTCGGCAGACCGATATTCGGCGCGGATTGCCGGACGTTCTCGACTTGTTGGTGATTTGCATCGAAGCAGGGCTGGGGATTGACCAGGCCACGGCAAGGGCAACGGAAGAATTGCAGCTGGCTCAGCCTGCACTGAGTGACGAGTTGGGAATGGTGGTTTTGGAACAGCGTGCCGGACGGCCACGTTCCGAAGCTTGGAAGAACTTTGCCGACAGATGCGATGTGGAGGCTGTTCGCAGTCTGGTTTCAGTGCTTGCCCAATCGGAGCAGTTCGGGACCAGCATTGCGAAGACACTCCGTGTGCACTCTGATGGTCTAAGGGTCAAGCGGCGTCAAGAAGTGGAGGAGCAAGCGGCCAAGACCACCGTCAAGCTGGTGTTTCCACTTGTTCTTTTTATCTTTCCTTCCATATTTCTTGTGACGCTTGGTCCCGCGGTAATCGTTATGATGGAAGGCTTTACGAAATTCTTTTAAATAGGCAAGAAGGGAGAATCGACGTGGAAAATGTCACCATTATCAGGGTTGTCGCCGGCGTTCTGTTCGTCATAGTGCTCATCATCTTGATTCAACGCCGTCGCACTCGGATTCGCTAGTATTTGCTCGTATGAGGTAATTGGCTCCGGGTCGATTCGCCGTATTGGGTTTCTCCCCAGCAAGTACACTTGCTGGGGAATCCCGGCAGAGAGTCTCTCCTGCGAGGGTCGGTCGCGGGTGAAGTGGAGTTCGCTCTAGTGCTTTTTTAAGCATCGGCTCCTATTTAGTTAAGAAAGCGGGAGTTCTGTCGACTTTCAGAAACAGGAAGCCGTTGTCTTTTGGGCGTTTGATAACTCGAAGCTTGGAATCAGCCCGTTTAGTCCGGGTACTCGCCGAAAGCGGGAGATTGACATGGAACGACGGATTTATTGCGTATACAACCAGACACGCGAGTGTTTTCTCGGCCTGAAAGTAGCCCCGGCCGACACGACCTTTTCGCGACTGAAAGGGCTCATTGGCCGACTCAAGCTCAAGTTTGATGAAGGCATATGGGTCGTGCCGTCGAGCGGCATACACACCCTGGGAGTTCTTTTCCCATTGGATCTGATTTACCTGGATAAAGACTTCCGGGTGATCCATGTCATCGAGTACTTCCCAAGTTTCCGAATCGCGCCGCTTAGGACTCAGGCTGCAAGCGTACTGGAATTGCCTACGCACACGATATACTCGTCGCAAACACAGCCCGGAGATCAACTGGTGATCTGCAGAGCCGAGGAGATGGAGAGCCAGCTGAAAAGAGATAACGCTTCGCAACTGAGCGGATAGCTCTTTGTAAGGTTCTGCGGGGGACGAATGTCACTGAAAAGTTTTTTCAAGGAACTTTTATCAACGGATCGCCGAAGGGCCGACAGGCAAAGAATCCCGCAGTTAGTAGCGTTTTACTGGGATGGCGACGCTCCATTGGCGCACGGTGTCAGAGACATCAGTCCCTCGGGTCTCTACCTGTTGACGGAAGGACGGTGGTACCCGGGCACGATGGTCATGTTAACTCTGCAGAAAAATGGGGAGATTGTTGCGGGATCTCAACAGTCCATTGCGGTGGAAGCGAAGGTAATACGTTCCGGGGACGACGGCGTGGGGTTGGCATTCGTACTTCCGGACCGTAGGCGATCCGAACGAGACGGTCTCATGGGAAATCTTGTCGACAAGAAGACCCTCACCAGCTTTCTGGAGAATTCGAGAAACGGCTTCATTGAAAAGGGTTAAGCACCTATCGAAAATTCCGTGACGTTTCCACTTGTTTTTCCACAATCGTCAATCTGGTAGTTTGACGATCTCTTCGTTTGAAACTTCTCCGCGCGGATCACAGTTTAATACGCTCCACACGCCAGAAGTCTCTACTGTTCGGGGTCTGGAATTATCAGGAGAACTTCTACCATTGCTACCTTTCCATTCTGAGTGGCTGGCCTGAAGTTCCATTCCTGCAGGCTGGCGAGCAGGAACTTCGACTGAGGGCACGCCGGGGGAAACACGACAGCGAGCTGCTCGAAATGTCCCTGCACATTCACAAACCCGTGGACCATGATCGCGTCTGAATTGAAGTCCTCCTCTTTGAGGTTGGGCCGCACGATGTCGTAAGGCCAGGGTGCCTCCGGCCTAGTGACGACTCCGGCGGTGGCAACTTCCACGCTGCGAGGCATGGCGTACTGAAGGATCCAGTTCTTTGGCAGACCGACGTGTAGATAAACGGTATAGGCCAACCTGCCGTTCCAGATGCCGACTGTTTCTGGATATTTTTCGGATAGAGAAGGACCCACAACAACGACTCCGAAGCTCCCATCTCTCGGCAGCCGGATGCGAGCGACAGCCGGTGAGCCGCCCGGTTCCGAACCATTGCCTACTCCCTGATTCTGTCCATTGTTGGTACCGACCTGGCCGCCGGATCCACCTCCAGCACCTGTATTGGTCCCGGGATTTCCAGCACCGGCTTGGTCGCCCGAACCGAATTTCTCGGCCGAACCACCGCTGGCAGCCTGAGTGCCATTTTGGCCCGAACCACGCTTGTCGCCCGAACCTTGGCCACTGCCTGATCCACTCTGAATGCTGGGCGAGTTGCCACTGCCAGACTGCAAAGATCCCCGCGCCTGTCCCGCAGCCAGTCCACCAGACGTGACCGAGCGTGCCGTTTGATTCACCTCGGGCAGCGCTATCGTTCCTTCTTTAATTTGAAAATCGGAAAGAGACATTACCCGCGCTGGCGTCGGCGGCCCAACCGGACGTGCCACCGTCTGTGGGACCGCCGGCTGCTGAGTTCCGCGAACGACGACCGGCGAGGTGGTGCTGGGAAGCGGTGCCGGCGCCTTGGTAAGGAAAGGCGTTGCAGAAATAGCGACGTCGGCGAGTTCCATCTCGTGGTTGGGACGAATCAGGGCAGGCCTTACCTCTGCCGCTGTTACCTCCTGAGGCGGAGGTGGGACAACTCTCACAACAGGCAAATCCTGCGGCGACCACATTAGGATGGCTGGGATAGGGGTCGGATGAGCGAGTAGGGTATTAGGAGGGACGTCTGGCTGCACCAGCGTTTGCGGAGCGGGAATCAGTGGAGCTAGTTCCTGAGACGCAGTGGCTGCCGCCGGGCTGCCGCCAGACTGATTGGAATGGTCCACTGCCTGGGCTCCGGGATAGGTTACACCCCCTCCGCCGGCCCGCGGTTTGGGTGGCGGTTCGTCCCACCTGAGATTCATCAGGCGCACTGTGAACCTATCCGACATCGAATGGTCCTGGATTCGAGGTCCGTGCTTGAGGGCATATGCAATCAGGAAGATCGCTGCGACATGAAAAATTATGGAAATGAGGTAGGAGGAGGGCTCCCTTTTTGGGTCCGGAATGTCGTGAAATAGCGTGATCGTTCGAGAAGACCGCATCTTCGGGTGAACTCCCACTGCTTGGCGTTGCGGCGTCCAGCTTCCACCGTTTTTCCGAACTTTTGTGAGGTTTTCGATTGGCGTTCTTAGTCGGGCCCACGAGGAGCGTCATCAGAACTATTTCACGAGACGTTCCAACGTGAAAGCGCCGCCGGGTAACGGAAAGGGAACATTCGGGCTGCCTTCGGGACACGGTTCAGCAAAGAGTTATTAGCAAAGATTGCAATTTGCAAACCAAATGCTCGAACGCTAAGCTTCAGAAATTTCGAAGCTCATCACTGTTACGTGTCTACCCTGCGACACAGAGATAACAGTTGGTATACAGACGTGCACACTTTTCGAAAATTCTTGCCTTAAATGGGCTGATTCAGCGGCACAATGGTTTTCACTCATTTGGCACAAAAATTGCCACATACCTGAGAGTAAGGCGTAACTGGCCCGGCGCCAGTCGATAGGTCCATTAAATGAATCGAAGATTGTTGGGTATTCTGCTGAGCGCTTTTGTCATTGCCGCCTTTTGCAGCTTTCTGGTCTATCGTATCGTCGGCAATCGTCTAATGTCCGCACAGCCAAAGAGCACGCGAGTAATTGTGGCTGCATCGGACCTCAAGCTCGGAACGGTGCTGCGAGACGTGGACTTGTCTACGACAGAGATGGTTGGAGCGCTGCCCAAGGGCGCAATTACCAGCCGTGACAAGGCTGTTGGCCGTGGCGTCATTTCAGACATTTTCCAGGGCGAACCGATTCTGGAAAACAGGCTGGCAGCGATTGGGTCTGGGGGTGGGCTTGCATCGACCATACGCCAAGGCATGCGAGCTTGCGCCGTTAAGGTGGACGACGTGGTAGGCGTGGCCGGCTTTGTCACTCCTGGAATGCGAGTGGATGTCCTAATTTCCGGTAATCCTCCAGGAACAACCAGTGCGACGGAGGGAACGCTTGTAAAAACTCTGCTTCAGAACATCGAGGTCCTGTCGGCAGGCGTGAATATTCAGAAGGACGGCGAGGGCAAGCCGCAGCAGGTCCAAGTGGTCAACCTGCTGGTAACGCCTGAGCAAGCCGAAGCATTGAGTCTGGCGAGCGCCCAGACCCGGATTCAGCTGGTCCTGCGGAATCCGTTGGACACAGATATAGCCAAGCCACCAGGTACCGCCGTGGCAAATCTCTTCGCAGACAAGAATGTAGCAACCCCGAAGGCCACACCTCCGGTATCGCGGCGCTACACTCCGAAGCCCCCTTCCCAGGTTTACCTGGTTGAGGTTTACAACGGGTCGAAGAAGAGTGAACAAAAATTCGTAGATGGCGAGGCCAAACAGTGAGTACGAAAGCTGGCTTTATCGTTGTTTTTTTTGGCACTCTTTCCTTGGGAATATGTAGCACGTCGGGTGTTCAGGGCCAAACAGCAGGTGCTGCTCCTCAACCGGCAGCGGCTGCGACGCAGGATTCCTCAAACGATCTTTTTGTGTCGGTTGGCAAGTCAGTCCTGGTCGATAGCACCCATCAGATCACGCGCGTCGCGCTGGGCTCGGGAGATGTCGCAGAGGCCACAGCAGTGAGTCCGTCAGAAATTATGGTGAATGGTAAGGCCGCAGGAGAGACGACATTAATCATTTGGGAAGCGGGAGGCGGCCGACAGTTTTTCAACGTAAAAGTGGGCGCCAGCACCTTTGCGGCAAATGACCGGATGGACTCGCTGCGACGTGAACTTAGAACAGAGCTACCCGGCCAGATGGTAAAGGTTAGTTCCGACAACGGCCTTGTATTTCTTCGGGGAACCGTAAAGGATCTCAACAGCTCCGATCGCGCAGTTCAAATCGCATCGACGGCGGGCAAGGTCGTCAATCTTCTCTACGTGAATGTTCCTCCTCCTGCTCCGCAGATTCTGCTCAAAGTGCGTTTCGCAAGTGTCGATCGATCGCTTTCAAAACAACTCGGAATCAACTTGTTCAGCCTAGGCGCGGCCAATACAATTGGCTCGGTTACCACTCAGCAATTCAGTCCGCCGGGAATTTTAGGGCCCGGCGTCGGCAACGGTGGGAGCAGTAGCAGTGGGACTTCTCCGACAGCAACCATTTCGAACTTACTGAATATATTCATCTACCGTCCGGACATTAATCTTGGCGCGGCGATCAAGGCGCTGGAGGCCCAGGGCGTGGTGCAGATGCTGGCTGAGCCAAATCTGCTGACGGCCAACGGAAAGGAAGCTAGTTTCCTCGCGGGCGGCCAATACCCTTATCCAGTCGTGCAGGGCGTTTCGGGTTCTACAGCCGCGGCAGTTACGATCCAGTTCCAGGAATTCGGTGTTCGCTTAAGATTCATTCCTACTGTCACTCCTCGCGGTACGATCCATCTGCAAGTCGCACCCGAAGTGAGTTCTCTTGATTATGCGAATGGCGTCACAGTTTCTGGATTCACGATTCCGGCGCTTGAGGTTCGGAAGGTCAAGACGGATGTAGAACTAAATGAAGGACAGAGCTTCGTCATCGGCGGACTGCTTGACAACCGTGTCACTCAGAATCTCAGCAAGATTCCTTTCCTGGGAGACATTCCGGTGCTCGGCAAGTTCTTTCAATCGATCGACAAAACGCGGACAAACACCGAGTTAATCGTGATCGTGACTCCGGAAATCGTTGCTCCTATCCCGGTGGGCGCTCCACTGCCGGGGCTGAAATATCCGGACGAGTTCCTGCCGTCAAATTCGAACATTCCGATGACGAATCCGGGCGCGACGGTTACCGGTGCTCAACCTTTGCCGGCCGCTCCGGCGACGATGCCAGTCGAGGAACTTATTCAAAGCATGAAGGCGGACAAGCCGCTAAGCGAAGATAAGGGCGGTAGTAACTCCGGAGGCGGTCTGTCTGGCGCAGCGCCCCCAGGGAATCAGTGATATGTAGGGAAACTGATTAACTGGCGTTCTCCTGAACAGTGTTTATGCAGAGCGCGCTGACCTACAAAAAGATCAGCGCGCTCCGGTAGATTTAGATGGCTGTTTTGCATAATTCTGCCATTTGCTCGCGCATTGTTTTTGAGTCCTTCGGAGTAACAGGACTGAACTCTAGGTGAATACTGACGCTCTTTCATTTCTCAGTCGATGTTTGAACAAGAGAAAGATATAGGAAAACGTGATCGGTCTGATTCGGAAGATATCTGGAGCGATTTTCGTCAGATCCGGTAAGTCTCCTTCTCCCGTTGAGGCGCGCCTCAAAATCTTCAATGTCACCCGCCAGATAGAGCTTGCTGGCGCCGCTGCATCAGCTTCACGAGGTGCCGACCGGAGAAAAGGCCTGCTGGGGCGAAATACCTTCGTGCCGGGAGAAGGGCTCTGGATTAGTCCCTGCGAGGCCGTCCACACGATTGGGATGCGGTTCCCGATTGATCTCGTGTACATCGGCCGAGATATGCAGGTGAGGAAGGTGAAGAGTGCTGTGCCTCCATGGCGGATATCAGGATGTCTGCGGGCGCACTCCGTAATCGAGCTTCCGTCCGGAACTGTGCAACGAACTCAGACAGCACGGGGCGACAAACTCGAAGTTTCGTCTGTCTCCTTCGAGTATGAACCGCAATGTCAAGAGGATGATGATTCCTCGAACGCGAGGCTGGCGAATGCGGGAGAAACTCAGCCTTCGAAAAAGAGAAGCCTTCGTCCACTGTTTGAGTTTCTGGTTGTCGGCATTTGCTCGTTGATGTTTTCACTGACGGCGTTGGGCATTCTGGGATCGCTTTTGGGGAAGGACGCTGCGGGTACCCGTGACTTCGTCGAGTATTGGGCTTCCGGAAGACAACTCGCGCATCGAGCCAATCCTTATGACGTAAGTTCCATCACTCAGATCGAAAGATCAGCCGGTTTTCCACGAGAGATTCCAGCGCTTGTCATGGCGAATCCCCCTTCAGCCTTGTTGCTGATTTACCCGCTGGGATTTCTCGGTGCGACAGCCGCGGAGTTGTTGTGGCTGCTGCTTTTGCTGCTCAGCCTGATCATTTCCGTAAGGATCGTTTGGAAATTGCACGGCCGTCCGAAGGGTCTCGTGCATCTCCTCGCCTATTCTTTCGCACCCGTGCTCTCCTGCATCCTGTCGGGACAGGTCACTCTTTTCATCTTACTTGGCTTGGCCTTGTTTCTGAGATTTCATCAATCCAGCCCATTTTTTGCTGGTGTCTCCCTGTGGCTCTGCATGTTGAAACCGCACTTGTTTGTGCCATTTGGCGTAGTGCTGATTCTGTGGGCCATCCTGACTCGAAGTTACAAAGTGCTGGCAGGAGTATCGGTTTCCCTTGTCGTGAGCACACTGGCTATCATGATGGTCGATCCACATGTCTGGGGCCAGTACATGCAAATGATGAAGACTGCGCGAGTGGATCGCCTGGCCATTCCATGCATAAGTGTAATTTTGCGCCGGTTGGTTAGCCCGCATACCGTTTGGATTCAATGTCTCCCGGTCAGTTTCGGTAGTGTGTGGGCTGTCTACTATTTCCTGAAGCACCGCGATAAGTGGAATTGGGTGGAACACGGCTCGTCCTTAATGCTGGTTTCGGTTCTACTGGCTCCTTACACATGGTTCATGGATCAGGCCGTCCTCGTTCCCGCGGTCCTACATGGCGCATATGTGAATCGGTCCAGACTCCTGTTCAGTGTTCTTGCACTTGCCAGCGCCGTTGTGGAGATCGGAATCTTCAGGGATGTTTCTTTGTTGCATTCTCCTTTTTATCTCTGGACGGCACCAGGCTGGCTTCTGTGGTATCTCCTGGCAACCAGGACCGCTCAAGCGAAGGAAGCAGCGTAAGCAGTCTTGCTTGGTGCGCTGCGCGTCCGTCGAGCGATAATGCAGGCGCCATTTCGGTGGAATTCGCAAGCACGGTGAGAGGTTTAGATGAAGACACGTCGAGGAATCCGCGCCGGAGTGGAGTTCTTGATAGTCGGAATTTGCACATTCACGTTTGCTCTGACCGCTGTGGGCATATGCGTGTCGGTGTTGGGATCGGACGTCGTTGGTACACACGATTTCGCGGCGTACTGGGCATCCGGGAAATTGCTGTTACATCATGCGAACCCTTATGACAGGGCGGCCATTCTTCAGTTGGAGCGTTCTGTTGGTTTTCCTGCCGGCATTCCGCCCCTTATTATGCGGAACCCGCCGTTGGCATTGGTCTTGGCCATCCCGCTCGGCGTCCTCGGCCCAAGGACTGGTAGTCTGGTTTGGTTCCTGCTCTCGCTTAGTTGCCTGCTGGCGTCCGTCCGAATGGTCTGGGTAATGCATGGGCGTCCAAAGAACCACTTGGCTTTGCTAGGGTATTCGTTCGTTCCTGTGCTGGCGTGTCTGCTGGCCGGACAGATGTCCCTGCTGATATTGCTCGGTTTAGTTCTCTTCATGCGTTGGCACCGGAGTCAACCATTTCTTGCTGGACTGGCCCTCTGGCTTTGTATTTTGAAGCCACATCTTTTTCTCCCTTTTGGTGTGGTTTTGCTGGTGTGGGCAATCGCCACCCGAGCGTATAGGATTTTTGGAGGATTGGCTTTCGCTGTGGGCGTAAGCACTGGAATTGTATGGATCCTTGATCCCCGGGCTTGGGCGCAATACTGGGAAATGTATAAAGGCGAGAGCATTGGAACGATGACCCCCTGCCTAAGCATCCTGTTGCGTCATAGCATTAGCCCGAGTAGCGTGTGGCTGCAATTTGTACCATCGGTTATTGGTTGCGTCTGGGCAATTGGTTATTTTCTGCGACACAGGCACCATTGGGATTGGTTGAAGCATGGCTCGCCACTCATGCTGGTTTCTGTGCTCGTGGCACCCTATTCATGGTTCTACGATCAGGCAATCCTGGTGCCGGCGCTATTACATGGCATTTACGAAACGCGTTCCCGAGATCTTATAGCGGTTGTCGCTTTGGCCAGCGCGGCCGTCGAGATCGGATCGCTTGGAGGGATGGGCCTGCTGTATTCGAAATTCTTTCTGTGGACTGCACCGGCTTGGCTTGCCTGGTATCTTTTGGCAACTAGTTCCAAGTTTGCAAAGGGTTCGGACCGGCTCTTCAAACTTCAAAGTCAAGGTGATTCCTTGGGCAGTCCCACCAAAATTGTCCCACTCACCTAGCTATCCTGGCCCCATCAACTTTCCTGGCTCCGTCAAGAGGAGTTGCCAAACCGAAGTAGCATTTGGCAGAATGCCCGAGTCGATCCGACGCGCGGTCGCTGTGCGGCTTCGAACATCGCTAGAGTCCTCTCCGACATGTTTCTAAGAAATTCTTAACTATGATGGGCCGAACTTCTCATTGTTATATAAGGACTTAGAGGAATCTTAGGCGCTCGATTTCGCAACGTGACGGCATATTGTGTCATCCAGCGGATGCGCAAACTGTCTGCTGTATACGGGTGTTCACATAGCTGCGGAACTGGAATCCTGTAACTTGCTGATTTCTAAAGAAACCTCAATAGCACAAAAGTGGTGCTTGGCTTGCCATATAGAAGACATGCCCCGCCTGCGGTTGGGGAAAACTGAAACTTCCTTGGAGAAAGACAAAATGAACGATATGTTGCTTAAACTGTCCATTAAGATGAAATCCCTGATCGAAGACGAACAAGGTCAGGATCTGATTGAGTACGCCCTCGTGGTTGCACTCATCGCTTTCGCAGCAACCGCGGGCATGGGAACTCTTGCTACTAATATCAACGCCGCGTTCATCAAAATTGGTTCTAAGCTCACCGCTTCTATCACGTAGTGGTTCCGAAAGACCTGAAAGCATGAACAATAGTGTTCTTGCCCTTTGGGAGAGATGCACAGCGAAAGCCAACCTGGCCTAGTGTAATCTCTCCCTAAGTCATAAACAGACATAATCCTAAGGAGCCTTTTGAGATGGAGTTTCAATGCTGGAGTCTCTATAACAAGGTACGGAACTTCCTGAAGGAAGAAGAGGGTCAGGATCTGATCGAGTACGCCCTTGTGGTCGCACTCATCGCGTTCGCGGCCACAGCTGGCATGTCAACTGTTGCCACCAACATCAACGCCGCATTCACAAAAATCGGTTCCAAAGTTACGGCTAACATCACTTAAGTCCTGGCGAAGAATCGGTCCAGATAAGGTGATTTTGTTCGCGGATCCGGGAGCGCGTAGAGAGAGTCAACCAGCCTCAGCGTGAACTCCCAAAATTTAGTCAAGCTCGAACCGGAAAAGTGCCCCTTTTGAAATGAAATTTAAAAATTTGGAGACTTTGCCTCAAGTGGCAAGAATTATTGAGTTCTGACGAGGGTCAGGACCTGATCGACGATCGGCAGCAAACTCACTGGAAAGATCACTTAGTCTGTCGTACTTGGCGTGTCAAACGGGAGAGCAGCTGGGAGCGAGAATAGAATTTACGTATTCTCCCCCAGTTAGTTGGCGTTGGGGGGAACTTGTTCATTGCTGCTTACTATCATAAGTACCAGTCTTGAACGAGTCGCAGATGATTCTGCGGCTCCTTTCAAGCTCCGCTATATGCACTGAGTGAAGTGACGTGGGAGCCATTTTTCGTAGATGATGGCCGCGAATGACTCCATGGAGAGTTCTTGAATGCACCGCATTCGCCGACGGGCACGTTAAGATGTTTCGCTTGAGCCGAAACTTCGACCATCAGCGGAAGTTACTGCCGGATTGGATTTCGCAGTGGAATGCAGTTGTGGTGATGGATACTGACTTGCAGGATCCGCCAGAATTGCTTCCTGGGGATGTTTAAGCTCTGTTAACGTTTGGCGCAGGCGATTACGTAGCAAGAACCTCCGGAGAGACGAAGTATCGTCCTCCTTATGTTGTCTCGGAGTTGTGTGACGTTTGCCCGCCCGAGCAGCCTTAGACCCGTGTGGTTCTCCTGGTCGAGCCTGATCTTCCAGTCACCTTCCCCCTTGATTCGTTTTTCCCCCGACTGACGCTGAGAAGACGCCCTCCTACAATCCGCTCGTCGCCGCGCGAAAACGTAGGTTCACTTCAGTCGAGCCGATCGGGCGCGACCTGCCATCCACAAGAAAATTGATGCTGCATCGGAATGTTCAATCCTATCGATCGCGATATTATCTTGTTGTCCCTGCTCGCTTCCTCTTAATCCAGTCCGGCGTTTTTCCGGATTCGTTTGGCTCAAGTGCGATGTTGGATTTAGTCCAAGCAGTTGAAATGGTGCCTTCTGCAAACGCAATCGAGAAAGAAATCGTGCGGGAGTCCATATTAAGTAAGAGGCCTTTCGCGGGTTGAGTGCTCGACGCAATAGTCGGATTACGGCCCTCCCTTCGAACGCGGTAAGCGGAACTGAGCAGCATCCGTGTCATGGGAAAGAAAGGAGTCTCGACGACGGATGGAACAAGCGGCACAGATACTAAATGCCTCATCGGCTTCAGTTCAGCGGCCGCCGAATTCTGCATCTACGTCTGGAGGCTGGCGCAGATGGCTACTACTACATTGGCCAGAATGGATAACGCTGACTCTTTACGCCGCGCTGGTCGGATCTGCGATTCCTTTTCACGAGCCATTTGTGGATGAAGCACAGTCCTGGCAACTCGCTCGGAGCCTGTCTCTTCCTGATCTGTTTCAAACCTATTTACGATACGAAGGATCACCCGGTCTTTGGCACTTCTTTCTCTGGATACTGATTCGTCTCCATGTTAGCTATTCGGGAATTCACTGGATTAGCGGTGCAATTGCATTTATTGCTACAGCAATATTGGTGTTGAAATCTCCTTTTCCTCGCTACCTTAAGCTGACGCTGCCCTTCACTTACTTTTTACTCTTCCAATATGCGGTCGTCGCGCGGAACTATGTCCTCGCACCTGTCCTATTTTTCCTCATCGCTTTGTGTTGGAAGAGAAGCCCCGTTTTGGTCGCGCTCATGCTAGGTCTGCTAGCGAACGTTTCACTTCATACGGCGGTGATCTCCAGTGGACTCAGCATCGTTTACTTGATCGCGCAAACACGGGAAGTAGAAATCGGCAATCCCAGCGTTAGGCGCCGACTCCTATTTGGGGCGGCCATCCTTCTTGCCCTATACGCATTTGCTATCTGGACTGTGTGGCCTCCAAAAGACCTCCTACTTACTCGAGTTCTTGGGGAATCGCGTCCATTCATCTCAATCGCGATCGGGTCACTATTATGGGCTGTGTACCAGCCAATGTTCCTATCTCTTTCATTTTGGGCAGCGATGGCAATTTGCTTGCGGGCAAGACATTCGCTTTTCTATCTACTGCCGGTACTCTTGTTTGCCCTCTTCTCTGGAGCGGTATATGTAAATTGGTGGCACGTCGGACTTCTGATACCGCTGGTTATCTGCATTCTATGGATTACGTGGCCGCCCAACCGGGAGCGGTCAACTCCAAGCGAACTGATTTGCCAAGTTGCGCTAGTACTGATGATTTGTGTACAAGTACTCTGGTCGGCCCATGCTATTCGCTATGACCATACCAAGGCGTATTCGCCTGATTTGGCTGCGTCCCAATTCCTAAGGCCTTTTGTGAAGAAGGGCACTAAAATCGCGATCACTTATCTCGATGAACGGCGAACTAGATCCTTTGAAGGGGTCGGAATTCAAGCGTACTTTGATCGCAATATCTACCTCAATCAACGAGAATCGTTCTGGTGGTGGAGCGAAGACAATCAAAGCGAAAAGATGTTCAATGCGCTGTTACCTTCCCATCCGGGGATCATAGTTGTTGTGACGCGGCAACCTCACAACTCGTTATCTATTCCTCTGAAAAGACCGGAAATTGAACGAATTACAGATGCAGGCTATACCTTGACGAACACTTTTTGCGGCGCTATCCCAGAACGATTTGATGTTGGTGAGGATAGTTGTCGTTTGATTTTTCAACACGTCGATGTTCACAACCCAAATCGATGAGTTGTGGATTCGACCTCGGCTGAAATCGAATCCGCTGGCGCAACGAGTGGCGAGACTATCGCAACAATGAACAAACATAATCTCTGGAACCTCGTAACCCGATCGAATCGCCAAAACATGCCCGTTTTGATATAGATGCTAAACTGCTTTCGGCATCGGCCGCGCTCTTCTTCGACGTTGCAGTTTCGAAATAATCTCTCCAGTGCAGATATTTTCCGAAAAGTACACGACCTTGGTTGAAGAAGTATTCGAACGCAGAAGTAGCAGATTACTTAGCTAAAGAGCCTGGATCGCAGCGGTATATTCGAACGAAATCGTTATGAACGATAGGAGTGGACTGCCAGATCCAGCTTCCAGCATTACTCCATACCGGATCAATCGAAGTAACAACAAGGTCTTTGATTCCAAGGCTGTGACAGATGCCTTCAACGCCGCTCGTAGATGGTGAATGAGCCGGTTCCGGATTGAAGATTGTCTTAATCATTGTCTGTACTCTAATACAATCCGATAACGATCCTCCGAATGCGACGCCACAATCTGGAGACATTGCATCCACTTCCTGATATCGGGAATACTGCAAAAGAAAAAGGCGAAGATTACTCTCAGGATTGAATTGCACAATCGAGTTCTGCGAGGTCACACGATCTAGAGCAGCATAAGCATCACGTATGTGAAAGGCCTGCGGCCCAGTTGCTATCCGGCCGGTTCCCTCCAAGCTCGATTGCCATCCGTACTTTTCGTTGAAAAAGGCAAATGTCCGAAGAGTCCACAGTTGATAAAAAGAGCCTGCGGCACCAAGGGTAATCGTGCCGATAAGTGTAAAAATAAGGACCTTGCTGGCTGGTTGACTCTCTTGTGGAGCGGGCGATGGCACGCCTTCTACTAAATAGATAGCGGTCCAAAGCAAAAAAACAAACTGCAGAAGTAATGCTCCCCTTACGCCAAGATCATTCCCACCAATCACGGTGGAACGCAGAAACATCATTACAAACAGGGAGGAAATCGACATTGTCCACAAAGCTTTATCGGCCTCAGAGAGCGTGTCTCGGTGCTTCCAATCGTAATTCGCCCGATAACTGCCTATGACAAAATAGACGCCGAGCTCCACGAACAGAACAGAGACCGCGAGGAAGAAGTGAAGGCCGGTGACAGCAAGGATGCTCTTTTGACCAATAATTCCGGGCACATCAGATAATGCGTAAGGCAACTTGCGGAGAGCGAGACGAACCAATGGAGTTGCGCTGCCGTGTCCGCCGCCAGACGTCTTATATCCGAGCAGATCCCCTAGGTAGAACACCGAGAGACAGATTGAAGCAAAGCCGACCAGGAAATACACTCGCGCATCACGAAATCTCCTGTGGATCAACAAGTATCCGATCCAGGCAATGAGGAAGATGGAGAAAGCGAATGTCACGAAGACCGATAGGCCGGCCGCGCTTGAGAAGCCAAGTGCTGCAAGTGACAATAGAGTAACTCGTTGCTTCCTGGTGGTGGTCTTCGCTGCATTCCAAAGAAATAAGAATGCGGCTAAACAGGAAATCAAAGATGCTACATGATGTGGCACCCATATCAACGCGTCAAGCCACGAAGTTACCTGCACGGGATCCCACCACTCCATATCAGGAAGCGGTACACTGTTGCGCGCTCCGAATTTGAGGATAGCGGTGGGTAAGAGGTCCAGTCCGGTGACGGCGATCAAGCCAACGCCAACAAGTGAGCTAGTCCGCAATTTAAAGGTTCGGTTTAGGAAATGCTCGAGATAGATGGGAATTAGCGAAGCGAAAAGAAGTCCGCTCCAGAAGCAGCTAGCGTAGAGAGTGACGCGTGAGGTTGCACCCGAGATAAAGGCAGGAATTGCGCACAGGACATACCAATAGTAGTAATACCGCGACGGAACAGAGGCGCCGGCGTAAAAGAAGGGATTTGCAGGGGGCGCTCCTGTTCGCAGTGCTGAGGAAATGAATGCGCTTCGCACCCCGTGATCATAAGTAGCGGCCGTGGAATAGAGTCTTTGGTCCAATTGGATATCTGATAAAGATGCGAGGCAAATAACAAGCCACACGGCAAGCAGACAAAGAATTACCCGTGTAGTCCAGTGAGATGTACCCGGTAATGTAAATTGATTTCGACTCCATTCGATGGTTATATTTCCCAGGAAGAGCAATCCAAGGAGAAGAAAGAGTCTGGATACGGTCGGGATACTAAATACTCTACATAAAATACAGATGAGATAGGGAGAAACAGTCGAAGATATTACCAGCCCGAGGGCAATGCGTTTACCCACTTTTGCTCTTCGGAAACCGAGAGCATTCGAAGCCATTCCGATCAGGTAGCCGGGGACTAAGAGGACAAGCGAAAAGGAGGGAATGACGCGAAGGACTCCGAGCACATCCTGTCCGCTATAGTTTTCGATCAACCCATCTTCCCCTGGCAAACGTATTCATGTCTTCCATCCTAAAAGATTACATCGATTGACATGACTATTTAGGCGCTACGGTCGCTCATATTGGTGGCTAAAATTTGTAGACGCGGGCCTCCCATCCTTTTAGGCCGAGGGTGGAAGTGCCTACTTCGCCCGTTGCGAAATTCGACATCACCAACTGAGTGGGTTTCAGGCCGCCGGGAAGTGTATAGGAGCGCGGCTCTTTGGAGAAGTTCAGAACAATAAGATAGTGGTCAGATCCGAGCGTGCGCTTATAGATGAATACGTTAGCGTTCTTCGGGTCCAGGTCCTCATAGTTGCCGTAGACGAGTGCGGGAGTAGCGTGACGCAACGCGATCATCTTTTGAGTGTAGTGATAAATTGAGCTGGCATCCGCAAGCTCCGCAGCGGCATTTATCTCGGTGTAGTTAGGATTGACTGCCAGCCAAGGTTTCGTTCCTGAGGTAAATCCGGCTTGTGAACCGGTGTCCCACTGCATGGGGGTTCGTGCATTGTCGCGGCTCATGTGACGGAGGTTGGCCAAGTACTCTTCTTCTGTGGTTTTGCTTGTGAGTACGTCCGCCCTGTATCCGTTCTTGGCTTCAATATCATCGAACTCGTTAATAGACTTGAACGGGTAATTTGTCATACCCAGTTCGTCGCCCTGGTAGAGAAATGGAGTGCCCCGAAGCGTCAGGATCATGGTAGCCAGCAGCTTGGCGGACGGAACTCTATAGGTTGGCGAATCATCGCCAAAGCTCGAGACCAATCGAGGGTTATCGTGATTGGAGAGAAAGACCGTGTCCCAACTGTGCTGATCGAGTTCGGCCGCGTGCCTGGTGTAGATGGCCTTAAGATCCGGAAGTGTCCAAGACTTCCATTGTTTCCCATCGCGATTGATGCGAACAGCGTCAAAATTGAAAATCATGTTCAATTCGTTGCGGCGCTCGTCAACGATGAGAGGAGTTTGTTCGAGTGATATTCCTAGCGCTTCTCCGACAGTCATGACATCGTACTTTGCGATCACGTTGCGGTTCATCTCCTGCAGGTATTCATGCATGTGCGGGCCATTGGCATAGGTGTCGCCGGGATTCTTCAACTCTGCTGGCGTGAGATCCGGCAAACCGGCTCTTTTCGAAATTAGTGGAATCACATCCATTCGAAAGCCATCGACGCCCTTATCGAGCCAGAACGTCATCAGGTCAAATACCTCTTTGCGAACCTTTGGATTGTCCCAATTGAGGTCTGGCTGCTTCACGGCGAAATAGTGCAGGTAATATTGCTTGGTGGTTGGATCGAACTGCCATGCCGATCCAAAAAAGAACGAAGGGTAATTATTCGGGGGACTGAAGCCGGTGGGGCTCTGGGGGTTTGGTTTGCCATCTCGCCAGATATAGTAATCGCGATACGGATTTTCTTTGGAACTCCGACTCTCGACGAACCATTTGTTTTCATCGGACGTGTGGTTCACGACGAGGTCGATAATCAGGCGCATGTGGCGCTGTTTGATGCCCGCGAGCATTTCATCAAAATCCGACATATTACCGAACTCGGTCATTACCTTGCGGTAGTCGCGAATGTCGTAACCGTTGTCGGCATTGGGAGAATCAAAGTGTGGGCTCAGCCAGATCACGTCGATACCAAGTCCTTGTAAATAATCGAGCTTGCTAGTAATGCCCTTCAGGTCTCCAATTCCGTCGCCATTGGAATCTTTAAATGAACGCGGATACACCTGGTAGACAACGGCCTCTTTCCACCATGTCGGTCGATAGCCATTAATCGCTGTTTGTTTAGACGTTGCAGGTTTTGACGGCGCTACAGTACTTTGCGACCACGCAGCGGGTCCTATCGAAAGGGTGAGGATTAAATAAAGAAAAACTACGGATATCCGTTTCATCATTTGCTCCCGAACAGCGTGCCGGTGTTCCGAATTTAAACCGCGTAAAACCCTGAACATAACTCGTCCCGAATTTTAGACCATGTTGGCCGAGACGGCTTCATGAACCATACGCGGTCGCTTCTTTCTGCTCGAGGTCGCGATCATTTTGGGTTCCGAATGCCGATCGGCGATCTTGGACACACATGATCTCGGAGAACTGATTATTTTCTTTGCCACGATGCGTCTCACTGTGCGATAACTACGTAATGCGTAGTACGCGATACGTAGTAGGGGGCGAAAGCAGCAGGGAACCGGGCCACTATTCCGATCCACCACTGCTGGTACTTGCCAGCCTGGCAAACGGGCCGAAGCACGGCCACGCGATGATCGAAGACATTGAGCGGCTTTGCGGTACGCGTCTTGGCCCGGGGACGCTCTACGGCGCGATTGCACGCTTAGAGCAACAGGGCTGGATCGAACCTTTGCCGAGGAAGGAACGCAGACAGCCGTATCGAATTACCGCGCAAGGCCTGGAAGTTCTGCGGGCGAAATTGAGAACGCTACAACAGTTCACCAGGGCTGGATGGAAGAGGCTGGAAGCTTTATGAATCGTGTAGTGGCGCATATACTCACGCGGCTATATCCGAGCCACTGGAGAGCGCGTTATGGAGCGGAATTCGAGGCGCTCCTGCGAAGCAGTCGCGGCGGCTTACGTACTTCAGCGAACGTTGTCTGGTCGGCGGTGTGTGAAAATATCTGGCCGGCTGGAGGAGGAAACATGTATGAACGCCCTTCATTCAAAGGCGTAGTAACCCAGCCGAGCGCCTTTGTCCCATTGGCCATGTCACTTACCGCGTTGTCAGTCGTGCTTGGCCACATAGCAATGTTTGGCCTCGTTCGCGAGCCGGACGAGGGAGCCGCCGCGCATATTTGGCAGCTGCTTATGGGACTGCAATTGCCCATCCTGCTATTCTTCGCAATCAAGTGGCTACCAAAGGCTCCCAAGCAGACGCTGATCGTGCTTGGGATGCAAGCAGGAGCGGCACTTGCATCCGTGGCTCCGGTGTTTTACTTCAATCTGTAATTGTTGTGATGACCGCGGAATCAGGCACGCGCGCGTTCCCCCAACCAGCAGAGCGACACGCAGAAATGGATTCCATTTTTGCGCCGGTGGATGCCGCTAGTCCGGCCAGCGTTTGATAAGTTTCACTGGCCCGAGTATCCCTGATGGCAGCGGAGCAAGATTCTCCATATCTTGCGGTGAAAATCGCGCACCGTAACGCTCCCACAGTAACCGATAGTCCGGCTGCGCCTCACCAGCCATTTTATTTATGGCAGTATTTGCTACCCGTATTTCCAGGGTATTGTTACCGGGATTCACGAGCGAAGTGATATCCAATTCGTACGGCGGGTGCCAGAGAGACCCAGCCAGCTTACCGTTTACGTAGACGATAGCTGCGTCTCGTACGGGAACCTCTAACTCCGCGTGCATTCCGGGGTGGTCTTCGGTGGCCGCAGGTTCGACCGTTGGCTTTCCTTCGCCGAAATTCAGTAGCAGGCGTGTCTTGTTTTCAACGTAGGGCAAATCGAAACTTTTCCGATATGTGGCGACGCCGGAATAGAACCGCGTCTCTTTCTGGCTAGTCCATGAGACGAGATCGGGCATCGATTTGTCGGGAACCGCAAGCTCGAAATGCACTTGCCAATCTCGGCTAATATCTTTCAATACTGCTACTTCTTTGGGCTGCGAGTTAGCTACCTTAGGTGCAGGCTTCGAGCTTTGATGCAGCAGCAGCAAACGGGATTCATATGGAGCCAGATCAAGTGAGAGTGGAGCATCGACCAATATTGACGTCGCCATTCCCGTGTCGGCATTCAGCCATTCTCCCGCCGTGTACTTGCTGCGGAACTGGACCTGTGTGTGGAGCGGTAGGTTCCCGGTATTGGCCAGGAAGTAGAGATCTGCATTTTCGAGCTTGCGGTGGATAAAGCCTAACGCCGGTGATGCGGTCCCTACTTGAAGATCAGGTTTCAGAACTTGGCGTAAAACATCTCCGAGTTGGCCAGCATCCGGAACGATTCCCGCAAGGCACTTGCCTGGCGCATCTGAAAAGATCTTCTTTGCGGCAGCTTGCACCGCGGCGCTGGGTTCTCCAATTCCTTGCAGTCCCGGCGCGTGTCCGGGTAGGCGCCCGATCGCAATCACCTTGCCTCCCGCGCGGCAATACTGCGCGAGTTGATCGAGTGCATCGGTGGACATTTGATCAACCTGCGGCAACAGCAATAACGGATAGCGAATCCCTCTCTTTGCGATTGCTGCGCTGTCAATGTAGTCGAAGTTATAGCCGCTGTCTTCGATTACTTCGGTCAACTTAGGGGTGATCCAACGAGGTAAAGTGTCGGACAAAGAAACCTTTCCGGGAGTAAACGCCGCATAAGCATCGTCTTCGGGCAGGTAAACAGCAATATCGTTTGCTGGCTCACCCTGCCGTAGCGCCCAGCTTATGCGCTGCATGTAAAGCATGACGTCGGACATGACGATCCACCAGGGATTGTGCTCGTTGAACACACCTGCCGCGTAGAAGCGCCAACCCGGCTCTCCCGCAGATGGCGGAGAGTATGGCCACCCATGCCCCACCAGTTGGTTGATGCCCTGAAGAAAAAATCGGTCGGCCTCTGCCTTCATGTCGAGCGGAGTTGCGCGAAACACAGGCGAATGCAACCAGGTCCACGACTCGGCGGAAACCACCGGACGTCCATATACATGTGCGGCCGAAGTAGCCCATCGCGTGTAGGAAAGCTGACGCCATTGTGGGCCCTCTCCTTCGGGTAGATCAACGAGCGCGTTGCTGGAAAGAGAGACTGCAGGATCACCATAAGTTTGAGAACGGAACAGCGTGTGGTGTGCGGCTGCCCAGTCGTTGATCGGCTTCAGATAGTTGTCGTCGACCAACTCTGTCAGCGTCTTTCCCCAATCCCGGCGAACCGCCGCCGCCTCTTCGCGGGGATTTGCGGTGAATAAATCGGGGAGATGTGGACGCAGATCATACCCACGACGCTTCTTAAATTCTGCGAGGAAATTAGGCGTCCAGTCGGATCCGTAGACTTCGAGCGAATCGCTGAATACAGAGTAAGGTGGATGCTCCGCAAGAGCAGCCATTAGTGGGTCCGCGACGGTTTTCAAATGATGATCGATGGCCTCGTGCGAAAAATGATCCAGTACGAATCCTTCGGCGCCGACCGCAGCTCTTTTGACCTGTTGGCCGGTTCGGCTCGAGAGAAACCACAGAACCTTTTGTGTTCCTCGGCCTTCGATCGGAGGCAACTGCATGCGCGCAGTGCCCGCGGGCGGCAGGGGCAACATTCGTGGATGACTTGTGGGAGAGGCTTCGACAGAAGCGTTCTCATTCCAATCTGAATTGGCTATGAATGCAGCTTCAATTGATTCGCCCGCGCTCAGCGCCGGCAATGCGACTGAGGTTTCGCCGCTTGCGATGGAAGTGATCTCAAGATGAATCGCGCCTGCAGCTTCGGTAACAGGTGTGTTGGGACCTCCATACGGCCATCCGCTGGAGAGTGTCAGACTCACTCGCAATCCGCGCTTTGCGGCCTCGTCGTTCGCATAGCGCACATCCTGGAGAAACTCTTCGGACATGTACGGGAAATTGCGAAAGCCTGCCTGCGGATCGTCAAGGGCGAGCGGGTAAACTGGCTGAATTTCAAAGCCGCCGATACCTCCCGCTTTCATCTGCTGCATTTCTCTCAACAACTCGGGCTTGGTGACGGAAGGGCCGAACCACCACCAACGCATCATTACGCGTGCGTCATCAGGAGGCGAAAAGAAGGTTTGTTCGAATGTTTGTCCCAGTGCGCCGGCGGTCAACAGAATTATCACCAACCCGAACGTCAGTGTGTTCTTGTAGCGCAATCTTTCACCTCAAGTGCGGCATCCGGTCCGACGAAAACGCCGCGCTGCCCATGATACCCAATATGGAACCTTCAAGAAATGCGTTTCGAATTAGGACTGAGAGTTAGTTGTTCAGTTGCCAATCTTTCAGAGAAGAATCATCACCGGCTTATCACAAATCGTGACGACAGTTTGGCTGACTCAGACGAACCGCCGGCCAGCAACTCAAAGGTGCCTGGTTCGATGGCCCATTTTCCATGTTGATTGAATATCGCCAAATCATCCGGCCTCAACTGAAAATGCACTGTTTTTGTTTGTCCAGCATTAAGGTGGATTCTCTCAAAGCGGCGCAATGATTTTGTTGGCGTCACCACGGTTGACGAAATTGGATGCAAATAGATTTGGGCAACCTCGTCTCCTGGTCGGGCGCCGGTATTGGATACATCTACGTTTACCTCAACCGCCAGATTGTTCGCCGCGCGGTGAACGGTAGCATTTAGCTTCGTATACTCGAATTTCGAATAGCTAAGTCCGAAGCCAAATTCGAAAAGCGGTGAGCCAGACGAGTCAATGTAGTCTGGCCGCGTCGATCCGTAATAGATGGGGAGTTGGCCGACGGTTCGCGGTACGGAAACTGGAAGCCTGCCTGCTGGATTTGTATCGCCAAAGAGGACGTCCGCGATTGCGAGGCCGCCAGCTTCTCCCGGGTACCATGCATTCAGAATCGTCTGCACATTTGCAGCTGCCCAGTTAAGTTCGAGAGGCCGGCCTTCAATCAACACCAGCACGACGGGCTTTCCAATAGCAACGATTTGCTGCAGGAGCTTTAACTGGATGCCTACCAGATCCAGACTCGCGCGATCGAAGCCTTCGCCAGACTCCATATCACTTCCACTAGCATCCATCTCCGGTCTGGCGGCTCCCGTTTCAGCAAAAAGAGTATTGAAGTTTCTCGCGCTCGATCCCCCTAGAACTACAACCGAAACCGATGATTGACGAACGGCCGCGAGGGCGTCTTCAAACCCTTCTTCGGAAGAACCGCGAATACTGACACCCTTCGCATAACGAATCACTGTTCCAGCTCCCACTGCAGCGCGGATGCCGGTAAGTACCGTCGAAACTTTACTCCCGCTCTGCGGGGCGGTGTAGTCTCCGAGTTGGTTGTAGACGCTATCGGCGTTCGGCCCGATGACTGCGATAGAGGCGAGATTTTTGTTGAGTGGAAGAAGATTGCCTGAGTTCTTGAGCAAGACGATGGACTCGCAGGCCACGCGCCTGGCTAATGTGACATGCTCCTTGCTTCCCACTGCTCGCGCTGCCAACTCCGGATCCGCATAAGGCGATTCAAACAGGCCGAGGAGAAATTTTATTCGAAGAATTCTTGCGACTGCCACGTCGAGTGTCTGGCTTGAGACACGTCCCTCTTTTACGGCCTTACCGAGAGACGGAAAGGCGTTCGCGCCCAGGTCGGCGTCCATTCCTGCGTTGAGCGCAAGGGCCGCTGCCTGCTCAAGTGTTTCCGCGACGTGATGTTTGCTGACCAGACCATCAATTGCGTACAGATCGGAAGCGACAAATCCTTTAAACCCCCATTCCCTGCGCAGAACGTCTATGAGTAGCCACTCGTTAGCTGTGCTGGGCACGCCGTCGATATCGTTGTAGGAGGTCATCAGAGAGACGGCTCCGGCTTTCACACTGGCCTTGAACGCGGGCAAAAATACTGTTTCGACCTCCCTTAGTCCGGCGTGAACAGGGCCGCCGTTATGACCGCCTTCCGGCTGGCCGTACCCTGCAAAATGCTTAAGCGTTGCTGCGATAGCATCAGGGTTGGTCAACCCTTCTCCCTGTAAACCACGCACGAACGCAACGCCCATTTCGGACGTCAGATAAGGATCTTCTCCATACGTCTCTTCCACGCGAGACCAGCGCGGCTCTCGCGCGATGTCAAGGATGGGGCCGTAGCAGACATTGGCGCCCGACGCGCGCGTCTCTTGCGCAACCGCGGTCGCCACTTGCCTAACGAGCCGCGGATCCCATGTGCTTGCTTGTCCAATCGCCGTAGGGAAGACGGTCGCACCAATCGCCATGTGGCCATGGGGACATTCTTCGGCGAGAAGTAGGGGAATGTGCAGGCGCGAATGCTCGATCGCGTATTTCTGAACGACATTGCTGGCTTCTGCGGATTGGCGCGGTGAGAGGCCGGACTTGAGAGTTACCTTCGTCCACGGATCGGCTCGCGAGATTCCGTAAAGCGTTCCGGGTTCGGGACCCTGCATCATCTTCTTGAACTTGTCGCTGACCTCAACGCTCTCTCCAGCTTTCTTATACATCTCCCAGCCTAGTGGAATTTCCAACTGACCGACCTTCTCCTCGAGAGTCATACGAGACAAAAGATCAGTCACCCTGGCGTCGACCCGTATCCGCGGATTCCGATATGGCTGAAGAGCGGACGCCTTCTCCTGTGGGATACTTGGCGTTGCATTCTGCGCACCGCAAATTGGTACCACGATTAGGAAAACTAGAGAGAGGCAAACTCTGCTATTCATCGAACCAGACTTTCTTTTACTGCTCTGACTGTCGCACAAACAATTCCTTGACTTGCTCGGAGGTGTATCAAAGCAAAATGGAACGTCTGCGTAGGGCCTGAGAATACTCACCGAATTCTACCGCTAGCTCATCTTTCCCGATTTGTTTCTCGAGGCTTGAGACGAAATGGGCAGCGCTCCCGTCCGAAGTGCGCGCTGGAAAATCCACTTGCTCCCGTTCAGATAGGGAGTAGGCTTGCATTGCTGTCATTCTCTTCTCGATGGAGCCTGGTTCATGAGAACAATAGCAATGACTGGATTCATTTTGGCGCTCTTTGCTGCCCACGCATGTTCTCAAAGCTGGACCATTGGGAATGATCAGATCACTAGAACGCTAATGTTCGAGCCCTCGAGGGGACTCTACACGGAGCAACTTTCAGAGCTAGCCACGCACACCGATCTCATCAGCCTCGGAACGGCTCAGACATCTATCCCCGCGGAGTTTTCATTCCAATGCGATGGACAAACATACCGCGGCGCGAGTTCCGCATTCAAGCTTGCGGATGCTAGCCAAGATTCAATTCCGAATGGTAAGACGCTCGCTGTAAGGCTTCTCGGCACCAGTCTTCCAATAGAAGTAACAGTGACGTATGCGGTTTATGACGGCCATCCCGCAATACGCAAGTGGCTGACACTGCGTAACACCGGATCGACGATTCTGCACATCTCACACTTGGAAGTTGAAGTCATCAGTCCGTCGGCAGGACCTGCCAATGAAGTGATATTGAACGCGCAGTATGGAGCGGTTCCGCGAGAAACGTTTTATACCGGGCGCTCGGAAGACGCAGGACTGCTTGTAGCCAATGGCCTCACCGGTAATGGCTTTGCGATCCTTAGCGAGATACCCGGCTATATGAAGCGTACGGAAATCAATGCTTGGTACAACCCGGGCCAAGTCAACATCGGCGCGATGTACGACACGGATTTAATGCCATTCGAGCGATCCTTGAAACCCGGAGAGGAGTTTAAAACGGGTGCTGTTTCCTTTCTTGCATTTCGGAAAGATGATGGGTTTCATGATCCCCACTGGATTTTGCCGACGTACACGTCAGAAGTGCTTCAACGAAGGTTGGGCAAACAGGGCGCTCCTTGGATCTACAACACGTGGGAGCCCTTTCAACGAAAGATCAATCGCGATACCACGCTTGAGTTGATCAAGGTAGCCGGAACCATCGGGATAGACATCTTTACGATCGACGATGGATGGCAGCGCGAGTATGGCGAAAACGAAGTTGACCCGGTCGCGTTTCCGGGCGGTCTTGATTCCATTCGTGAAGCTGTCGAAGCAAAAGGGATGCGACTGGGATTGTGGATTCCTTTGGCTGCCATCGGTACATCTACGGCGGATTACGCGAAGCATCCTGACTGGGCAGCGCTGGATCAATCGGGCAATCGAAAGCTAACGGACACAGCCGCAGGATCAAAAGTCGTAATGTGTCTCGCAAGTCCGTTTCAAGACTCAGCTGCTGATCGTGTCAATGATGCGATCGACCGCTTTCACCTCGCCTACGTCAAGCTTGACCTCACCACCATTTTTAATGCATATGGGGAGGCGCCCGGTTGCTGGGCGAAGAATCACAATCACGGAACTTGGGCCGAGTCATTAAATATGATCTACGAAGGCATTAGCCACGTCACAGCCAAGGTGTACGAGAAGCATCCGGACGTTTTGCTTGATCTCACGTTTGAACTTTGGGGGCAGAAGCACGTTATTGACGCTGGGCTGCTTGCCGCGGGTGACCTTGATTGGATGAGCAACGTGGGAGACTTCCTGCCAAATTCGCCAGGAACACTGCAGGCGAGAACTCTTCTATACCAGCGAGCGATTTCCATGCCGGCTGACAGCATGTTGATCGGCAATCTTCAGGCTGGTGTTTCAAGGCGTGAAGAGGCGTTCGGCACAGCAATCGGCTCCGCTCCATTGCTGCTTGGAGATCTGCGCAAACTGAGCGCGGAGGATCAGAACTGGTACCAGTCGAAAATTAAATGGTTCAAGACACTTCGATCGAGCACGACGATCAACGAGAGTTTCTTCCCGCTTGGCAGTTGGCGACAGCCCACGCCCGGCCAATGGGACGGTTTTGCCCGCTTGTCCCACACCGGCAACGGTATGATTGCCGTCTTCCGCAATCAATCGGCAACTTCTGTTGCCACCGTCCAGCTTCCGCTAATCCCTTCCGGCACTTACAAAGTGCATTCGGTCATCGACAATAGAGATGTTGGAGTGTTCACCAAGGCAGAATGGGAACGAGGAGTGCCCGTTCAGTTCTCATCAAACCAGCGCGTCGAGATACTTGAAGTCTCGGCGGCTAATACTTCACATTCGCGATAGTCAAACTGCGGGGCCAGGTTAGCCGCGATTAGTTCAGAGTGTTTATGCAGAAGTTCTGGCAGACGGTGTGAGCAACATATCCGGCCGCTGTTGCAAAAGCGCGGCCAGCTGAGTCCACCGCCCCCGTTGCGGGATCAATACCCTCCGTGATGATGCCGCCGTCCCAGGGACTTGATCGGAGTATCTTAAGAGCTTGCTGCTGGCTCGCCTTTAAAGTCAGATGATCCGCCACGGCCCATGCAGTGGTAAAGGAAACGCGATAGCTGCCCGGCAGACCGTAGGGCAGACCCGCATTGGAATAAACATAGTTCTTTGAGTGCAGCCAACCGTAGGTTCGAATAAACAACGGATCGTCTTCCGGAAGAAAGCCCAACGCCGGTAGCTTAAAGAGTGAACCTGGCGGCACGTCGGCGAAGATTGGAGACTTACCATCTGTTGCGGAAACGAGGATCGAGTCGGTGGCGCCCGGCGCTCCCGTCTTCACGCATTGTTCAAGGATCGCCTTGCGTAGCGAGTTAGCGCTGGCGGTCATCTTGTCCGCAGTCTTCATGTCCCTCGAATACGATGCGAATTTGGCCATCTCAAGCATCGCTTTCCAAACGAGGACGTTGTCGTAAGTTGAGTATTGTTGCTTGCGGTACTCATCCTGCGCATCCTGCAGAGTGGTGTAGAGACCGGTCCTCGCGTCGAAGCGGCCTTGAAGAACGTGGAGTATTTGATTCACTGCAGGGCCATATGTCGCGAGAATCGATCGGTCTCCGGTTCTCTCGACGTATGCGCCCAGCGCGATAACCGGAGCGACCACTTCGTCAAGTTCAAGACCGTCTTCCAAAACTGCCCCATCGATAAAGCGGCTATGTGTGCCTACGTTGCGAAGCTGGATAGTAAACGCATATTCGAGCGCCTCGAGCGCTAAAGCTTGGTCGATATCGAGCAGGCCAGGAAAACTCCAGAGCATGGCATCGCGGTCCCAGTAAGCGGCAGAAACATAATAGCGATCACTACGCGAAGTAACCCCGACAAATTGTTCGGTGTCGATGGTCCTGCCCCACGCATAGAGCGCGGTAAAGAGAAAGTTTCGGTTCATCAGGAGATCGAGATCGGCTTGGCCCGTGGTGCGCGTGCGAGTGCGGCACCATGCCGCAGCTTCTTCGATAATGTAATCGAGTCCAACTCGATCAATCATCTCTTCCAATGCCGCGCCGGATTGGGATGCGCTGTATTCCTCGATTCCCACTCCAATGACGTAGTGGGTTTCAAGAGTCTCACCCGGCTCCAAGGTCTTTGTACGTTGCGCGTCAAGACCTGGTGCGAAATGGAAGGGAGGGGCGACCAGCGAGGCTTGTGAATCGCGGTAGGAAAGCGACCACGCGAACTGGGTGTCATCTGAAATATAGGGAAACACCGTCATGTTCTTTTGCCAGGGAGCAGGAACCATTGTCCGTTCCCCTTTTAAGTTAACGGGCGTGTAGGTGACCCTGTTCAGTTCTCCCCATGAGGCTTTCAATCCCAGCGTCACCGGCACCGCACTTGTCCGATGATTTGTAACGGTCAATCTCAGAAGGGCTGCACGCGAATCGGGAGGAGCACAATAGGTGATCGAAACTTCGATGCCGTCGGATGTCTGGGTTGCCGTCGGAATCCAATATTCGACCAGCTCCCATTTCAAGTCTCGGAGCGGAAGACTCTTGTCTCCAACCGTGAGATAGGGCTGCAGGGCCGGCGCGTCTCTTTCTCCTTTTACCTCGAGCAAGCCGCGGTATCGCATCGACAGCACGTTGAAATTTTCAAGTGCACCGTCAGAGGCTCGTATTGCTGGTAGCGCAATCCATTGGTTGCCCGTTGGAATGACGTCAGTCGATTTGACTGCGAGCGGGGTTCGCCGGGCAGTGCTTGCCGCGGACAAGGGCTGTGTTGAGAGCATCAGGACAATCAAAGCAAGGCGGATTGTGTAGTCAACGATTCCAATTTCTTCGAATTTGCGTCGCAGTTCCACTTGAGTCCTCGGTTTCCTTAACGCGCTTCGACTAGACAGGATACAGGCTGACAGCGGTGAAAAGCAGTGTATTGCTCGGCCGTTTAGCCGCGAAGAACGTACGCGACCTATTCCTCTAAGCCAAATCCACCTGCATCAACTAATGGGTTACCATCCTTGGTGCTTAAACTTCCACCAATCGAGGCCTGTCTGGCTGTACTCTGGATGTGCTCGATAATCCTTCCGCGAGTGATCCTCTATGAATACAGCGGCAATTCGTCATGATACCGATTGGGTGGGGCAGGTGGTCGATGGAAAATTCACCCTCCTGCAATGGTTAGGCAACTCTGGACAAGGCGACGTCTTCCTCACGGAATTGCATGGCCGCGCACCCAAGAAAGCCGCAATCAAACTTATTCCTGCGTACGCCCCTGGCTCCGAATCGCAGATGGCCGGATGGTCGGCGGCGAAGGGGCTTTCTCATCCGCACCTGTTGCCCATGATTCACGTCGGCCAGTGCCAGATCAGCGGTACGAAGCTGTTCTACGCTGTGACGGATTACGCAGACGAAAATCTGTCGCAGATTCTTCCTGAGCGAGCGCTCACTCCCACGGAGACAGGGGAGATGCTGGACCCGCTTCTCGACGCACTCGCTTATATTCACGGACAAGGGTTGGCGCACGGTCACCTGAAGCCATCGAACATCATGGCCGTGAACGATCAGTTGGAGCTTTCGTGCGACGGCATTCAAGCGGCGGGACGTGGTGTCAAAAGCCCGAACACTCTTACGGTCTATGACGCACCGGAACTTACCACTCAAGGGATTTCTCCGGCAACGGATATCTGGTCGCTCGGGATCACGTTGATTGAGGCCCTGACACAAATTCCGCCGGTTTGGGACAGATCGAAAAAGAAGGAGTTCCTCGTACCGGAGTCCGTGCCGCGTCCCTTCGCGGATATTGCGCGGGAATGTTTGCGGACCGAGCCCGCTCTTCGCTGCACGATTAACGATATAAAAGCGCGGTTAAGACCTGCGCCGCCTGTCGTTAGCGCGTCCAGCTTGAAGGCGGTGCCGACGATGGAGGCGGTACCGGCGATCAAAGTGCAGCCGACGGTAAAAGGAGCATCGACGTCGTTCCGCATGGCCGCAGTCCTTGCGACCGTGCTCATTCTGATTGTTGGTATCGCTGTCCTTAGTTTGCGCTCCCGTCCCACCAGCCCATCGCCAGCGGCCGAAACGCAACAGGCTGTCCCTGCGGCGGAGATTCCAACCGCTCCATCTCCAACGCCCCAGGGCTCGGCATCTCTTGGCTCGGTGAAGGGTGGGGTAGCATCGCAAGTGCTGCCGGACGTACCTGAAAGCGCAAGCAACACAATCCATGGCACTGTGAAAGTTAGAGTGAAGGCGGTAGTCGATCCGAGTGGCAGCGTATCGGACGCTACACTGGAATCCGAGGGGCCGAGCAAATACTTCTCCGGATTGGCGCTTCAGGCAGCGCGGCAATGGAAGTTCAGGCCGCCACAAGTGAATGGCAAGCCCGTTTCCAGTCTTTGGATTCTTCAGTTTGAATTCCGGCAATCGGGAACTACTGTCTTGCCTTTGGAAACTTCTCCGGAGCCCTGATCGCGGCCGCGTTCAAATATACAAATAGATACCCGTCGCAGTGTCCGGGCCTCTCTTGTACTTAAAGATTGCTTCGGCTTCGCCGATAACTTTCTTACCTATGGAAAGCTCACTCAGCGCGCTCGAACCCCATCCTTCCCAGATATTGCAACCAGCCCCACCCGTGCTCCGGGAGATAACGAATAGTCAAGATAGCTCTCCCGTACCTGAGAGTTATCTTTGGCGAAATGGTCTGGCGGTAGCCCTGGTTGGCTCCATGGTGAGATGCCGCAAAGAGATAGTGCAGGCGCTGGGCGAGGCGGATGTGGTGGTTCGAGAGTTTCTCACTTACCCGGAGCGGGCGGAGGATCTTTTCCGCGAAGACTTTGACATGTTGATCGTTGATATTGACGGTGACCCCGAGTGTTCCCTCGAACTCATGGAGAAAGTGAGCACCGATGGTTCGACGGTCATAGCCTATTCAGAACGATGCGACGCCGAAATGTTGGTCCGATGCATGCAGGCGGGTGCGCGCGAATTTCTTAGCCCACCTTTTGATTCGAGCAACCTGACCGAAACTCTGGCTCGCGTGTCAGCCCGCCGTACAACCGCTAGGTCGCGGAGCACCAGGCCTGGAGAGCTTCTGATTTTTCTGGGTGCGAAGGGCGGTTCGGGCGTGACCACGATCGCCAGCAGTTTCGCGCTCTCCCTTGCGCGTGAATCGGGCAAAAAAGTTCTGTTGGTCGATCTTGCGCTGCCCCTCGGCGACGCCGCACTACAACTGGGATTGAAGGCGCAGTATTCCACCTCGGATGCTCTGCTGAATTTCAACAGGGTCGACTCGAATTTTCTTTCTACCCTGTTGGTCAAACACGCCTCCGGTCTGCAGGTACTTGCGGCTCCTGACAAGTATTCTCCCCTTAAGACTTCAGATGAAGCGGTTACTCGACTTCTAACGGTCAGCCGACAGGACTTCGACTACGTTGTCGTAGACGGGGGACCGAGGCCGGGCTTTAGTGTGGTATCGCTGATTGAGAATGCGGCGCGAATTTACCTGGTGGCGCAGGCAACCGTGCCCGATCTGCGAAGGGCAAACTGCATGATCGCAAGATTTATCGAATCCGACGACCCCAGGCTCGAGATCGTTCTTAACCGCTTTACGCCCCGCCTGTTGGCGATGAATGACGAACATGTTTCGAACTCGTTGATGAGGCCCGCGAATTGGAGAATTCCAAGTCACTACTTCATCGCCCAACGAGCCAAACATACGACCTCCGCTGGAGTGCAAAAGGATTGTCCCATCTCAAGCGTCATTCGGCAGATGGCAAGAACGGCGTGCGGTCTGCCCCGAGATAACCAGAGGAAGTCCCAGTTCAGAATATTTGGATGAGGCGCTTCCTTAATCGGAAAGATGCCAGGCAAAATCGTCTCAGCCGTTAAAGGTGACGAAACTATGCTGATGTCTTCCCGTCGCGTTGATCCCGGTGTGCCAATCGAGGATGTGTGGCCGGCGCCGTGAAAGAACTCATCTAAGACCCCGGTAGATTTTTTACCAAGCGAAATAGTTCACTGCCCGCTTCACTCGCGAAAACCGGGTCTATACTGCCGCATCGACATTGCGCTCTTTACCCCGATTACCTTGTACGAACCGCCCAACCCAGCATCAACAGACCACTGGCAGCGATCCAGCTTCCGGCAACGCGTACAGCTATTCGGGCCCATTGTGCGCGCAATGGCACAACAAAGGCAGCGGAGATGGCTATCAGAACGAAGACCGCAAACACTAGTCCGAGAAGAACTACGCCCGCAGAGTCAACCTGGCCCATACCGCTTCCATTCATGTAGCCGTGATACAGACCCAGCAGAGCCGCCAATGCGGTGGTAATACGCAATGTAAGTTTGGCGTCGACCATCAGCAAGCCACCCATGAGTAAAAACCAGGCCGCTGCGATGAAAGGATGAGGATTCTCGCCCGCTGCGGTGAGTCCGATAAATCCGCCAAAAAACCATGCAACCGGAACAGTAAACAAGGCCCACCGTCCATGCGCCGCGCCTCGTAGCCCAGTCAGAAGCGCCAGTGCGAGCACTGGAACCAAATCTTCGGCGCTTATGAGGAAATGCATCAACCCGTCATAGATTGGTCCCATGCCGGTTGAATTAAGATGGGCTTCTGCGGGAGTGGCCAACATCAAGAACGCAAACCATACGAACGAGTAGATTGGCAGCCGCGATTTGCTTACGTCTTTCATGCGAATGCCTTCCACATAAAAAAAACTCCACCCACCGCGACCACGGCACCAGCTACACGCAGGAGTTTCTGCCCCCACGCCCATCGATGGACCGTGCCGATGCCGATTCCCAGTGCGTGCAAACATCCGGTCGCAATAACGAAGCCCATGCTGTAGAGCAGAGCGCTCTGGCCGGGCGGCAGTTCGGTGCCGTGTGCGTATCCGTGGAAGATGGCAAATATTCCAACAAGCGTTGCGGCTACTGCGAGAGGTGGACGCACCTCAAACATCACGGCGGCACCGAGCAGAATGGCGGACGCAGCAATCCCGTACTCTATGCCGAGAATCGGCACGCTTAGAAGTCCGAGCATTCCGCCGAATGCCATGACTAGGGGAAAGGCTACTGGCAGTACCCAAATAGCCGGACTGCCAAGCTGCGCACCCCATAGGCCCACCGCCACCATCGCCAGCACGTGGTCCAGCCCCGAAATGGGATGACGAAAACCGGTTAGGAAGCCAGCAGCCTCACCCTTCTGCGGATGCGCGAATGCGGGCGGGGCGCAAAGGAATACCAGCACAAGTATCGCCATCGGGCGGGATACGATCGACCAATACTGCTCGCGCTTTATTTTCATCGCGCACTTCCAACGAGAATCATGAACCGCTGCACCGTCCAAAACGCGCCAAGCGAGCCGACGGTGTATCCCGGCAGTACTGTGGCCCAGCGTGGCCAACGGACTTCGAGTACTCGAAACGACCGCTCGAGCAGAAGGATTAGAGCGATGAAGCTAAGCTGACCGATCTCGACTCCAACATTGAAACTAACGAGTGCCAGAGGGAGTTCGTGGTGCGGAAGTCCGGCACTCGTGAGAGCACTGGCGAAACCAAAACCGTGAAGCAGCCCAAAAGCAAACGCCACTACCCATGGATGCCGGATGGTGAAGCTGGTCTCACCGCGCCAGGAGCGCACAATCTCTGGTCCAAGAAAAAGGATACACTCAGGGCGATGGCGGCGTTCAGGGGGACGATCGGAACTTCCGCATAGCCAAGTGTGGCGATTGCTAGCGTGATGCTATGTGCCACGGTGAAGGCTGTCACCGTCTTCAGCAGCATCCAGCGGTCTTTTACGATCAGCAGCAGGCCGAGCACGAATAGCATGTGATCGACGCCAAAGAGGATGTGACGAACTCCTTGAATGACATAGGTGCCTACAACTCCGAGCCATGTTTGCGATGCTGCGATGTCAACCCACGGCTGCGACGGATGCACAATGTTCGTCCACTTACGGCCATCGAGCATCTCCACGCGCACCAGCACGTCAGCAATCGTCAACTGAAGACCCGGGAATTCGATGCGCTTGCCGGCCAAGCCACCGGCTCCAGCATCGATCAGGCGATGCTCGATCACGGAGTCTGCGAGTTCCTGAACATTCGGCGGTGTCAGATTCTTCGTGCCGTCGGGAAGACTCAGTGCGACCGGAAGCCGCATTCCGGCAAGCATCGGCGTTCGCCAGAGGACGGTGTATTGGCCAGGCGCTGTTTCCTTCAGTTCAAGGTAAGCCGGACGGGCCTCGTGGGCTAAAGCAAACGACACGCTCAGCAAGACAAATGCGATCAAAGAAACGAAGTGCCACCGCAGGCGAATCATAGAGGCGCCTCACCGGAGGATTTGGGAATCTGTTTCTTGGCGGGAGCGCTCGTCACCGGTGCCTGGGCTGCTTCGCCGGGCGTAACGGGTAGAAGGACGACGTACTTGGCGCGCATGTCGGCGTATGACTTTTGCCATGCCAGTGACTTCTGTTCGCCGAGCCACGCCGTCTTCACATCCGGTTCGATTTCTTCAAATGCGGGGACGCGACCCGGAATAACCATATCGATAAACACGAGGTGCCAGCCATAGCCAGATTCAACCGGTCCCTGCCATGAGGCAGGCTTTATCGTCTCGAGCGCCACTGCAAATTGCGGCCCGAATTCTTTTGCAATTGCACTGGGTGCGCGGTCCCCATAGTAGTCCTGGAACATGAACTGATCCCCCTGCGAGACGGCAAGCTTTGAGTCTTCAGGCTGAGCAGCAATTCTCGCCAATGCCCGGTAGGCATCCTCCTTCGCGTCCTTGCCGCGCTTGTCAGGAGAAAAGTAAATATGCCGGAAGCTGTACCGACTGGGCAGAGCGAACTTGCTTTTGTTCTTTTCAAACCAGGCCTTCAACTCTGCGGTCGAAGCGCTGACTTCGCCGCTGCAACATCCTCGGCGAGAAACTCCATCTTCTGCGCCATGCGGCGCTTCACAATAGTGTCATCCTTGTCCAGACCCATGGCGAGGCCCTCGCGATACAGAACCTCTTCCCTGATTTTGTCTTCCACCATGGCCTGGAATTCCTGTGGCGTCGGCTGGCGATGCCATTGCGACTCGAAGTACATATCCATCGTGCGGAGGTCGTCGAGACTAAGCTTAATCTGTCGGGAAGACTCGAACCCCCCTCGGCCACGGTTCATGTAGGCATAGGTTGCGAACAACGCTATCCCAATGAACATGAAATGCAATAGCGGTTCCCCCAGCCAGCGCTTCAAGACAAGAGCGACGGAACTCTTAGGTCTCGATCGCGGAACTCGAGTCTCTGCTCATCCTGAGCGACGGTTACAGAAACTTCACTCATTCGGAAAACAACTCCTATCGTTTCGTCGGCGTGTACCAAATGGGCGATGTCCAGGCACGTTGCTGAACCGTAGCTGCGACATTTGGGTTCGCGCGGCAAATTCAGCTTGGCCGCCCAATAGGTTGACCAGCGTGGCGTGGGAATCTCGAGCACCCGAGCGTAGTAGGTTGTGTACGCTTGGGAATCGAATGACGGATCAGTCCATTGGCCAATCAAAAACTCAGTCGCCCCGATGGAGTTGGTATAAGTGGCCGCCTTCACGTCAACCGTATTGCCCACTGCTCGGACCTTGCCGGTCTTTGGATCGGGCTTACGATCCTCCGCTCCAAACCACGTCGTAAACGCTTTCCTTGCTCTTGCCATTCTTCGTCGTGATCTTGATGATCTGGATCCGATCAAGATTGCCGCTGCTGGGGTCCTTAATCGCGTGAACGACGAATGTTGGCGCAGCTGTTTCGGCCTCTGGAGTTAGATCTCCACCTTGTGGCACACCGCCCGCGTAAAGCAGCCTTCACCCAATCAGGCTGCTTGGTCAGGTCCTTGGGACAATCCAGCCGGCAAACATACGTGCCTTGATTCGAGTTCCGGAGGTGCCGAACGTCTCCTTGCGCTTAAATGCCGCGAAAATAGATTCGCGCGTGTTCTCCTCGGCCCACACCCCTGTCAGTCCGCCGGAACCGAGAGCGGTCGGGGGTTCGCCACCGACGGAGGTCGTGGCAGTGATCACAGTCTTAGGGTCGTTATCCTGGTTGCCAGCGGAGCCCGGAAAATTATTTGGCTCCGTGGAGGTAATGCCAGAGTGAAAGTCTGTCCCCGCTTCGACGCCGGGACCCAAAGGATTAACGCCCAGCTTGGCCTGCTGTTCCTGACCTACGCC
>CAWFKA010000007.1:0-226704 GCA_963816335.1 uncultured Acidobacteriaceae bacterium | reverse complement strand
AGAGCACAGGGTAGTGAGCGCTGGTGTTGGCGTCATAGCCCGGTGGCGTGTAAACAAAGCAGCGTCGCCACTGCCCGGTGATCTTTGAAAGATAGATGCGGATACGCACGTCGCCATGCGGAACATCTTTCGCGAGGTAATAGCCCACACCGGCCTCGGGGATCTCAATACCGCTTGCATCTTTGCCTGTTCCGAAGAAGGTGTGGCTGCCGGGATCGTTTATGCGAACCCTCGTCAACATCCAACGCGTAATAGTGGAAGCCCTCGACCAGCGGAGGAGTTGTCGCGCTCCAGACGCCGCTCGCGTCGCGAGTCATCGGGAACTTCTTGCCAATGATATCCACGTCGACGGATTGTGTCGTCGGCGCTTTGATCCTGGAAGGCTGCGCTGCGGTCTTGAAGAATCCGCGGATACTGTGCCCCCATCACATTGGTCGTCGCAGGCTTCGCGTCCTCAACCAGCGATACGCTTGCCCCCTCGGTTGAGCGGCGCCACGCGAAATACGCATCCAGTTTCTTCAAGCCGGGTTCGTTCGGAACCGGCCCTGTATGCGGCGTTCCGGCAAAGTACATCAGCGTTGGATTCTTGTCGCTGAACGCGGGCCATTGTGGCATTCCCTCGCCATTCGGGTCGCCGTACTTCGCGAAATTGGTCCAGTAGGTGGCCATGGCGTCTGGGAGATCACGCGGTCTGCCACAGTGGGCGGCTGGGGCTGCAAATCGTACAGATGGCCGAAGACATACGCCACCTCGCGGCCATGCGGCGCGCCGAATCCGGCCTGCGTCGAATCTGCCGAGTAATCAGGATGCTGATCGAAGTAGTAGTAAAAAGCCTTTGATTTGCCGAGGCTCGACTGCATCCGCGCCCACGTCCAGGTATGCCAGCCGAATGCGGTATCACGGGACAGATCGCGGGCCGTCTCGGGCACGGTTTTCTCGCCAACCGGATAGAGCTCGAGAAGAGGGTCAGCTAGGGTCGATAGCGCTTGTCCACGCTATCGATGTACTCCTGCGGAAAGCGAAAATGGGAGAAGCTGGCGCCCTCGTCGGAGTTGTAGCCAACCAGATGGGCGTGTCGTTGAACTTCTTCGCATCGTAGAGCGTGTACTCGTCAGAGGGGATGACCCAGCCGTCGATGTTGGGCCACGCAAGACCGCGCGTGGCCGCCAGCAGTTTCTCCGGCGGCAGTTTACGGAGTTCGGCGATGGACTCGGTTCCGGCATTGAGTGCGAAGGCCTGGCCGTCATGGCGACCCCGGCGCTGGCGAGGGTCCGCATGTTCTCGCCCGGACCACCTGCGGGCCGGGGAGGACCAAAGGACCCGCCACTCTCAGAGATAGCCCCGTCAAACAGGCCCTTGGCGAGCGGCGAAGCGCATAGCTGGCTTACAGCAATGCCGCCTGCCGATTCCCCAAAGATCGTGATCTTGCTTGGATCGCCGCCAAAGGCCGCGATGCTCTTTCTGATCCACCCCAAGGCGGAAATCATGTCAAGCAGCCCGTAGTTGCCGGAGACATGCTGGCTCGACTCAGCGCTCAGTTCCGGATGCGCGAGAACAGGCAAGGACGCCCATAGGTACGCGATGCTGACCAGCACCACTCCCTTATGGGCCAGCACCTCTCCGCCTGTATACGGGCACCGATGTGCCGCCAACGCTAAACCCGCCGCCGTAGATCCAGACGAGCACTGGGACCTTGGCGTGCGCCGACTTCGCGGGACTCCAGACATTGAGATACAGACAGTCCTCGCTCGTCGTCTCAGGCTTGATGCTCTGCACGCATTGCGGAGCGAATTTGTCGGCCTGCCGAACACCCTGCCACGGTGCCGCGGGTTGCGGAGCACGCCAGCGCAAATCGCCCACAGGAGGCGCCGCAAACGGTATGCCACGGTAGACCGTCAACCCGTTTTCAACGGTGCCCTGCACGAGTCCCTGTCCTACCTTTGCCGTGGGCGTCGCGGCCAAACTCATCGAGGATATTGCCGCAACGGCGATCGCTATCAAAATCGTTCTCATCTACAAAGTTCCTTCCCTCTTCACCATCAGGAGTTCCAAGGCCCATATGCAATTGATCCACGACGCATGACGAATCAAGCTACACGCCCATCGAGTTCCCGCTCTGGTTGAAACAATCAAACGCGCATCTGGAGTAGAGAGGAGAGCCACACCGCTGCCAGGCGGGCGCTGAACTGCCCAGTGGCGCCATGTGGGGGTTGGCTCAACTATCGCTTCCCAGTCGCTCACAAACTGAAAGTGAAATCGAGCAATCTTAATTGCTTAAGGTAGAAGAGCCAATGGTGATAAAATCTCCACGCGCATTTGTCCACCCGTGATTGGCCCGTCTTAACGTATTTTGGCGTGTCTGAGCAGTCCACCAAGTCGTCGAAGTAGTTGTAGACACAATTTATTAACGCCCTAAAACCTGGCCTAAGAATGCCTAGCGATCTAGAATCCCTGCGGTACCGCGACAACTTCCTCAGGGCGCACTCGCCTGGCGAGAAATCCATACAGAGATACGCCGGCGTACCCAAACGCTGGAACAAAGTAGCCTACTGCTATGCTCCCAGTCCGCCTCGCAATCCAGCCGAGTATTGGGGGGAAGATTGCCCCGCCCACGATGGCCATCACCAATAACGAGCTGGCCAATTTCGTGTTCGGACCCAGGCGCTTCAGTCCCAGAGCGAAGATAGTGGGGAACATGATCGAGAGGAAGAAGCTGCTCGCGACAATGGCGTAGGCGCCAACCATCCCGGGCCGCATTATCGCCAGGCCGATCAGGAACACATTCATTGCTCCGTAGAGCCCGAGCAACCTGGTCGGCGGGAAATATTTCATCAACGGCGTAGTCGCAAATCGGCCGACCATAATCGCGACCAGCGAAGCCGTAAGGTAAGCTGCCGCGGTCCTCTCGCTGACGTTCGTATATTGCTTCATGTACGGGATCAAGCTGCTCCACGACGACACCTGCGCACCCACATTGCAGAAGTTCGCCAGCACCGCTAACCAGAGGTGCGGATAATGCAGCAGCGCGCCGAAGGTGCCATGATCTTCAGGCAAAGTTGCGTCTTCATGCTCGCCGAGCATGGACGGAAACTTAATCCTGGAGAGCAGCAACGCGAACAGCAGGACCACCGAGCCCAGAACAAGGTATGTCGGCACTACTCGCATCAGTTCTGTATGGAGGTAGCCAGCATAGGTCCCTGCAGCCTTCATCAGCGCCACCTCGGGCGCCCTTGGTTCAATCCCGGAAAAAATGAACCGCGCTCCGAGGATCACGCCGAGGATTGTTCCCGGAGGATTGAATGCCTGTGCGAAGTTCAGTCGCCGTTCGGAAGTGGAAGCAGGCCCGAACTGGGCCATGAAGGGATTCGCGGCTGTCTCCAGCACCGATGCGCCGCAACCTACCGTGAACAGTGCAATCAGAAAGGGCAGGTATTGCCCCGTCACCGCTGCCGGCCAGAAGAGCACCATACCCCCGCCGAACAGAACCAGGCCCATCACCATACCGGCCTTGTATCCCCATCGTCTCATCACAAGGGCAGCCGGAATCGCCATGCAAAAGTAGCCGAAGAAGTTTGCCGTCTGCACCAGCTGCGCGCTGAACTGCGACAAATCGAACGACTTCTTGAACTGTTGTACCAGAATGTCAGTCAGATTATTGGACATCCCCCACATGAAGAAGAGGACGGTTACCAGAACGAATAGAGTCATCTGTCCTGCGGGAAAGACGTGCGGAGCCTTGCGCTTACTGATTGCCTCAGTACTGACCGACGTCGAATCCTGCATCTAGATGCTCCGATCGTTACGTGCTCGAATTAGCTCACTTGCACCAGGATCTTTGTAAATCTGGCCGGGTTGGCGCTCCATTCGGCCAGCGACCGAGCAGCATCCGCCATGGGGACAATCGCGCTTACCGCGTCTTCGACCGGAAACCTTCTGGCCTCAAGCATCTCAATCACCTTGTAGAAGTCTTCCGGCAACGCATTCCTGCTGCCTAGGATGTCCAGCTCTTTTTGCACGAACAGTCGCGTCTCGTAAGTCACCGGCTCCTTCGCGTAACCGATGTAGACAACACGCCCGGTGAAGGCGACCACTTCCACCGCAGCTCTAAAGGTGACCGGCAGCCCAATGGCCTCAATCGCCACATCCGGTCCGCGTCCATCGGTGATATCGGCAAGTTTGGAATTCAGATCCTCGCGAGCCGTGTTGATGCAATGCTTCGCGCCAGCCTTGCGGGCGATTTCGAGCTTGGCATCATCCATGTCGATCGCGATCGTCTCAGCGCCTCGGAACGCGGAACCCGCAATCGCTCCGAGTCCGACCGCACCACAGCCGAAGACAGCAGTCGTGTCCTCCTGCACAATCCGCGCGCGTGCTGCCGCATGGAAGCCCACCGTCAACGGCTCGACAAGGCAGAGTTCCTTAAGCGACAGGTGCGCCGCGTATAGCTTCTCGCGCGGGCACGCTGATGTACTCCGCCATAGCACCGTCCCGCTGCACGCCCATTGTCTGGTTGAATCTGCAGGCATTCATGCGGCCTCGCCGGCAGGCAGCACATATCCCGCAGCTGGTGTAGGGCAACACGGTCACTGCGGTACCATTCGCAAGATCCACTCCTCCCTGTATTACCTCGGCGGCAACCTCATGCCCCAGCACGCGGGGAAACGTAACCATCGAATTTCGCCCACGATAGCTGTTCAGATCGGTGCCGCACATTCCCACCATCCGCACGTGGAGCAACACCTCATTCTCCTTCTGAACGGCATCCGGCACCTCCTCGACCCCTGCAACACCAGGGCCCTCCATTCGAAACGCCTTCATCGATTCCCCTCCTGGGACTGTCCCGATAATCTCTTCTCGAGATACTTCGAGACTTATTTCAAACCGTACACACTCACTGCGTTCCCGCCAAAGATCGCATCGCGTTCAGTCTGTGTGAATTCCGTGAAGTAGGTGCGAAGCAGATCGAACCATCGCGTGTACCCGGTCGCCACCAGGCATACCGGCCAATCCGATCCCACCATCAGGCGTTCTGCGCTAAAAGCGTGCACCACGACGTCGAGATAGGGCCGCAATGTATCAAGCGTCCAGTTATTCCAATTCGCCTCTGTGACAACTCCGCTGACTTTGCACCAGACGTTCTCCCGGCGGGCTAACTTGTGCAGACTCTCCGCCCACGGATGCAGTGTTCCCTCTCTGATCCTGGGCTTTGCGATATGGTCCAGCACAAACACCTGTTGCGGATGCTTGTCGACAAAGTCGATGGCTTGCGGCAGATGCCGCTCATAGATCAGGATGTCGTATACAAGTCCGCTGCCTAGCATCGCGCGGATGCCATCGTTAAAGTCCGCCCTCAGAATGTAAGTGTCGTCCGGCTCCGCTTGAATAACATGCCGCAGCCCTTTTAGCTTCGGCCAGTCTTCGAATTGCTCGAGCACTCGGGGAAAGCTTTCGCCGGCAATCGGAGCCCAGCCGACAACTCCCAGAATCTTGTCGCACTGATCCGCCAGATCCAGCAGCCACCGAGTCTCCTCCAGCGTCTGCCGCGCCTGGACCGCGACCGTCCCGTCGATCTCCGCTTTAGTCAACTCCGCCACGAGATGATCGGGCAAGAAGTCCAGTTGCAAGGATTGCATGCCCTCGTCCAACCACCCATACTCTGCTGCGTTATATCGCCACAGGTGATGGTGTGCGTCAATCTTCTGCGCCACGAAAGGACCTCCGCCACCCGACCGGTCGTGTAACCTTCGTTTCTGCCTTGAGCCTTTGGAAAGTATCGATCGGCCTCGGGTTTCGGATATCTTAGAGCGCTTCCGTAAGCGTTAACGTTGTTGGATCTTATACTCGGATGTCTGCCGCTGTGAAGGCCTGTGTGCTCAAAATCGCAATCACTTCCTCGCCGGCGGGGCAGACTGATAGGCAGTATGCTGCTTTGTAATTCGCGCCAAACGAAAGGCTCTGCCACATGGAAACCGATTCGGCGCCCGAAACTTTCTTTCTATAGTCGAACCAGTCTTGCTGTCAGCAATTGAAACTACCCAAACAACCTGACGGCGTTCGTAAGAGGCATAGGACGTCGAGGGTCTTGTTCACATCACCTAACCCTTCACGCCTGATCTGAATCGCGGCCGCGGAAGAGGGTGGATGATATGAAAACGACTCTCTGCTGATACCCATGCTGGCCGTCGCCGTATTCGCCGGCCAAAGAGTGCGCTCGCGCACCAACTATGGCCCGCCTCCTTTCGCGTATGGGTAGCACGAAGCCGAAGAGGCTCGGAACAGCGCGGCTTCTACCACGGTTTTGAAAGGTGCGGAACGCGACTTCTGGAACCATCGTCGGCCGGACGTGAGCAATCGCGAGGAGTACCGCGACCCAGACTCCGTTCCGCGTTGGACATAACACGAATACCGCGAAGATTCCGCCGCGGGTACTACCTCAGAGTGCGTCAGATCTATTACGGCGAGCGCCGGGAATATGATTACAACTAACGATGACCAGTAATAGCCGCCTGCGGGCTCAACAGATGGCGCAATTTAGTTTGGGAATATCAACGGTAGTGCCACATCGGATGTGAACATGCTTCGGGCACTATGACTGCAGAACGGAACAACAACCACCTTGTGGCTCGCGCCGCGGAACTCGTTGGCGTACCTGCTATATGCGAGGCCGCGCGCTAAACGCGTGGGGCCTTGGGCCATTGCCGGGCATGAAGTGTCGAAAACACCAAGAGGCAGGATGTCCGCTTCGCCGAGCAGATAGGTGGTCGGTCGAGCGGCAAGCTGTTTCTTGATCTCGTCGTCCGTGAGTCTGGACGCATAGCCGATACGGTCCTTCAGCCCGTACGGCCAGTGGTCATATCCCACGCAGTTTTTGGCGTCGGCCTACGGGACAAATGCCGGTGGCGGCACAGCAGGACCAGTTGGTTGGAATCCCGGTGCTGCGGCGGCAACAGTCTTCGGTAAAGCCGTCGAAGTAGGCCGCATATCATCTACATAGGTATAAGCAGAGGCATTGGACACCACATACGAAATCGGGATGGAGAATCGAGTCATGCACTTGGTTAGACATCTCGTAGCGGATGACAAACTGGCCGCCCGCTGAATGACCTGCAACAACGATGCTCCTCAAATTTGGAAATATTTGTTTGCGCGCCAAGCGCCGGATGATTTCGTCCATGAAATCGAAGGATGTGAGTTTGCCATTGCCGATCTCGCCACCGCCGAAGCGCCAACGGTCGGCTCGCGGTGTTTCACATACCCAATTGGCCTCGTCGGCCGCCATAGCGTCGTGGCAATCGCCGACCTGATTCCCCGGCGCACTACTATTCGACGCGAAGCGTCGCCCAACAATAACGGTGTTATTCAGGCCACCCGCAAGAAAAGCAGCAGCAAGAGCAGTGCGGAAATGGTTATCTGCGTCGCGATTAATGCCATGCACGAAGACCAGAGCACGCGTGATGTTGTCGTTCTTCACGTCTAACGGGAAATTGCGATAGATCAGCACCCGAGATTGTTGTCCGGTTGGCGTGATCCATTCCGTGCAGTCCGCACTGAACGTCGTGCAGGGGCCTGCCCAAAACAGTGGCCGCAGCAACTAAAAGGCCGAAAATCATGCAAGGAATCTAACACACCACGGCGCCGCCACAAGAATGGGCGCCAGGCAGGATCGAATGCGGTTTTAGTCGTTTTCTTTAACTCTGTGCCGGGATCAGTGCCTACGCAACCTCGGGCAGCTCACTTTTGCCAACGGGCCAAGGAACTCATTGAGATCCCTTTGGGGCTAGGACCGGAATGCGCGCCAGGGTCTGCTTTTTTTCTTTGTTCGACCTTCCATTTGGGAAAAATCGCCAAATCGGACACATGGCTGGCGACTGGCCGCCTCTCCGAAAAGCCGGTTATTCGGCAAGTTGGATCATTGCCTTGAACGGCCGAGCTGGTCGGAAAGTCCATGCTGCGGAAAGGACCCCATATCGCAGTGAACATAGACAAAATCTGGAGAGAGAAGTATCCGGACGACAGGAGGGCACCCCCTACTGAAACAAACCGCCTGCGGTGTCACTAATCATTTCTTCGCTTACTTCAGTGGAATTCTATAGAGGTTCCTTTGCACCGTCAGTCGGCTGTAGGCGTACACAGAAGGATCGGGGCCCGGAGCGAAGATTACTTTACCTGCCGTGTCAATTTCCGCAAGCACATTTAACCCTTTGGTGTCTTCGATGGACTTCAATCCCGAGGGTGGCAACGTTGGTAGATCCTTCCCCGTGGGTAACCCAATCACAAAGGTTCTTCCGTCGCCCATTTCGCCCACGTCGCGGAATCTCAGATAAAGAAGCTTGCCGTCCGGCCCCCACCCAATGCCACAAAATTTGCATACGCGAATTGCAGGCCCTCCTTGTAGCGGACGGGCTATGACAGGGTCATTGCCCGAGAGCAACCAGTCGCCGTTGGGAGAAATGCCCACCGGGTTCACAACCGGCTCGGGGCTTACTTTTCGTGGAACGGTTTCCTTTGACCCAATCCTGTAGAGGAAATCCTGGTTGCCTTCTTGCGCTAGAAAGTAAAAATCGCCACCGGAGCTAAAGGATATCCCTTTGAAAGCGGATGCAGCTAGCTGCTTCGGCGGTCTGCGGCGGTCGAGCGACGCCATCCATACGTGCGAAGTTGACTGAGCATTTTGAGTCGCGAATGCCACACGCTCGCCATCCGGTGAAATGTGGAATTCATTCATCGCAATGCCTGGCAGAACTGCCTCGCTCCGGCCGGAGTCTAAATCGGTCGTCCAGAGTTCTCCCGATGTATAGGCGCGGGAACTTTCTGTGCGTACGAGATAAAACACTCTTTTCCCATCCGGAGTAAACACGGATCGGGCATCCGCACCGCCCCCGAATCCCAGACCTGGCACTCTAGCGAAACCCTCTCCGGAGATCTGGCGATCACCTCGTGAATCATGGACCCAAACGGTACTTCGCCTGATTCCAGCAGAGGTTACCAGCGAACGCCCATCGGGAGAAACGGCGATGCCCTCTTCTTCGGTGGGACCAAAGGTTATTTGTTCAGGCTCTCCATGCGAAAAATGCTGGCGCCAGATGTGGTATCCGTCCCCGGCGTCCGCGCTGAAGTACATCATTCTGCCATCCGGGCTCCAGCCTGCATAGGTGCAGCGCGCCTTCTTCGGACCAACAGGCTCACCACTCGTGCTTCCGTCAAAAGGAAGCATGCGGCACGGCAGCCATCCGACATTGTCCATCTCGGAAAGGAGAACCCATTTACCATCAGGCGATACCCAAGAACGGTGAACCATTCCAGCTGAGTTGCTCGGGACATAGATGTCGCGCTCTCCTGTCCGGCTCTCCGAGGCTGTTGCCAGGCCCATGATGTTTCCATTCTTCGACTCCGAAAACATGACCTGTTGTCTGTCCACCCATGTGAGAGCGGCTGCATTCGGCAGGAGCCTTTCGGGCTCGCCGCCCAGGATCGGCAGGATCCAGGTATTCCATTCGAGTGACGGCTCCGTGGTCGTGTAGGCGATGCGCGATCCATCCGGGGAAAATGTAGGGGCCATCTTCAATCGATTGTCGCGGGTCAGCTGAAGAGGCAGTCCGTCAGGCAACATCTTCACGTAAATCTCGCCGCGTGTGACAAAGGTATCCGGGCCACGAATGAAAGCGATCATGTGTCCATCAGGCGACAACGCGGGCGAAGTTGCAGAGTCGGAAAAGTCGGTGATCTGAGTCCACGTGTCGCGTGGCGCTGCCGCAGTGCGACGCCAGGGAGACCAGAAATAGAGCACGAGGAAGAGGATTGCGAGCAGAGCAGCAAACGCAGCGCCTGTCACAGGGATGGGCCAGGGCTTTTGCCACCGAGTCACAAGGGGCCCCTTTGGTAGCAGTGGCGCGGGCGCGATCGCTACGTCCGGGCCCGTGCCATTAACATGCACAATTTCTACTGGACTGATGAGACGGTACCCGTAACGCGGCAGCGTCTCGATAACCCGCGGGTTCTCGGCGTCATCCCCCAATGCTTCGCGCAGCTTATTCACGGCAGTGTTAATGCTGTGCTCAAAGTCAACGAAGGTGTCGCTGGGCCAGAGTTTCTGCTGGATCTCTTCCCGCGTCACGACCTCGCCGGGCCGCTCAATGAGCGCGGCGAAAATCTGGAAAGGTCGTTGCTGGAGTTTGATTTTGTCGCCGTTGCGTCGAACTTCACCCCATCGAAGGTCTACTTCGAACTCTCCGACGCGGATGCGCGCAGATGCCGTGGCTGGTTCTTGCATGGCGGGTCACCAGCTGTTCGATTTTGACCCTATCCGGGTCCCACATGGGTGTCAACCGGGAAGCTGCCTGAAAACGGTTAAGAGGGCTTTGTCTCCCAGCCTGTTTACCTACGCTTTACCCCGAATTTATCCGCTGTGCATGGACCCGGACAGTGGTCGGCGCAAAGATGCGAACACAATCGCGCAGGCGAGGTGGACTCGCAAGGTATGCCGGCAAAGCATGGCAGGTTGTCGCACATACCATTTTCCGTAAACCCCGCCTGGCTCAAGGAGAAAAGTATGACACTCAAAGGCATAGTCACATTAGTCGGCAGGACTGGGGTGGCCTTCTCGGTCCTGGCATTCATTCCTAACAACATCACCCATCTGACCCCCGTTGCCTTAGCTGAAGATGGGGATCGACACTGCGGCGCCGTTGGCGGGGCTCTCATGACTAATATAGGGGCGATCGCGGGTGTAACTAACCTGGGCCCGGTATCTGGCGACCTGGCAGGCTCCGTGGCAGCAACTATCCTCGGACAGAACAGCGACGGTACCTTCAATGTTCAGCACTATTGGGTGACTTCGGGTGCCGAGACCATCAAGCTGCGGGTCGCCGTGTTGTCCCCAACATACCCCACAAACGATCGCGGTATTGTGGCGGTGCCCTGGGGGCACTACAGGTCCGACATAGCGGGTGGAACTGGCAAGTTCAAAGACGCAACCGGTTTCATCGATTACTTCGGGATGGCTGATTTCACGCAAAATACACTCGTGCTTCGCTATCGCGGCGTCGTCTGCTACGCGCACTGACCAGTGAATGGCTTAGCTAATCTCATGAAATTTGAGAAAAGACCTTACATGGGGCGGCAAGGCGACCTGAAGAGAACTCTCGTAGTCGAGACCTTGTTAGCCAGCTCCGATTCCACGACCTTCACACCTCAGCATCACCGGGCCACCGATACGGGAAAAACGCTGACAATCGAGACCCAGGCCCATCGCACGTTTGTTGGGACTGGGTTGCTGGCGATCACGACTACAGGATTCACCTGAATGGGAGGTACGGGACGCTTCGCCGCGCTGCTGGCCGTATGACGGTCAGTGGTGAAGTCAATTTCAACTCCGGGCAGCTCGTCCTGCATCACTTGGGTCAGCTTTGTCATGCGAACAAAGAATAACGAAACCGAAAATCGGGACGCAGCAAACATTTGAGTGGCAGAGATTCAACAGGAGAGGAAGAATATGCCCCACGCCGCCTCACGTCGCCCAATCCGGAGTGTTTTTTGGTGCCTACTGCTTGTCGCCCTGGTTGTCGAACCACTTCTCGCGCAGGCCCCGCCCAGTGCCGACACCTTTGTGAGCAGTGCGACGCCGAAGATCAGCTACGGACCGAGCATCGCCTTGGCCGTAGGCCCTGGGACAACCAGCTTTGTACAGTTCAACCTTTCCGGATTTCCCGCCAGTGCCACGATAAGCAAGGCGACGCTGCGCCTGTATGTCGATGCCGTCGGCAAGGCGGGCAGCTTCGACGTCTACGAAGTGAACAATGCCTGGACTGAGAACAAGCTGACCTACAACACGCCGGCGCCGATTCCGGGAATTTCCGCGACAGGCGGCAACCCGATTTCGGTCACGACTGCCAGCCTGAACCAGTTTGTGCTGCTTGATATCACGACGCTCGCGCAGGGTTGGCTTAACGGAACCATTCCAAACAACGGCATCGCTCTGGCACTCACTACCGCGACGGGTGCATTTTCATTCGACTCCAAAGAGAGTTTGCTTACTGCCAACGGGCCGGAGTTGGAGATCGCGCTGGCGGGATCGGTAGGTCCGCTGGGGCCAGAAGGGCTGCCCGGCCCACAAGGACCCGCAGGGCCAGCAGGAGCCATGGGACTTCAAGGGTCACTAGGGCCGGCAGGCCCACAAGGAATTAGTGGGCCCAAGGGTCCTATCGGCATCAATAACCGTGGCGCCTGGAGCGCATCAAACAGCTACAGCGTGTCCGACGCTGTGACCGACGCCGGGTCTTACTGGCTCGCGATCTTAGCGACAAGCGCCAACACGGACAGCCCAAGCACCAGTTGCGAGCCGTCCCGGCCAACATGTGCCGCGGACTGGCAACTTCTTGTCTCCGGTCTGGCGTCGTTGAACAACCTGAATGGTCTGCCTTGCACGATCGGAGCCACCACCGGAACTGTAGCGCTTAGTTTCGTGAACAATGGGGTGGCGACTCTGACCTGTAACCCGCCCCCGAACCCGCCTCCGCCGCCTTCGAACAGCAGCTGCGGCAGCGCAGTCAATTTGGGCACGTTGGGTAGCGGGAACTCGACTTCAATCAGCAACAACCTAACGCCAGCTGGAGTTTCGGAATGGTACACCGTCGCATTGGCAAGTGATGTTTCGCAAGCCACATTGACCATCACGGGCGCCAGCGGTCTCCAATTCGACGTCTACACGTCGTGTGGTGGGGCAGCCGTCGTTTCGGCGGCGACAAGCGTAGATACCATTACGACGCCGGGGACATACTTCCTTCGAATTTACGGAACGAATTCGTCTGTGACTGGTACCTGGAACATTTCGATAGCCTCACATTAACTCCGGAGGGGGTTGCCCCACTCTTCGTGGTTTTCGACTAGTAGAGCCAGCAGTCTGTGGTGGAAACGTTCTTAACCTAGGCCGGTAATAACCCAGGAATGCGGCGATCGCATATATGGAACGAGTGCATTCGGATGTCCCGTTCCAACAAGAATCGCGACGAGAAGGGTAGATCGCGGCAAACTGATCAAATTTTGCCCGTGACAAATCATTGGGGTCGATCAAGCTGACATGGCTGAGGACGGGAGCACGAATCATTTCTCGTGCCAGTGAAAGAGCTTATGCGTGATCTTCCATTCGCCGTTCCACCTGAGCAAGGTGAATACGTCAGAAGCGCGGGCATGGGCGCCCGCCAATTTCCCTGACCAGCGTTCCACTTCCAGATGAACGATGGCGATGCTCTCAATGATTTCAATGCGTGCGAAACGAGGAATGATGTTCGGTGCCGGGCCGTTCTCAGTGATCCACTTGAACACGTGTTCGACAGAGCCGGTATATTCGACTCCTTGACAGTAGCCCGAGATGGTCGCGGACGGATGGAAGGCAGGGCGCATCAAATCTCCGTCACCTGCCCGGGCCCCTTCGATATAGCGGTGCATGGTGTGGGTGATCGCGTCATGTTCGACAAGATAAGCATTTGTTGTGGGTTTGACCGGTAGGAGGTTCGCGGCCTCATCGACCGAGATTTCAGTTGGGCATTTTGTGCGTAACCGACTCCAGGCCTCTATTTCGTGCCTGAAAGCGAAGACGGTGTCCTGCTTTTCGTGCTCACGGCGGTGGACTGGGAGTCCCTCGGTCGCTTCCCAGCGCCTCACCGTGCGTTCGCTGCGCTCTAGATAAGCCGCGATCTGCTTCCACGATTCCAGTGTCTTCAGGGGAGTATTCCGCTCAGGCATGCCAGGGCTCCCGCGGAAGACTATACCAGATGCCGACGCCGCTAGATGGGTGCTCATGAATGCCAATGAAACGCCTTCTGGATGATCTTCCACCCACTCGGCGTTTTGAGAAGCGTGAACAGATCTGACATGTAGACGCCTGAGCCGGCCAACTTGCCTGACCAGCCGGCGACGTCAAGCCGAACCACAGCAATCGTTTCGAGAATGTCCACACTCACCATACGGGGCTCGATCTTGTCAGCGGGACCATTCTTGTCAACCCAGTCGTACAGGAACGGTGTTCCGATCGCGAGTTGATCTCCCGCGTATCCGAAGAATGATGCGTCCGGGTGGAAAGCAGGACGCATTAGCTCGCTTTTGCCTTGTTTGGATCCGTCAATGTACATCTGCATCGTACTGACGATCTGGTCGAAGTCGGTGAGGTAGTCGTTGTCAGCCATGCGGAGACTGTATGGAGTGGGGAACGGTGGCGTCAACAGCCAAACATGGCCAAAGTTGGTCGGGAATGCGATGCCTCGCGGAGGTTCGAAAACGATCAAGGTTCTCTCCATCGGGGAGTCGGCGTTATGCAAGTGGTCTATTGCTTGCTGACGAATTCATGATGCGCGATCACACCACATTGCGGGATTTTGCCCTTCGAAGCGAACCAGCCAGCAGGTGTGTCCCACTGTTTCATTCCCATTTAGAGAAGACCCGCCTGGAGCTAAGGCGTGGTCGCGAAGTGGGCAGCATTGGGGGCGGTGGAGCTACCGCCTATGTAGACGGTATAGGCGGCTGGTTCGACAACCTGCTGAGCCTTAGCGTTGTAGAAGGACAACTCGCTGAATCCGAGTGGAAACTGCACTGTTTGAGTCTGGCCGGGGTCGAGAGTGAGGCGAGTAAAGCCCTTGAGGGTGCGTACCGGCTGCTCTGTGCTGGCCCCTCGGATATTGATATAGCACTGGACAATCTCGGTGGCACGGCGCTTGCCTGTATTGGTGACATTGGCGGTCGCAACGATGGGCTGGCTCTTCTGGTCGCGCATCAGCGAGGATGAGCTTATAGATTGCGTCGAAAGCGAAACACTGGAATAGCCAAATGTCGAATATGAAAGGCCATGTCCGAAGGGGAAGAGTGCCTCGTTAGGCACATCCAGATAGCGTGAGACGAACTTCATCTCAACGTAGCCAGGATGAGCCGGATCGGCATGCTGGATTGGGCGACCAGTGGGAAGCTGATTGTAGTAGAGCGGCTCCTGGCCCACAGCGCGCGGAAAACTCATGGTGAGCTTGCCGCTCGGAGCGACATCGCCGAATAGGGTGTCGGCAATTGCGGGGCCGGCCTCGACGCCAGGGTACCAAACCTCCATGATTGCGGGGACGTGCTGAGCGGCCCAGTCGAGCACGAGAGGTCGACCGGAAAAGACGAGCAGAACAACTGGCTTGCCAGTTGCAACCAAAGCCTCAAGCAATGGCTGTTGGTTACCGGGCAGGTCCAGGAACGCGCGCGACGCAGCTTCGCCGGTCATGTCGCTCGATTCTCCGAGGGCGAGGATGGCGACGTCGGAATTCTGTACGGCAGCAACAGCTGCGGCGAATCCAGCGTTCGACGTGCCGGAGATTTCAGTTCCCTTTGCGTACGTAAAAGTCGCGCTGTTCTGCTGGGCTCTTTCCGCCATGGTCGCGAGCAAGGTACGTACATCGCCGAAGTTGTTGGCCCCGGACCAGGCGCCAACCATGTCGCTGGCATCGTCGGCGAGCGGGCCGATGAGAGCGATCCTTTTCGTCGTCTTAGCGAGGGGCAGAAGGGGCTTTTCAGGAGCGGGTTTGTTCTGCAGTAAAACGAAAGATTCCTCGGCGGCTTTGCGGACGAGCGGGCGGTGCTCGGCGATGGCTCCTGTCACCTCTGCACCGTCGGCGAAGGGATGATCGAAGAGGCCGAGAGCATACTTGACGCGTAGAACTCGGCGCACTGCTTCGTCAACGACAGCCATGGGCACTCGACCTGCTTTGACGAGTGCGGGGAGTTCAGCGTCGTAGTAGTGCGACATCATGTCGATTATTGTCAACAGCAGCGTGCTGGAAATGGTTGGTAAGGCTCTGCCCGACGGTGTTGAGCATGGAGCCCAGTTCACCCTTTTGCGCCAGGGCGTAGCTGTCGATTCCGCCAGGGCCGGGAGGGTTGACATTGAGAGCGGTGGTAGAGGGCCCGGAGAGTTTTGCGGGGTGCGCTTCGGTGGCGTTGTATTGGATCAACTGGCCAATCTTCTCGTCGAATGTCATTCGCTTTAGTCGCATGTCGACCTTCTGCTCAATCTCCGGGCTGGCGAGCTGCGCGTTGGAAGCTGCGTCGTGGGAGGCCTGCGCGAAAGCTGGGGAGAATACAAAGCCGAGGGAGAAACCGACGAGCAGGGTGGATCGACAGCAACTCATGGGGAACCCTCAAAGGCTACTCTACCTCTGTCCGGACAACTGAGCACAAGACAAGTTGCTGCGTAGTCGCCTCCTCGGCAATCACACATTTGGCAATCTAATCCACTTGGCCGTAAAGTCGCCTTTCCGGACAAGTGCTTTCGGTTCTCAGTTGGCGATAACAGACCAAGTCACTCTTCCAGCCACCATGACAAATATTCGGCTAACTGCTCGACGCGTATTCTCGCGCATCTGAAACATGAATTCCGCTTTCCGCGCGAACCAGTGTGCTGTGACGGGTCCCGCCATGTTTCTCGATGCTTTGTCCACAGTGAGTCCTCGCGCCAGCTCCATTGGGTTGCCGGTTTAAAATCTTCCCGCCCAAGCACGGCTCGCGCGCTGTCTATTACTTCGCAGACCTCGCGAATACGCCTCTGGATTTCTAGCGATGGGACAAATGCGCGCCCCGCGCTTTGGGAAGCCGTGGGCAACAGCCCGCCCGAGGCCCACGGAGGAGCTTGTGACAACTACAACGAGTGATTGCGTCATGTAGCGAACCCAACGCTCAGCCGACCAGCCGAGCGCCTGTTCAAGTTGTGTGATGCAGCTTTCAATTCGTGGGCATCCCTGCAAACAAAAACTGTCTCCCACCAAAACATAAGGGGACGAGCGAGGCAATGGATGCACAACGCCAGGCATACACCGTGGTCGATCTGCTCGCCTCCCCGCATGACGCGCTCCTCTGTAGCTCAGCAACGGAAGTGCTTTTACTCAGCGGTTACTGGCCTGTCATGTCCGCGAGTGTGGCATTGTTCTCGTCGGACGGTGAGGTGAAGGTCGTTCTTCCCGAAGATGAAATGGAGTTGGCGAGACACACCTCGTCCGCCGAGCTCATCCCGTACAAGCCCGCGGGCCTTCATACGCTGAAATCTCCCATCGATTGTTTGAGAGAGCCGCTGCAAAATGCTTTGTCGTCCATGGGACTTAAGCATGCCGCCATCGGACTGCAGCTCCACCATAGTGTTCAGCCGTCCAGTTACGCGGTCTCAAATGAGTTTCGAACAGCTCTGCCTTCGCTCGTCAAAGATCTTCTGCCCAACGCCTTGATCGCGAGCTGCGATCAAATGTTGGAAAAGATGAAGGCGGTGAAAACCGCCAAGGAACTCGCCATGCTACGAATTGCGAGCCAAGTTGCTTCCGACGGCTTTGCCGCAGCCTTTACTTCAATCCTTCCCGGCTTGCGTGAGACTGTCGTAGCCGCCGACCTGCAGTCAGCGTTCGAGCGATCAACTCATGCCGAGTCGTTACAACGTAGCTACGGTTATTTCTTCTGCATGTCGGGTCCAAACTCCGTCAAGGCGGCAGCGTCCTACGCCCGCACAAGGCAAAGGGTCATCGAACGGGGTGACCTCATCATGATTCACGCAAACACCTGCGCCGACGGATATTGGACCGACATCACGCGAACCTTCACCGCAGGTGAACCGTCTCCCAGACAGGAGGACCTGCGTTCGGCGATCAACGAAGCCCGCCAGGCAGGCCTCAACGCAATCCGCCCGGGAGTCACGGGAGCAGACGTTGACCACTCGGTCCGCACCGTCATGGAATCGCACGGTTTAGGTAAAGCGTTCAAACACGCCGCTGGTCACGGGGTTGGGTTCGCCGCCGCCAATCCCAACGGTCGCCCACGTATTCATCCACTCTCACCCGACGTGCTCGAGGTAGGCATGACCTTTAATCTTGAGCCCGCGGCCTACTTCGATGACTACGGCGGTATGCGTCATTGCGACGTCATCTCGGTTACGACGGACGGCGCAGAAGTCATCACTAATTTTTAAGGTCATCATGTCGCAGCAGATCAAAATTACCGCGAGTAGCGTCAAGGTCTACACCGTTCCAACTGATGCGCCAGAGGCGGATGGCACGTTCGCCTGGAACAGCACGACGATGGTGCTCGTACAGCTCGGTGCGGGGAACATCATGGGCATGGGCTACACCTACGCCGAGGCGGCCACTGGCAAGCTCGTCAAGTCCTTGCTGGAGAAATGTGTGCACGGCCAGCCGGCCTTCGAACATGCAGCGATCCTGCAGGCCCTCTACCGCCAGGTTCGCAACTCGGGAGAGACCGGCATCACCGCCATGGCCATCTCGGCCATCGATCTCGCTCTATGGGATCTCACAGCGCGCTTGTTCGAGTCCCCACTAGTAGATCTCCTTGGAAGGGTTCGGTCGGGGATACCTGTTTATGGCAGTGGCGGATTTACTTCATACGATGATGGGCAGTTGGAGAGGCAGCTCGGGGGATGGGCCGCTCAGGGTTTCGGCATGGTGAAGATGAAGGTGGGCACGCATCCGTACGACGATGCGCGCCGGGTCCGGGTTGCGAGGAAAGCCATCGGCGACGTCGTAGAACTCTTCGTTGACGGAAATGGAGCTTATACCGTTACCCAGGCCGTTGCGCTCGCCCACGAGTTTGCCGCCGAGCGGGTTCGGTGGTTCGAAGAACCGGTCAGTTCAGACAATCTGGCAGGGCTGCGACAGATCAGGGAGCGTGCTCCCCTCAACATGGATATCGCGGCCGGCGAGTACGGGTATACGGCCTGGTACTTCAAGCGGATGCTTGACGCAAAAGCCGTCACCGTACTGCAGGCTGACGCCACGAGGTGCGGCGGAGTCAGCGGCTTCCTCCATGCCGCTTCTCTTTGTTGGGCGGCGAACGTTCCGCTCTCGTCGCATTGTGGCCCGAGCATGCATCTACATTTATGCTGCGCCGTTCCACGCGCGGTCCACATGGAGTTTTTTCACGATCACGTACGGATCGAACGAATGTTCTTCCATGGATTTTGTGAGCCATCGAAGGGTGTCATGTCCCCTGATCTCTCTCGTCCAGGGACGGGTCTGGAATTGAAGGAAAAAGATGCCGCACCGTACCTCGTTTCTTGACGTTCACAGTACGCTACTGAATCACCCGGGCATGTCGCACGCTGAAAGGAGCCCGATTCAACAGGAGAAATAAGATGGCAAAGCAGATTTCAGACCTGATTGTGGAACGACTTATTGAGTGGGGTGTCGACACGATTTTCGGCTTTCCCGGCGACGGCGTCGATGGATTTTTCGAGTCGCTGCGAACGCACCAGGACAAACTCAAGTTCATCCAGGTGCGCCACGAAGAAGCCGCTGCGTTTGCAGCCGTAGGCTATGCCAAGTACACAGGACGCCTGGGAGTTTGCTGCGCGACCTCCGGGCCCGGCGGCGTCCATTTGCTCAACGGCCTCTATGACGCCAAGTGCGACCTGCAGCCCGTGCTCGCCATTACCGGCCACACCTTTTCCGACATGATCGGCATGGACTATCAGCAGGATGTCGATCTCGACAAGCTGTTCATGGATGTCTCGGTCTTCAACGAGCGCATCATGAGCGCACCGCACGCCGTCAATGTCGTCGACATGGCCGTGCGTACGGCCTACGGGCGTCGCGGCGTCGCGCACATCTGCATTCCGAAGGACATGCAGGAGTGGAAAGTCTCCGACGACCATCGCAGTAATGCGAATGTACCTAACCACAGCGGCGACTATAAAGTTGGCCAATCGGCCAAGCCTGCGCCGTCGGTGCTTCAGAAGGCTGCCGACGTCATCAATGCCGGCTCGAAAGTGGTGATTTTCTGCGGGCGAGGCGCAATTGGCTGCGGTGAAGAGCTTGCGCAACTTGCGGAAATTGTCGGTGGACCCGTCGTCAAAGCCCTGCTCGGTAAGCAGGTTCTCCCCGACCGCAGCCCCTACACAACCGGCGGACTCGGCCTGCTCGGAACGGCGCCATCCGTAGACGCGATGGAGGAGTGCGACACCCTCATCATGATCGGCACGAGCTATCCGTACATTGAGTTCCTACCCAAGCCCGGCCAAGCGAAGTGCGTGCAGATCGAGATCGATCCCACCCGCATCGGCCTACGGCATCCCGTTGAAGTCGGTCTCCTTGGCGACGCCAAGACCATTCTGGCGGCTCTGCTTCCGCTGTTGAAGAAGAAGAACAACAAGTTCCTGAAGAAGTCGCAGGAACGCATGAAGAGCTGGTTCGGATTGATCGAAGAACGCGGAACCCGCAAAGACATGCCGATGAAGCCCCAGGTGGTGACGCATACGCTGAACAAGCTGCTGAACGATGACGCCATCGTTTCTTCGGACAGCGGCACGATCGCGACCTGGACCGCGCGCCACGTGGACATCCGCGGCACCATGGAATTTTCCTTGTCCGGCTCGCTTGCAACGATGGCCAACGGTCTGCCCTACAGCATCGGCGCGGCCGTCGCCTACCCGGGCCGGCAGGTAGTCTGCGTCGTTGGCGATGGTGGCCTGACCATGCTCATGGGCGAGATTGCCACGCTGGTCAAGTACAAGCTGCAGGTTTGCGTCATCGTGATCAAGAACAATGTGCTCGGACAGATCAAGTGGGAGCAGATGATCCTCGAAGGCAATCCGGAGTTCGGTGTCGAGCTTGAGCCCATCGACTTCGCGATGGTCGCCACTGCCTGCGGAGCGAAGGGCTATACCATCAAACGCCCCGAAGACGCAGAACACATTCTTCGCGAGGCTCTTGCGCATCGTGGCCCGACGGTCGTCCAGGCCGTCGTCGATCCAAATGAGCCTCCCATGCCCGGAAAGATCACGACAGAGCAGGCGCTGCACTTTGCCAAGGCACTCGTTCGCGGACAGAAGGATGCACTGAAAATCATAAAGACCGTTGGCATCGATCAAGCGCGGGAGGTCATTTAGCCGATGGCCATCGACACCGAACTATCGGTGACGAGTCCAACGCTCGACCTTGAGATCGTCGCCAATCACATCCGAGAGGGGCGGTTCCAGCGCAGTCTGGCGCTACTCACCGCGGCGACCAGCGTGGTCAGCGGTCTCGAGGTTGCGTACGAGCATTATCGCGGCAGCTACAGCCGGCGCGTAATGTACACGCCCGTCATTCTCAGCGGGTTGCTCGCGATGGCGGGGGTAGCCGGTGTCTTCAACCGACGAGCCGCGCGAACCGTGCTAAGGCTTGTTTCCTTCGTGACACTTGTCGATGCTCTCATCGGCTTTTATTTCCATGTTCGCGGCATCAAGCGAAAGCCGGGCGGATGGCGCCTGCCGATGACGAACATGATCATGGGGCCACCGATCTTCGCGCCGCTGCTCTTCGGCACGAGCGCCTATCTGGGGCTCATCGCGTCCTACCTACAGCGCGAGCAGAGCATCGCAACTGCGTCCGCTTCAGGGAGAGATAGCTTCCTCGGCCGCTTGCTGCCAGGTAACAGCGGACGCGATCTCCTCTCAGCCGAACAGGACATGCGCGAGGGTAAATTTCAGCGGCAGGTAGCGATCGTTACAGGCGTCAGCGCCTTGCTTAGCGGCTTTGAGGCGTACTACTCGCACTACAAGAATAATTTCCGCTACCAGGCTCAGTGGACTCCGGTAGTCATTGCACCGGTATTGGCGAGCGTGGCCTTCGCTTCTGTGAACAGCCGCAAGATTGCCACGACGGCATTACCCGCCCTGTCCGTCCTGGCTGGCGCGGATGCGGCCGTGGGCTTCTTCTATCACGGCCGTGGCGTACTACGCCGCCCTGGAGGGAGCAGGCATTTGCTCTACAACATCATGTACGGTCCACCGATCTTCGCTCCGCTGCTCTTTGGAGCGGCAGGAATGCTTGGCATACTCGCCAGCCTTCTGCGCAGGAGGCAAAAGTGAAGCCCACCTTTCCGCCCGTCGATGCAGCGCTTCTACCTCGCGATGCGGCAACTCTGGAAGCTTTGCAGCCCAGGCAACAACCCGGCTACTACCCCGGCTTCAGCACGCTTTCGCAGAGTTCTTTCTGGGACGATGCCACGCGTAAGGTCGTCGACAAGCGCGTCAAGCAACCGCACGTACGCAAGTTCTTTTCCGAAGCCTCATGGCAGTTCTGGACCGTAGTATTTGAACACCTAATACCGCAGACCGACCGAACGCCAGATCGCCAGATCCCGCTCATCCCAATGCTCGATGACCGCCTTGCAGCCAACCGCACCGTCGGTTACAGGTTCGAAGATATGCCCCATGACCGCGTCGTCTACGAGCTAGGGATCGAAGCGATCAACAGTGAAGCTCATCATCGGTATGGTGGAAACTTCCTCGATCTTTCTTCGCGACATCGCGACGAAGTTCTAAAGAGTATCGAGCAGGGAAAGCCCCAAGCCGCCAAGACTATCTGGAACGACATGTCGGTCAAGCGCTTTTGGCAAATAATCATGACCGACGCGATCGATGCCTATTACGCGCATCCCTGGGCATGGGATGAGATCGGCTTCGGCGGCCCAGCTTATCCGCGCGCCTACACACGCCTCGAGCGGGGAGAGCCCGAGCCTTGGGAAGTAGAAGAGCAGCGCTATGAGTGGCTCCCTCCGATCTCCGCTGTTTCCGGCGAAATTGACACATCGGAGGATGACGACCAAAGCCACCACGGCAGTGGAGGCACCCATTGAAACAACCCCTCTTGGGTGCATTTGAACCTCCAAAGAGCGGCAAGCATATGCTCGGCTCGCTTCAATCCATCCATATTCCGATGAAGCGGTTCAAAGAGGAAGAAGAGGTCGACTATGCCATCGTGGGCGTAGGTTCTGCCGGGGGCGTGCTCCTGCAACGTCTTGCACGAGCAGGCTTCAACGTCGTTGGTCTCGAAGCTGGGCCCTTCTGGGAAACAGAACGCGACTGGGTCAGCGACGAGGCTGGCTCACAGAACCTCTACTGGACAGAGCCTCGCGTGACAGGCGGTTCCGACCCTCTGGCACTCGGCGCGAACAACTGTGGCAAAGGTGTCGGCGGAGGATCCGTGCACTGGGCTTCCTTCACGCCGCGGCTGCACCCGTCTGATTTTGAGGTCTACACTCGCGACGGCGTAGGCGTCGACTGGCCCATCCGCTACGACGACATCAAGCCTTACTACGAGCAGCTTGAACTCGAGATGCCTGTCGCCGGGCCAGCCTACTATCCTTGGGGTCACCCCCACGGCTACGCCTATGGTCCACACCCGATGGGCGGTGTGGGCAATGCACTGATCAAGGGCTGCACCGCGCTCAATATTCCCGTGTCCATTGGCGGTCCGGTCGCCATCCTGTCCGGCTCGCACGGAGACCGTCCCCATTGCATCTATCGCGGCTTCTGCATTCAGGGCTGTAAGGTCGGCGCCAAGGCTAGCACGCTGATCACCCACATCCCGGATGCGTTGCGCAGCGGCGCGGAGATTCGCGATTTCTGCATGGTCTCGCGCATCGAACTCGGCGCTGAAAATCGCGTGCGCGGCGTCCACTATTTCGATCAGCGTGGCGAAGCGCACTTCCAGCGTGCCAAAGCGGTCATCGTCTCCGGGTACTCGATCGAGACTCCCCGCCTTTTGCTCAACTCCGCCTGCAAGGGCTACGAAAATGGCCTCGCAAACTCAAGCGGCGTGCTCGGCCACTACCTGATGGCGCAGGCCGGCAACGTCGTCCTTGGCCGATTCGATCAACCGGTCCGAATGTACAAGGCACCTCCCGCACACGCTCTCACCGAAGAGTTTTATGAGACCGATCCGAAGAATGACTTCGCTCGCGGCTACGCCATTCAGACCGTCGGTCCACTGCCCCAGGCCTTCGGCAAGCAGATGCTCGCAGCAAAGAAAGCATGGGGATGGGGACTTCGCCGCGCAATGATGGACTACAACCATTGGGCCGCTTTTGGCCTGCTTGGCGAGATCCTCCCCTGGGCGGACAACCGCGTCACGATCTCCGACGACAAAGACGGTTTCGGTCTCCCCGTGGCCCATGTGAGCTTCAACCTGCACGACAACGACAAGAAGCTTATCAAAGCCGCCAAAGAGAAAACCATGCAGGTGATGCGCGCTGCCGGAGCTACAGAAGTCGTGCAGGAGGCTCGCTACGCCCATTTGGTAGGTGCTTGCCGCATGGGCTCCGACCCGCGCCATTCCGTGGTAGACAAGTTCGGCCGCACCCATGACATCGCCAACCTGTTTGTCTGCGATGGAAGCGTCTTCCCCACCCAGGGCTCAGCGAATCCCGGCCTTACCATTCAGGCCCTCGCCGCTCGCACCGCCGACTACCTCATCTCGCAAGGCGACTGCATCTTCACTACCAATGACCGTGAAAACACCACCCCGCAGATCCGTCGCGAACTCGCGCCGCCCGAAACCTGGGGCAAGGGTGTACCGCGTCTCAAGTAAATTCGTTTGGCAACGCAGCAATTCGCGATCACGGAGTTTCCAATGCACCCGATCACCGCGGCTCTCCTTGCGATCGGTCCATCCGGCAATTCTGTGATGCACCCCCAGTCGCATTACGCGCGCTCCATCTTCGAGTTTTCATCGTGGGTTCTGTGGGTCTGCCTCGGCATCTTCGTGCTCGTTGCTGGACTCATGAGCTACGCCGGCTGGAAGTTCCGAAGCATAGCCCGGTGAGGCTGATCCCCAGGAGGTCTTTGGGAGCAAGAAATGGGAGGCCGCCTACGTCATCGGTACAACCCTGCTCCTGGCCGTGATCTTCGGATTAACCCTCCACGTTATGCATTCCTCCGATCTTCCCGCCCAGGTTAGCGGCGACGACATCGTCGTTGTCGGCCATCAATGGTGGTGGGAAGTTCGCAATCCAAAGCTCGTATTCGTAGCGGCGAATGAAATGCACATTCCTGCGGGCAAGAACATCCAGTTCGGATTCGAGTCGATGGATGTGATCCTTGATTACGGCCAGTCGTACGGACCTGTTCGCCGTTCGCGCTACCTCGGCTTCAAATATGGAGCGAGACATAGCGAGATCTTCGTTCCTGCCGGGAAAGATGTTTGCATAAAATCGACTCACTAATCGAGTTCCGATCTGACTACGAAGTGCGCAACTCAAGTTTTGTCCACACCAAGAGTGCCTTTTCGGTACCTCTGGAGAACTGACGGCAAGACAACTCCAGCTTCGAGCCCTGCTGGTTAAAGGGAAAGACTTCCGTCCGCAGAAGGCAAGATGGTCAAATGTGTTCCTCAACCTCTGAAGCGTAAGATTACGATCTCGTTTCCGAAAAAAAGACTTCGGACCGATTGATTTGTCCATGGGTTCATTTCTGTTCAGAATTCTGATCGTCGAGGATGAACCCATTCTTAGAAAGATTGGGAAAATGTTGATTGAGTCGCAAGGCTATGAAGTCTTGTGCGCGGAAGATGGATTTGAGGGGTTATCTGCGTTCAAAGACTCGCTTCCGGACATCATTAGCTCAGACCTGCAGATGCCTAATATAAACGGATTTGAGTTCCTATCCGTCGTTCGGCGACGTTAGCAACGCCCATTTGACGCTTCTAGTATCGAAGCCCTGAAAATAAGTCAGCCCATCTCTCGAGGGCAATGGCGTCTCGTTCTTCGTTCCAAAGTTGAATATGAACATCGGCTATTTAGCCTCGGAGGTGGCGCTCTATTTCGATGCTCGGACTATCCCGACGGCGCGAATCTTTGCGGGCAAACTCGACACAACATACTTCTTTGATCGTGATGCTCGTCGGCTACTTCGTTCCCACCAAGTGAGGCGAGAGTTAAATCAAGTACGGCACATTGCCGGACTGGTTTGAAGCCGCTTCCGGCGTGAGGTCCGGTTTGCCAGTCATCCAACCGGAACGGCCAAAAGCGCGCCCCGAAGAGATAACCGTCACAAAAAACAAATAATATGACCTCCGATATGACTCCCTCGGATTTGCGATGAGCTCTGAACTAAATGCATAGAGATGTGATAGGCGTCGTTGGTCATATTGCCGAAGTAGGTTCCGTGAACAGATATGCTGATGCCGGACACCTCCCAAGTTGCGTGCAGGCTGGCCTGCAGACCACACGGCGAGGTCAGTGCTCGTCAACCAGCGACAATCGAAGATATACTCTTTGGCGACCGGGCTTGTGCTCTCGCCTTCTACGCTCCCATACTGGCCCAGTTGCACGCGCACCCCGGATAGAGCCAGCGATTCTGCATTACCGAAACAATCCCGCTGCGCTTCTTGCAGGAGGAATTCTATGCGGCACTTCCCCACGAACTCTCTGCGACTCGCAATTGCAGTGACAGCCGTCGTCCTCGTTTCCTCGTGGAGACCGGGGTCAATACTCAATCCAATCATGCAAGCCCAGACTGCCGCTTCCGTTGCCGCGGCAAATGCCTCTGAGCCATCCAGCGCGAAAGTAGACCCGTCAGCCGCCGTGCGAATATCGAGCGAGTATGGCAAGCTCCCCATCAGCTTTGAAGTGAACCAGGGCCAGACCGATGGGTCGGTGCAGTTTCTTGCAAGAGGCGCGGGGTACACGCTGTTCCTGACGCCGGGCGAAGCGGTGTTGTCGCTGAACGCGGTTCATGCGAAGGCAGCCCAGCCCGGAAGTCCAATTGGGCCGCGTGATGCAAGGGCATCTGGCGGGAAGGTAGAGCCAATACTGCCTTCGAGCACGGTGCGTCTGCAGCTTATCGGGGCTAACACAAGGGCCGAGGTCGTCGGTGTTGATGCACTGCCGGGAAAGAGCAACTACTTCATCGGCAACGATCCGGCGAAGTGGCAAACGGACGTGCCCACGTACGCGAAGGTTCGCTACAGCGATGTCTATCCGGGTATTGATTTGGTTTATTACGGAAACCAGGAGGGAAGGCTGGAGCACGATTTTATCGTGGCGCCTGGGGCGGACCCGAATGCTATTGGGATCGGCTTGCGTGCAAATGAAGGCCCTGTTGCTGACGGAAATGGCGGACTTACCTTGCACACCCAGTCGGGCGAGCTAACCCTGAATAAGCCGGTTGTCTATCAAGAAGTGGGTGGTGAGCGAAATATTATCCCCGCGGCCTACGAGGTTGCGGCGAATGACGAGATCAGGTTCCGGCTGGGCAGCTATGACAAAGATGCGCCGCTGATCATCGATCCCGTGCTGGAATATTCCGCGGTCTTTGGGGGTACCGGGAATGACGAGGTTTTTGCAATCGCAGTCGATACTGCGGGTAACGCATATGTCACAGGCAACACGTCATCGTCGGAATTCCCTCTTGTTCACCCTTTCCAAACGTCAGGACCAGCAGGGTGGCAAAGCGCCTTCGTCTCGAAGGTAAATGCATCTGGTACTGCGCTGCTTTATTCCACGTATCTGGGCGGAGGCTTGAATATAGTCGTTTCTGGAACCGGCATTGCTGTGGATAGTACCGGGCGCGCCTACGTGGTGGGCTATAACCGGGGAGGCAGCTTCCCCGTGAAGAATGCTTATCAGGCGGCACCTGGGAACGGATTTGACGCTTTCCTTACGGTCTTCAACCCTGCAGGAAATTCTCTTGTGTACTCCACGCTGCTGGGCGGGGACCCAGGTCACAATCAAGACAGCTTAGGCTGGGCCATTTCGTTGGATGGCTCCCAAAACGCCTACATTGGAGGTACAAGTGGACTGGGCTTTCCCGCGACGCACACGCTGGTTAGCAATGGGACCTCGTTTGTTGCGAAGTTCAACGGTGCAGGCGTCCTACAGTATTCAACCGTATTTGGAGACAGTGATTTTCCATCGCATATCAGCGCGCTCTCGACAGACGCGGCTGGCGCCGTTTATTTCGGAGGATTCACCTACCAGGAAACCGCTCTTGCGGGCAAACTTAACCCTGGGGGAGCTTCTCTCTCTTACAGCAAGTTGCTACCAAGTGCGGGAAGAAGTTGGGTGTATGGGATTGCGGTGAATAGCGATGGAGAGGCATACGTAGCAGGTTCGACGGAGGCCGGATTTCCGACTACAAAGAACGCTTTTCAGAAGACCTTCGGCGGCCCCAGTGGCGGCCGGGACGGTTTTGTTGCCAAGTTGAACTCTGCTGGAACTGCGTTGGTCTACTCCACCTATCTGGGGGGCACAGACTACGACGACATCGCCGGCATGGCAATCGACCAGTATCGACAAGTCTACGTCACGGGATATACCCAGTCTCAAGACTTTCCCTTGAAAGCGCCGTTGCAAGCGCGAACGAGTGCTTATGCCCAGTTTTTCGTAACCACACTCTCGTCAACTCTCAACTCGATTGTTTACTACTCAACTTACTTCGGCACTGGCTCCAATCGAGTAGGGGGCGGCCCGATGATTGCCGTGGATAAGGCCCTCAACGTGTATTTGACAGGTTTCGCCGGTGGCATCCCGATCACACCCGGGGCGCTGACCCGCCCGGAGACTTCAAATAACATCTTCATCTCGAAGTTTGTGATCATGGATGATGTGACGTTGGGGTTAAGTGGAACGCCTAGTCCGGTGGTGCATGGGAGCAACTTGACGTACACAATTGCGGTGACGAGCAAGGGGCCGGATTTTGGCTATAACCTGCGGGTGGCGGATACGCTGCCGGCCGGGACTACCTTCGTGAGCTACGGCGCAGGCGGGGGTACTTGCGTTGCTCCCGCTGTGGGCGGCACGGGAACGCTGAATTGCACGTTGCCGCAATTGAATAAAGGCGGCACATGGAACGTGACGTTGACAGTGAAGGTAAATGCCGCGAGCGGCACGAATCTGTCGAATACCGCCGCCGCGATTTCAAACATGCAGGACTTTGTACCCAGCAACAACACCGGAACATTGACAACAAGGGTGAACTAACTGGGGCGAACTACGTTATAAGACACGATGCTACTCTGCGCGCTGAGTTTCCGACCATCAGCGCGCAGACTCATTGAAGTGCGGCCTCGGTCGGCAGGTCACTAAGAGTTCTGCGATTCAAGGCGTTTCCGATCAGGGCTAGCGGTCACTCGCTCGGAGCCCTGATTTGGCAGCAGAGAGCAAGTGTGGAGAGCGGGCTGGAAGAGCCGGTCATGAAGAATCCAGGCTTGCGAAAAAGTGTTGTGCAGAGGTGAAGCGTTGGACAATCCGCATGGTTTTTCCGCAACGAGGGCAATGCCAGAGTTCGCCATCGGTCGCCCTGAGACGAAAAGAGGACTGTTCACGGTTAGATAGATAGAGTTGGCAGTGTGTAGGGCATTGAGCGTCTTCCACGGCAATGTCGACGTGCTGCCACGGACCAGTGCTTAGTCATGTTTAGTAATGCTAAGAGGCCATCTCTCAGTGCGCTTATAGTCAAATATGTTGTTTATTTTGTTACGCTTGGGAAGGGTTATGGCGGAGAGTGGGGGATTCGAACCCCCGATAGAGCTTTTGACCCTATAACGGTTTAGCAAACCGCCGCCTTCAGCCACTCGGCCAACTCTCCGGCTAATTCTCCGATTATATAGCAGCCTCTCTTGGGCAACCTTTTTCCTAGCCTTTCTTTTCTCGAATTCGCAGGATTCACTCCGCGCGAAGTCCGCATCGTAGTCCTAGCGATCGAATCCGTGTCGGCTTGGTGCTGAAAAAGAGGCGAGGCCCCGCGGAAGGATTTCCGATATATCGGTTCACAAGGATGCAAAACAGATGGCACTCAATGACAGCAGTTTCAACAGCGACGCAGCAGCAGATTCGCAAGTCGTCATCGGGCTCTTCAGCAACGGGAATGATGCGCAGCAAGCGATCGGCGAGTTACGGGAGCAAGGTTTCAAAATTGATCAGATTGGCGCGGCATTCCGAGAGACAGCAGTCGGCTCAGAATTCGGCAACTCGGAGCGCAATAGCACTCAGCCGAGCCATGGCATTCGAGATGTTAGCGTCGGTCACAATTTGACTGAGTCATCCTATTCCGGTTCAAGCTCGTTAGATTCCGGATCCCTCGGCGGTCCTGCGTCCGGTTCGAACGCCGTCACTCCCGCCGGCCTTGGCACAGGATCAGGGATGGGCATTTCGGGCGCTGGACACCCCAGTCGAATTCCGGGATCCGATATCCCTCGGAGCATCTCAAACGACGATCCGGACGATGCTAAGAGTATGTCCCCGATTGGGTCGGATGAGAAAAGGCAACAGGATCTCCGGCCTGATCGCGTGATCGACATCGCCCCTGGTGGTACCGGCCCCGATGTTACGACCGTGCCGAACCCAACTCCGAGCGCAACGCATAGCGAAGCTGAGCAGCTTAACAAACACCCCCACGAGCACGAGAGCTGGTGGGAGAAGTTAAAGCACGTTTTCACTGACGACGAGAGCACGATTAAAAATGTCACGGGCGACAAGAGAAACAGCGAAGCCAGATTCGGAACAGGTGAGGGGGATCTCGGTCTTACCTCTAACCAGCCCACGAGTCAGGCCAATGACAATGAGGATCTTGATTACGCCTACTCTCCCGCCGAATTTGAAGGTTCCTTGACGTCTCTTGGGCTCGACCAGCGTCAGGCACGCGCCTTCGCCCGCGAACTCGGCTCGCATGGTGCAATCGTTACCGTGGCTGCCGCGGATCGACTCTCGGACGCGGAGCGCATTCTTGAGCGCAATCATGGCCGCATTCGCTACGAAGAGGACGCGGCATACGAAAGTGAAACGCTCGAGAATCCGGTCTCTTCCACTCAGGGCTCTTATGATCCTCGCGAGCGCATTCAGCTCTTTGGAGAAGTGCGGCGCGCTTACCGACAGAGAGCGGCTTCCACGTACGACGAGAACGGCCTCAATCGACGGGACGATCTGCGCAGGCCAGCGTAAAGATCGATCATGGTCACCCGGGAAAAGCCCTGCCAGTCACGCGGCAGGGCTTTTTTACGCGCTGAACAATCCACACACTGAAAAACCAATTTATTCCATAATGCAGAGATAATGGCCGAACGTGATTATCTCGGCGAGTTTGAGCACATCATCGTGCTCGCACTTCTGCGCCTGGAAGAGAAAGCTTACGGAGTGACCGTAAGGCAGGAAATAGAAGCACGCACTCGCCGCGAAGTGTCAGTGGGCGCGGTGTATACCACCCTCGAACGTCTCGAGCAGAAAGGGTACGTCAGGTCTTACCTCGACGATCCCACGCCCGAGCGCGGAGGGCGATCCAAACGGTTTTTTCGTGTCACGGCCAAAGGATCTGCGGCCGTGACACGTACGCATCGTGCTCTACAGCGCATGACAGAGGGTCTCGACATCGCCCGGAGCCGTCCATGACTTTGCGCCGATCCATCGCCCAACCGCCGCGCCTGGCAGTCTCGCTCCTCAACCTCTTCACGACTTCAGCAGAAACAGAATCGATCCTGGGCGATCTGCTAGAGGAGTTCGTCGTGCTCGCATTGACTCGCGGAGCATCCTTCGCACGTCACTGGTATTGGCGTCAGACATTAAAGACCATTGCGCATTTGTATGCCTCCGCATTCCGAACGGAACCTTGGTGGGTGATCACTGCTGTCATTGGAGGTTTTTGCCTGCTAAGACTCCTCGGACCACTGCCCGAACGCCTTATCTTCGCAGTGCTGCAACGATACAAGGTCTATGAATACCACTTCGGCATCTATGTATTCTTCGCGACCTACGGTATTGGCATCGCACACGCCCTACGCGCGTTTCTCGTGGGCTGCCTGGTTGCGATGTTTTCAAAGGGAAGGGAAATGGTCTGCACCATGACGCTTGCTCTCATTCTTTGCGCAATGCTCTCTGCGGCATGGGCGCATTCGATCAGCAGCCATTGGACCACGACGGACACGCTTGTCTGGCTCCTCTGGCAAGCTACTGTTCCTATGGGCATCGCGGTCGGCGGAGCACTCGTCCGTGCGTTTCGATCCCGCCGTCTCGCATAACGTAAAGCGGTTGCAAATCCCGAATTGCGATTTGAAAACTCATCTCCCGAAAATCGCCTTCCGCAAAACAAAACATCGCGAGCATTGTTCAGATCCTCCCCCAAATCGCCCACCCATGCGGTACATTGCAGAGAATGCCATCCGCGCTCCATCGCCTCTCTTCTCCGCAGTTCATCACTCCGGGCAAGAACCGCAGGCTCAAGCTTCTCCCCCTTGTCGCGGCCACATTCTTCATGGTTTCCGGCGGGCCTTACGGAATCGAGGACATACTCGGCGGTGCCGGATACTTGAAGGCTCTCGTCATCCTTCTGCTGCTTCCTCTCTTGTGGAGCCTGCCCACAGCGCTCATGATTGGCGAGCTTGCCAGTGCGCTTCCCGCCGAGGGCGGCTTTTATGTTTGGGTTCGCCGTGCTATGGGCCCGTTCTGGGGATTTCAGGAAGCGTGGCTCTCCCTCTCCGCCAGCGTCTTTGATATGGCCATCTATCCCACACTTTTTGTTCTCTACCTCGGCAAGCTCGCTCCCGCGATCACAACGGGATATCGAGGCACGCTGTGGGCCTTGTTTGTCGTGGCCGCGTGTTGTGTGTGGAATCTCCGCGGGGCGCACGCAGTTGGGGAGGGCGCGGTCGTTCTTTCCGTTCTGCTCCTTTCCCCTTTTATGGTGCTTATCGCCGTTGGCTTTTGGCGCGGCCTTCATGCGCCGTCGCTTCTCAATCTTCATCAGCAGCCCGACTCCTCGCTCTTGAGCACTGCCATCCTCGTCGCCATGTGGAATTACATGGGTTGGGACAATGCTTCGACCGTCGCCCAGGAAGTCGAAGATCCACAGCGAAATTACCCTCGCGCCATGTTCATCAGTGCTGCCCTTGTCGCCGTCAGCTACCTGCTTCCACTAGCTGCCGTCGCCGCTGCGGGCATCCCGCTGGAAAGCTTCTCTACCGGTTCCTGGGTGGACGCGGCCCGGACCCTCGCCGGTCCTTGGCTTGCTCTGGCCATCGTTGTAGGAGGCATGATCAACGGCTTTGGAATGTTTAACGCCCTTATGCTTTCCTACACACGCCTGCCCCTGGCGATGGCGCGCGATGAAATGCTCCCCGCCTGGCTGGCCGTGCAAAACAAGAAAGGTGTTCCCTTCGCCGCAATTCTTGTCTGTGCAGTCGGTTGGGCTCTTGCCCTGCGCTTCAGCTTCGAACGGCTCATCTCAATCGATCTCATCCTTTATGGTGGCAGCCTTATCCTGGAGTTTGTCGCCCTCATCGTTCTTCGTATCCGCGAGCCCAACTTGCCCCGCCCTTTCCGGGCGGGGAGTTTTGCGCTTGCCTGCGGCCTGGGAATCGCTCCCAGCCTGCTCATCGCCTACGCACTTTTTGCAACTCGCGGCGAGCAAGCCGCACACATCCCCGCGCTACTCTTCGCCCTGCTCGTCGCCTGCGGAGGCCCCATGGGATACGCAATCGCGCGCAAAAGCAAAAGGGCGGCCGCTGGCTAAAGCTGCCGCCCCAATACCCTAAAGAGCCCGATCATTTCTTTGAGACCGCCGCTTCAATCATCTGCGGCTTCGCAATCTTTCCGTCCTTGAATTGCTTGGCCGCGTGCATCACCCGGTCTCTTGCATACGCCGCATTGTGCCAGCCCTTCACTTCCACTCGCTTGCCTTCCAAATCCTTATAGATGGCAAAAAAATGAGTGATCTCTTTAAGGATGTGCGGATAAATCTCGGAGTAGTTCCAAACATCGCTGTAGCGTGGATTGTTCTTTCCGACGGCCAGCAACTTCTCGTCGAGAGTGCCTTGGTCCAGCATCTCGAGTAGCCCGATCGGACGGACCTCCATCACGCAGCCCGTAAAGCTGGGAGCATCCACCATCACCAGCACGTCCAGCGGATCGCCGTCGTCGCTCAGTGTCGAAGGAACGAATCCGTAGTCACCGGGGTAGTGAACCGGCGAGTAGAGATTGCGATCCAGCCGGAAAACGTGGAGCTTTTTGTCGTACTCGTACTTGTTAATGCCTTCGAAGGGGATTTCAATCACGGCTTCCACCACTTCGGGCGCTCTTTCGCCTATTGGCAATTCCAGATAATTGACCATGTCCGTCCTGTCTTTTTATGTAAAGGGCTTATCCGACAACCTTGCCGGAAAAAAGGCACTAAGGGTTATAATCGGCTACGATGAAGGCTCATGTCTACGTTACGATGAAGCGGACCGTGCTCGACCCTCAAGGTCAAACGATCCAAGGCGCCCTTAAGAAGATGCAATACAAGGGGATTGAGGACGTTAGGCAAGGCAAATATTTCCTCCTCACCCTCGAAGATTCGATGGACGCGGAAACGGCTCGAACTGAGATCGAACGCATCGCCGAAAATGTTCTCACCAACCCGGTAATCGAAGAATTTACTTACCGGCTCGAAGAATAAGCGCTCATCTTCTCAAGCCTCTCCGCTTTGGACCCCCTTGACCCATACCCGTACAATACGTTCATGTGCGGAATCGTCGGCTATGTGGGTCCCAAGAATGTCGTCTCAGTCATTATTGAGGGTTTGCGCCGCCTGGAGTATCGCGGCTACGACTCGGCTGGAATCGCAGTGGGCGTGGACCATAAGGGCGCCCTTGAACTCCGCCGCGCTCCCGGCAAGTTGCGCAAGCTTGAAGAGGTAATTCAGCAACATCCACTGCACGGAACATACGGCATTGGCCATACCCGGTGGGCCACCCACGGCCGCCCCACCGAGGAGAATGCTCATCCGCACCGCGATTGCAGCGGCACGCATAGTCGTCGTCCACAACGGCATCGTTGAGAATTACATCTCGCTGAAGAAAGAGCTAATCGCCCTCGGCCACAAGTTCGTGACGGAAACCGATACAGAGATCATCGCGCACCTCATCGAACAGGAGATCAAAAACTCCGCCGCCTCCGGCCAGAAGCTTCTCGCTCGAGGATGCAATCCGCCGCTCCGTCAAACGCCTTACCGGAGCCTTTGCTATCAGCGTGATCTCTGCCGACGAGCCGGACAAGATTGTCGCCGCGCGCAATGGTCCTCCCGTAGTCGTCGGCCTCGGCGAAGGAGAATACTTCGTCGCCTCTGACGTGCCCGGCATCCTGCACCACACCCGCAATCTTTACTTCCTTGCCGATGGGGACATGGCCATCCTCACACCCGAGGGCGTGAAGCTGACTGACTTTGATGGAAACGTCGTTCATCGTCCGGTGAACCGTATTCAGTGGGATCCAATCCAGGCGGAGAAGGGCGGATACAAGCACTTCATGCTGAAGGAAATTTGGGAGCAGCCGCGCGCTGTCCGCGACACAACCCTCGGCCGCGTGTCGGTTGAGACAGGCAAAGTCTTCCTCAGTGAAATGGAGATCAGCGACGAGGAATTCCTCGCCACCACCAAGATCAATATCGCCGCGTGCGGAACCAGCTGGCACGCCGCGACCGCTGGAAAATACATGATCGAGCGCCTCGCTCGCGTACCCGTGGATGTCGACTACGCCAGCGAATACCGCTATCGCAACCCCATCCACGATCCCGCCGCTATCGGCATGTTGATTACGCAGTCCGGCGAAACAGCCGACACACTTGCAGCACAGCGCGAAATGATTTCCAACGGTTCGAAGACCGTCGCCATCTGCAACGTCGTCGGCGCCATGGTCGCGCGCGAGGCCCACGGCAACATCTATACCCATGCCGGGCCTGAAATCGGAGTCGCCTCCACCAAGGCCTTCACCGCCCAGCTCACCGCGTTGTTTCTCTTCGCCATGCATCTCGCTCAGGTGCGAAAGACGATCACCACGAACAGAGCGTTGCCCTCGTCGATGCTCTCAGCCGCGTTCCCGGGAAGATCGAGGAGATCCTTCGCACCGTCGATGCTCCCTGCGAAGAGCTTGCGAAAAAGTTCTCCACCGCTCGCGACTTTCTGTATCTCGGCCGAGGAATCCATTACCCCATCGCACTCGAAGGCGCGCTCAAGCTGAAAGAAATTTCCTACATCCACGCAGAAGGCTATCCCGCCGGAGAAATGAAACATGGCCCCAACGCCCTCATTGACGAGACACTCCCCGTTGTCGTGCTCGCCACCAAGGACGAAAGGACGAAGGTTCAAGCCTGCGCTACGAGAAAACTCTGTCAAACATTCAGGAAGTTACGGCACGTTCCGGCCGAGTGATTGCAGTCGCAACTGAGGGCGATACCCACATCGGACAACTCGTCGAGTCCGTGCTCTTCATCCCACACGCGCCCGAGTTACTGCTGCCCATTATGGAAGTCGTGCCGCTGCAGTTGCTCGCTTACCATATCGCCGTGCGCCGCGGATGCGACGTCGATCAGCCAAGAAATCTCGCCAAGTCAGTCACCGTCGAATAGTGGACCTCGTTGAACGTTACTTTTGTAGCAGGTCCATCGCCATTGCCGTCATAGTTGTTACGCCGGTGCGGATTGCAGGGTCGTAAACAGGAGCGAAGAGTGCTGAGTGGGGAGTAGGTAGTTGAGCGCCACCTTGCTTCGCGGCCGCCAACTTCTCTGGGTCCGCCGCTCCGAGATAAAAAATCACCATGGGAATCTTGCCATCCAGGCCGAAGTAGCCCACGTCTTCGCTGCCCATGATCGGCATCACCGGCTTCACATTTCCCGCACCCAACGTCTGCACGGCAACCTTGTGCAAACGCTCCGTCAATGCAGGATTGCTGATCGTGACCGTGGCCGATTGGAACACCGTTACCTCGGGCATCTTGTCCGGGCTCACGCCATAGGCTACCGCGACCCCATTCGCGGTGCGTTTCACGCCTTCCAACAGTTTATTGCTGGCCTCTTCCGAAAAAGAGCGCATTGTCAGTCCAAGCACAGCGTCGTCGGGGATGATATTGTTCTTGGTGCCTGCGTGAAATGTGCCTACCGTTAAGACGGCGGGGTCTTGCGCAGCGATCTGCCGGCTCACAATTGTCTGCGCCAGCATCACGAATTCCGCGCCCATCACAATTGGGTCCTTGCCCCGCGACGGCGCGGAGCCATGTCCGCCTATCCCGTGGAACACCACCTTCACACTCATTGCGCCCGCCTGCACCGGTCCCGGGCTCAGACCGATTTGTCCCACAGCGTATTCGTTCGAGTCGTGCTCATCCAGCACGTAGTCCGGTTTCGGAAAACGGTCGTAAAAGCCGTCAGCGAGCATCGCCTTCGCGCCGTCTATCGTCTCTTCCGACGGCTGCCCCACCAGTATCACCGTGCCATGCCACTTGTCCTTGTTTGCAACCAATTCTCGCGCCACTCCCAGCAGCACCGTCATGTGAATGTCATGGCCGCATGCATGCATCACGCCCACGTCCTGGTTTTCAGGATTCAGTGCGCGCACATGGCTGGCATACTCCAACCCGGTATCTTCCGTCACCGGCAGTGCGTCCATATCCGTACGAATCAGGACCGTAGGCCCCGCACCGTTCTTGAGAATGCCGACAATACCCCAGGCCTTGGAGCCGTCGTCGTACTTGCCGATGTGCTCGGTCACCTCATAGCCCGACTTGACGAAGTTCCCCGGCTAGAAATGCCGAAGTCTGCACTTCGTGGTGTGACAGCTCTGGATGCTGATGAAGGTATTTGTAAGTCGTCGCCAACTCCGGCATCTGCTTGTCGACTTGCGCTTTCAGCGCATCGGGTGCGAGCGATTGAGCGCCGGCAGGAGAAAGAGACAACCAACCAGCAGCACAGAGAACAGCGAATGACATACGGCCAAACGGCATAGTGAATTCCTTCGCAGAGAGTGGACTTAACAGAAAAAGAAGTGTGCTTCGGCAACTGTCTAAACCTAACATCTTCTTGGTTTGCGGGGGACAGCCAACGAAATCGGCAGTTCGCCAGCAGCTGTGCGCAGTAGAATGTCGAGCATGAAGAGCCTTTTCGAACCGTCGACCGCCGATGAGGTCCAGCAGCGCTTGCGTTCGCTTCAACCGGAAAGTCAGCGGCTCTGGGGGAAAATGACCGCACCTCAAATGCTCGCACACTGCTCCATTGCTATGGAGGCGGCAGTCGGCGACTCGGTCCTGCCTCGGATGTTCATCGGAAGAATATTGGGGCCCCTCTTCAAGCCGCAACTGACAAATGAGAGGCCATTTTCCAGAAATGGGCCGACCGCACCTGGGCTGATCGTGAGCGACGAACGCGACCTTTCGCTGGAGCGCGATCGCCTTGCCAAATTTGTCGATCGTTTTTCCAAGGGTGGTCCTGAACGTTGCACGACGGAGCCTCACTGCTTCTTTGGCAAGCTCACGTCTCAGGAATGGGCGATCGGGATGTACAAGCACATCGACCATCACCTGCGGCAGTTCAGCGCATAGATCGCGAAGATCATGTGTGTCGATTCGTCTGAAAGTGAATTGCGCTAAGTCCGGCTGGCAGGCGCTCCTGCCGCGTATTCTACTGCATGATCCATCAGGATACTCGCGGGTCTCATGCGCGCAGCGCCCGCTTCAGTCGGCCCCGTCGCGTTCGGTGACGGCCTTCACCAAATCTGCGTCGGGTGACAAACTCTCAGCGTGATCGTGACTCATGATGTGAAAGTTCATTGCGGGATTGTTGCCAAGTACGGGGTTGCACCACAGGCTTTCGCACTTCTCAAATGCCTCGATGTGATGTTCGAGAAAATGAATTCGTCTGCGCAGGCCGAGCACCGCAGCATCGCGGTCATTCAGCTTTTCGCAAAGTTCTTTGCGCTCTTCGCGTAGTTCCTCAGGAGTGGGATTTGGCTTCAGGGAGCCGCAATTCCTGCATTCCGAGTTGATACAACGATCGCACCAGCCACTGCTCATAAGATTGCCTTCCTGCCGATCAAATCAAACAGCCATCGGGTGGAAGTATCTCAGAAAGCCTTCATCGATTCGGTGTTGCAGCGCACAGGTATTCTTCAGGGGCAAAGATTGTGTTTTTTCACAAATGCGAAATACGTGTTTTTTGATGGTTTTGGGATGGATTTGCGAGGCTTATGTTGGGTTTAAATTAGCCCCTAAATAGTTGAAATATAGTTGCTTACGGGCAATTTCAGAGGGTGTGCGATTTGACGCGAAATGATGGTCGAAATGCGCTGAAATGTACCCTAAAACGCGCAGGTTGGTGGGGTTACATTTCTCGGATTTTGTAACCCCAGGAGTAACGGGTGCGTTGGAAAGTGTATTGAGTAGTAATGAGATGACACGTTGGAGAGTTGGTGGTGACTAGTCGTTGGCGGTTGGTTCCGCGCGGTTCCGGCTACTTACATGGCACGCGATTATCCTGCGAGGCGACGATCTGCCACTTACCGCTGCGTTTCAGCCAGGTGTCGGTCCAGACCTGGCACACCTTTGCGTTGGGCTCGGATTTATCTTTGCCGACAGCGTGTTCGTTGCCATACACAACGGCGATACTGTCTCCGAAGAAGCGTACTTTCGTGTCATCGAGTGCGCAATCATGAGCTGTGCGAGCGCTTTTCTCGTCTTTCAGTTCGTCGGCTTTGGTGAAACGCGCACCTTTCGTTGACGTGCCCTGGAAGTCTTCGGCAAGCAGACCTGCGACGACGCCGTTATCGACACACACTCCCTCAGCCCACTTGCGCTCCATGTCGATGATGTAGTTCGCGGTCTTATCATCCGCAGACGCCCAGTGACTTTGCTGTGCGCATGCCGGGATCATGGACAACGCAGCTGCCATTGCCACCGTGCAGATTCGAAAAGAAAATTTTCGCATTGGGGAATCCTACACCATGGTCCGTTGGTGGCCGGTGTAGCTGGACTATTGCTAGCTGGCCGGCAGAAGGGTCAACCGCAGATCTTCAACTTCGCTCCGCTCCGCTCAAGATGACAAGTCTGGAGTTGGTGCGCGGTGCCTGGTTCTGGATCGGTATCACGATGCCCGCCCCATAATCGAAATGGAGCGGGCGGCTGGAGTGCGTCTTTTTGTGCGGGACTATGGCTCTAATTCAATCCGCTTTCCGGTTGCCGCAGCGCATCCAGTTGCGAGCAGGGTTCCGTCCGGTTTATAGAATTTCACTGTCGCCTCGGTTGTATGCATCGAGTCTTCCGTGTCCACCTCAATGGTCTGCGCGATGGTCTGCGTCTTTTGAAGGGCTCCGTTCAGCGTGACGAAAGCCTCAGTTAAAGCGTTGTAGGTGTGTCCGCCTTTCCGGCTCCAGACTCCGTGCCCAGGGCCGCGTTCAGCCGGGAAAAACATCGCGTTGGCAGTGGTCTCGGTCATCGTCCCGCCGTTTGCAAACGTCAGCAATGACTGGAACGGCAGCCCGATCGGCGTCCCCGAAGTACAATCGTGCAATGCAACTTGTACTACCCAAGACCCTTCAAGTTTGCGACCCTCCCATCTCTCGTTCTCGGCTGCGGCAAATTGCGCTGAGACCATGCCGGTCACGCCGACTATCGCCAGTGATACTACTGCCTTCAGGTATTTCGCTCTCATATAACCTCCTTGGACTGGATACGCCGATTTATCGCCGGTGTTGGCCTATACTCGCCGCAGTCTCACGGGCAAGTCCTTAGGTCGCGCTGAAGCTTTCTGAAATATTCTGAATATCCGAAGCTTTGTACGTACGGAGGATCTTGAATTGAGCGAGGGTCTGTCGGCCATCTACGATTTCGGAGACTTCCGAGTCGACACGGCGAAGCGGATTCTGCTGCGTGCCGGGGAACAGGTGCCGCTCACACCAAAGGTTTTCGACACCCTTCTGCTTCTGATCACCCGCAAAGGCCAGGTGCTGGACAAGCAGGAACTGATGGCGACCATCTGGCCGGACACAGCCGTCGAGGAGAACAACCTGAATCAAAACATTTCCGTGCTGCGACGCATCTTCGGAGAGACGCGAGGGGAGAATCGTTTCATAGCCACGGTTCCCGGGAAAGGCTATTGCTTCACAGCGGAAGTTCGCACCCTGAAAGTTGCCGCAGCCGAGGAAGCAGCCGCGCACATCAAAATTGGTGTACTGCCGTTTGAAAATCTTGGAGCCGGACCAGAGCGCGAATATCTTGCAGACGGCCTGACGGAAGAGACGATTGCCGCCATCGGCCAAATTGACCCCGATCACTTCAGCGTTATCGGCCGTACCTCGGTAATGGCGTACAAGAAGACCACGCGCAGCCTGGCGGAGATTGGCAGGGAACTGGATGCTTCGTATTTGATCGAGAGCTCGCTCCGCGCCGAGGGCGGACACTTGCGCATTACGTCCAAGTTGATTCGAGTTCGCGATCAACTCATCACCTGGTCGGCCACCTACGACAGTGAACCGAGCAGTCTTCTTGCATTTCAGCGCGAGCTCGGCCACGCCATCGCGGAACAGGTACGTCTCCGCCTCTCGCCTGCGCGCCTGAACGCCCTCGCACATCGCCAGACGCAGAATGCTGAAGCTTACGATCTGTATCTTCGCGGCCGCTACTTTTGGAATCAGTTCGCACCGGCGGCGACTCGCAAGTCCATCGAATACTTCACCCGCGCCACTGAACTCGACCCGGACTATGCGCTTGCCTGGTGCGGTCTCGCGGACGCGCTCTGTTCCAGCCCTGTCTCCGGCGACACTTCGGCCATAGACCTTCTGCCTCGTGCTCGCGAAGCAGCTCACAACGCCGTGCGCTCTGATCCCGGGTTGGCGGAGGCACAGACAACAATGGGCTTCTTTCAGTTCTGGCTCGGCTGGGACTGGGCAGCCGCCGAGGCAACCTATCTCAGAGCCATCGCGTTGGACTCGAACTATGCGTTCGCACATCGCATGCGGGGCATCCTTCTATCGCATCTTTGCCGGCACGAAGAAGCGATCGCCGCTATCCGCCGTGCCCGCGAACTTGATCCCCTGAGTGCCATGAACCGCGCATTGTCTTCGCAGATAGCCTTTGCCGGCCGTGACCTGACCGCCGCCCTGCAATTTGCGCGGGAAGCAGTCATCATCGATCCGGACTTCTGGATCGGTCATTTCCAACTCGCACAAGCTTATGTTGATCTCGAGGACTATGACCGCGCACTCGAATCGCTCACCCAGGCAAACCGGTTCAGTGCGGGTAACAGCAAGGCCCTGTCGTTGCGCGGGTATCTGTTTGCCCGAACAAACAAATCAGCCGAAGCGGAAGACACTCTGCAGACCCTGGAGAGTATTTCGCGGGAACGATTCGTGCCGCCCTACGCAATCGCGCTTATTCACATCGGTCTCGGACACGATGAGCTGGCGCTGGATTGGCTGGACCGCGCCCTGGATGCGCACGACGTCCACCTGGTTTTCCTGACCATCGATCCCAAGTGGGATTCGGTGCGCCGCGAACCGCGCTTCGTCAACCTGATCAAGCGCTGCGGCTTCGCAGCTACTCTCGATTGCTAGCCCTCCAAGTCGCCCGGATCACGAGTCGCGATAAGTTGCGGATCTATCGCCACAAGATCAGACCAGGGGCACATGAGCCGATTGCCTGATCTTGTTGGCGGATTGCGAGGGCGAATTTATTCCTTGTTGCTGACGAGAGAGAACATGGCTCCCTGAGGGTCCTGGCCGTTGATGATCCAGCCACCGCCGGGTACCTGCATGGGACCGTTGACGATCTTGCCGCCGCCGGACTTGACACGTTCGACGGCTGCCTTGATGGAGTCGACGTTGAAGTAGAAGTTCCAGCATGAGACGGGAATCTGCGGGGCTTTGGTCATCATGCCGCCGTCGCCCATTTGCTTGTGGTCGCCCTCGATCGAAGATGCGATAGATGCCCATTGGCCCCATGTCCATATCGCTGACCTTGGTCCAGCCAAAGAGCTTGTTGTAGAAGTCAAACCCGCCTTCGAGGTCCGTTGTGTAGAGTTCGTGCCAGCCGATGGTGCCGGGGGTGGGCGGCGCGGGGCGTTCCGGCGAGGGCATGGCGGGGTTGGGAGTGAAGACCACGATGGCGGCGCCCTGCGGGTCGGACATGACGGCGAAGCGAAGCATGCCGGGAACGTCGGTGGCGGGCTTCCATAGCTTGCCGCCGGCTTCGACGATCTTTTCGATGTGAGCATCGACATCATCGACGGCGATGTAGCCAATCCAGCCGGTGTGGCCGGGGATCTTCAACATGCCGGCAATGCCGACGTCGCCGAGGTTGAAGGTGGTGTACTGCGGCCCGTCAGCACCGGGCATCTCCTTGGTGGTCCAGCCGACAACGTCAGAGTAGAACTTGCCGGCGGCTTTGGTGTCGCTGGTCATGAGTTCGTACCAGCCGAATTTTCCTTTTGGCGTAAACATTTCGGAGGATCTCCTTATGGGAGGGCGCACGTTGGTGATCGGCGTCCAATTGACGTTGATATCAACCTGATCGGATGCAAGTCAACACGACTTGGATTAATTTTTTGATGCAGAGGACGGGAGCCGAGTATGAGGTGTTGTTCTCATTCGCTGAAGTTGCCAAACGGCGGTGCTGATCGGCCGTGCATTCGTCTATAGGTCAGCTGTAACGTCTGGTTTGGTGGTGATGCGGCCGCAACCGTTCAGGCGCGAAACCTTCGGCGGAATCGGTCGAGTATACTTAGCGAACTGATCGAGGTTAAGGCCCCGCATGGAATCTGACGAGACACTGTTTGCGCAGCAGCAGGTGGTTCGATTGCAAGCCTTGCTGGAGGCTAGCCGCCGCATTCACTCCACCATTGAACTGGATAAAGTGCTGCGGATTGTGCTGGAGATCGTAGTGCGCGAACTGGAATTGGTTGGAGCCTACTTCACCACGTTTCCTTATTCGTATGGAGATGTTCCAGCCGCTGTGCTGAGCGCGGGCAGCGTGAGTCGCGCGCCCGAGGGGTGGGTGCATTTTCCGCTGCACGACCGTAAAGGCGATGTGTTTACCGAACTGGTGGTGATGCCTCCGCCGGGACATACCTTCAGCCTGGATGAAGAAGATTTTCTGGAGAGCCTTGCGCTGCAATCGGCGGTGGCGATTGAGAACGCGCGTTTCCACGAGCGCACGCTGCTGTGGCAGCGGGTGGAGATTGATCTTGCGTCCGCGCGGGCGATTCAACGCAGCCTGCTTCCGCAGGAGGTGCGAGCGATCCCCGGCTACTCTGTCGCGGCGCGCTCCGATACCTGCTACGAGGTGGGCGGGGACTACGTGGACATTGTTCCGCTGCCCAGCGGAGACACCATCGTGGTGATGGCGGATGTGGCGGGCAAGGGGCTGGCGTCGGCGCTGGTGGGCACGTCTTTCCGCTCGGCTTTCCGCGCGATGGCGAACTCCGACATGGACCTGGTGGAGATTGCGACTCAGATGAACCAACTTCATTACAGTGAAGGTACTGAGTCCCGCCGGCGATATGTGACCGCGATTTTTCTTCGTTTGAGCCCGGGAACGAATACGCTGGAAGCGGTGAATGCCGGGCACAATCCCGCGTTTCTGCAGATTGGCGAAGGGCCGGTGGCGGAGATCAAGGCGAGCGGAACGCCGGTGGGCATGTTGCCTATCTCTACCTACTCCTCTGAAAGATGGGTATTAGAGCATGGGTCGCGGCTGCTACTCTATACCGACGGTCTCACGGAAGTCTTTCAGGGTGAAGAGGAGTTTGGCCCGGAACGATTGCTTTCGGCTTTTGAACACTGTGCGGATGAGACAGCCGAGGATGTACTGGCTTCATTGTGGCAAACGCTGGATGGATTTTCCGATGGGCAACCGCAGTCGGATGATATGACTGCGCTGGTCCTGATCCGCCAGCAATAAGGAGGGCCGTTGAACGCGAACAGTATCGAGTTGCGCCTGCCATCCCGTCTTGGCTACGAAAAGGTAGCGATGAATACGGCGGCCAGTGTGGCCAAACTCATGGGGTTCACCGAGGAGCGGGTGGAGGACTTGAAGACGGCCGTCTCCGAAGCCTGCATTAATGCCATTGAACATGGCAATAAGCTGGACGAGGGGTTGACCGTCGGCGTGGTGCTTTCGATGGATGCGAATTCGCTGGAAGTGAAAGTGCTGGATACGGGGAATGGTCCGCCGTCGCACGTTGTCGCTGTACCGGACATCGACAAGAAGATGCATGGAGAAGAGGACAGCCGGGGTATGGGCATGTTCCTGATCCAGGCGCTGGTGGACGAGGCCGAATGGGTGAGCGCTCCTCCGTCGGGCAGTTATGCGCGACTGGTCATTCATCTGCACAAAGCAGATTAGAATCGGAATTGGAGAACCAAGGAAATGCAGGAACAAGGCACGCAGGTAAAAGTAGAAGAGGTCCGCTGTTCGACGGGTGATCCGATTACCGTTCTGCGTTTCGCTGGGGACATAACCAGCACGTCGCAGGCGGCGGTGCTGGGCACATTCCAGGGTCTGCCTGCGGACACGGTGAAGCGGATCCTGCTGGACTTCAGCAAGGTGGAGTATTTGAACTCAAGCGGCATTGCGCTGGTGATCCAGATGATGATCGCCGCGAGCAAGCACGGGCAGACGATCCAGACGTTTGGCCTGACTCCCCATTTTCAGAAGGTGTTCACGATGGTGGGGATTACCAAGTACACCAAGCTGCATCCGGATGAAGCTACGGCTTGCGCGGCGTTTAGCTAAGGGCAGCTAAAGAGCGGCTAGCTAAAGGGCGGTCAGCTAAGAACCGGTCAGCTAAAAGGCGGTTAGCGGAAAAGCAACCGCGGATTCCTCCACTGCGCTTCGCTTCGGTCGGAATGACAAATTTTGTCGTCATGAGGCATCTGAACCCACCCTTGCTGCGCAAGGATGGGGCACCCACATTGTCAGGATTGAAAGGGAAAGAACCCACATCTCAAAAGCGAGATGTGGGGCACCCGCGTTTGTTTCAGGATCGAGATCTGCCTGCCCCTTCCACTCACGATTGCAACTACGCCACTCAAGCCAACGGCGGGCTTGAATGGGCCACCCGACGATGATGGGTGGGCGGGCGTTTATTTTTTCTTAGGCCTCAGCGATGGCGGCGATTGAAATCTTGAGGCCGGGAATGCGGGCGGGAAGTTTGGCGCCCTGGCGTGCCGGGGGATTGGTTGGGAACCATCGAATCCACTCTTCGTTCATGCCCGCAAAATCATCTTCGTCGGCGAGGATGACGGTAGCGCTGACCATCTTATCCAGTGATGATCCCGCGGCTTCAAGAATGGCCGCGATGTTCGTGAGACATTGCCGCGTCTGCTCTTGAATCGTGGTTCCGGTGATTGCGCCAGTCCTGGGGTCCGTGGGTGCGGTGCCCGAAACAAAGACGAGGCCTGCTGCCTTCACGGCCTGGCTATATGTCGCCGACGGCTTTGCTGCATTCGATGTGAAGATGATTTCGCGGCCCATGGTGACTCCTTTGAGCATCGTTTTGAAGTGGGATGACCGGCGGACGCCTGCTGTGAACAATGGAACATCGTATCCCATGTCTCAAAAGCGAGACATGGGGCACCCGTATTTGTTCAAGATTCGAGATCTGTGCCATCCGCCAACTACCCCACTCAAGCCAACGGCGGGCTTGAATGGGCCACCTGTCTAGGTGGGATCTGAGTCTCATCCCTATGGCCGATGACAAGGCCTTCGTTGAGCCGATACCGTTTGTCTGCAACATAGTTGCGAGGAGGCAAAATGGCGGCAGACACAGCGGTTCTTGATAGGGGCCTGGCAACCAGCAAAATGATTTTGGATGGTGACTTCGAGAAGATTGATTTTCGAGGAGAGCTTCGCGACGGGCACCTAGTCACCCACGGAATTCTCGCGGATCAGGCGGCGATGGATAGTATCCCCGTTGGAATATATGTTCTGGAAATAGACGGGACCCTGGTGAAGTGCAACGAGACTGCAATCGCCGCGTGGGGACGCACGCCGTCCCTTGGGACCTCAGAGAAGTATTGCGGGGCCCACATTCTTCGCTATCCTTCGGGAGAAGTGATGCCACACGAACTTGCGCCGCCCTCTGTGGTGATCAAGAACGGCGGCACTGTGCGGAACGCCGACGCGATTTGCGAGCAGCCGAGTGGGAAGCGTCTTTTGGCGCTCGCCAATATTTTTCCCATTCGCAACAGCGACGATGAAGTGATTGGGGCCGTCAATATCTTCCGCCACAATACCAGCAAGACCGTTCCTGGCTTACACACAAATTCGTAATTGTTTCGCCGATGTGAACCCATTGGGGCAATGAGAAAGGCATCCATAAATCGGGTGCCTTTCTCTCTTTGCAAAGACGGACATTGGTTTGTGCGGCGTATCGCTTCGGTCAAAAAGACCACTCTCTGCCTGGTCCGGATGACGATTGTTTTTCTGTTCCGATAGAAGTGCGAGCTGGCCTGCTGAATGTTGTTTCGTCACCGTGTCAACGTGATACAGCGTTGCCGCATTCCGAAGCTGTTAAAAGAGCGCGCCTATTCTTTGAACGCCTTCGTCCTTATCGAGGGGCACCGCATTTATGACTAAATTTCAGATCTGGGTCACGCCGCCCGCCCTATCCGCATTGTTTCAGGATCGAGATTTAGGCCACACTCAATAGCACTACCCACTCAAGCCAACGGAAGGCTTGAATGGCCCACCTGACGGAAGGCTTGAATGGGCCACCCGCCGAACTCGTTCAATTTTGCCAGAAAATACAGTATGCTTGCTTCGCCGATGAACGGCGGATAGCACGTAACGATGCGAATGGAAGACCTGGAAGCAGCGCAACTGATGGAGGCGAAGTACAGATGACGTTCCTTGCAAAGTGGTATCTGTCAGTGATCTTTCTCGCGCTCTTTCTTCGCAGTGCGGTTGGGCAGTCAGCCGCTGATGCTCAAGCAAATAGCGCAATGAATGCGGGAACCTGCGCAACCAGTGCTTTATTCACCAGCACGATGCCGCCAGCAAGTCGCCAGCGAGTTCTTATTTCAGGAGCGAATCTCTCTGCTACTGCGACGAGTGACGTCGAAAGTGTTGGGAAGGATGCGGCCGGTAATGAGACGAAAACATCTCCCGCGCAGGAAATAAAGTGTACCGCGGTCGAGTGTACGGCTCGAATTGATCACGGACCCGATAACGAGAAGAGCTTTGTCCGTATCAAGTGCGCAGACGGCAACTTTACCAAGTGGTTAGAAATTCATAAATAAACGTTCCGGCGGAGACATCTCCACCGACTCCTTAGGCGACGTGCTTCCCCCGGCGCAAGAAATGCATCATTGATGGACGGCTAAAAGCGCAGGGTATGTTTGAACCATCTAGAAACCCACATCTCAGAAGCGAGATTTGGGGCACCCGCATTTGTTCGGGGATTGAATCTGGGCCTCAAGCCAACAGAAGGCTTGAATGGGCCACCGTCCTACTTCGCTCCGCTCAAGAGGACAATTTCTGCTTCGGGGTGGGGACATGAATCCAACTCAAGCAAAGCAGGGTCGAATGGGATGCGCGCATTTGCGAATCCCACCCTTGCTGCGCAAGGATAGGGCACCCACTTTTTCAGGATTGAAAGGCAACGGACCCACATCTCAAAAGCGAGATGTGAGCCACCCAGGCTTTGCGCCGGTTTTGGTATCACTCCCAGCCATTAACTCCCAGCCCTTATTTGTGGGGGACGAAGTAGCCTACGAGCGTGACGATCAACGAAGTGTGTTGTGCGGAGTTGGGGGCAAAGACTCGCGCCGTCGGGGTAGTCCCGGCATCGAAATAGAGCGTCACCTGTGAGGCTAAATATCCGATGTTCGGATCCGACTTCGGAACGAAGAACGACACGCCATTGCCCTCGAGAACCAGCTGATCGCTGGCAGGGCCGAGCTGAGCCGATACGCACGTAATCACGAGTCGTTTGCCAGCAGGGACCGTCGGGAAACTGAGAATGCATTGTCCGCCGGGGCAGGTTGTTGAGTCCGCGACACCGGCCATAGCCTGATACGGATCCAGTTTCAAAGTCATGTTGTACCTCCTCACAGATATAAACCTATACACCAACTACTGGGGTTTTGTTCCGCCGGCGTGTTGAGGGACAGAACTATCCCACTCAAGCCAACAGAAGGGTTGGATGGCCACCCATCCACGTCAAGCGTTTGAGAATTGGGAAGCAATCTCGCAATGTCACCCAGACTCGATGGGTAGCAGCGAACAGGACGGCAAAAAACGCGGACTTCGTTGCACCATTTGGAAAACCACATCTCGATGGCGAGATGGTGCTGGCCGCACGGGTGTACTAACAACGGGCATCCGCATTTTGTTCAGGGAGATGAGGGCCACGCTGCCGGTTATCGGGGGCACAATGGGTCGACGAGGACTCTTCCCGTCGCTTGCCCGATCTTCAATTGCGAATCGGACGGTTCATGACGCGGTGATTCACTTCTGAACGATTGCCGGGCCGTCGTTAGTTTCCGGTGATCAAGGCGAACACGCGGCCGCCAAATTCGAAGAGCTTCGGTGCTGCAAAGATCAAACCGATGATTACCGCAACCAGTATTATGCGCGGCACAATCTTGGTCGACTTCGGCTCTTCCACGAGATCGAAGTGGACTGTCGGATCGGGGGTGAGACCTTCGTGTGTGGCCAGCTGCTCTGTTTTTTCCAGCTCCTGGATCGCCATGTAGCTTTCCTCTTTCCATCGAGTCGCCACCAACTCTGGTCCCATATCTGGCAGCGCGGGCTGCCTTTGGGCAGCTGTGGTGCCTAGCTTCGCAGGAAGGAGGACAAGTCTCGGTGTCGGTCATCACGTTTGTTGGGGCAAAGGGCGTGGAGGATAGAGCGGCAGGCGTTTGTTCAGGATCGAGAGCCGGGGCGACCCGCCTAGAGCTTGAAGAGTTCGCGGAGGCGGCGGGTCTGGGTGCGGCTGACGGGGATTTCGGTCTGTTTTCTCGGTCGTCCATGCGGAGCTGGTAGCTGGACTTGAACCAGGGCACGACTTCCTTGATGTGGTTGATATTGACGACGTAGGAGCGGTGGGCGCGCCAGAAGATGGCGGGGTCGAGCAGCTCGAGCAGTTCTTCGAGGGTGCGGCACTTGGACTGGCCTTCGAGGGCGGGTGTGGCGACGGAGATGACTCCCTCGTCAATGGATGCGAAGCAGATGTCGGCTCTGATCGATGAGCAGGAGGCGGTTCTGCGCCTGCAGGACGATTTTGCCGTTCTGCGGTTTGCGCAGGGGCGATGCTGTTGCTGTTCGAGCAGGCGGAGCAGGGCGTCGAGGCGGGCTCGGAGGTGACGGCCGGGTTGGGCTGGGATGTTCGAGGGCTGCTTCTTCGCGAGGTGCTGCTTCTCGACGCGTTGGCGGGCGCGGTCGAGCGCCTGGAGTACGCGGTCGCGATCGAAGGGCTTGAGCAGGTAATCGATCGCATTCACGTCGAAGGCGCGCACGGCGTACTTGTCGAATGCAGTGGCGAAGATGATCTGCGGCATGGCGGCTGGGAGATTTTTCTGTCGAGCAGCTTCTTGATGACGGCGAAGCCGTCGAGGCCGGGCATCTGCACGTCGAGGAAGACGAGGTCGGGGTGATGCGTCTGGATGAGGTCGACGGCTTCAAAGCCGTTGCTGCCCTCGGCGAGAATCTCGCACTTCTCCGGTGGAGTCGAGCAGATACTTAGCTCTTCGCGCGCGAGTTGTTCATTGTCGATGATGAGGGCGGTGATGGGCATCTTGCCGAAGTCAGTGAGTATAGAGCAAGCGCAGGACGCACCGAAGGATGTACATCAGGGCGATGTGGATTGGGAACGCGTTCCAACGGTTTTGCTGTGGAAGGAGCGGAGGCGTTCAGGAGTGTTGTCGTCGGCGAGGTCGTGTCCGCAGCGGACGCAGAAGAGGTCAGTGGGGTTGACGCTGTGATGGCAATTTCCGCAGGCGGCTGAGACCTGGTAAGCGCATTGCGGGCAGAAGTGATATTCGCTTTGAACGTCGGTGCCGCATCCGGGGCAGCGGGAGACGATGGGCTGGCGGAGCATGAAGTAGAGGACGGCTCCGATGCCGCCGGGCATGACGAAGCAGATGAGGATCCAGAAGCGGCGGCTCATGGCGCGGCGGGGCGCATCTTTTGAGACATAGCCGATCATGAGCATGTAGAGGGAGGCTAGCGCGCTCCACGAGATGGAGAAGTAGACGCGCATGCCGAGGGGCGCGCTGGTGGGATGGTGCTGATGCAGCGGGAATGACAAACCAGAAGAGGTACTGCACGCCGACGAAGGCGATGGCGGCGAGGGCGATAGACCAGCGGGGAATCATCTTCATCTCGTCGCTGATGGTGAAGGTTTCCGGTTCGCGGAATGGGAGTTTGCTGTTCATGGGTAGTGAGCCGACTGCTAAGGCCTGTTTCCAGGCCTACGTATTTCGCTTTCCTTGAGGTGCGTCCTGACCGCTTCTCCAGCCGGCGATGAGGGCGGCGAGCAATGCGGGGAAGAGGAGCAGGAAGAGCAGCTTGAACTGTGAGCCGAGGTCGCCGAAGTGGCCGTCTTCGATGAGGTCTTCCACGCTGTTCCAGATAGCGGGCGAGAGCAGGATGAGGACACCGGCAGAGACCATGAGGGCGATGGCGCGCTTGCGGCGTCTCTCGCACTTCTGTTCGTGCTCGGTGACCAGCTTTCCGGCAACGCGGCGGCGTGCGGTCTGTGCGGCGCGGCGCTCATCGTCGGCATTTCGTCCGGCGAGCGACTCGATCAACAAAGGATCGGGAATGGAGCAGGCGGACTTGCGCAGAAGGTGTTCCGGCACTTGCGATGCTCATTCTGCCATCTCCCCTTGCTGGGCCGCTTCGATGTGTGGCTTGAGGGCGGCGAGTCCGCGATAGAGGCGCGACTTGACGGTGGAGAGGGGCGATCCTGTGACCTTGGAAATTTCGTCGAGAGAGAGCTCTTCGTGGAAGCGGAGGACGATGACCTCGCGATGGAGCGTATCGAGCGAGAGCAGGGCCTGGGCAACGCGCTGTCCATCCTGGGAGCGGCGGTAATTATCAAAGGGCGTTGGATCTGCGCTGGGGATGTCGAGGGGGCGATCGTCTTCGCTGTTGTCGCAGAGGGCTTCGAGGGAGAGCATGGTGCGCTTGCGGCGCACATCGATCACGAGATTGCGGGCGATGGTGTAGAGCCAGGTATCGAAGCGGGCTTCGCCTTTGAACTGGGCGCCGCGGACGAGCACGCGCATCCATGTTTCCTGAAAGAGGTCTTCGGCGAGTTCACGATTTCCTGTGAGATACAGCAGATAGCGGAGGAGCCGGTGCTGGTACTGGACGATGAGGCCGTCCAGTACTCCCGGATCCTGCCGACGCAGGCCCTGCGCAACTCTTGCATTTTCACGGCGGGACTGCTCGATTGTCAGCGAATTAGCGGTCATGACACTAGAGGAGACGCTTGGCGCAGAGGGAAAGTCGCGTCGGGTAAACAGATTTCGAATTTTTCCCGTAACTGCCAAGGTGGTCCTTTGGGTGGTATGCGGCCAGTCGAGCGGAAGATGTTCTTAATCAGTATGATGCCCCGAATCGCCGGGGGCAAGAGAAGATTGAGGGCAGCCTGGGTGGCTTGTTCGTAAGCCACAGCGGAATCAGGAGTTTTGGGCGTTTGGACAGGTTGAGATTTCTGCGATTTCTCCGCTCGGATGGACGGCTAGAGGCGCCAACGGTAGGCTTGGTGGCAATATGACGACGACGATACGGACTTATCTTTCTCTCCTGCTTGTGTTCGGACTGGGCGGCCGAAGCCTGCTATGCGCGGAAAAAACGGCGCCGGATACCAACTCTCTGGTGAAGATCACGTGCGGTAAACCTTCGGGAACGTGCACGTTACGGTGGCAGGACGGGACGGAGGTGGGTCCGATAGCCGGGTCGGTCGAACTTGTGGATGGGACACGGCTGGTGACGACGGATATGCCAAAGCACAAGGTGACGAGGGGGAAGGCGTCGCCTGCGGGGCTGGCGGAGATGCAGGAAATGGTTATCCGGCACTTTGGCAAGAGTGGCGCGCCGGACCTGGTGCAGCATATTTATCTGCCCGCGGGACAGCCTTATGTGTTGATGCAGATTGAGGCTGTGGGCGGGTCGGCGCTGAGTTCAAGGAAGATGTCGCCGGTGGTGCTGGCTGCAGGTGGTTCGGCGCGGCTGGCGGTACAGACTCGGCCGACGGTGCTGTTTGTTCCGAACGATAACGATATGTGGGTCCATTACAACGAGAAGATCGATCCGTCGAAGGATCCTGACAGCTACGAAGTGACGGCGGTGTTCGATAACGCGAGCCGCAAGGGTATGGTCCTCGGGTCGGTGACGCATGATTTGTGGAGGACGGGAGTGCTGGCTCGTGGGCTGGAGACGGGGAAAGTGGGAACGCTAGAGGTGTACGGCGGAGCGACGGGGCATTGGACGCACGATGTGGATCCGCACGGCGTGGTGACGGGAACGACGCTGCGCTCGCCGCTGGCGATGGTGGGATATTTTTCCGACTGGCGCGATGGCCTGGAGACATACGGGAAGGTGAATGCGAGGATCCATCCACCGTTGGCGTGGCCGAGCGGCGTGCCGTTTGGCTGGAACAGCTGGGCAGCCTATTTGCAGAAAATTACGCCGGAGCGCTACCAGGCGGCGGCGGATTTTCTTCACACGGAACTCATGCCTCGCGGCTTTATCAACGATAAGACGACATACGTGAACTTCGACGCGGGCTGGAACGATCTGACGGTGGAGCAGATGATTGCGGCCGCCAAGCATGTCCACGACCAGGGCCAGAAGGCGGGGATTTACTTCACGCCGTTTTCCTACTGGCAGGATGATTTCGCCAAGCCGGTGGAAGGAACGAACGGCAAGTACACGTATGGCGATCTTCTGTTGCGGGATGCGAAGGGGAATCCGCTTCCGAAGATTGATGGTGCGCGTCCTCTGGACCCGACGCATCCCGGCACGATTGCTCGCATTGACTACCATTTTGCGCGCTTTGTGGAGTGGGGATATGACTCGGTGAAGCTGGACTTTCTGAATTGTGGGTCGATGGAAGGGCACCACTACGATCCTGCAATCACGACGGGCGTGGCCGCGTATGCCTACGGGATGCAGAGGATTGAAGACGACGTGGATCCAAAGAAAATTGGCAGGCCATTTTTTCTCAGCCTCTCGATCGCGCCGCTGTTTCCTGCCTATGGACATAGCCGTCGCGTGTCATGCGACGCGTTTGGCCGCATTGAAGACAGTGACTATTTGCTGAATGCTTCGACCTTCGGATGGTGGACGAACCAGACGCTCTATCGCTTCAACGATCCCGACCACACGGTGATCTCGCTGGATACCGATCCTTACCATGGAGCGTCTCCCAAGGGCAGCGTGCAGACGCTGGAAGAGGCGCGCAGCCGCGTGAATGCGTCGGTAATTACCGGCACGCTGCTGCTGGATAGCGACGACCTGATGGATGCGCGGGCGCAGGCGCGCGCGAAAGAGTTGCTGACCAACAAGGCGGTGCTGGATGTGGCGCGATCGGGTCGAGCGTTTCGTCCGGTGGAGGGAGACAGCGGGGAGCACTCGTCAAAGATCTTCACGCTGAGCGAGCCCGACGGAAGCATGTATGTGGCGGTGTTTAATTTCAGCCCGACGGAATCGTCGGAGATGAAGATTGATCTTTCGCGATTGGGGTTGAGTGCGTCGCAGGATTTCAACGCAACGGATTTGTGGAAGGGCACGTCGAGCGAGGTAAAGGGTTCGTTCAGTGTTTCGCTGACTCCGGCGCAGTCTACGATTCTGCATTTGGTGCTGGCCGCACCGGCGAACTAAGGGCGTAAGGATGGACAGATGACCACATGCGACAGTGCATCCGGCGGGATCGGAAGAGAGATCGGAAAGTGAAACTAGGCAAAGTGATAACCGCAGAAGACAGGCAAATGCGTTTGCCATGGTGGGGAGGTCTTTGTGTCATGGGCGGCACCTTCCTATTGGCTTTGCTGCTCCACCATTTTGGCAAGTTTGCACTTGCGCGTCCCATCATGTTCTCGGTTTCGATCATTGGCGTAACGATTGCAATGAGGTGGAAGCTAAAAGGCGAAGTGTGGTTCTGGATCACCATGGCCTCCCTCTCGGCGATTCATGTCCCATTGATCCTGTTCATTCCCTGGACTGCCAAATGGATACCAGCGCTCGTTATGATCCCTATCGGTATCGCGGATTTGTACGCGATTCTCTGGGTGCTTGTGGTTGTCGGTAAATACATGGATGGGCCGAAGAACTTTGTAACACGAGTTTGAAGATTGTGTCCTGATCTAAGGATAGCTGAATCCCATGTCTCAGAAGCGAGATGTTGGGGCACCCGAATTGGGGCTGACGAGGCTTTGGTGAGTCCCACCCTTGCTTCGCAAGGATGGGGCACCCGGCTAACAATACTTCCTGAGTCCCACCCTTGCTTCACAAGGATGGGGCACCCGGCACCCGGCTAAATCCCCTGTCTCAAACGCGAGACAGGGTGCACCCGTTTTTCGTTGCTATCGACGCCTTGCGGATCCCACCTTTGCTTTGCAAGGATGGGGCCTCCCGAGACACGCTCGGACTTGCTTTGAGTGGATTGCGAAAGGAGAGTCATGAAAATCGTAGTGATTGGTGGAACAGGTCTTGTCGGATCGCAACTGGTGCCGATACTAAAGGCGAGTGGTCATGAGACAGTAACGGGATCCCCAAAAACAGGCGTCAACATTCTTACCGGCGAGGGACTTGCGGCGGCTCTGAAGGGCGCGAAGGTAGTCGTCGATGTGTCGAACTCACCCTCCTTCGAAGATCAGGCTGTGTTGGAATTCTTCAGGACTTCCACCACAAACCTGCTGAAGTATGCGGCGGAAGCCAACGTAGGACATTTCGTGGCGCTGTCGGTGGTGGGAACGCAGCGTCTCTCGGAAAGCGGATACTTCCGGGCGAAGATTGTTCAAGAGGATCTCATCAAGGGATCGAGCTTGCCTTACTCGATCGTCCAGGCGACGCAGTTCTTCGAGTTCGTGAAGAGCATCGCCGACTTCTCGGCGCAGGGAAACCGGATCCCTCTCGCGCCAGTTTTGATCCAGCCGATTGCCTCCGCCGATGTAGCCAAAGCTGTGTTCAAAGTTGCGATCGGGGCGCCGGTGAACGACACCGTCGAGGTAGCCGGTCCTAAAAAGTATCGACTCGACGAACTCATTCGTCTCTGCCTGGATTTTCTTGGTGATTCGCGCGAGGTAGTCGTCGATCCGAACGCGCCTTACTCCGGCGCACGCTTAAGTGAACGGACACTTGTTCCCGAGGATGACGCGATGCTCGGCGAACTTCGGTACGAGGATTGGCTTGCTCAAGGCGGAGTGAAGAAGTAGTAAAGTGATGGGTGGCCGCGGAGTTCCTTGTCCTGGCTGCGTGCCGTGTCTCAAAAGCGAAACATGGGGCGCCCGAATTTGTGGGTGATGAGGCTTCTCTTGAACCCACCCTTGCTTCGCAAGGATGGGGCACCCCGCGCCTGCGAATGATGGGAAAAACGCAGGTCCCTCCGCTTCGGCTGCGCCGTCCGTTGAGAAGAACCTATGCAGATACACTTGAAAATCGGAGATCAGGTACTTGCGGCGCGGTTGCTGGATAACGAAGCTGCGCGCGATTTCGCTTCGCTGCTGCCGCTTACACTGACGATGAACGATCTGTTCCGGCGGGAAAAATTCGGGCGCCTGCCGAGGGCTCTTGCGAAGGGCGGCAAGCGAACGCACTGCTACGAAGTTGGTCAGTTGGTCTATTGGTCTCCCGGCCCCGATGTAGCCATCTTCTACCGGCATGACGGGCAGACTATTCCCGATCCCGGCATCATCGTCCTCGGAAACCTTGATTCCGGAGTCGAAGCTCTGCAGGTGTCTGGCTCTGTAATGATTGGCTTTGAACGTCTTCCGTGAGACCTGGCCGGAAAGCCTGGAACGAGACCGCAAACAACTTCCTCGCGCACAGAGGGAACGACAAGTTCATGCCCAACTGAGATGACAGGGCTTCGAAAACTAACCAAGCCTTCGCGAATTCGTCTGAATAGATGGAGTCAAAAGGGCGGCACGCGGAAGTGATGCTGCTCACGTAAAGCGGGCGCGCCCGGATGGAAAAGCTGAACTTTGATTTTGCTGCTTGCGTAACTTGAGTTGCGGGGTGAGGATTGCGGGTCGCATGGAGAGTGCGTGGCGCTGCTGCCGTACTTCGTGGGATGTCTCCCTGATTCCCACTCTTGCTTCGCAAGGATGGGGCACCCGCCGTTGTTGTGATTTCGCGGTGAATTGATGCAGGAATACTCTGCTGGTGCGGAGAAGCCTGTGCGAGGCAAGAGTGCCTAGAGGCGTTGATATGCTGACCTCTGTTCGTCGTCGCTGTGCCGTTGTCTTGTTGATCTTTTCTGCTGGGGGATTTCTGCGCGCGCAAACGGCGCACCTTGCGCCACTCGATCTGAGACACGACAAGCCCTTCGTGATGGTGATGATTAACGGGAAAGGTCCGTTCCGATTCATGCTGGACACCGGCACCGGAGCCGAGGCGGTGATTACTTCGGAGTTGGCGGCTCAGTTGGAACTGCCGGTTGCGGGGCAGGTGAGACTGAGCGACCCGAGCGGGCAGGGCGGACAGACGGTTCCCATTTTTCTGATCCAGTCGCTTCGGGTTGCAGGAGTGGAATTCAAGGGAGTGGCTGCCCTGCGGCATGCGATGAGCGATGCGGATGGGTACTGCCAGGGACTACTGGGGTTTCTGCTGTTTCGCGAATACCTGCTTACAGTGGACTATCCGCGACAGCGCATGACGCTGCACACTGGCGAGTTGAAGCCGGATGGCGAGCAGGCTGTGCTGCCGTTTCGAATGCCGTATGGAGTGCCGATTGTTCCGCTGCGCATTGGTGCGAATCGCGTGGAAGCGCAAATTGATTCGGGGGGAAGTGGATTCAGCGTGCCGGATTCGCTGGTGTCGCGACTGAAGTTTGCTTCCGATCCCGTGGTGCTCGGGAGCGGTGAATCGCTGTCGACCACCTTCCAGATTCGCGGGGGAAAGCTGGCGTCCGATCTGCACCTGGGGAACTATACGTTTGAGCGCCCATTTGTGGAGATCAACTCCGCATTTCCGCTGGCAAATTTCGGTTCGTGTCCGCTTAAATATTTTGCCCTCACATTTGATCAGAAGAATGGCCTTGTCAGTTTCAGGGCGCCGCACAAGTTGCTTCATCTTGCCGAGACTCCTGCCGCGATGCATTGGAAGGACGTTCCCAAGGAGAAGCCTCGCGACCCGGCGATTGTTCCCGTGGGCTGAGCGGCATTGCGCGGCGCGGGAGCTTGCCTGTGATCACGCCGGGCACTTGGAATAGACTGGAAAGAATGGAAATTCTGTACGGCCTGCACCCCGTTGAAGAGGCACTCAAGGCTGGAAAACGCCGTTTCGATCATGTATGCGTGGCTCGCGAGAGACAGGATCTGCGCCTGCAGAAGATTGTCGACATTTGTCGCGAGATCGGCGTGAGCCTGCGCGTTGAGCCGCGCGAACATCTGACCCACATGGCGAAGACCGCGGCGCATCAAGGCGTGGTGGCCGTAGTTCGCGCCAAGACGCTGCTCGATCTCGAAGACCTGCTTGAACCGGCGGACGGCAAGCGGTTCATGCTCGCACTGGATGGAGTGGAAGACCCGCAAAATCTTGGCGCACTTTTGCGCACGGCGGACGGCGCGGGTGTAACCGGCATCGTGATGACGGAGCGGCGATCTGCGCCGCTGAGCCCGGTGGCCATCAAGGCGTCGGCGGGAGCGGCGGAGCATGTTCGCATGGCTCGCGTGGTGAACCTGGTGCGATCGCTGGAAGAAATCAAGAAGCAGAATATCTGGTGCCTGGGACTGGACGAGCGCGGCACGATGGACTACGACGAGTTCGACTACACGCGCGAATTCGTGCTGGTGCTGGGCAATGAAGGGCACGGCCTGCACGACCTGGTGCGGCGCACCTGCGACCACCTGATGCGGATTCCGATGGCAGGTGCGGTGTCGTCTCTGAACGTGTCTGCTGCGGGTGCAGTGGTGTTGTACGAAGCGGCGCGTCAAAGAAGAGCGGCGCTGCGTCCCGCGGTTGCGAAGTCAGAAGAGCCGGTACGCAAGAAGCAGAAGGGGCTGGGTTCATGAAGTTTTTTGGCCTGGTCACGGCGTTTCTGCTGTGCACGGCATCTGTTCAAGCCCAGGTGAACAACCCTGCTCCGCGCCCTGCTCCTCAGTCCCGCTCCAAAACTGCAACGCCTAAAAAGGCAGATGCGGCGAGCGCGAATTCGCAGGAGAACTCCGGGCCGAAGGCGACGGACGCGGAACGCGCAGCCGTAGTTTTCACGGGATACGATCTGGATGTGCGGCTGATGCCGCAGACCGAATCACTGGCGGTACGAGCGCTGGTGAAGGTGCGGAATGCGGGGACGCAGCCGCTGGTGCATATTCCGTTGCAGATTTCCTCCACGCTGACCTGGCAATACATTCGCGTGGGCGGCGCGGAGGCAACGCTGGGGCGTCAGAACGTGGCCAGCGATGCGGATCATACGGGCATGCTGCACGAGGCGGTGGTGGTGTTGCCGCAAGCGCTGGCTCCCGGCAAGGAAATTGCGATGGACGTTGTTTACAGCGGACGGATTCCTTTGTCCGGGCAACGGCTGGAAGCGATTGGCACGCCGAGCGATCTTGCGAAGCGTTCGGACTGGGATCGCATTTCGCCGGACTTTGTGGGGCTGCGGGGATTCGGGAATGTGGCCTGGTATCCGATAGCGTCGGTGCCGGTATTGCTGGGCGACGGGGCGCGTCTGTTCGTGGAGATCGGGCATCAGAAGCAGCGGCAATCGGCTGCGCGCATCAGCATGAAAGTGACGCAGGACTTCTTTGGAGTCGCGCCGAACGTTGCGATTCTGAATGGGCGTAGCGTGACGTTGACGGGACCGCCGGCGGGCGAGGCTCCTTCCCCCAATGTGCCGCAGGTTGTGACGTGCAGTCTTCCGGCGACGACGCTGGGATTCGCTACGCCGAGTCTCTTCATCGCTTCGAGGTTTCAGCACGATGCTGCCGGGCTGACGCTATATACGCGCACGGCGAATGAGGGAAACGTGCAGGCCTATCTGACGGCGGCGACGATGGTGCAGCCGCTGATGAGGGACTGGCTGGGGTCGGGTCCGAAAACGCCGCTGCTGATTCTCGATTTGCCGGAGAGCAACGATGCTCCTTACGAGACCGGGGCTGCCTTGTTTCTGCCGATTGCTGAGGCGAAGCCGGAGCAAATTACGAATCCGCTGAGCCATGCGCTATCGCACTCGTACTTCCGGTCGCCGAGAGAGTGGCTGAACGAGGGCGTTGCGCACTTCATGGGCAATCTGTGGATTGAAAAAACGAGCGGGCGCGGGTCGGCGATACGAGCGATGGATAGCGGGCGCAGCGCACTCGCCATCGCAGAGCCGGGCAGTCCTGGAGGAGAGGCCGGCCAGAGCCTGTTGGATGCAACGGACGCCGTGTATTACCGGACCAAGGCTGCGTACGTGTTGTGGATGCTGCGTGACATGGTGGGCGATGGAACTCTCTCAGCGGCGTTGCGCGCATACAATCCCACGGATGACGTTACGCCGGAATATTTTGAGCGGATGATTGAGCAGACGAGCCACACGAAGGACCTGGCGTGGTTTTTCAATGACTGGGTTTACAACGACAAGGGGTTGCCGGATCTCTCGATTGCCGGAGTGTTTCCAAGCAAGAGTTCGGTTGCGGGATCGTACCTTGTGGCCGTGGAAGTGGCGAACGATGGGTACGCGGCATGCGATGTGCCGGTGACGGTTCGTTCGCAGGGGACGAAGATCACCCAACGGCTGGTGGTCCCTGCGCGGTCGCGGGCGACGCATCGCTTTGTGATTGAGGGCGAGCCGGTGGAAGTGATTGTGAATGATGGCGGCGTGCCGGAGGTAGGAGACAGCATTCACTCGCGGCTGATTACGCATATCGGCGCAAGCAACTAGCGCTGGTCAGAATAAAAATTGCGATGGGAATAAGCGCTGGGACTAGGGGCTGGTGGGGCTGCTGGATTTTCTGTCCGCCCTGGCGGATGTTTTGGCGGGACCTGCGCTGGCGATGAGGGGCTTGCGTGCCGTTCCGGTTACGAGAACGGCGGAATCTCCCTTGCCGATGTTGAGATTGAGATCGCGGTTGAAGGCAATTGTGCCTGTGACGGGCACGAATTCTCCGCCGTGGAAGATGGCGCCGTGATCGATGGTGAATTGCTGATCGGAAATAGCGCCCTCCGCCTGCCAGCGATCGAAGTGCGCGAGAGCGTCTTCGGGTGCCGAGGGGAGCGATCCGCGGAACCAGTCCCAGTGAAAATCGCCTTTTGCGGAGTCGCTTAACTTTTCTCCGGTGTAACCGCTGAGGTCGAGGTGAGCGGTAGCGTTCATGGTGCCGCTGCCCCACTTCTCATGGAACAAGTTGGCGATGTCGGCTGCGTTGGCCCTGCTTAGATCAACGTTCAGCGCGTAATGCGGCTGGTTTTCAGTCGTGTCGATGGATCCGCTCAAGTGCACGGTGCCGCCGAGAGATTCGCCGTCCAACGATTCAATCTGCGTTTGCGTTCCTGCGATGGCGAGGGAGGCGCGGGCGTTGCGGACGGAAAGCTCGCCGAGCTTCAGCGTGGCAGCGGACAGGGTTCCGTTCAAGGTCGGCCATGGACGTGGCTTGCTGTTAAGTCCTGCGAGGAGATCCTTGATAGCGCTGCCGTGCCCGGTTCCGCCGAGAAGTGCGGTCTCAAGTTCCGCCATGTCGACGGAAGCAAAATGGAAGTCAAAGTTCAGTGCGCAGCCTTTGCTTTCGGTGCATGGCAACGGATTGGTGAGGAAGCCGTTGCCGCGCATGCCGGCGAAGTTGAAGTCCTGAATTTCCCATGTGACCTGGTTGCCCTTGAAGTTGCCGGTGGCTTCGGGGAGATCGGCGGGCGTGGCCAGAAACGCGGCGGCGATGCGCGCATCCTTGAAATCGATGGTGCCGTCGGCGGTGGCGGTTGGCGGCTGCACTGCATCCGTCACCGGCACCAGCCAAGGGCCCCTAACGGTGAGGTTGATGTCCGCGGTGCCGACGGGAGCGAAGGGCGCCAAGGCGGAAGTAAGGAACCCGAAACTTCTGCCGATTGCTGCGAGTTTCTTTACCGACACCGATCCGGCGAAATGAATGCCGAAGTGGTCGGAGGTGAAGTTGCCGTCGACAAGAAGCGGAACCGTCTCCGAACTGGAAAGGGAAAACGGCTGCAGTAATACAGCCGGATCATTCGGCGCGGTCGTGGCTAATTTGCCGCCTGCTTCGGGCTGATCCGGAGGGCCATTGCCGGTGGTGGTGACCAACCGGAGTTGCGGGACCGTAATCGGAGTTTCGAGGTAGGGCGAAGAGAGTTCGATGGAGTGAATGGTGGCGGCGCCATCGAGGATGGCGCCGGAGAATCCCTCTTGCGGTCCGTAGCGAAAATCTCCGTCCATGCTGCCGCGAGCTACCAGGTTCGGCGCAAATTCATTTCTCACCGAGCGTACCATTTCGAGCAGGGCGGAAACGGGCACTTGCTCCATGTGCACGGCTACATCCGCTTTGGGATCGGAGGGGAGAGAGCGGATGGCGCCGGCCAGCATGAGCCTGCCCCTGCCGATGGGCGATGTGCAGGCGAGATTCTGGAGAGAGCCGCCGGCTCGCAGATAGTTACCCTGGCAGGTGGCGTCGAGGTCCATCTGGTCGAGCAATACGAACTCCAGGCGATGAACATCGTTGGCGCGGACTCTGGTCTTGAACTGAACGTTCGCCGGTGTTCCGGTAAGGTCGGCGCTTACATTCAGGTCTCCGCGCCAGCCCATGTCGCGACCGGCGAGAAGGCGGGTCAACTGGCCCAGGGGAGCCTTTGTCCACTCGGTATGCAGCGTGAGTGGCACCTGGTCGAGTTGCGCGGCACGACGGAACGTTCCATCGATGCGAACGATGCCGGTGTCGGCAAGCGCCAGGCTGAGGTCGGTTCTTACGGGCTGTGCTTCGAACCGCAGCCGCCACTCGTCCGGCTTGTCGACCCAGACGGATACGTCAGAATTAAGAAAAGAGAGCGACTTTTTCTCGTATCCCTGCTTGAAATTGATGCGCGCGTTCGAGGCCTCGATGTAGGGGAAGCGCAACGCGCTGCCGGGCCGGACCTGCGGGGTGGGAGCAATGTCACTTTGCGAAGCCTTGATGAGGACGCTGCCGAAGTTCCAACGTCCGTGGGCGTCGCGCACCAGGTTGAGGCTGGGCTCGTCGAAACTGATGCTTCCCATTTCCAGGCGTCCGCGCCACAAGGAAGAGAGACGGATGGAGGCCACGACGCTGGCCGAACGGAGCATGGGTTCGTCGCCGAAGGCGGGGTCCTCCTCCACCTCAAAATCGGAGATTTCAAAACCGGGACGGGGCAGGAGATGAAGGCGAACCGTGGACATGTGAACGGGCCGCCCGATGCTGGAGCTGATGCTGGTGGCGATGCGCCGCTTGTAGCGGCTGATATTTACCAGAGGGGGAAGGACGACGGAAGCCACCATGAGCAGAATCGCTAAGAGAAAGAGCCAGTGTGTCCAGGTTGGACCGGAGGGGCGTTCCCCGTCTTCAGTATCCGTGGCCAAGCGAGTCCCTTCCTAGGCAGAAGCAGGGATAGTGTGATGTATCCAGCGTCAACGATGTAGGCATTTTCTTAATGAAAATGCCTGTAGAGATCCGTGGCTCACCTTACAGTAACCCTGCTTCTTCTCTAGCGCACGACGTGGAAAGTGCGGTTCCATCGCGTCTCATCAAAGAAATGGAGAATCATGTGGCCGATGAAGCCGATTCTCTCGCCGGCGCTTTGCTTGTTGATCTGGTCCGCGGGGGTGTTGAAGGACCAGTAGACGAAGAGGGGCCGGCCGACGATGTTTTCGCGGGGCACGAAGCCCCAGTAACGGCTGTCGAGGCTGACGGTGCGATTGTCGCCCATGGCGAAGTATCTGTCCCGGCGGGCACGACGAGGTCTTCTCCCTGAATGTTCGCTGGGGAGTTCCGACGGCTCCAGCTGGCGGTGACGTCGCTGCCCTCCGAGCGGAGGATCGCGGGAAAGTCGTCGCGATAGGGATAGTACTCGGCTGTCGGTCGGGCTTGCCGGCCTGCGGCTCATTTTGTTCCTGCGCCGTTGAGGAAGACGATGCCGTTGCGCAGGTGAATGCGGTCGCCGGGGATGCCGACGACGCGCTTGACGAGGTAGAGATCGGGCTCGCCAGGCTTGAAGAAGACGATGATGTCGCCGCGCTGGACATTGCGGTAGTGAACGAGGGCATCCAGTTGGACGGCGGTGCGAGAGCGATGCGATCGACGAGGACGTGATCGCCGATGAGCAGGGTCTTCTCCATGGACGAAGAGGGGATCTCGAAGTTCTGGAAGATGAAGGTCAGCACGAAGAGGCCGATGACGAGTACGCCGCAGATGGAGGCAAGAGCCTCGAGTGGAGTTTCTTCGCTGGCCTTTGTCGCCGGAATCTTCTGCTCTTCCAATGTCTCGTCCATCGTCTCCTGCGGCGTATGTGGGGGTTCGGTGGACTCAATGGTCCACGGCGAGATCAAGTCAGACAATCCCGCCAGAAAAGGTCAGCCGGAGCGTAATTGTTTCAGCGCACAACTTTTAGCGCACTACTCGGAACATACGATCCCAGCGGGCAAAACTGACAGCGTTGTTTGCCGGAACTTTATCGTGTCCGAGTTTATCATCCTGCAGGGGTTCTGTTGTCGATGGGCGGCGGAGGGAGAAGTAGATGACGAACGGCCTGCCGACGATATTCTGCACCGGTACAAAGCCCCAGTAGCGGCTGTCGCGGCTGTGGTCGCGATTATCTCCGAGCACGAAATAACTTCCCTCGGGCACGATCAACTCACCATCGCGGACATCTTTGCGCATCTGCATCCACCAGTGCGTATCGATGCCTGGATCGGTGTAGAGGGGCGCAGGAAATTGATCACGAAAGGCATCGCGGCGGACGTCTTCAAAGACCGCATAGGGCTCTTCAACCGGGGAACCGTTGACGTAGAGCTGGCCGTGGTCGAGGTGCAGCCTGTCGCCGGGCAGGCCGGCCACGCGTTTGACCACGTGATCGGAGGGTTCGAGAGGAAAGTGGAAGACGACGATGTCTCCGCGGTTGACTTTCTGGTACGGCAGGGTCCAGGACCAGTGCTGGTCGGGCCCGTAGATGGTTTTGTTCACCAGCAGGAAGTCGCCCACGAGCAGGGTGCGCTCCATGGATTCGGACGGGATGCGAAACGGCTGCATGATAAAGGTGAGAACAAACAACGCGATGACGATAAGGCTCATCAGCGACGTTGCTGTCTCAAGCGGGCCAGGGAAGATGACGTGGGCGTGATGCGTGTGAGTACGCGCAGGTGCAGCGGCGATGACCGGAGCCGGGGAGGGCGGCAACTTTGCCGGGACTTCCTGGATAGTAGGTTCGTTCACAAATTCTCCAAATCGGCCTGCGGGGGCGGCGGCAACTGGCGCAGCTTTTCAAAGGCGCGCCGCGCAGCCTCCTGTTCCGCCTTCTTCTTCGTCGATCCGATTCCCCGTGCCAGCGCTTTTGCTTTCACCGGCTGATCGGCAAGGCGAACTTCGACCAGGAATCGCTTGCGATGATCGGGGCCGCTTTCACCCTTTACGACGTACTCGGGTGTCCCACTCTTCTGCGCCTGCAGCCACTCCTGCAGTGCGGATTTGTGATCGCCGATTATTCCATCATTCCTTAGTTTTTGACGAAGTTCAGCGGCAAAAGGCGCAATTACTGTTCGATCGACGAATGCCCCGGCGACATCAAGACCCCCGTCCAAATAGAGTCCACCAATTACGGCTTCCATGCAATTCGCCAAAAGTGCAGCTTTTTTACGGCCGCCGCTTTTCTCCTCACCCCTGCCGAGACGGATGTATTTGCCCAGATCGATTTCCGCGCCAACCTGTCCCAAGTGCTTGCGGCTGACGAGGTTAGCCCGGAGGCGAGTGAGTTCTCCCTCGTTCAGCTCAGGGAATCGGGAGTAAAGGGAGGTGGCCACCAGCAGGCCCACTACAGCGTCGCCGAGGAATTCAAGCCGCTCATTATCAGCGACTTCCGACTTTACCTTGGCAGATTTTTTCGCTTTGGCAGTGTCGGCGTCGCTGTGCTCCACATTGTTCTCATAGGCGAGAGAACTATGGGTAAGAGCACGGGTCAGCAGGGATTTCTTGCTGAAAACGTGTCCCAGTAGAGCTTCAATTTCGTTCAAACCCTCCATTGCGTGTCCCTGTGATTACTCTAGAGCAATCCGAACTCGGAGTGTGCTGCAAAAGTTGTGCAGTACCTGCGTTTTCAGAGAGGGATCAGCAACATCACTGGAATCAGCGACCAGGGCCTCTGCGAAGCAGCCGCTAGGGCTTGGCGGCCGGCGGCGGGTCGCTGGTGGCGGGAGCGGCGGCATGGGGAACGGCCCATGGCTCCTTGAGGCCTTTTTCCGCAGCCTGGCGTGTGTCCGCCTGGCTGTCGCGGACGGTGAGAGCGGCTTTGTATTCTTCCACGGCCTCGTCGCGGCGGTCGTTTATGTCGTAGATTCGGCCCAGATAAATGTGGGACCAGGCGAGCAGTCGTGGATCCTTGGACTCCTTGATGGTGTCTTCAAATCCATCGACGGCGGCCTGGGTGTTGCGGTTCATGATGGCGCACCGGGCAAGGATGAAGTTGGCCCGGGCAGGGTCGGTGGTGTGCTGGGAGAGAGCCTGCTGGGCGAGTTCCGCGGCTGCGGCGGTGTCGCCCTTCATCAGCTTCATCTCAGCGAGGTCGAGACCGTGGAGTTGGCGGGGCACGCGGTGGACCACATCCTGGGAGCCTTCCGCAGCGAAGGGAATAGTTTTGGACCGGCGGATCTGGGCGTCTACGTCCATGCCGTAGACCATTTCGCCGATGCTGTCCTTCAGACTGGCCGGGTCGCCTTCAAACGGCTTTAACTGGTCGTAGAAATAGGCGGTAAGAATATAGCCCTGCGCCATAGACTGGCGCACAGCCTGCTGGCGGATGGCCTCGGTCTTCTGCTGGTACTCCTGGCGCTCGCGGTCTACTTGCGCCAACTCGCTGTGGGTGACCTTTGCCGGGGCCTTGAAGACGGGGATTCCTGTGTCCATGGTTCGCGCCTCGATGGCACGCACAATGCACTCGATAACCAGCGAGACGATATCGCTGCGGTAGGTGTAATCGAGCGGCGCTTCTCGCACGGCCTTGAGCACTGGCAGCAGGCGGTCGGTGGAGGAGGCGCGCGAGAAAAGCAGCGGCTCGACCTCGTAGTGGAGGTAGGTATGGCGTACGTCGGCCATGCGGATCTCGCCGTTCACGGGAGATGCGACGACAAGGTAGTCCGACGAATAGACGCGGGCGTTGACGGTGCTGGGGGCCAGCATCGGCTCCAAAATCACCATGAAGCGGCGTCCGTCGTAGGTGCTGGTGGGCATCTTGAGATAGACGTTGGTGGCGAGGATCATCTTGGTGAGCGGGTCGTGGAGCTTGTTGACCTGCTCGTCGTACGCAGCTTTGTTCGCCAGCCAAATCACGTTGAGGCCGATTTCATCGGCGAAGGTTTTCAGCAGGGGAAGCACTTCGACGATCTGGGTTGAATCCGGCGGCAGGTCGGTGACCGGGACACTGAGCGCCAGTTCGGGCGGGGGAGTGAGATACAGTGCGAGCGAGATGTACTGTGCGAGGTCTCGGCTGCTGCTGGTGAGGCGATGCTGGGCAATGTAGGCGCAGAGGCCATCGCGGGCAGTGCGGGCCCGTTCTGAGGCCTCCAGGGCCACTCTCATCTGCGTCGCGAACGTGAAGCCGGATCGGGTCTGAACCTTCGAGCTCATCGTCGTAGCCACAGGCATTGAGACCTGCCGCCACGTAGAACAGGGCAGCGCTGGTCTGGAGGCTGATGGCCGGTCCGTTGGGATCGACCAGCGCCGGGGGACGGTCGAGCGCCTGCCTGGGCGCGGAGGTTGAATTGGGGGCCTTGTTTCGGTCGGGCGTGTCTCCCACATCCACTGCTCCCTGGCTGGTGGACGACGAGGAGGAACTTTGTGCAGGCTGTTGCGCCAGCAATGGAGATGGGAACAGTAATAGAGCGATTGCGCTGGAGACGAGTCCGGCAAACAGGCGTGAAACGAAGGTCCGATGCGATAAGCGAAACAACATAGACATGATGGAAACTTGCTTAAGTCTATGCAGTGCGCGACCAAGGGTCAAACGCGCGGCTGCCAGTCAAGTCAGCCGCGAACGTCGACACCGGCAAAGACTGAGTACGACGACTCCGCGAACCGGCTGTCCGAATACCCGCGCGGGCTCAAAAACGCTGAAGAGCAACAGGTCTTCGAGCTCGGAGTGGGTAGCTGCGATCCTTGCGGGCCAGAGACCACGTGGAAGTCGTAGACTTGCCCCTCGCCATTGACATAGGCTTCGACGACAACCGGATTATCGCGATCGCCGATATTGGCGCTAACGTCCTGGCCGGCGGAATAGAGGAAGCGTGGAGCCGATGGCCTAGCCAGAGGCTCGTCGCGCGCCTCGACGGGCTCCGGTGGGGCGAACATGCCGACGAGCAAAACCACCGTGCCGAGCAGAAGCACTGTGCTGGCGAAGCCAGCTGACGCCTGCAGCAAGACGGGCGCAATCGTGTTCTCCCATGCGACCTGAAAACGTGCGAAGTCGCGCCTCGGCGTTTTGGCGTTTTCCTGTGAAATGGCAACTCGCAGGCGAAGAGCAAGGTCGGCGGGCGCCTTGGCTGGACCAAGCTGTGACAATAACGCCTGCATTTTCCGCCACTGCTGGAACTCGTGGCGCATGCGTTGCAATGATTCAGATGAGCCGCCACCAATTGCATGGCCCTGCCCGGGTCATTCCATCGAGATAGCTCGAGAACTGCGCGCGAATTGCTCCGCAAGCACTCATCTGGCCTCCTCAGAGCACGAGGACAGGGACAGTGTCCCCGGCGAGGAACGTTTGGACGTTGTGCCGCCGCCGCGGCGAAGGTGGACTAACCTGGCTCTTCAGATGAGCGCGTCCTCTCATCAGACGGGACTTCACGGTACCCAGGTTGACTCCCAGTACTTCCGCATACCTCTTCGTATCCGAAACCCTCGATATCGCGCAGGATGACGACGGTGCGAAACGGTTCGGGTATCTCTCGAGTTCCATCTCTACGCGCGCTCGGATTTCCTCGTGCGCTGCCAGTTCAAAGGGTGACTCGTGTTCGTCGATCAGCGTGTCTTTGATAGAGCCACGGAGTGGCCTTCGCATTTGCGTCGTCCAACTGGGACTCAATAGTAACTTCCTGGCGTTGGTGGCGGCACCACCAGCGTTTCTGATTGGAGGCTTCGTGGATGGCGATGCGGTAGATCCAGGTACGCAGACTGGAGTCGCCGTGGAAACTGCGAATGCCGCGGAAAACTTTGAGGAAGACTTCCTGGGTGAGATCGGAAGCGTCGGCGGAGTTCAGAACGGTGCGGGCTATCAGTGAGTAGATGGGCTGGTGATAGGTGGCGATGAGCCACGCGTACGCTTCCTCCGAACCAGACTGCAGTTCAGAAACAAGTGCTGCTTCCTGCGACCGGATTTCAAGAACCGTAGCCAGATTTCCCAAGACAATTCCCGCTTGCACTGTAGATATTCCTCCACGGTAACAGGAATTGGAAGGGTGAAAGTGTGCTTTTGATCACAGCCAACAGGACGAGGCAAACTTTCAGTCTTCCAGCTTCATTACAGTTAGACACCGCCAACCCTGTGAATTGTTCCCCAGGGCCGCGGACTTGCCAGGCTGTCCAGCGGGGAAAGACCAGCCACGGCGCTATTTCGCCGGAGGAGGCGTAGTTGGGGCAGCCTTGGCGGGTGCGGCCGTGGCAGGGGCGGCAGGCTTTTTCTTCTTCTTTGGCGGGGCCGGAGCCGGACCGTCGGTCACAACCACCTTCTTGGGCGGGGCCTGGACGGCGGCCATCTGTTGTTTCAACTGGGTGTTGGATTCGCGGAGCTGGACAATCTCTGAATCCCGGGCGGTGGCGGCGTCGAAGATTGAGCTGCCGAGGGATTTCTTGGCGGCATCGAGCCGTTGCAACTCCGCGTCGAGAAGAACGCCATCTTGCTGCGGCCCGGCTAGGGTGGCCGTTTCCGCGACGCGAAGGAGCACGTCATAGAGCGCGCAGACGTTGCGGTATACGGCGAAGGCTGGGGCCACCGTGGTCGGCGCGGCTTTCGCCGCGTCCAGAAGCTGCGGAAGCGTGGTCTTCAGATTTCGCTGAATGGAGCCAATGTCTGACTGGGTCTGCTCCTTGACCTGATTGGGAGCTTTCCATTTGGGAACATTGAGTCCCGAGACGGCCTGGTTGAGACGATCCATCTCGGGGCGGATATCTTCCGTCGCAATTGTGACGGCTGCAGGGGCAGGTGCCGGAACAGTTGGGGCCGGGGGCGCCTGTTGCGTGGCTGCGAAGGTGGAAGTGCATGCAAGAACGGCTGCAAGCTGGAAAAACCGGGGATAGGAAACCACAGTGATCAGGGAATTATTCATGCCTAACAAAGCGATGCCGCCTTTCGTCGCGCCGTTGCCGCCGCGCGACGCCTCTCTTGGTCGTTTGACGAATTGCACCTTGTCAACGAGAATACTTGAAGTAATCACATGCGTGGGCCTGTGGCGCAGCTGGGAGCGCGCTTCCATGGCATGGAAGAGGTCACCGGTTCGATCCCGGTCAGGTCCACCAATCCTTTCAACAGCTTAGGCGAGGCAGGCGTTCAGAGGCTGAACGTTTGTGTCACTGCTTGCGTCGAATTGCCAGCCGATCTGTAATCGGCCTCCGTTTTTACTTCAATCCCGCCAAACTTGCGTGCCGGAACAGCAGACCTGATGCGGTGAAAAACGCCGTGTAGACGGCATGCCCGATGGCCATATTCCGCGCGAGGCTGGGCGGTACGCCCGAAGGTAGCGTGACGGCGATCAGCGCGAGCGTCGCCGCCATCGCGAACAACGTGACGGCCAAGCCTCGCGCCCGCAGCCTCGCCAGCAAGGCCCCAACGACCCCCACCGCGAGCACACTGTAGTACCACAAGTTCGCCGGATTTCCCGAGTCCGCAACCTGGACCATGTTGGACCACCCGAACGCGAAGCCGGCCACGAGCGCTAACCCGACGCCCGCCTTGTACGACCACACGCCCATCCTCCTCGCGACCAGCGCAATCACCATGCCGGTCGCGAAGAACAAGAAATACACCCGCACAAAGCCTTGCACGCCCCAGTGCCAGTCCTCGACGAATTGCGCTGCCACGACCGGCACCATCCACACAGCCAGCGCCCCCAGCGCCACACGCAGCATCGTCTTTACCAGTTGCGACATATGAGTTGTGTTCTCCCTAATGATCCCCGACCCGCGAGCCCCCGTTTGGCGTCCGTACACTCCTGGCACAAGTCATGAAATGTCTGTGCCATCCCCTCGCCGAATCGCTGACGGAAAGGGCGCGGATACAGCCGGAGCAGCATCGCATACCACGTCCGGTAGCGCCGATCCGCAACATTACTGGCCATGCGACAACCGTCCTTCCGCCACGGCCACCACGTCGCGATACCGCTTCAGCTCCGCTTCCAGCGCCGCCCGCCCCGCGCCGGTGAGCTCGTAATAGATCCGCCGTTCGTCGTCCATCTCGGGATCGACCCGCTTATCGCTTTCGCGGATCAGCCCGGCCTCCATCATCCGTCCCATGGAGCCATACAGCGTCCCTGGGCCCATTTTCGCCCTGCCCTCCGAATCCGCCTGCACCTGTTTCATGATCCCGTACCCGTGCCGCTCCCCGGTTGAAAGCGCCAGCAGGATGTGCAGCACGGCAGGAGTCAGCGGGGCTTGCGCCGTGGTCTTCTTCGCCATGCAGCCATACTATATCCGTTACGGATGTAGTTTCAAATCCAACTGAGTGACCGGACGCGGCTTTCTGTGGCCGAATTTCCTCCCGGTTCCAAACAAGAAGAAGTCGCGAGTTTCCCGCAAATAGTTGTAAAGGGATCCGATAGGTTGAGTCTGCTGCTGTGTCCCGTACGTCTTCTCCTCGGGAGACTTTGTCGAAACGCGGTCTAAATTGGTGAGGCCGACGGGTAGAATCTTCTTACGCTAAGGCGAAAAAGAAGTTGGAAGCTGATGTTGCCGCGTTCGATTGGCGACAATTGTCGAGGATGGGATGGAGGATCTCGCGGTGGTTCCGGCAGACTCTGGACTTGAGGTTATCGATCTGCAGAGCGATCTGGCGTTCAACAAACGGCCTTTGCGGGTTCGCGATTTTGCGACCCAGATTGAAGGCATGGATCGCCTTGCACGCGTGTTTGTGGAGAGGCCGGACACGATCCTGCAGGAATTGGTGGACCTCGCTGTTGAATTGTGCGGAGCGGACAGCGCCGGAATCAGCATGGTGCGCCAAGAAGAGAAGCGCAGTGAGGATGGTTATTATGAGTGGGTTGCAACGGCTGGAGACTATGCGCACTTTCTCAATGCCCTGCTGCCGCGCACCCCGAGCGCCTGTGGCATGTGCCTGGAACGTGGCCGGCCGCAACTCTTCCGAGTGGCTCAACCCTTCTTTGACTTGATGCGTGTGGAGGCTCCGTTGGTAACGGACGGGCTGCTGCTGCCGTGGGAGGTGGATGAGACGCGAGGCACCATATGGGTTATGGCGCACGACCGCGAGGAAGCCTTCGATGCGGACGATTGCCGGCTGATGCAGGTGCTGGCGAATTTTGCTGCGATGGGTGTTCGGCAACAACGGCAACAAAAGCTGCTGCTGGAACATGCAGGTGCCGAGGCAGCGGCATCGATGGCAAACGACCTGGCGCACAAAATCAACAATCCCCTGCAAAGCCTGACGAACCTGGTTTACATTGCAGCCCACGGCAAGGGAACGAGTGAAACGAAAGCGCTCGCCAGAGGACTCTCCGAGCACATTGAACGGCTGACGATGCTGGTGGGTGAGTTGTTGAGTCTTCCGTCGACAGAGAAATAAGCGGCGAAGGCGGGCGGCGCGAATTTCATGGCATGATTTCGCCGATTGGTCGAGCGCACCCGGGCTGGATCGAGGCATAATGATTCGGCATTTCGTGAGCCGATGGCCAACCAATCAAAAAAAGCGACTCGGGCATTCTGGATAACCATTGCGATGCTGGCAATGGTGATTGTGCCGGCGGGTTTGACGCTGCATACGATTAAGACCAGCGCACTGCGAACGGACATTCCAGCGAACTCCTCGCCATACGGATACACGGTGAGTCTGCTGCTGTTCATTGTTCCGTCGCTGGTAATTGCATTCTGGTTTCTTCCCGGCGCGGGCGTGAAGATTTCGCGGAGGGCATTTGCGTGGACGATTGGACTGCTGTTTCCGCTGGGCGCGATTCTGGATTTCTTCCTGGCGCAGTATTTCTTTGTGTTTCCGAACGAAGCGGCGACGCTTGGCATCAAGGCTCCTGCGATGGGGCATTGGGTGCCGATTGAAGAGTATGCGTTCTATCTCACCGGATTTATTGTTGTAGTGCTGTTCTACATCTGGCTGGATGAATACTGGCTGGCGGCCTATAGCGTGCCGGAGACAGATGCGGGACGAATCACTTTCGACAGGCTGCTGCGGTTTCATCCGACGTCGCTGATCCTTGCTGTGGTGCTGATTGCTGCGGCGTTCTTCTTTGAGCGCGCGATTGCTCACAACCCGACGAAGATTCCCGGCTATTTTATTTTTCTCGTGCTCTTCACGCTGATCCCTTCGACGGCATTTCTGCCGACCGCGCGGCCCGTGATCAACTGGCGGGCGCTGAGCCTAACGATGTTCATCATGCTGATTACAAGCCTGCTTTGGGAGGTTACGCTGGCGCTGCCTTATGGCTGGTGGAACTTTCGCGAGGAGCAGATGCTGGACCTGCGCATCACCGCGTGGGCACAACTTCCGATTGAAGAGGTTTACGTGTGGATTGCGGTGACCTACACCAGCGTGATTGTTTACGAAATTGTGAAGCGATGGAAGGGGTCGGGCAAATCCGCGCTGCGGGCTTTTCTAGGGACAGGGAATCCGGCGGCTCCTGAATAGCGGATATCTGAACCGGGGAACACGCCGACGCGAGAGCCAGAAACGATGGCTTGAATATGTTTCAGTAAATCGATATTCTTTGGCTCCTGTTGGCATGCTTGTCGTGATCGCATGCGAAAGGAATCTGTGACCGCATCTGTAAATCTTCGACCCGTCTTCGTTGTCACGCTCTATTCCGTGTTGCTTTCGACAGCTTACAGCCAGACCGCTCCTGCGACGCAGGCGAGTCCGGCTGCGAAGACATCGCAGATGACGGCAGAGCAGGACCATCAGCGGACGATGGAACTTCTGGGCATCTCGTCTCTTCGTCCACCCGTGGAGAACGATGCGAAGTCTGCTCGTGCGGCGAACTACGATGAGTCGAAGGCGAATCCCTATCCCACGCTCCCTGCAGTGCTGGTGCTGGACAACGGCAGAAAGGTTACGTCGGCGAAGATGTGGTGGTCCGAGCGCCGGCCGCAGATTGTGGAGGCGTTCGACAGCGAGGTGTACGGGCGACTGCCGAAGAATATTCCCAAGGTGACATGGGAAGTGGCGAGCACTGCGAAAGAGATGAACGGCGACGTGCCGGTGATTGTGCGGAAGCTGATTGGGCACGTGGACAACTCTATCGATCCTTCGATCAAGGTCGACATCCAGGTAACGCTTGGGACTCCGGCGAACGCCAAGGGGCCTGTGCCCGTGGTGATGGAACTGACGTGGGACAAATATCCTTTTCCTCCTGGATGGGTGCCGCCCCCTGTGCCGCCGGGGCCGACGTGGCACCAGCAGGCGCTGGCGAAGGGTTGGGGCTACGCGGATTTTTATCCCACGAGCGTCCAGGCGGACAACGGAGCGGGATTGACCGATGGCATTATCGGCCTGGTGAACAAAGGCCAGCCGCGAAAGTTGGATGACTGGGGCGCACTGCGCGCCTGGGCGTGGGGCGCGAGCCGGGCACTTGATTATATGGAAGGCGACAAGGCAGTGGATGCGCACCATGTAGCGATCGCCGGGCACTCTCGTTTCGGCAAGGCAGCGCTGCTGGCGATGGCGACGGATCCGCGATATGCCGTGGTGTATGTGAGTTCGTCGGGAACAGGGGGAGCGCAGCTTTGGCGCAGGAATTTTGGCGAGAGGCTGGAGAACGTTGCGGCACCGGGCGAATATCACTGGATGGCTGGCAATTTTCTCAAGTATGCCGGGCCAAAGACCGCCGGCGATCTGCCGGTGGACTCGCATGAACTGATTGCGTTGTGCGCGCCGAGGCCGGTGTTCATTGGTGCTGGTGCGACAGATGGCGACGGATGGGCGGACGGGATGGGGATGTTCAAAGCGGAAGTGGCGGCTGGTCCCGTGTACACGCTGCTTGGCAAAAAAGGCCTGAGCACATCGGAACTTCCGCCGATTGGGACTCCGTTGATCACGGGCGATCTCGGTTTCCGTCAGCACAGCGGCGGTCACACGCCCGCTCCAAACTGGCCGACCTTTCTCACCTTTGCTGCGCGGTATCTTGATGGTCCTCCTATGTGATGGGGAGACGACGCACGGCAATAATGTTCAGGACGAACCGTTGCGCAGTTGAGAGGGTGTAGGCCGAGTGAGATTCTGCATAACGAAACGATTGCTGTTCTTGCCACTACTGATGTTGTTCTCCGCTGTGGCGGCGTTTGGCCTGGGTGAACCTAAGTACGTTGAGTCGACGCCGAGTGCGGGCAGCTTCGCGATTGTGCATCAGGGTACTGTAGCGAGAATTTATGTCGACAGCGGCGACTATCCGGGAGTGACGAGGGCTGCCAATGATCTGCAGGCGGATGTTGCGCGGGTCACGGGACTATCCGCTGCGATCGTTCATGCGATCGACAATGGTGCGGACGCGATCCTGATCGGCACGATTGGCAAGAGTGCGGTTATCGATCGCCTGATTCGCGAACACAAGATTGATGTCGAAGGCGTAAAGAGAAAATGGGAGTCCACGCTGATTCAAGTTGTGGAACATCCGTTGCCGGGCGTGAGGCGCGGCCTGGTGATTGCGGGAAGCGACAAGCGGGGAACGATTTTCGGCATCTACGATCTCTCGCAGCAGATTGGAGTTTCTCCCTGGTACTGGTGGGCCGATGTGCCGGTAGTTCACAAAGACGCCCTGTATGTGAAGGCTGGGCGCTACGTGCAGGGCGAGCCGGCGGTGAAATATCGCGGCATATTTCTGAACGATGAAGCGCCATCGCTGACCAACTGGGTGAATGCGAAGTATGGCGGTTTTAATCAGCAAATTCTATGTGCGGGTGTTTGAACTGCTGTTGCGGCTGAAGGCCAACTACCTTTGGCCGGCGATGTGGAACAGCGCCTTCAACGAGGATGATCCTGAAAATCCAAGGCTCGCCGATGAATATGGAATTGTGATGGGCACGTCGCACCACGAACCGATGCTTCGTGCGCAGCAGGAGTGGAAGAGGCATGGGCAAGGGCCCTGGGACTACTCAACCAACGCAAAGGTGCTGGACGAATTCTGGGAACAGGGAATTGCGCGGAACAAGAATTACGAGAGCACGATAACGCTGGGCATGCGCGGCGATGGCGATATGCCGATGACCGAGGGCGCCAACATCGCGCTGTTGGAAAAGATTGTCGCCGAGCAACGGAAGATTCTGGCGGCGAATATGACGCCGACGCTCGCGTCCGACCCAAAAGTCTGGGCTCTCTACAAAGAGGTGCAGTCCTACTACGAAAAGGGAATGCGCGTGCCGGACGATGTGACACTGCTGTGGTGTGACGACAACTGGGGAAATATCCGGCGGCTTCCAACCGCGGAGGAGCGCAATCGGCCGGGCGGTGCGGGGATCTATTATCACGTCGATTATGTGGGTGATCCGCGATCGTACAAATGGATCAACACATATCAGCTGCCAAAAATCTGGGAACAGATGAACATGGCGTATGAATATGGCGCCGACCGCATTTGGATACTCAACGTTGGCGATCTTAAGCCGATGGAGTTGCCAATTGAGTTTTTTCTCGGCTTTGCGCGGGATCCGAAGCGCTGGAACCAAGACAATCTCTCAGAGTTTACGGAACTTTGGGCCGAGCGCGAGTTCGGACCGGAACACGCTGCGGCGATCGCCGACCTGGTTTCGAAGTACACAAAGTACAACGCCCGCCGTAAGCCGGAACAGCTAACACCGGAGACCTTCAGCCTGATTGACTATCACGAAGCGGACAGGGTTCAGGAGGAGTGGCAGAAAATTACGTCCGAAGCGGAAGTGCTCAACGAAGAGCTTCCCGCCGATCAGCGCGACGCATTTTTTGAGCTGGTGCTGTATCCCGTGAAGGCGGCTGCCATTGTGAACGAGCTTTACATCACGGCGGGGAAGAATCACCTCTACGCCAAGCAGGGACGCGCCAGTACAAACCAGATGTCGGATCGTGCGCGCGAACTTTTCAAAGAGGATGCGGATCTCACTTCCGAATACAACCACAAACTTGCAGGCGGCAAATGGGACCACATGATGGACCAGACGCATCTCGGGTATACGTTCTGGAATGAGCCACCCGCGAACGCAATGCCTGCTATTACCGAATTGCAGTTGGCGGCCGATGGAAAAATGGGGATCGCCGCAGAGGGCGTTGGCGTTGCGCCCGCCGAATCGTTGCCGGTATTCGATTCCAATAATCGGCAGACGTACTCGATCGACGTCTTCAATCGGGGAACATCTCCATTCGATTATTCGGTGGCGACGAGCGCGCCGTGGATTGTGGTGGATCGACGCGAGGGAGCGATTCAGACCGAGGCTACGCTCCGCGTAAGTATTGACTGGAGCAAAGTTGAGGCCGGAAAGAATCGTGGGACGGTGACCATTTCGCAATCAGGCGGTCAGGCCGCGAAGGTGAGCGTAACTGCGCTGAATGAGGAGCCTGCGGGGAGCGGGGATGCCGGCGGATTTGTCGAAGAGAATGGCTACGTTTCGATGGAGGCTGCGCATTACACGTCAAAGAGCGAAGCTGGCGGCGTGCATTGGGTGGTCATACCTGACTACGGCGAAACGCTTTCAGCCATGACCGTATTTCCAGTGACTTCTGCAAGCGTGACACCGGGAAGGAACTCTGCCTCTCTCGAATATGGGATGCTGCTGCACGAAAGTGGCACGTTCGATGTCGAGGTGACGCTGGCTCCCACGCTGAATTTTGTGCCCGGTCGAGGTTTGCGGTTTGCAGTTTCACTAGACGATCAGAATCCAAATGTGGTGGATGCGCTCGAACATAATACCGTGGAGGACTGGTCACGCGCGGTGAGCGACGGAGTGCGCAGAGTGAAATCAAAGATTGTTGTGGATCAGCCCGGATACCACACCCTGAAGTTTTGGATGGTCGATCCCGGAGTGGTTCTCGAAAAGTTAGTTGTCAGTCAAGGCCCCGTGCATCCGAGCTACCTAGGGCCGCCGGAGAGTTTTCGAATATCGAAATCGGTGGCGGCCCAACCATAGGTTTTCGCGGAGTATTTAGTGGTGAACGGTTATGAGCAGCAACGCATTGCGCTCCAGTTGCAAGGCAAGCCTGCCATTTTTGAGCCTGGCTTGCTCCGGTGGCGGAAGGGCGCTGGAACTGTTCATTTCTTTGACTTGCTGGGGAGTGGGATAGAGCGGACTGCCGAGGGCCACGAACTTTTTCAAGGCGTTGCCATGGTCGTCATCCACGCGCTGGATGGAAACATCGGCATCGGGCCGGACGTGGCTGAAAGTTATTTCCATGGACTTCGAGCCGCCCTGCTTGTCAGGATCGACCAGGTTCCATGCGGCGATGGAGAGGTCGCCATTCTGTTGGCGAGTGACGAGAACATTCTTCGACTGGTTGGCGAGACGCTGATCTCCAAGCTGATGCATTAGCGCAAAATCATAAAAGCTGGGCTTATTGATGCCGCCCTCTGCGCGCAATCCGAACATCCCGACAAAAGGTTTCGGGATGGGACCGTTTTCTTCGAAGACATCGGAGAAAGTCCAGAACGACATCATGTCGACCATGCCATCGCATTCACGAACCGTGTTGGCGAGCGCGGGTCCAACGTAAGGAGTATCGCGGGCCTCCATCATGCCGGGCACATTCCATTCTGTCCAAAGCAGCGGAAGTTGCGGCCTCGCCGATGCCCTGATTTGATCGCGAACCTTGGAGACGGCGCGACAGACACGGTCGTCCATCTCAATTTTCTCGTTGGTGTGAAAGAGATTCTCGACGGTGTCGTCCGCGTAGGCATGAGTAGAAACAAAGTCGACAGGAATGTTCTTATCCGCTGCGTGTTTGAGAAAGTCGTCGACCCATGCGGCGGCTGCAGTGGCCGGGCCTCCTACACGTATGCGCGAGTTCACGTTTTTGAGTGCTGCGGCGGTGTGATCGTATAGCTCAAAGTAGCTTTTCTCTCTCGGAATGCCTCCCCAGAAATCGATGTTGGGTTCATTCCAAACTTCGAAATACCAGTCTGAAACTTCTTCAATTCCATATCGGTCAACGAGGTGCTGGGCGAGGTGGTGAATGAGATCGTCCCATTTCTCGTAACTCTTGGTAGGGGAAACATTTGGCTTGTACCAGAAGGGATGCAGCGCGTCTGGATTGAAGGCGAGCTTCTTCGGCATGAAGCTGATCTCGACGAGAGGCTTGACGCCATTCTCGAGGAGGCCGTCGTAAATCTGGTCGACGTAAGCAAAGTTATAGACGGCGTTGCCGTGTTCGTCCTCGTTGTACACGCCGACCTCGTCATCAAGGATGCCGTGAAATCGGACGTACTTGAAATTCGTAACACTCTTCACAGCGCGGAGATCGTCGCGATAGCTTTGCCGAAGCGAGAGGATGGCCCGGCCCGATCCGAACATCTGTTCCCAGTAGTGGGGGAACGCCGTAGCTTGGGTTGTCCCGTCGATGGTGACCGCCTCCTGCGCCATCAACGGGGTTGTCAGGGACACCAAAAGCAAGAGTGAGTAGAGCGCATTTTTCATTCGATCGCCTCGGCGTAGAGAACTGAACCACGCCATGATACGCGGCCAATTCTGTTTTGTGCGCATTGCAAAACCGTTGCATTGAGAGATGCGCTTCGAGTCGACAACGGCGACGTAGGTCCCTGCATCAGACTTTGAGTTGCGCCGATTTGGCAGATTGGCCTCGCGTCGACGGACACTTTCAAGCCGGTGTCCTGCGCAGGCAGCGCAATCGCGGGCATTCGCCTGCAAGTACGCGGAACGAATAAAAAAAGAGGTGAATCGTGAAGTTATACCCAGTCAAGATGTCGTTGAGGGGTCTTGGGGCATGCGCAGTTGCAATGGCGCTGAGCTGTGGGGCTGCTGTTCTCGCACAAGACCAGGCTACGCCATCTACCGCCAATGCGGATAACTCAGCACAAAACAAGAACCATCAGACAACCGCTCAACAGCAATCTGAAGACACGTCTGATCGAATGCTCACAAAGAAGGTTCGACAAGCGCTGATCGCTGACAAGTCTCTATCAACCTACGGCCACAACGTCAAGATCATTGCGCAGAACGGCAACGTGACGTTGAAGGGTCCCGTTCACTCCGAGGAGGAAAAGCAGAGTATCGCGTCCAAGGCAGCGGAAGTGGCGGGTGGTGCCGATAGAGTTACCAACGATCTCACAGTGAAACAGTGATACCTACCTCGCGGACCTATCCGCGGATCGCAGAACTAACTAACTAAAGGAGCATTTGTCATGGCAGGTAAGAACACAGCAGTATTTGGAATTTTCCAGACGCGAGCGAACGCCGAAAGCGCAGTTGACCAGCTTAACCGCGCGGGCTTTTCTACCCAGGACGTCTCCGTGTTGATGTCGGACAAGAGCTCGTCGCATGAATTTGCGACGGAGAAGAACACGAAGGCCCCGGAAGCCGCTGCGACTGGCGCCGGCGTTGGCGGCGGTGTAGGCGGCGCGGTTGGACTGCTCGCTGGTATTGGCGCGTTGGCGATTCCGGGCGTCGGGCCATTGATTGCGGCTGGCCCGATCATGGCCGCCTTGGCCGGAGTTGGTGTTGGCGGAGCGTTGGGTGGTCTTGTGGGCGCGCTCGTGGGAATGGGTATCCCGGAGTACGAGGCCAAGCGGTACGAAGGCAGGGTGAAAGATGGAGGAGTGCTTCTATCCGTGCACTGCGACAGTTCCGACGAGGTGAGTGCGGCAAAGGATGTTTTGAAGGCCGCAGGCGCCGAAGATATTTCGTCTTCTGGAGAAAAGTCGGTCAGCACGCACGGAGTGGACACGAATGGCCGCGAGGATGACTACCCCGGCCGCAGCATCAATACCAACCAAGTAGAAACAGCGCAATGGAAGACTGATTCGTTGGGTAAAGAAGTGAATCGGGATGTGGTCCCGGATATGCCACGGCCAACCAGTAAATACTAACCTCATTACACTTCTGTACGCGGCCAGGCGCTTCGAGGAGAATCCAGTCCTCGACGCGCCTGGCCTTTTTCGATACCTGGCAAGCGCTCGGGGGTCTTCCAGGAATCAGCGTCGGAGCCATCCTTCTTCTTGCGAACAAAGTGAGCGGAATGTAAAAACGAAAGTACGCTAAGCATTGCGCCGGCGGGGTTAACGGCACGGAGGGTTAATTGCACGTCGCAAGATTCGGGACTGGACTGAAGAGTGTGCTCTGCTTATTGACGATTGGCTTGATTTTGCACGCAGCGGCTGGTTTCTCTCAGGAAACTTCAACGGCAACCGTTCCGCCGAGCGCCGCCGCGCTGGATCTCCTAGTCGGGCAATACCGATATTCGGATGAACCGGACGTTGTAGCGTCGTTCTCTCGCGAGGGGGAGCGTCTCTACGTGGAGAGCGCTCGGGCGCAGCGGACTGAATTAGTTGCGACCTCGCCCCTCGAGTTCTCGATAGAAAAGTCGCCGGTGAAGTATTTATTTGTGCGCGAGCCGAACGGGAAAGTGAGTTCGGTAAAGCGCATCGTTGGAGATGAAACTACCGTTGCGACGAAGATTTCCGACATCCCGGTGCCGAATGGCTTCCGCCCCTATGACCGAGAAGAGGTCATGATTCCAATGCGCGACGGGGTGAAGCTGCACGCGGTGATTCTCAGACCCCAAGGGCAGAGCGAGCCACTTCCGTTCCTGCTGGAGCGAACTCCTTACGGAGTGGGCGATACTACATCCGACAGCTTCAATTCGCGCAGCACTGAGCTGGCGCACAGCGGCTACATCTTTGTAGCGGAAGATATTCGCGGCCGGTTCAAGTCGGAAGGAAACTTCATCATGATGCGGCCTATCCTGAATCACGCCGATCCAAAAAATGTCGATGAAAGCACGGACGCACACGACACGGTGGAATGGCTGATCAAAAATGTGGCGCAGAACAATGGGCGCGTAGGCGTATTTGGCGTGTCGTATCCCGGGTTTTTGACTGCAGAGGCCGGCATCGATCCTCACCCCGCGGTAAAGGCGATTTCGCCTCAGGCGCCGATGACGGATGTGTGGATAGGCGATGACTTTTTTCACAACGGCGCGTTCCGGCAAACGTATGGGTACGACTACGTACTCGGTCTTGAAAGTGGCAAGGAAAACAGGTTTGGCAAGCTGGATGAGGATGCCTACAACTATTTTCTTGGCGGGTCTTTCGCGAGTGCCGTAAAGAAATCGGGCACAGGGGAGTTTCCCACGTGGAAGGGATTCGTCGCGCATCCTGCGTATGACAGCTATTGGAGTTCGCGTGCCGTTCAGCCCCATTTGACGCACGTTGCCGTACCGACGCTGGAGGTGGGCGGATGGTGGGACCAGGAAGATCTTTGGGGTCCGCAGGCTGAATATGCGGCACTGCAGCCGCACAATACGAAGGGCGATGTGTTCCTGGTTCTAGGACCGTGGAACCATGGCGGATGGGTGCGAACCACGCGTCATCTTGGCGCATTAGATTTTGGAGCTCCTGTGGGCGATCAATTCCGAAAGCAGATAGAGGCGCCTTTCTTTGCACACTACTTGAAAGACGAAGATGGATTCGATCTCAAGAACACGGCGACGTTTCAGACGGGTTCGAACTTGTGGAAGCGCTATGCCGAGTGGCCTCCTAGAGAAGGTGTTCAGAAGCGGAGCCTCTTCCTGCAACCGGATGGAGTTTTGAATTTCGAAAAACCGAAAGCGGAGGGTACGTCGGGAGCCAGGGAGTACGTGTCTGATCCCGCAAACCCTGTGCCGTATCGCAAGCGACCGATTCAAGCGACATACGCTCCGGGCTCGAAATGGTTCACGTGGCTGGTGGAAGATCAGCGGCCGCTCAATGAACGAAAAGACGTGGCTACCTGGAGCACGCCTGCGCTGGATCATGATGTCACGGTGACGGGCGGCGTGATTGCAGACCTGTTCGCTTCAACAAGCGGGACCGACGTTGATTGGGTTGTGAAGTTGATCGATGCGTATCCGGATGAGGGGTCACAGGGCAGGATGGCGGGATTCGAATTGATGATCGTAGACGAGATTTTTCGCGGGCGCTATCGCAAGAGCTATGAACATCCGGAAGCAGCGCCTGCCAACAAGGTGGAAGAGTACAAGTTCAGCCTTCATGCTGCCGATCATGTTTTCCTGAAGGGGCACAAGATCATGGTGCAGGTGCAGAGCAGCTGGTTTCCGCTGTATGACCGCAATCCACAAACGTATGTGCAGAACATCATGACCGCGTCTCCCGCTGACTACAAGGCGGCTACGGAGAAGATCTATGGGACACGAGAATATCCCTCGCATCTTGAACTGCCGATAGTCGAGTAGCGGCGGGGCTGAGGGTAAAAGTCAGGCGTTGCCCTTGCCGATATCCATATTGGCGGGAAGCGGATTACGCTCGTCGATGTACTTCTCAATTACTTCGTCGAGCAGGCCTTTAGCTTTCAGAATGAACTCAACGGCATCGCGACCTGCTCCATGGCCGCCGGCATTTTCCGTTGTGAATTGAGCTGCGGCCTTCACTTGTTCGCGAGCGTTTGCGACTGCGATCGCGAGTCCGCATCGGCGCATGACGGGAAGATCGATGATGTCATCTCCCACGTAAGCGATCTCATCCAGGCTAACGTTTTCTCTCGCCATGATTTCGCGAACTGCCTTCATTTTGTAGGCCTGGCCCATGTATAGAAACTCCATCCGCAGATCGCGCGCACGCAACGCTACCGTCTCGGAGATTCGCTTGGTGATGAAGCCGCACTTCATTCCTGCAATGCGGGCCATCGAGATCGCGGTGCCATCATGCGCGTTGAATCCTTTGGCTTCCACCATGCCGGCCGAGGAAATCGCGGATGCACCATTGTCTTCTGCCGCCATGGCGCGAAGTGCGGTCACGGGAGTGTCAGCGGGTGCCGGAAACAGCCAAATGCTTCCGTCGGTTAACACGCCGTCAACGTCGAAGAGGATGATTTTGATGCGCCGGGCCCGGTCTTCCGCAGAAATAAGCATGTCGCCATTCTACCGACACGGCCGCAAATTACTGATAAGCATTGGCGTTGGAGAGGGATGCATAAAGGCGAACAGAAAACGAAGTTCCGCGCTAGAATACGGCAATGTCCTCGCCGGCCTCTTGCCCTACCGACGACCTTGGGCCTCTCTTCCATCCAGATTTGGGATGGGCGCATCCGGTCGTGCGCGAATGGTTTCTCCGCCGCTTTGGTTCGGCCACGGAACCGCAGCAGCAGGGTTGGCCACACATTCTTGCGGGCAGGCCAACACTGATCTCCGCTCCGACGGGCAGTGGAAAAACGCTCGCGGCTTTCCTCATCTGCATTGACGCACTGCTGCGCAAAGCAATTGAGGGAAGGTTGGAAGCGCAGACAGAGGTCGTGTATGTTTCGCCGCTGAAGGCGCTGTCCAACGACATACAGAAAAATCTGCAGGAGCCGCTCGGCGAAATTCAGCGGCTGGCGGTGGAGATGGGATTTCTTTGTCCCGGAGATCCGCACTGCTGTGCGCACCGGCGACACGTTGGCTGCCGAGCGGCGTGCGATGCTGAAACGGCCGCCGCATATCCTGGTCACTACGCCGGAGTCGCTTTACATCCTTCTGACGGCGGAAAAGTCGCGTAACAATCTGCGGCGAGTTCGGACGGTGATCGTCGACGAAATTCACGCAGTCGCCGACGACAAACGCGGCACGCATCTGGCGCTCACCCTCGAGCGGCTGGATGCGTTGGTGTGCGGTGAAAATAAGCTTTCACCGGGCACATTCATTACTGGCCTTTCATCGCCGCCACTCCGCATTGGACTGTCGGCAACGCAGAATCCTATTGAGTTGGTGGCGGAATTTCTGACGGGTCTGCCGGCAGACAAAGTAGCCATTGTGCAATTGGGGCAGCGGCGCAAGCTTGACCTGGCGATCGAGGTACCGGACGACGAATTGAGTTCGGTGGCTACGAACGCAATCTGGGATTCGATTTACTCGCGGCTCGCGGAACTTGCGTTGGAGCACCGATCCACACTTGTATTTGTGAATACGCGTCGCATGGTGGAGAGGCTGGCCTTTGCGCTGAGTGAACGCATTGGTGAGGAAAATGTGGCCGCGCACCACGGGAGTCTGTCGCGCAAGATGCGGCACGAAGCTGAGCGGAAGTTGAAGGCGGGAGAGATACGCCTGCTGGTCGCGACCGCTTCTCTGGAATTGGGAATCGACATTGGCAGCATCGATCTCGTCTGCCAGATCAATTCGCCGCGCGCGATTGGCGTGGGTGTGCAGAGGGTTGGCAGGGCGGGCCACTGGCGCGGTGCGATTCCAAAGGGACGCTTCTTTGTGACCACCCGCGATGACCTGGTGGAGAGCGCAGCATTGGTGCGTGCCATGCAGGCGGGAGCATTGGACCGCCTGGAGATTCCAGCCAAGCCTCTTGACGTGTTGATGCAGCAGATTGTCGCTGCCTGCGCTGCGGAGCCGTGGGAAGAAGATGCGCTTTTTCGAGTTCTCACCCGCGCCTATCCCTACCGTGATCTCACACGAGAAGAGTTCGATGAACTGCTCTGTTTGCTGTCCGATGGGATTGAGGTTACGCGCGGACGCTATGGAGCCTACCTTCTCCGCGATCGTGTGCACGGCCATCTGCATGCAAGGCGTGGTGCGCGAATTGTGGCCGTGTCCAATGGCGGCACGATTCCGGACACAGCGCTGTTTGCTGTGATTGCCCAGCCGGAAGGAGTGCAGATTGCAACGCTGGACGAGGATTTTGCCGTGGAGTCTTCGGCCGGGAGACATCATCCTGCTCGGCAATACGAGCTGGCGTATCCAGCGGGTGGAGAACAGCCGGGCCGCGTGCTTTGTGGAAGATGCGCACGGCCAGCCGCCGTCGGTTCCATTCTGGCGAGGAGAGGCGCCGCAGCGTACGCTTGAGCTCTGCGATTTTGTCTCTGACCTGCGCGAGGAAATTTCTCAACGGGTACCCAATGTTCTGCCGGGATACATTCAGCCAGAGCAGCGCGGAAACAGCATCGGCGGTCACTTGGCTGAAGGAGCAGTGCTGCGTTTCCGACGCCGGTCGCTGAGCAGTTGATCGGGTATATTGTGGGTGGTCGTGCCTCGCTGGGAGCTGTGCCAACACTGACCACTATCATCGCGGAACGGTTTTTCGATGAGGGCGGAGGCATGCAGCTTATTTTGCATGCGCCTTTTGGTGGCCGCATCAACAAGGCCTGGGGACTGGCGCTGCGCAAGCGATTCTGCCGCGGCTTTAACTTCGAACTGCAGGCTGCCGCAACCGATAATGGCCTGAATATTTCGCTGGCTGAGCAGCATAGTTTTCCGTCTCAGCGATGTTTTTCAATTTCTGACGGAGGAGACGGTGACGGAGCTGCTGGAGCAGGCTTCCTTGGCTTCGCCCATCTTCAAATCTCGCTGGCGCTGGGATGCAGGAAGAAGTTTGCAACTGTTACGGTTCCCAAAGGGAAAGAAGATCCCGCCGCAGATTCAGCGCACGCGCTCCGATGATCTTCTTGCCAGCGTGTTTCCGCAGGCGGCTGCCTGTTTTGAGAATATTGAAGGCGACATTCAGATCCCCGATCATCCTTTGATCCGTGAAGTGATGAAGGATGTGCTGGGTGAGGCGATGGATCTCGCCGGGCTGATTACCGTGCTGAACGGCATTCGCACCGGCGGAATACGGTGCCTAGCAGTTGACACGACGACGCCTTCACAGTTCGCGCATGAGATTCTTAATGCGAATCCTTACGCGTTTCTTGACGACGCGCCGTTGGAAGAGCGTCGCGCGCGCGCTGTGCATATGCGTGGCACTGTGCCTGATAGTGTCCTTGGCGAAGCGGGCCGGCTGGATCCACTGGCCATTGCCGAGGTTCGCGAAGAGATCCGTCCTGACATTCGTGATGAGCATGAGTTCCACGATCTGTTGTGCGCGCTGATAATTGTGCCTGTGGAGGTTACAGATGCGCCGCATGCACGCGATTGGAGTCTCTTTTTCTCGCGGCTCGAGAGTTCAGGGCGAGCCGCGATCGTATCGGTTAAGGATTCGAGCAAAAGTCACGAGTACATCGTTGCCGCGGAACGCGTGGAGTATCTTCGTCTGATTTGGCCGCGCTTGCAGCTTGCCCAGGAGATGCCGGCGCAGGCGTCGGCGACGTTGAGTGAAGCGGAAATCATTCGGCGAGCGGTGCAGGGGTGGCTCGGAATCCTGGGGCCCGTGACAGCCGCGGAACTGGCTTCGGCTCTTGGCCTGGATGCAGAGCTGGTATTCCAGGCGATGCTGCAAATGGAGATGGCGGGCACGGCTTTGCGGGGCGTTTTTGAATATCCGCTGGAAGGTGAACAGCGGAATGCGGCAGAGATCTCGAACGAGCACCTGCAGTGGTGCGAGCGACGCTTGCTGCAGCGGATTCATAAACGCACGCTGAATACATTGCGAAAGCAGATCGAACCCGTCGCTCCCGCGATGTACATGCGGTGGGTTTTGCGTTGGCAGCACCTTACGCCGCAGTCGCGATTGTCAGGTGAGCAGGGAGTGCTCGAAGCCATCCGCAGTCTGGAAGGCTTTGAGGCCCCGGCGCTGGAGTGGGAGCGGGCGCTGTTGCCGCAGCGTGTGGCGAATTACGATCCTCGCTGGCTGGATGCGCTTTGCCTGAGCGGGACGGTGGGCTGGGGCCGCATTTCGCCGCATCCTGCGTTCTACTCAGCTGACTCCGGCGGCCCTCGGCGCGTAGTACCGACCAGCATGGCGCCCATCACTTTTTTCCTGCGGGAAGAAGCGCATTGGATGGATCTTTGCCTGGGTCAGCGGCAGGTGCCGGAAGAATATCTCCAAGCATGTTTGAGTGATCTTGCGCTGCGAATTCGTGCGCACATGGTGCAGCACGGTTCAGCCTTTGCAGGAGACCTGGCGCGGATGCTGGGCGCCCCGGTGTTGGAGATCAGCCACGCGCTTTGGGAGCTTGTGGCGGCTGGTCTTGCCACTGCGGACGGGTTCGATTCTCTGCGCGTGTTGATCGATCCGCGGCGAAAGTTGTCGCTGCAGGCAAGGGCGCAAACCAAGGCGGCGGGAAGAGTGGCAAGCGGACGCTGGTGTTTACTGGGGCTGCCGCAGAGCCAAGTTGTCGATAATCCGCAGCGACAGGCCGACCTTCGCGAAAGGCAGATTGAATCGGCATGCCGGCTATTGTTGAGGAGATATGGCGTGGTATTTCGCGATGCATTGCCACGCGAGTCGACGATTCCTCGCTGGCGCGATCTTCTCGGCATCTTCCGCCGGATGGAGGCACGCGGAGAAGTTCGAGGCGGCCGTTTCCTCTCTGGATTCGGGGGCGAGCAATACGCATTGCCTGAGGCGCTGGAGTCTCTCCGCGAGCTAAGGCGCGGTTCGTTGCCCGACGAGGGAATAACGGTGTCTGCGGCAGATCCGATGAATCTTTCGGGAATCGTTGTGCCCGGGGAGCGCGTGCCTGGAATTCCCGGCAGAAGCGTTCTTTTTACGAATGGAACGTGCGTACAAAATATTGTCGTCGAATTGTTGCCGGATGAAAGCGTCCCCAAGCAGGAAGGCCTATGCCTGCTACCTTTGAAAGAGTCATCCGATGGATTCGCCCTCGGCACCTAGCCCGAAACTGCCTGGCGTTCTCGCGCAAACCGAACTACGCGAGGGCGAGGATTTTTATTTTGAGGGGACCTGCGTCGTCTTCACGGAGGCCTACCATTTGAAGCGCGGTACCTGTTGCCACTCGGGTTGCAGGCATTGCCCTTATCGCGAGTCGATACCAGAATGATGTTGACGCAATGATTCAAAACGGCGGGAATCACGGGCTGATAGGGTAAACTTTCCAAGATGTCGACGCCCCATTCTCATACCCACACTGAATCTCATTTCGAGTCCAGCGAGCTAGTTCGCGACGTCGTAATCGGCATGGCCGACGGGCTGACGGTTCCGTTCGCGCTCGCGGCCGGTCTTTCCGGCGCAGTAAATTCGACGCATGTGGTGGTGCTTGCCGGTTTGGCCGAAATTGCTGCAGGGTCAATCGCTATGGGCCTTGGCGGCTATCTGGCCGCGCGCGGCGACGCCGAGCACTATGACAACGAACGTGATCGCGAAGAGCGCGAAATTGTCGAGCGGGTGAAGGATGAAGAGGAAGAAATCTACGCCATCTTCGAGGAATATGGGGTAGAGAGAAGCGAGAGCGACCCCGTGTTGCAGGCGCTGAAACGCAACCCCAACCAGTGGGTCGATTTTATGATGAGGTTCGAGCTTGGGCTGGAAGAGCCGCGCAAAAATCGCGCCAGCCAGAGCGCTTTGACCATTGCTATTTCCTACATTCTGGGCGGCATGATTCCGCTACTGCCATATATGCTGGCGGCGAACGCGAATGAAGCGCTGCTGATTTCGGTGGCCATTACACTGATTGCTTTGCTGGTATTTGGCGCGGTAAAGGGGCGCCTTACGGGAGCGGGAACGGTCCGCAGCGGAATGCAGACGATGTTGATTGGGGGTCTGGCTGCAGGCGTGGCCTACGCCCTGGCTCGCGCCCTGAGTCACTAGCCGGGATTTTTTTCACTTTCCACTATCGGTGTTACTCTTTTCGAGCAACGGATAGCCGAAACCGTTCTCTAATTAGAGGAGGATTCTGCATTCATGACTCAGCTAATCAGCTCGACTTCCGCGCTCGCAAGCCAGTTTGCTGCCGTTCGCAAACAGACCGAGGATTTGTGTGCCCCGCTCTCCGCGGAAGACATGATGGTGCAATCGTGCGCTGAAGCAAGCCCGGTGAAATGGCACCTTGCGCATACGACGTGGTTTTTTGAGGTATTCATTCTCAAAGAATTCGTTGCGGGATACGAGGACTTCAATGCGGACTTCGTATGGCTCTTCAACAGCTATTACAAGTCGCTTGGCAAGCACCCGGATAAAAAGCTGAGGGCTTCTTTCTCGCGTCCCGCACTGGCGGCCATTTTGGACTATCGATGTCACGTTGAGGAAGCGATGCAGCGGCTGATTGAGAGTGGGATGCCGCGCGAGGCAGAAGAGCGCCTGATCCTTGGCCTAAACCACGAGCAGCAGCACCAGGAACTAATCGCCACCGACATCCGGCATGCACTTTGGACCGATCCGCTGCACCCCTCATATCTGGCTGCGCCATTCAGTGCTCAGGCGCATTCCGCACCCGATCTTGAATGGATCAGTTTTCCCGGCGGCATCGGGGAAGTGGGTTCTGACGGAACAAGATTCTGTTTTGATAATGAGAGACCGCGTCATCGAGAGTATTTTGAATCTTTCAGGATGGCATCAAGGCCGGCGACTTGCGCGGAATACCTGGCATTTATGGCCGATGGCGGTTATCGGCGTCCGGAACTCTGGCTTTCTGAAGGATGGGATACAGTAGTGCGCGAGGAATGGTCAGCGCCATTGTATTGGCATCGCGCAAACGCGGATGCCGATGACTGGAGCGTGTTCACGATGCGCGGCGATGTCGCGTTGCCGGAGCTGATGGCGACTCCTGTTTCAAACGTAAGCTACTTCGAGGCCGAGGCATACGCGCGCTGGGCAGGGAAGCGGCTTCCGACGGAAGCGGAGTGGGAGAGAGCTGCGTCAGGGCTTGCGGTGGATGGGAATCTGCTGGAGGGCGGTCGCTTTCATCCAGCGGTGACGGAGGAGCCGGTGGCCGGCACATTGCAGCAGATGTTCGGCGATGTATGGGAGTGGACTCGCAGTCCTTACATTGGCTATCCGAGTTACCAGACGCTGCCCGGAGCCCTGGGAGAATATAACGGAAAATTCATGTGTAACCAGATCGTGCTGCGTGGTGGCTCGGTGGTTACACCCGTAACGCATATTCGCGACACGTACAGAAATTACTTTTCGGCAGGCACGCGCTGGCAATTTTCTGGAATTCGCCTGGCAGATCTTGAACCGTAAGCGTTCGTGACGCATCCAACGCAAGAATGAATGCCCTTTCGACTCTTCCCCAGTTGTCTGAGGCCGCGCAAACTCCCCTCGGTTCCGAGGTGTACCGTGGCCTGATCGCTTCACAAAAGTCTCTCTCTCCGTGGCTCTTTTACGACGCAGAGGGGTCTCGCCTTTTTGAGAAGATCACCGAATTGCCCGAGTATTATCCCACGCGCACGGAGCGCGGGATTCTGCATGAAAGGGCAGATGAGATCCTCCAAGTAGCCAGCCAAGGGCAGCGGCTTAGGATGATTGAGTTAGGAGCCGGAACCGCGACCAAGACGGGCCTATTGCTTGATGCGGCGGTGCGATGCCAAGGCAACGTAGTCTATGTTCCGATCGATGTATCGGCTGTCGCGCTGGAGGAAGCGGCCCAGCGCATTGAAGGGGAAATGCCTGGAGTGACAGTATTGCCGCACGTGGCAGATTACACGTGCGGATTGCCGATGACTAGTCATTCGAAAGACGATAAGCGCCTGATTCTTTACATTGGATCGAGCATCGGCAACTTTGAGCCATCGGCAGCCTGCGAACTACTTCGCGAAGTTCGGAGTCAGCTTATGCCGGGCGACAGCTTGTTGCTGGGAGTGGACATGGTGAAGCCGGAATCTGTGCTGGTTCCCGCTTATGCGGACGCGGCGGGCGTGACCGCTGCTTTCAATCTGAATGTGCTGCGGCGGATTAACAATGAGCTTGGCGCAGATTTCCAGCTGGACAAATTTCGTCATCGAGCGGTGTGGAACGAGAAAATGTCGCGGATCGAAATGCATCTCGTCAGCCTGGCGGAACAGCGAGTTTTGATCCCCACGTTGGAACTGGAACTGCATTTCCGGCGAGGCGAGACGATTCACACCGAAAACAGTTACAAATTCACTCCTTCCACCGTATGCCAGCTTTTGGAAGAGAGTGGTTTCGTTCCGCGGACGTCGTGGTTCGATCCATTGGGCTGGTTCGGTGTGTTTTTGGCCGACATTCCGTAGATAAAAAATACGGCCCGTCAGCGACGACGGGCCGTACTGTTGATTCTCTTCACAGATTATCTACTTGCTGATCTTCAGTAAGATGACCCCGTGGGTTACAGGCTTGAACTTCATTCCGTCGCTGATCGTTCCCAGGCTTTTATCTGCCCAGACATCGCGCGCTTTCACGGGTCCAGTTACGCCGATATCTTTAAAACGCAAAGTGACGGGAAATTCATTCGTGCGCCTGTCGCCGCGATTGAAAATCGCGACTGCTTTGGAGCCGTCCTTCATGGGCTTGGTCCAGATCTCGATTGGGCCTTCCGCGTAGACTCGGTCGCCCTGAACGCCGAGCGAATCCTGATCGATGGCCACGATGTCCTTGTTCATGAGAATCGCGAGAGTCTCAGGCTTCATGTTGGACAAGTCGTTTCCGGCCAGCAGAGGAGCGGCCAACATAGCCCAGAGGGTCATGTGGGTGCGGTTCTCGTCGGGGGTCAGCTTGCCGTTTCCTACTTCCAGCATGTCCGGATCATTCCAGTGCCCGGGGCCGGCGAACTTCGATAATCCAGCCTGCGCGAATCCGATAACCGACATGCGGTCGTAATCCGGAGAAATGTCTCCGGTGGTGCGCCAAAGGTTGGCACCGAGCTTCGGTCCCCACGCCCAGACAGCGTCCCAGCCATATTGGCAGAAGCTGTAGACGATGGGGCGACCCGACTTGATGAGCGCCTGTTGCATGGTTGCGTAGGCACCGTGCATGAGAGCCATCTGTTTTTCAAAGTCGTTCGGAGCCTGCTTCTCCATCACGTCGGGGATGAAACTGCAAAGGTCGTACTTCAGATAGTCCATGCCCCATTCGGCGTACATTTTGGCGTCTTGGTCTTCGTGCTGATAACTGCCCGCGTAGCCGGCGCAGGTCTTGGGGCCGGGACCGGAATAGATACCGATTTTTAGGCCCTTGGAGTGAACATAGTCGGCAAGCGCCTTCATATCGGGGAATTTTTTATTTGGGTGGAGTACGCCTTGCGCGTCGCGTTCACCCTGCCAGGTGTCGTCGATGTTCACGTAGATGTAGCCAGCATCGCGCATTCCGGTGGAAACGAGTGCGTCGGCTGCATCGCGAACTGCTTTGTCATCCACTTTTTCGGCGAAATAGTTCCAACTGTTCCATCCCATTGGCGGAGTGGCAGCCAGCTTGGTTGTTTGCGCAGTAAGAAAGAGCGGTGTGAGAAGTACAGAGGTCAAAAGGCATCGCATCAGTCGCACGATAATCTCCTTGTGAAAACGTTTGCATGAACACTCTATGCGGTGATTCGTGTGGCGTCAAACGTCTTCTTCAGAGGATGTTGTTAGCAGATTTCTGGCGCGGATGCTGAAGTCTTAAATCTGCGCAAAACTTCGCTCGGGGGCTTGCGCGGAAATGGCCATAAACCGCGTCTTGGGGAGCGCCTCGGGATAGTGATCGCGGATGTAGGCGATCATCTGCTCACGGATGATGCAGCGAAGATCGAAAAGATCGCCCGCGTTCGCTGAACTTACAAGGCAACGAAGCTCCATTGTGTGTTCGCTTAGATTTGTGACCTGCATGTTGCAGACGAGTTTGTCCCAGAGCGGAGAAGCCTGCACCATGCGCTGCAATTCCTGCCGAAGTTCTTCGACGGGAACGGAGTAGTCCGTATAGAGAAAGGATGTGCCGAGCAGGTCTGAGCCGGTGCGTGTCCAGTTTTGAAACGGTTTCTCGATGAAATAACTGAGCGGCACAATGAGCCGCCGTTTATCCCATATGGCAATAACGACGTACGATGTTGTGATCTCTTCGATCCGGCCCCATTCTCCTTCGACGATAACCACGTCATCAATGCGGATGGGTTCACTGATTGCAATCTGGATTCCGGCGAAGACATTGGATGCTGCCGACTTGGCGGCGGTGGCGAGCACAAGGCTGGCCAGTCCGGCTGAGGCAAGCAGGCCAGCGCCGTACTGCCAGATGCTCGAATCGCGAAAGACGGACAGCACCAGGCCGATGTCGATCACAACGATGAAGGCGATGGCAAGCCTTCGCAACAGGAGCAATTGCGTACGCACCCGCCGGGCGTTCAGATTGTCGGATTGCGACGTATCGTAACGCGAAAGCATGAAATCTTCCCCTACAGATACGCCGGCAACCATCAGCCAACCCAGGGAAAGAAACCACAAGACTGCGAGTGTTTTGATCAGACCGAGGTGAAAGGGCTCGGGGATGTTCACTATGGGGATGACCATGAACACAACCGACAGAATTACGATCCATCGAGCGGGATGCTGCAGGCGATGAAGGATGGCTAGGAACTTGTGTTTCTTTACGCTTTTTTTACGCAGTCGCGCAGCGATCTGGAGAAATACATAATATGCGAAAGAGCTGATGAGAATGGCCGCACTGATTGCGATGACCGCGACCGCCCAATCGTGACCACGCTCATGTAAAGAAACGAAGAAGGTTTTCAGCATGAGAGACCTACTACGAGAGATGCCGTCTTTACTTCTTCAGGTTTGCTACCGGTTTGGCAATGCGACGGTAACCGCCCGATTTGCCGCCGGATTTTTGTTCCAGTAACACATCGCGAATCTGAATTCCCTTGTCGAGGGCTTTGCACATGTCGTAAATCGTGAGTGCTGCGATGGAAGCGGCGGTCATCGCTTCCATTTCCACGCCGGTAGCTGCAGTGGTCGCCGCGGTTGCGCGAATCGCGATCCCACCCTCGACGACGGTCGCCTCCACATCCACAAACGACAGGGGCAGCGGATGGCACATGGGTATTAATTCCGCAGTTTTCTTTGCTGCCTGAATTCCCGCAAAGCGTGCAACTTCGAGCGGATTGCCCTTGGCGTTTTTGGGGAGTGCCGCGAGAACAGCGGGCGACAATTTCACAAATGCCGAGGCAACTGCCTCCCGCCGCGTGGAACTCTTTTCGCTCACATCGACCATGTGCGCGCTGCCGGATTCGTCGTAGTGTGAGAGCTTGCCCATCTATTCAGCCTATCAGGAGCACGGAGACTATTTTGTCCACCGGCAACTCCTTCTTTCCATCTTCGCGTGCAGGTGGAACGACCAGATAGCAGTTTGCCCGCGCGTTGCTCGCGAGGTCGCCGGATCCCTGCCAGGCAATCGCTTCCACTCGAGGCGTAAATTCATGGTCTTTTAAAAATGCAGGCAGGAAGCGGGTCAGCCCGCTCTTGATGGCTATCGGCGACACCAGCTTAGCCAATGCAAAACGCGGCACTCTCGCGGTGTTTCCGGCAAGCGCGCTCAGTAAGGGATGTACGAACAAGGCAAATGTGACCATCGTAGAAATTGGATTGCCGGGAAGTCCAAAAAAGTATGTCCACTTGTTTACATTCCGAGAGGGCAGACGGCCGAAGACGACGGGTTTTCCCGGTTGAATTTTGGCGCCGGTAAAGAAGAATTCGGCACCGAGATCCTTCAGCGTCTCTTCGACAAAATCGAAGCGACCCATGGAGACACCGCCGGAAAGCAGGATCAAATCCGCGCCCATGTCGGAAAGCATATGCAGAATTGCGGAAGCAGTAGCCTCTCGGTTGTCGCGCAGAATGGGCATGACGAGCGGCTCGCCTCCGCAGAGCTGAACCTGGGCAGCGAGCGAATAGCTGTTAGAGTTGCGGATCTGAAAGGGCAGTGGGGTTTCAGAAATTTCAACTAGTTCATCCCCTGTGGCCTGCACCGCGATACGCGGCTTGCGAAAGCAATCCAGGTGGGTTTGTCCGCAGAAAGCGGCGACCGCGAGGTGCTGCGCGCCCAACCACGTTCCCGCTGCGAGAACACTTGCGCCACGTTTGGCTTCTGAACCGGTGGGAACGACGTTTTCGCCGGGCAGAAGTTTTCGACCGCTGGTCAGCGCTATGTGATTTTCTGTCGTCTCAACGTGCTCAAGCATGACAACGCAATCGGCACCCGCGGGTACGGGAGCGCCTGTCATGATCTCAATGGCATTGTTTGCAGCCAACTCCCCTTGCCACATCTCACCGGCACGGACGAGGCCGGCAACGCGGAGCAGGCCTGCATTCAACTCGGCAGCTCGGCAGGCGTATCCATCGCGAGTTGATCGATCGAAGGGAGGCTGTTCGCGGTCCGCCAGGACGGCCGACGCGAGCACGCGGCCACAGGCGTCCCGCAGCGGCACGCTTTCCGCATTCGCATGCTCCGATGCGAATAAGAGTGCGGCTTGCGCGCGCACAATTTCAGCTGCGTCTGCGTAACTCAACACGAGATCGGAGGATGAATCCGTCGGCATGCATTTGATTGTAGCCAGTGGAGCGGTTCTCGAGATCAGATTGTCGTAACGGGTTTGATGAGCTTACACTTCGTGCGACCCTCGTTACACACTTTGAAAGGCTCATTACGGATGGGGAAAGATCGTGCGCGAATTTTAGCGATGGGTGTTTTGCTTTTTCTGGGAGTCACTTCTGTCATTGGTGCGGTGCCGTTGTTGCTGGATCCATACGGATCGCCGTTGTCCATGCCGCAATCGATGCTGGCAAACTCTCCCTTTCATTCCTACCTGGTGCCCGGGCTTGTGCTTCTCGTCTGCAACGGATTGCTGTCTCTAATTATCTTTCTGGCCGTTGCAAGAAGGCAGAAAACTTATGGGCGATGGATTTTTGTCCAAGGAATCATCCTTGCGGTTTGGCTACTGGTGGAAATAGCGGTGCTCCGCTTTATGGTTTGGGCGCACTGGTTCTACGGCGCGGTGGCATGTCTGCTGCTGACATGTGGATGGCTGCTGCGGAATGAAAGCAGTCAGACGGAAACAAGGCAAAAGAAAAGCGCCAAGCCCTGACTGAGGATTGGCGCTCATGTTCCAGCTCCGGCTATTTCTTGGGAGCCTTGTAGGTGGTCTTTTGCGTCGTAGACATCTCGGCCAGGATCTGCTTTACCTCAGGCGCCATCGGCCCCGTCGGTGCCAGTTCAAGATATTTCTGGTAGGCCTCTACGCAACCTGGAGGCGCGATAAGCTTCTGCGACTTCGGGTCGATGGTCGACTTGCCGATCAACGCTTTTCCCTTCAGGTAATAGGCGATCGCATGTGAAGGATCAATCGCAATTGCCTTGTCGACGGCGGCTACAGTTTCATCTGCGTGACCCAGGCGGTCCAGCAGGATGGCTTCGTTGGTGTAGTACATTGCCGCGTTCTTCGGATCAATTTTTGCAGCTGCGTCGAAAGCAGTCGTTGCTTCAGGAAGTTTGCCCGTGGTGGCATAAAGTTCGCCAAGCTGTGCCTGCGCCGCGCCCTGAATTTCCGGAGCGGGCTTCTTGGAAGCCGTATCCAATTCGACTGCCTTGTTCAGCGAAGTAATTGCGTCGTCATTCTTTTTCAGACCAGCTTGCGCGGTTCCAAGTTCCAGCCAGAGAACCGAAGCAGTAGGCCTCAAGACAACGGCCTCCTTCATCAAGGTCTCGGCTTCTTCGTAGTTCTTGGACTTCAGATCCTCGCGCGCCTTTGCAAGATTCGCGTTCAGATTCTTGATCTGCGTGTTCTCCTTCATGGTTTCGGCATTCTTCTTTTTCAACTCTTCGGCCTGCTTGCGCTGCTCAGGCGAGAGTTTGGACATGTACTCCGGCCTGCCCAGGTCAAAATCCTGCGTAGTGGTGGCACCTGCTGTGAACTTGACATCGGGAAATTGATCGACGTCTTTGCCTTCAGCATTCATCAGGGTTACGAAGTACGTTCCTGGAGCGATTCCCTCACCGGTATAATCGCCGTTCTGATCAGCTTTAAAGGTGTACAGAATCTGCTTGGCTGCGCCATCTTTAGTCAGTTTTACCGATGAGTTAGCCATCGGTGCTCCGACGGGATCAGTGTTGTGCCCTTTAATGCTTGCTGTGGGCGCCTGCGCGAATGCCGGCATGATTGAGAGTAAGATCAGGGCCAGCCAGAGGGTAGTCTTGCGTTTCATGTCATCTCCTTGGAGCACGTAGGCAGGCTTTTGCCAGCTACCGGTCCATCAAAAAAAGTGCAACTCAAAAGCTTACGCCTCCCAAAACTACGGGAGAACCAATATCAAGATGTCGAGATGTATAAAATCTCGTCCCGCTCTCCTGCTTCCTCAAACGCCCTCAGACGCAGAACGCAGCTTTCGCACCGGCCGCACGCCTGTTCTTCGCCGGAATAGCACGACCACGTTAAATGGAGTGGCGCATTCAATTCAAGGCCGAGGCGCACGATCTCTTTCTTCTTCAAGTGGATGAGCGGGGTGACGACTATGATGTCTCCGTCCCGTGTACCTGTCTGAATCAAACGCTGGAAAGCCTGGTAATACTCTGGGCGGCAGTCGGGGTAGCCGGAGCTATCCTGCTCCACCGCACCTATAAAGATCTTTTTCGCGCCAAGTACCTCTGCCCAGCTCACGGCTGCGGAGAGAAAATGCGCATTGCGGAAGGGCACGTAAGTGACTGGTATAGAAGCGCCTATCACCTCGCCAGGGGAAGCATTGGGCACCGCAATGGAGATGTCAGTGAGCGCGGAACCGCCTATTTCCCTGAATATGCCGATGCTTAGCGGCAGAAATCCACTAAAACCGAGGGCCTCCGCGACCGCTCGCGCGCTCTTCAGCTCACGATTCTCGGTGCGCTGACCGTAGCTGATATGTAGCGCATACGCCTCATAATCCCGTGCTGCCAAGGCTGCGCATACCGCTGAATCCATTCCTCCGGACAGGCAGACGACTGCCTTGGTTCGAGGAGCGGTTTGAGCGTCGTTCTGCATACGTTCCATGCTACGACAAGTTCAAGGTCTGATGCGTGTGAGCCAAGTCACGTTTGTTTTGATTCTGAGCGTGTTGTTTGATTTTTTAACCTGCCCCGTACATGTGCAGACGGGCCTGAATACCGTCTAGACTCAGACGAAGATGATTATTCGTCCTGCCACCCTTGAAGACATCCCTCAAATACTCGCGCTGATCCGCGAACTTGCTGCTTACGAGCGGGAACCACTGGCCGTCGAAGCGAACGAGGCTGACTTGCTTCGGGAAGGATTCGGTCCGTCGCCGCGGTTTTACACCCTAATGGCTGAGATTTCGGGTGAGATTGCCGGGTTTGCCCTCTACTTCTTCAACTTTTCGACCTGGAAGGGGCGCTCCGGGATTCACCTCGAGGACTTGTTCGTGAGGCCGCAGTTTCGCGGGTTAGGAATAGGCAAGCAGCTGTTGAGTTCCGTGGCGGAGGCAGCGATCCAGAACGGTTGCGGACGCCTGCAATGGGACGTGTTGGATTGGAACCAGACGGCCATCCATTTTTATGAGGGCCTGGGGGCCAAGTTTCTGAACGAGTGGCGCATTATGCGGGTGGACAATGACGCGCTTGCCACTCTGGCTCGAGGGGGAGGACTCCATGAGTAGGCGGTCCATCCGGGTGATTGGAGGCGGCCTGGCGGGCCCGGAAGCGGCCCTGATCGCGGCCAGGGCGGGCTGCGAGGTGGATCTATACGAAATGCGGCCAGTGAAGACGACTCCGGCGCATCAGACGGGCGATTTCGGGGAGCTGGTGTGCTCAAATTCGTTGAAATCCGAGAGCGAAAACACGGCTCCGTGGCTGTTGAAGCAGGAGATGCGGCGAGCCGGCTCGGAACTGCTCAAAATGGCGGACAAGGCGGCGGTTCCCGCAGGACACGCGCTGGCCGTAGACCGCGTAGAGTTTTCCCGGTTGATTTCGGAGGCTATCGCTCGGGAGCCGCTGATCCGCGTGCATCGCGAGGAGGTTACGTCGCTGGATCCTGGCTCGGGCGTAACGATTGTGGCGAGCGGCCCGCTTACGTCGAATGCCCTTTCAGGTGAGATTGCACGGTTGACCGGCAGCGATCAACTCTCGTTTTACGATTCCATCTCGCCCATTGTGGAGGCGGACTCCATCGACATGAACCGCGTGTACTTCGCCGCACGGTGGGATAAGGGAACGGCCGATTACATCAACTGCCCCTTCACCAAAGAAGAGTACGACGTCTTTTACGATGCGCTCGTCAGCGCCGAGGAAGTGGAGGCGAAAGAGTGGGAGAAGCTGGCTTATTTCGAGGGCTGTTTGCCTATCGAGGAGATTGCCCGCCGCGGCAGGGATACCCTGCGATTCGGCTGCATGAAGCCGGTGGGCCTGCGCGATCCTCGCACCGGCAATACACCGTGGGCGGTGGTGCAACTGCGCTGTGAGAATCTGCGCGCGGACTCGTACAATCTGGTGGGATTTCAGAATCACTTGAAATTTGGTGAGCAGGCGCGGATTTTGCGGCTGATTCCCGGTCTCGAGAATGCGCGTTTTCTGCGCTACGGACAGATACACCGGAATACGTATATCAACTCTCCCAGAGTTCTGACGGAGACGCTGAATCTTCGGGAACATCCGGCGATCCTTTTTGCCGGGCAGATTTCGGGAGTCGAGGGTTATACGGAATCCATCGCGACGGGCATGCTTGCGGGCCTGTATGCTTCCGCTATGGTAATGGGCCTGGAGCCCGTCCCCGTTCCCCGTCAGACAGCGTTGGGGTCGCTGGTGAACTACATTACGCACGCCGATCCCGAGCACTTTCAACCGGCCAACATCACCTTCGACCTGCTGCTGCCCATGGCGGAGGAGGAGAGAAAGAAGATTCGCGACAAGAAGGAGCGTCACCGCATCCAGTGCGAAAGTGCCCTGGCCGCGTTCGACGGCTGGTTGGCAGAACGGCAGGCGAGCGTGAGCCGCCGTTAGCCTCCGGGCGGGCTGCTGTTGAACAAACTACTTTAAGTGCGGATCGTTCTGGCTTACGCTCAAGCGAATCGCAAATGAGGCTGATCGAAGACATGAGTTCAACTCCCGGGTTTTCTGATCCGCAGCAACCGGTCTCCGCAACCGACGCAATCGGGCCCGCTTTTCGCCGGGTTCGCAGGGTTCTGGCAGAGCCATTCCGGTTGGGATTTTTCCTTAAATTGTGCCTGATCTTCGCGCTGGCTGAGGCGGGATTTGTTTCCGCGTCGTTCTCCTATCCCATCCAGGGAACAAACGCAGCCATGCAGCACGCGCACAAATTTGCGCCCGGAACGAACAATTTTCTGGCCGGCGGCCTGGGATCGATTGGCGCCCTGGGCCTCGGCCTACTGCTGCTGATCGTGGGAGTCGGGATAATTGCGATCCTAATATGGGTGGTGATGGTTTACCTTTTCTGCCGCCTGCGCTTCACGGCTCTCGATCTAGCGTTGTATCGCGAGGGAAGAGTTCGCCAGGCATGGCACAAATATCGCCGCCAGGGGTGGCGCTATTTCGGCCTCACCTTGCTGATTGGATTGGTGTTTCTGCTGGTGGTGGCTGCTGTGCTGGGGCCATTCGTTCCAGCTTTCGTGCGCATTGCCCGATCCATGGATCCGTCTCACCCCAACCCGTTGGCAGTGCTCGGCCTGATGTTGCCGCTGCTGGGCTCGATTATTTTCCTCTCCATGCTGTGGTGGGTGGTAGATGCGGTAATCAGAGATTTTCTGTTGCCTCCGATGGCGATTGAAGACGCTCCCATCGAGTCGGCGATCGGACGCTTTTTCTCGCTGTTGCGGGCGGATCTCGGCCAGGTGTCGCTTTACCTGTTCATGCGCCTGATTGTGACCTTCGCACTGTCAGCCTGCCTGTGGATGGCTGCCCTCATTCCGTTGGGCGTGCTCGCGCTGGGCGGCGTTGGCGTTGGAGCGGCGCTTTATCGCGCGCTTTGGCTGGGCGGCGGGTTTGGAGCTTTCTTTTTCATCCTCTATGCGGTGGGGGTGGGAAGCCTCCTACTGATCCTCTATTTCATTTCCATTACGTCGATCTTCGGAATCGTTGGCGCCTTCAAACAGTGCTACGCATTTATTTTTTTTGGATCGCGCTATCCCAGGCTTGGCGCGCTGCTTGACGGTGGTACTTCGCCAAGTGGGGTGGTTTTGAATGAGCTGCCGCCGCCAACGCCGCCAATTCCACCAATGAATTTTCCTGCAGTCGAGCCACCGCCGGTCTGGTGAAAAAATTGATGATTTTTTTCCGGAAATTTGCGATGGCGCTGTCGGCGGGATTTGTAATGTTTGTCATCGCGATATTGCTCTGGATGATGGTGTTCCTTAACGCATCGCTGGCACCTGTTCGTCTGGCAGTCATTACCGCGCAAACCTCCGATGTGTTCCGCGATGTTGTGGGACAGCCGGTAGAGACCGGGGTATTCGTGCGGGGCACGATGGATCTATTTGCCGAGTCTGGAAATGCCCATCTGACCATTCCAATTTCTGGCGACAAGAGTACCGGAGTTCTACGGGAGTGGGCACAGAAGGATTCGGGGAAATGGCGCCTTTGCTGGCTTGTCTATCGGCCGGAGAGTGGTCACGCTCAAATTACGATTGTGTCCGATAAGGACACGCCTTGCGCGCGAGAGTAGTTAAATTACATTCGTTATGAGTATGGTGGAGTAAGACGTTCCAAGGAGGGTCATCATGTCTGAGAGTCAGGTAACCATTTCCCTAAAGCCCAACGGTCCCTACCGTGTGGAAGGCCCCATCAAATTGATTAACACCGACGGCAAAGAGATTGACCTTACGGGGAAGCCCGCTATTTCTCTGTGTCGTTGCGGCGCATCCGTCAACAAACCGTTTTGCGACGGCACTCACTCGAAGATTGGATTTCAGGCAGCGGAAGCGGCCGTGGCAGCAGAGAACAAATAAGCTGCAAGCGAAACACAAAGAACCCCGGCGCTGGTGATTGCTGCGCCGGGGTTTCTTTTGACACCTATTCTCCTTTTTTATTTCGGGCTTTGATCTTGAACCAGATGGGTGAGCCTTCAAAACCGAACGCCTCACGCACCTGATTCTCGAGAAAGCGTTCGAAGCTGAAGTGCAGCTTCACATCCCGATCCGTGAAAAGAATAAACGTGGGTGGCGCGACTGCGGCCTGCGTCATGTAAAGAATGCGCATGCGGTTCGACATGGGAACGGGGGCGCGTTGAAAATCGATCTTGTCGAGGAAGCGGTTCATCTGCCCTGTAGTGACGCGCTTGCGCCTTTCGGCCGATACCTCTTTTACCAACTCCAGCACTCGCTTGACGTTCTTGCCCTGCGCCGCCGAGATGAAGACCACGGGTGCGTATGCAAGGTACTTAAGCACATTGCGTAATTGCGTTTCAAAGATGTCGCGATCGGCCGGAGGTTTCCCATCGGTGCGGGCGGTTGTGACCAGGTCCCATTTATTTACGACGATGATGATGGAACGGCCACTTTCGTGTGCGTAGCCTCCAATAGTTGCGTCAGAGGAGGTGACCCCTTCCGTGGCATCGATGATCAGGAGGGCCACGTCCGCGGCTTCAAGATGTCGCCGCGCCATGACGACGGACAGCTTCTCGGCCATCTCCGTGGTCTTGCTTTTGCGACGGATGCCCGCTGTATCCACGAAACGGAACTTCGTTCCCTGGTAGTCCATTAATTCATCGACCGCATCGCGCGTTGTTCCTGCAATTGGAGACACGATGGCGCGGGAAGTGCCGGTGAGAGCATTCAGCAGTGTGCTCTTGCCTACATTGGGACGACCAATGATGGCGACCTTGGTTTCGTGCTGTTCGAACTCTCCGTGACTGCGATGGATGTTCTCGCCGTCTTCGGTTGTTTCATCCTCCCCTGTCGCCTCTACTTCGAGCGGAGACTCTTCCGGTGTTTCAACCGCGGGCGGCAACGCTGCGAAGATATCTTCCAGCAGGTCGCCGATGCCGATGCCGTGTTCAGAAGAAACGGCCTGGACATTTTTGAAGCCCAGCTTGCGAAAGTTTTCGGCAGCAGCCGCCATCTGCTCGGTGTCGATCTTATTTACAACGAGGAAAGCGGGCTTGCCGCTACGCAGGAGGATCCGTGCGAGGTCAAAATCCGGCGCGGCCAATTCAGTTCGGCCATCCACCACCATCACGAGCACGTCCGCTTCATCAAGCGCGGTTTTCGCCTGCTCAAAAATTGCGGCGGGGATGAGTTCATCATCGTCGGGAAGCACGCCGCCGGTGTCGACCAGGCGAGCGGAGCGGCCCTGCCACTGAACTTCTCCATAAATACGATCACGCGTGATGCCGGGCTCGTCGCCGACAATCGAGCGGCGTGAACCCGTCAGGCGATTGAATAGGGTGGATTTGCCGACATTTGGCCTGCCTACAATGGCGATGAGGGGCAGCCCCTCAGTGAGGGTGGGGCTGCCCCTGCGCGATGCTCGTGTTTTCTTTCCCAAAATTCGTGCTCCACTGCTTGCGGCGGCACGTATACCGCACCTGTCCGGGCCTCTGATGAAATGAGGGCCAACCCTGATCCTACGCTGTCGCGGCGGTAATTGCCTCTAGGTCCTGGCGGGATGGGCGGGCGCGACTTCGTCGCCTTACGCTTTTGCTCAGGCAGAACGGCTAGCGCACCAGGACCAGGTAGAAGCACATGGCAGTTCCAATCACCGCCAATACCAAACCAAGTACTACTGCATCTGTGGATACGCGCCCAGGCTCCCAGGTGCCTGATTTCAACTGGCTCACTAGCTGGACGTGGCGAAGAACGGAGGCGAGGATCACGAGAACGCCCAGACCTACGAGGGTCACGCCAGACCACGTGGATACACCCGTAGTGGGAACAGGGGTATGGAGGTCGGTCGCAGCGATCCGCCGCAGAAACAGGCTGAAGCGGCTGACCGCGAAGCCGATGCCGATCAGGCCCAGTCCTGTGCGAATCCACGCCAGGAATGTTCTCTCCGCCGCAAAATAGACCCTGGGATCCTGCTCCAGCGCTTTATCCATGTCGGCATTGTAAAGAAGACTTGTGGAATGCGCGGGTGGCCGTTTCGCAGGGCACAAAACGATATGATAGGGAGAAGCAATACTCGGAATCCTGTGGCCACTTCCACCCCCACCAACTCATTGCCGTCTCTTCACGATTTCTTCTCTCCGGGAGGAGCACTCTCGCGTTCCAGCCTCCCCTATGAGTTTCGCCGGGGCCAGTTGGAGATGGCGAAGGCGGTGGAGCGGGCTCTCGAGGAACATCACCACTTGATCGTGGAAGCGGGCACGGGCACGGGAAAGACGCTGGCTTATCTTCTGCCGGCGCTGCGGACGGGACGCCGCATCATCATTTCGACGGGCACAAAGAATCTGCAGGAGCAGCTTTTTTTCAAGGACGTGCCGTTTCTCGAATCGATGCTTGGGCCGCTGCGCGTCTGCTACATGAAGGGGCGGGGAAATTATCTCTGCCGTCACAAGCTTTACGCTTTGCGCGATCAGCCGATCCTGAATGGGCTGGAGGAGATTGACCAGTTTCACCAGATTGCGCAGTGGGAGAAGACGACCGAAACGGGCGACCGCTCCGAGATTGACGCTTTGCCGGAGAATAGTCCGCTGTGGTCGAAGCTCGACGCGCGGAGTGAAGCCTGCCTGGGCACGACTTGTCCGGACTACGAACGGTGTTTCATCACCGAGATGCGCCGCAAGGCTCTTGAAAGCGACGTAATCATCGTGAACCACCACCTGTTTTTTGCGGACATGGCGATCAAGTTGCAGGCAAAAGCTGCGCCGGATGCCGGCGTGCTGCCGGAAGCCGCGGCCGTAATCTTCGACGAGGCACACGAACTGGAAGATGTTGCCTCGAGCTATTTCGGAATCAGCCTGAGCAATGTTCGCTTTGAAGAAATGGCGCGGGATTTGGAGACGATGCTGCGGAAGAAGCAGGCGTTTTCGAGCGGCATTCAAAGCGCAGTGGAATTGCTTCGCGAGCGTTCGCGCATGCTGTTTGCGGTTTTGCCGCAAGGCACGGATGGACGGATGCCGTTCCATGGGCGTGAGGATTTTCTTGAAAACCACGGCGACATCTACCTTGGCGTGACGAATGCACTGCACCGCCTTGAAGGCGAACTGGACCGCACGCGAGGAGTGGACGAGGCTGCGGGGCTGAAGAAGCGCGTCGGCGATATTCGCGAGCATCTGCGATTCCTGCTTGAGGCAGATGACCGCAACACGGTGTTCTGGATTGAGCGCCGCTCCGCAGGCGGTTTTCGATCGGCGACGCGAAACACCTATCTGCAGGCCACTCCGATTGACGTTTCAGAAATGCTCGGAGAACTGCTCTTTGAGAATTATCCGAGCGTGATACTTACATCGGCCACGCTCACGGTGCAGTCGGGTTTTTCGCATATCCGTAAGCGGCTTGGAATGCGGGACGCGCGTGAACTCGTGGTTCCGTCGCATTTCCGCTATCAGCAGCAGGCGCTTCTTTATCTGCCGCCGGAGATGCCCGACCCGCGTGAGCCGTCGTACCAGAGTGTCGCCGCGGAGCGCATTCGTCGCGTACTTTCGATTACCAAAGGGCGTGCCTTCTGCCTTTTCACCAGCTACGTGCAGATGCGCGAGATGCACGACCGCCTGCGTTCCGAACTCGGCTATCCATTTCTGCTGCAGGGAACCGCGCCGCGCAAGGCGCTGCTGGAAGAGTTCCGCAATACTCCCAATGCGGTGCTGTTCGGCACCTCAAGTTTCTGGCAGGGCGTCGACGTGCAGGGAGAAGCGCTGAGTTGCGTGATTATTGATCGCCTGCCGTTCGCTGTCCCCTCGGATCCAGTTGTGGCGGCTCGTATGCGCGCTGTGGAAGAAAGCGGCCGCAGTCCATTTTTTGAATACCAGGTGCCTTCCGCTGTCATCACGCTCAAGCAGGGATTTGGCCGGCTGATTCGTTCGCTCGAAGATCGCGGCGTGCTCATGCTGCTGGATCCTCGCATCCTCCGCCAGCGGTACGGCAAGGTGTTCCTTGAGAGCCTGCCTCCCTACCGTATGACCCAGGATATCGGCGAGGTAGAGAGCTTCTTCGATGTAGAGTAGTCAGAAACTCCGCGCGCGTTTCGCCATGTGGAAAGAAGGGGTCTCAATGAAGGTCTGGACTCGTGCCCTTTGCCTGTTTGTGTCTATTGCGTCAACTGCGATTGCGCAGACCCCGGCAAAGCCGGAAAATCCGTTGACGCCGTTTCTGAAAGAGACCGCTCCAGTGCTGGTCCTGGAGCATGCCCGCCTGATCGATGGGACGGGTGCTGCTTCGCGGGACGATATGCGCATCGACATTGCCAACGGAAAGATCACGGCTGTGCAGAGCGCCAAACTGCGCAACGCTTATCCAGCGAACGCCAAGGTGATCGACATGGCCGGGAAGACGATTCTTCCCGGCATGGTGGGTATGCATGAGCATCTTTTTTATCCGCTGCCAGCCGACCGCAAAGGGCTGTTGCCTCTTTATGGAGAGATGGCGGATAGTGCGCCGCGACTCTACCTCGCCGGAGGTGTGACGACAGCGCGAACCGCCGGCTCACTGGAGCCCTACACCGATCTCGAAGTGAAGGCGGCAATTGATGCCGGTAAAATTCCTGGACCAAAGATGCGCATCACGGGGCCGTATCTTGAAGGGACTCCCTTCACTCCGCAAATGCACCAGCTGAAAGATGCTGAAGACGCGGGGCGGCTGGTTGATTACTGGATCGCGGAGGGCGCGACATCGTTCAAGGCGTATATGAACATAAGCCCCGCCGAGCTGAAGACTGCAATTGATCATGCGCATGCGCAAGGCATCAAAGTAACCGGGCACCTCTGCTCCGTGGGATTCAAAGAGGCGGCAGCGCTCGGCATCGACAATCTGGAACACGGCATCGTCGAGGACACGGAATTTGTGCCGGGCAAGAAGCCGGGGATTTGTCCGGACTGGGATGAGACGAGACCGGTGATGGACAAGCTCGATATCGAGGGTCCCGAGGTCCAGGAGATGATCCGTGACCTGGTCGCACATCATGTTGCGGTGACGTCGACATTGGCGGTGTTGGAGACGGTTGTGCCGAACCGTCCTCCGATGGAATATGCGAAGAGAGAGCAGCCGTCTCTAACTGCCGATGCGTGGGGAAGCTATGCGGCCGCGCAAGCCACAAACGCGGCTAAAGCTGCCACGTCTTCCTGGCCCAACCTGTTCAAGAAAGAAATGCAATTCGAGCGCGATTTTGTAAAGGCCGGTGGTCTCCTCCTCGCCGGATGCGATCCCACTGCGCATGGCGGCGTACTGCCGGGCTTCGGCGATCAACGGCAAGTCGAATTGCTGGTAGAAGCGGGATTCACGCCGGTGGAGGCTATCCGCATTGCAAGTTTGAATGGCGCACAATTCCTTGGCGAGGATTCGACTCTGGGCAGCGTGGAAGTCGGCAAGGCAGCCGACCTTTTCGTGGTTGTGGGCAATCCCGCAGAGAAGATCAGCGACATCGAGCAGGTGGATACAGTTTTCAAAGACGGCCAGGGATATGACCCTGCGAAACTTATCACCTCGGTGAACGGATTAATGGGCCTGAGATAGGCCGGCTGCTAGCATAGAGACACGGGCCTGTCTCGAAAGCCTGGTTCGACTATGTCTCGTAACCTCTACATCTTGGCTGGTACATTGCTCCTGTTTGCACTGGTTTCGTGCGGCATGATGTTTACCTCAAATGCCTACCAGCCAGGACTGCCCGGCAACGGATCGCTGTGGAAGACGTCTGGCCTGTTGCTGGCCCTCGCAGGCTTGCTGACGGCGCTGGCTGGCGTGTTTACCGCCATGTTTGAGCAGGTTGACCGCCGCACCGAAGAGCGCCGGCGGAAAGATCGTGGACACGGGCTTTGAGAGCTCATCGGCGGCCCGGGCTTTACAATGGTAGATGGGGCCATTGCCTCGGATAGGAAAACGATCAGCATGTACGAAGTAACGAGTCGAAGCGGGTTTCTCCTCCGGACACTTTCTGCGAAACTATCGTGGCAAGTGCGAAAATCCGCATGGCCACAACTACAAGGTGCAGGTAACACTGCTGCGGTAAGTCGCTGGACGAGGCGGGTCTGCTGCTCGATTTCAAGCTGTTGAAACAAGTGATGCGCCCGGTGATCGAGTATCTCGATCACCAGATGATGAATGATCTGCCGCCCTTCACCGAGATCAATCCCTCGGCGGAAAACCTGGCGAACTACTTCTACGACGAAACCAACAAGCAGCTCTGTGACATGACGTCGGGCCGAGTCAGCGTGAAGGACTGCACCATCTACGAGACCGATACTACGACCGCAACTTACTACGAGTAGACGCAGACGTGTTTCTCATTGAAATCTACAAATCCGTTCAAGGTGAATCCAGCTTCGCCGGGCTGCCGTGCATCTTTGTGCGGCTGGCGGGATGCAACCTGCGCTGCAGCTGGTGCGACTCCGAATACACATTCACCGGCGGCTACAAGCTCACGGAAGACGAGGTGGTAGCGGAAATTGAAAAGCTTGCCCCGGTAAAGCTGATTGAGTTTACCGGCGGAGAGCCCATGCTGCAGGAGAAGGAACTTCTACCGCTGATGGAGAGGCTGATCCGCGAGGGCTACACGCTGATGATCGAAACCAGCGGAGAGCGGCCTTTGGCGAATGTGCCCAAAGCGGTACACAAGATCGTGGACGTGAAATGCCCGGGATCGGGCGAGAGCGGCAGCTTTCACCTTGCCAATCTCGATGCTCTGACCGAGCGCGACGAAGTGAAGTTTGTACTCACCGATCGAGCGGATTACGAATTTGCACGGGACTTCATTAGCAAACATTCCTTGGCGCAAAAGTCGGGTTCGGTGCTGCTGTCACCAGCCTTCAGCAAGATGCCCCGCGCCGGAACGAACCGCAGACAATTGCCTGCTGAATCCGCGGGAACTCGTGGAATGGATGCTGGCGGATGGGCTGAATGCTCGCCTGAGTCTGCAGATTCACAAGTTCATCTGGGAGCCCCAGAAAAAGGGCGTTTAGCTGGGCTGCGCTAAGAGCGGTCAGCGAGTCGGGAGACCTTGATCAGTGGAGCAAGTGAAAGAGACGTTTTGGCTTCGAGTGGGAGCCACGGGCTATTACGGGATCGTCTGTAGTCTTGCGTGCTACCGGTTTGTAGCTTCGGGAATGGGATCGGCTCCTGCCAAGCCGCTCACCCATCTGCAGATGGTTATTTTCGCTGGCCTTGCCCTTACCGGCTGGTACTTCATGAATTTATTTGAACGGCGGACTGATCGTATCGCAGCGTTGCTTTATGGAGTTTTCTACGCTCTCAGGGTCAGCACAGAATTTGTGAGTGGCCGGATTGCGCTTGCCCTGCTAGGACTGGGAAGCGTGGTTATCGTGACCGGGATGGTCGCCATGATTCTTGGCTTCCTTCCAGCACATTCGGAAGGAGCGCCCGAGAAGCCTACACCTAGCTAGAGAGTGGTGAGCTAGTCCGTCGGCCGCTTTTCGACTTTTGGCTCGGACTGTGTTCTTATCCAGCGGGATTTCAAAATAGAACAAATCTTTTCCATCGGCGCTGTGGAGCATGCGCAGGTAGAGGTGCGCGCCTTTCAGCGGATCGGTTAGTCCGGACACATCATAAAACAGGAATCCGGCACGCGTGGTATGCGGCTCAACCGCAAGCGCTGCGTATTCGAAGGTCGCAAAATCCGCCTCGATGTTTTTGGTGGATGTCTTCGCTTTTCCATGAAGGGGAGGCAGAGGAGCAGGCAAAGGGATCGTTCGCCCTGCATGCGAGTCAAAAGTGCTGGCACGTTCGATGTCGCTTGGCTTTGCGGCGGGAATCTTGTCGCCATCCCGAGTGATGAAATGGATCCGCGCATCGACCAGCGAGATAGGCGTGTCTCCATTATTGGTAACGATCAGCCGGATGGGCATGTAGCCGTATTTCAGGTAGTCCACGCGGAAGATGGCGCGCTTTTCCGGTGTGTTGTAGGGGTCCGCGGCTATGGACACTTTTTCGTCGGCATGAGTTTCAACGGCGGGGAAATCTGTCGCGGGCGAAACCGACGGAGGGTCATGATCCGATGCCCCGGAAACCGTCACCGCGAAGGCAAAAAACGCGATAAGTGAGAGAAACAGCGGAGTTAGCCTAAGGCGCTTTTTCACTTCGACGATTATCATTCCACTATGAGTCCCGGGTAAAGAGGATTCCCTTTCAGGATGCTTCTGTTCTTTTACACTGCCGCGCTCTATCTCGCCGTGATCGTGGGCTCGCCATTCTGGCTTTATCGCCTGATTACGACCGAGAAATACCGTCACGGGCTCCGGGAGCGGCTCGGCCACATTCCCGCTCGGGTGTTAGACGCCGTGGGATCGCGTCCCGTGATCTGGATCCATGCTGTCTCCGTGGGAGAAGTGCTGGCAGCGAGCAGGCTGATTGCCGATTTGCAGGCGCGCGTGCCCACTTACAGAGTGCTGGTGTCAACGACGACACGTACAAGCCAGGAGTTGGCACGAAAGAAATTCGGCGACGACCGCGTTTTCTACTTCCCCCTGGACTTTAACTGGGCGGTTCGTCGCTATCTTGAGGCCTTTCGGCCATCGCTGGTGGTGCTGCTGGAAACAGAGTTCTGGCCTAATTTTCTGGCGGCGTGCCGCAACCGCAGGATCCCGGTGGTGGTGGTGAACGCCCGCATCTCCGATCGATCCTATCCGCGCTATCTGCGGCTGCGGTCGCTCTGGAGAAAGGTCCTCGGCGGCGTGAGTTTCGCCCTGACACAGACCGCCGAAGATCAATCGCGCCTTATCGCCATCGGCATGGATGCGGATCGGGTACGGATGGGCGGCAACTTGAAATTCGACGTTCGTTCGCCGGAGCCAGCGCAAGTCACGCAGGAAATCAAGAACAACCTCCCCGTGCATGCGAAGCTGGTGGTTGCGGGAAGCACGCTGGATGGCGAAGAGAGCATGCTGGTGCGGGCATGGCCGAACATTGTCGCCGGATGTCCGGAAGCACGCATGGTAATTGCCCCCCGGCATCCTGAACGCTTCACTCCAGTTGCTGCGTTGCTGAAGAATTCGGGCTTGCAATGGACGCGGCGCTCGGAATGGATCATGGAGCCCAGACAGCTGCCGCCAGGGTCGATTTTCCTGCTCGATTCCATTGGCGAGCTTGCCTCTGTTTATTCTTTAGCTACGATCGCAGTAGTGGGTGGAAGCTTTGTTCCAGCAGGCGGCCATAATCCGCTGGAACCGGCACAGTTCGCCGTTCCCGTGGTGATGGGGCCACACTATGCGAATTTCCGTGGCATTGTGGAGACACTTTGCTCGGAAAATGCCGTGTTGATTGCGGGGGAACAAGAATTGCAGAATACCCTGATCGAAATGCTCACTCACCCTGAAAAGGGCGTTCTGATTGGCAAGCGGGCCCAGATCGTCTTTGGGCGGGAATCCGGAGCGACGAGCCGGGCGCTCGATGAACTGCTGCAACTCCTGCCCGGGGCCGGAAAGTGAAGCGCCCCCTGCTTCTCCCCTTGGTACCGCTCTACAAGGCTGCAGTGGCCGTGCGCAACCTTGGCTATGACAGGAAGTGGACGAAGGCGCAGAACCTTCAGTGGCCTGTGATCAGTGTGGGCAGCATTGTTGCTGGCGGTGCGGGTAAGACGCCGCTGGTGATCCGGCTGGCGCAGCTTCTGCGGACAGAAGGCTATTCCGTTGACGTCCTTTCCCGTGGATACGGCCGGTCCGGCGTTTCCGTCGAGCGGGTAGATCCCGAGGGCAGCGCGCGGCAGTTTGGGGACGAGCCGATCCTGATTGCGCGCAGTGCGGCCGTCCCGGTATACGTTGGGGCCAGCCGTCATGCAGCAGGTTTGGTGGCAGAGCGTGAGGCCGGGAAATCGAAAGGCGTGCACTTGCTGGACGACGGATTTCAGCACCGCCAGTTGAACCGGGACGTGGACATCGTGCTGGCAAGTGCCGCGGATCTGAGCGACACGATGCTCCCGGCCGGGAATCTTCGAGAGCCAATCTCGGCGCTGCGAAGAGCCGGGATTCTCGCGATCCGAGCCGAGGATTGGCTCCTGGAGCCGATGCTCCGGGCCCAGGGATTGACACAGCCGGTCTGGACAATCCACCGTAACCTTGTCTGTCCCGCCATAGGCAGCCGGCCCCTGGTGTTTTGCGGGATCGCACGACCCGAGGGTCTGTGGAACGGAATCCAATCCCAGTCCGTGGAAAAGGGACTGAAGATCGCCCACTTCCATTCGTTCCCCGATCACCATTTCTACACATTTACAGACATGCAGATGCTCGTCCGGGAAGCGGAGGAGGCGGGGGCCGATTGTTTCCTGACCACGGAAAAGGACGCGGTCAAGTTGGATGGGGAACTGCGCGGTCATTTGGAAAGTCTGGCGCCGCTCGGGATCGTTCAACTGACAGCGAATCTGGATGACGAGCGGGCGCGAATCCGTGCCCTGATTTCGCAGGCTGGCCTCTTGCCTGACATTACCGCTCGTGTGAGAGAATGAACGCTTGCAACCGGTTAGCGACCATTTACGCGTGCTCATCGTGCGCATCGGCGCAATGGGCGACATCCTCCACGCGCTGCCTGCGATTACGGCGCTGCGGGAGGCTCATCCCGGTTGGCATCTTGGGTGGGTAGTTGAGCCGCGCTGGAGGGCATTGCTTTGCGCGGAATCGAAGCCGGACGATTTCGGGCGCAGCAATCTGCGCATGCCGCTCGTTAATCAGATTCACCGCGCGAATACCCGGCTCTGGTCGCACGAACCTCTCAGCGGCTCCACGATCGACGATATCTTTCGCATTCGCCGCGAATTAAAGAAATTTCGCTATGACGTATGCATCGATCTCCAAGGGGCGATTCGCTCAGCGGTGATTGGCCGTTGGTCGCGCGCGCCGCGACTGATCGGGGCGAATGCGCCGCGTGAGTCTGCTGCACGGTGTTTCTACAAAGAGCGAATTCCAACTTTCACGGAGCACGTGATTGAGCAGGCACTGGAACTGGCGGGGACAATCGCTGGAGAAAAACTGCCATACACGCGAGCCGTTCTTCCCCGGGATGAATATGCAGAGTCCTGGTGTGAACAATTTCTCTCCCAGGAAACGTCCGGCCCGATTGTTTTAATGAATCCGGGTGCCGGATGGGGAGCCAAGCAGTGGCCGGCGGAGCGATACGGCGAGGTAGCGAAGTCGCTTGCCGCCATGGGTTATTGTGTGGTCGTAAATACTGGACCCTCGGAAGAAGCTCTTGCAAAAGAGGTAGTTCGCGCCAGTGGACGCAAAGCGATGATTGCAGAGTGCAACGTGAGCCAATTGATTTCTCTCACGCGGCGCGCGACGCTGATGGTCGCGGGCGATACCGGCCCACTCCACCTCGCATGCGCACTTGGCAAGCCGGTTGTGGGGATCTTTGGACCCACGGATCCGGCGCGCAACGGCCCATACGGGAGCGAGAATCGAGTGCTTCGCAGTCCGCTCAGCAAGCGCGATCACAGTCGCAAGGCCGCACCTGAAGCCGGACTGCTGACGATTACTCCTGAGGCGGTATTGGATGCGACGGTTGAGTTGCTCCAGAGCTCCTCGCGGACTTCGGCATGAGTCTATCCTGGCACTTCATTGCGCGTCGCATTCGGGTGCCACTGGGCTTTGTCGTCGCGTTACTCTTTCTTGTGCTGGCAAGGCCGACCATCCGCTCCTTGCTATGGAGCCTCGTTCTGGTTATTCCCGGTGTGTTTCTGCGCGGTTATGCATCGGGTTATGTTAAAAAAAACGCAGAGCTTACCATCACTGGCCCGTATGCTTTTACGCGCAACCCACTCTACCTGGGCTCATTCATGATTGCCTTCGGCTTTACCATGGCTTCGAGAAGCCCGACCATTGCATTAGTTTTGGCGGCAGGTTTTGCATTCATCTATATACCGGTTATTCGTGCCGAGGAGGAGTATCTGAGGGCTACATTTGCTGAGTTTCAGGCCTATTCCAGCCACGTTCCGAGGCTCATTCCGAGGCTTTCACGCGCCGATCTGGGGGCGGAGTCCGGAAGTTTCTCCATGGCACTCTACATTCAGCACCGCGAGTACAATGCACTTCTAGGAGCAGTCAGTATCTATGCAGCTTTACTTCTTCGCCTGTACTTGCGCCGTTGACGTCCGACGGATCCCAAAATCTCTGCGAGCGTGCTGACTTTGATCCTGCGTGATCTTCGGTTCCTGCTTCAAATCTGGGTCTTGATGCCGGTTCTGGCTTCCGCTATGGGAGCCGAACAAATGCCCGAGTTGCGCGCTCCACAAAGCACCTACACCTTTCCGGCGCACCAGACGCTTACCTATTCCGTGGATTGGCGCGTCTTCCCCGCAGGCACTGCCGTGCTCCACCTGGAAGCTGATGGAGATCGCCAGAAAGTTACCGCCACAGCGGATACAATCGGCGCCATCACAATGTTGTACCGGGTGAGTGATAAGTATCAGTCCTCCTTCGACCGGAAGACGGGTTGCTCCTATGGGTTCGCCAAACAAATCATCCAGGGACGCAGGCAGATAAGCACCGACCTGCGCTTCGATTATGCGCAGAAGAAGTCCACTCTGGATGAGAAGAATCTCGTAACCGGAAGCACGAAGCATCAGGAGGCTGTGATCCCACCATGCGTTACGGACCTTCTGTCAGCAATTTTCTATGCCGCGTCGCAGCCAATGGAGGCGGGGAAGAGCTTTCAAATGCCCGTTGGAGATTCGATCAAGACCATTCCGGTCACTATGAAAGTAGAGGCAAAAGAAGAAGTAATCACGCCGCTTGGCAAGTACCAGACGGTTCGGGTTCAGCCCACAGCGGATGAGGGAGTGGTGAAGAATCGGGGGAACATCTGGATCTGGTACACCGACGATGAGCGCCACACCCCGGTGCAGATGCGGGCGCGCCTTTTTTGGGGCACGATCACCTTCCATCTGACTGGCCTCGATCAAAAATAAAACTACTTACCTCGATTATTGAATGCGATAGCGCTCGCGCATCAGCCTTTGCAGCCGTGGCTTGTAGATCAGGTCATAAGCCAGTTCTTTGTCGGGAAACATGGCCAGGGCGGCGCGCCGGCTATCGGCGATCATGCCCGAAGCCTCGTCAATGGTCAGGCTCGAATCCTGGCTCAAAACTGAGATGACCATATCCATCATCAGTTGAAGCCTGCGCAGCTTGCGGCGCTCGTCCTGGATCTCATCCGCAGACTGAATGTGAGAACTTTCCGACTTAGCAGACGGTTCCGTGTTGTCCGAATCGCTCATTCCCATCGACGTCTACCTCCTGCGCGATACCTGCATGTATGCGCATACTACAACGGCTTAACTTTCTATTGTTAAGACGCAGCAATGTGAAAACGAGGTAGGGGTTCCTTTCTTGGTGCATCAGAAAACGTTTATCTCATTGACGGGTCGTCAGAGGAGGCGAGTGGACGTGCCCTGATTTCCTTACCGTCAAGATAAAAGCTGGTGGCCCCCATTGTGTCCGTGCGATAGGTGCGAACGTGGGCGCTTCCCAGTCTCTTCAGCGTCTCTATCCGGGGATGACCATAGGAATTGTGCGAGCCTACGGAAATGATTGCGAATTTCGGATTCACGGCGCGCAAGAAATCAGGATTAGTAGAGGTGGCGCTGCCGTGATGCCCTATCTTCAACAACGTGCTCGCGATATCGCCAGCTGCGATTATGTGCGACTCGCTGCTGGCTTCCGCGTCGCCCTCAAGCAGGATTGAGGTTTCGCGGAACGAGACGCGCATCACCAACGAATCGTCATTAGCGGGAATTGCTCCCGGCTTATAGTCGGATTGCGGCGACAGGATCTCGACGTGAATGCCGCCGAAATCGAAGTGGTCCCCCGCAACATGTTTGCGGACGGCGATTTCTTGCTGCTCAGCCTGATGCAACAGTGCATCGTATTCGGGCGAAGGGGGATTCTTGCCTACCCACAACTCGGCGGGGTGAAAATTCTTAAGGATGGCCGACATGCCGCCGATGTGATCTCCGTGTGCATGGGTCAACGCAACCGCGTCTAATTTTCTGAGGCCCCGGGCCCACAGCGTGGGAGAGACTACCTCCTCGCCGATATCGAAATTGTGAACAGCACCGGGCGCACCGCCGAAGCCCCCCGCATCGATAAGCAGCGTTCTCCCTTCGGGAGTAATCAGCAGCAGAGAATCGCCCTGTCCCACGTCTATAACTTCCAACTCCATTCCAGCCGAAGCGTGTGTGTGCTGGCTTGGACGCACCGCCATGTACCCCGCCAGCGCAAGAGCAAGACAACCAGTTGCTGTCCAACGCCAAGATTGCCGGAGGCTCCACATTGCATATGCAACGAGCAAGACAAAACAAACGACAGCGAAGGCTTCCGGCCCGGGAATACGGAAATCCCCTCCACGTAAGTTGGCGAAGGAGCGCACCAGCCAAACCGTCGCGTGAAGCAGGAGCGCGGTCACGGATGCGGGGATGAAGGCGATTGAGGTAGCGATGAGGACCGTCGCGAACGTGAGCAATGCGGACGGTAGCAGGATGCCGATGAAGGGCACGATGAGGAAGTTGACGGGGAGCGCGAGCAAGGTGATGCGATGGAAGTACATCGCCATTGGCAACGACATGATCAGTTCCACCACAAGAGACAGGAGCAGCAATTCTGCAACGCGCAGCCAGAAGTGCAGACCGCCCACCAGTAGAATTCGCGCGGCTTTTCGTCCGATAAGCGGACTGAATTTGCGCAGCATCAGTCGAAGGCTGACGCGGAACTGCGCTACTCGCGGCGGCATGGATACATCCCGGGCCACCAGATTGATATCGCGCGTTGCCCGAAGATAGGGGGCGAATGTTTTCTCCGCCAGCGGTGCGGCGAGGCCGGCGATTGCGACCACGGCAAGCAATGTCATCTGAAAGCCGGCATCGAATAGCGACCGGGGATTGAATGCCAGCAGGCAGAGTGCGGCGAATCCGACGGCATTCAATGCGCTGCGTTGCCGGAATAGCAGGCGTCCAATGAGAAAGAGGGTCACCATCCAGAACGAGCGTTGTACCGGTTGCCCAAAGCCGGTGAAGAGGGCGTACATCAGTGACGCGAGAACGGTCGCAAGAGACGCCCAGACGCGCGACATTCTCAGGATGCGTGTGCCCCAGAAGACAAGTCCGGCTACGATCGCCAGATGCATACCGGAGACGACCAGCAAATGAAAGGATCCGGTGCGCTCAAAGCCCACTCGAATGCCGCGGCTTAAATAGGTGCGGTCTCCCGTCACCATCGCGGTCAGCATCGCCGCATCCTCCTGCGTCAGCTTAAGTATCTGCGGCAGGTGTGAGGTGGTGGCCTGGTTGTTCGCGTAGTGCATCAATCGTTCGCTGGATACGGTCTGGATTCGCTTCAGCCAACAGGCCAGCATTGCCCGCTTGTCCGACGCAACATTTCCGGTTTGGATCCGGCTTCGCTGTGTGGAAGCAAGAACGCCAATTCCCTGTTGCAGCAGATACGCTCTGCCATCCCAAACGCCCGGGTCCACATAATGCTGGGGCAAGTGCGGTATGACCGCCACTTTTATTTCTGCACCGCACGCGAGCGCGCTAAAGCTTTCGCTCACCGGCGCAAAGAGATTGAGCCGCATGCCTCCGTCGACGGCGATCATTTCATCTGAGTTCGCGGTGACATGTTCAATGGCGCGAAGTCGAAGGTCCACCTGCTGCGAAAATTCTTTCTTCGGAGAGCCACCATATATCGGAAGCGACTCTTCGATCTGGATCGGCCCGGCGCGGATGACATCACCTTCCACTCTCAGGCTCAGGCCGTCCGCCATCGAAATCAGCTTTGCCTGTGTTGGGGGATATGGTTCGATCTGCAGGCAAATGGCGCCCGCAAAAAAACAGGTGAGCATTGCTGGTGCGAGTACAACTCGTGGAGCGCGGTCGATGGCGACAAGCGTGACGATCGTGGACAGGCAAAACGCGCTGATTAGAAGAGCGGGTTGCTGCCAGCGCAAATAGCCGAGCAGTATGCCTAGGGCAAACCAACAGGCCGTAAAAAATAAGGGCGCGACGGTGAATTGGAGAGGCTCTGCAATAGCGTGAGTCCGGCCCCGAGCGGAACGTGCTGCGGCCATCGGCGGACGAGCGAAGGAGGTCGACATAGGACCCTTGATCCTGCGTGCCGCAGTACTCTACTAACGAGTGAGAACCACGACCGATTCCATGTGGAAGGTCTGGGGGAACAGATCGACCAGGTGAATGCTTTTGAAGTAGTAGCCCGATTGTACCAGCGCATTCAAATCTCGCGACAGCGTGGCGGGATCGCAGGAGACGTATACAACTTCGCGTGGTGCCACGCGCGCAAGCAGCGAGCAGACTTCATCACCGAGGCCAGGGCGGGGAGGATCAACGATTACGAGATCGGGCTGCGGAATTTTTGAGCGCGTCTGCTGGCGCAGAAAGTCGCGGGTGGGCATTCGTGCCGTGCGATGTTCGGTGCCCTGCAGATTGAAGACCAGATCCGTCCACGAACTGGCAGCAAATTCCACCGCAAAAACTTTTTCGAAACTCGCGGTAAGGCACAGAGCGAATAGTCCCACTCCAGCGTAAAGATCCCATGCAAGCTTCCCGCTGCGGCCCTCGGTCACCAACTTTGCCAGTGGATCGAGGAGGAATCGATTCACCTGAAAGAACGATCCGAGGCTTACCCGATAGTCGTGCCCGACGGCGTGATACTTGAGTGAAGGCTCGCCCCACCTCGCTAAAACCTGACCATGATTCTCGTCATCGCCGTGCGCAAAGAGTGCCGCACCAGACAACTCCGGCATAGTTGTAGCGAGCCCCGAGCAAACCTTTTCAAGTAATTCGGCACCATTGCGTGGACTGTTCAAAGAGTGAGCCGACAGCAAAAGTTTGTCGCACGTCGAATTCGTAAAAAGCTCAATCTCTTCGCAAAGGTTCGCCAGACCCAATTCACTTCCGCTATCAGTTATGACCTCGATCGCGCGTTGCAGTAACGGTGCGGCTATGGGACATCGCGACACTGCGACTGTATCGTGAGAACCGCCATGACGATAGCAGAGCGCGAACTCAGGCTGACGCTGAACGAGCAGGCGAATGCGGTTCCGATATGCCCAGGGATCCGCTGCGAGCATGACGATTTCCGGCAAATTCTTCAGCCTCGCTCGCGAGAGTGCCTCGCCCAGTATCGAGCGTTTCATCTGCACTTGATTCTCGTAGTTCGAATGTTGATAGTGACAGCCGCCGCAAGTTCCAAAGTAGGGGCATGGCGGAGAAGTCCGCGCCGGAGAGGCTTCCAGAATCGAATCCAACTCGCCCGTCGCGTAGCTTCGCTTATCTTCGGAGATGTGAATTTCGACGCTCTCTCCGGGCAACGTGAAAGGAACAAAAACAGTTTTGCCAAAGAGCGGGTCGCTTTCGTCGCTCACGCGGCCCAGGCCGGAGCCGCCGTAAATCGCCTTGTCGATGCGCAGTTTCATCCCTGGCTCATATAGAAAAGGCTCAGCCGGGGCAGGCGGTTTCTTTCCAGGAGCTTTTTGTGAAGAAACTGCTGCTCTACCTGCCGAATCTGCGCACTCTGCATGCGGCTGCGATATGGTGCAAGCTCTCGCGAGGCCTCTTCACGCAACGTCGTCAATTCATTTTCCGAAGTGGACGTCACGAGCAGGGCAAACATTTTCTCTTCCATCACGGTGAGCGTTCTCTCCAACGTCTCGAGCGCCGGCTCGGAATCGAGCACTTCTCCCGCGAGGAGTTCCAGTCGCTGCGCAAGTTCCAAAATGGAGGCCGGGCTGAATACCATTCCGCTCGCAGATCTTAACTGCCTGGCGCATGCATTCAGATGATCAGCGATGCGCTGCTGTTCGAAGCCTGCTGCGGGCGATGTGTCCTGCAGTGCGGCGCTCGATCCGATGGAAGCTTCCTTCATGTTCTCCACCGCAGACATAACTTCCTGCGTGCAATAACCGAGTCCGTTTACGCGTCGAACCCGAGCGTGCGATTTGCGAGCGTCAAACTTGTCGAAGGCCGCGTCAATCCCACGCAGTACGGCGTCAAGCGGCACGCCCGCCTCCCGCCATGTTTCAATCAGCGCCCAATCCAGCGTGGAAAGCATGAGCAGCGTTCCACGTCGACGCTGGAAATGCTCTTCAATTTCCGTGAAGTAGTTGAAATAGTTTTTCAACTTCCGTGCTTTTCTGAATCGTTGGCGTGCCCGCGATGGCGAGCAGAACGATTGCGTTCATAGATGATACGCAGGCCTTCCATGGTGAGCATGTCATCGATTTCGGAAAAATACTTCGAGTCTTTCACGATGAGTCTCGCCAGCCCGCCGGTGGCGACCACTTTCGGAGTCTCTCCGAGTTCGGCCACGATGTGTTCAAGGATTCCGTCAACCAGGCCAAGGTATCCATAGTAGAGGCCGCTCTGAATGTTGACCATCGTATTTGTTCCGATGACCTTGGGAGGCTTGCGAATATCTACGCGTGCCAAGCGTGCTGCGCGAGAGAAAAGCGCGTCGGCGGAGATTCCGAGCCCGGGCGCGATCACGCCGCCACAGTACTCTCCTTGTGCGGAGATGACGTCGAAGGTCGTTGCTGTGCCGAAGTCTACGACGACACACGGACCGCCAAATTTTGCGAAGGCAGCGACTCCGTTGACCAGCCTGTCCGCGCCGAGCTCGGCAGGGTTATCGACCAGGATGGGCATTCCCGTCTTAATGCCCGGTTCAACAAACATAGGTTTCAGCTTGAAATATCTCTCGCAAACGCGCCGCAGCGTAGATTCAACCGGCGGGACAACCGACGCGATAATAATGCATGTTACTTCGCTCGCCTTGATGCCCTGCATATCGAACAGGCTCAGGAAGAGTACGCCGTATTCATCCGCGGTCTGCGTTTTGTGCGTAGTGATGCGCCAGTGCGCCGCGACTTCGGAGGACGTTTCCGACTCAAGCCGGAAGAGCGCGATAACGGTATTCGAATTCCCAACGTCGATGGTCAGCAGCATAGTTTTACCGGAATGGTGTGGATTTGGGCTCGCGTACACCACCGGAGAGCACGGTGCGCATACCGTTATTTGTCTGCACAAGAAGAAAACCGCGCTCGTCCAGCCCGGCTGTGATGCCGGAAAAACTGTCGGTCTCCTCGACGTAAACTCTCTTGCCCTTTACCCACGACGAGATCATCTCGATGCGCGGCGGAATTTCGGCAGCGGCATGTTTTACAGTCGCAGCCGACATCAGGAGAGACACCTCACGATGCAGCGATTGTAACAAAGCAGCGACTAACTCCTGACGAGACCAGTCGCGTCCGCTCTCTATTCTCAGCGAGGTTGCCGTGTGGCGAAGATCGCCGCCAAAACGTTCCTGGTGCACGTTGATTCCGATGCCGATCACGACATGTCGAACCCGGGTCACCTCGGCATTTAATTCGGTGAGGATTCCGGCGAACTTGCGCGGCCCGAACAGCAGATCATTCGGCCAGCGCAAATCGGGCTTCAACGTCGTGACTGCCTCGATCGCGCTGTGGACCGCGATGCCCGCGCCGCCAGGGATAACCAGAGAACATCCGCCGGCGCGATCGCGGGCCGCAGCAGGGCGCTCAAATAGATTCCCGCTCCGGATTCGGAATGCCAATCGTGATCGCCTCGGCCACGGCCCGCTGTCTGCTCGTCAGCAAGATAGACGGTGCCATGTTCGGCGCCGGCGTCGGCCTCCTGCATGGCAAAGCTGTTTGTCGAAGGAAGAGCAGGGAAGAGCCGCAGTTTGCCTGCGAACATCGTGTCTGCAATCGCGTTGTCGATCGAGAGTGGATCCAGAGGGTCAAGCATTGGGCGGGATCAAAAAATATCTGCCGTGATTTTCATGCTCAGATCAACCGCCGGCACAGAATGTGTCAGTGCTCCAACGGAAATGTAGTCCACGCCGGCGAGTGCGTATTTGCGTACGTTGTTCAGTTGAATGCCACCCGAGGCTTCGATAGGTATGGAAAACCCGTGACTGCGAACGAACTTGACTGCCTTCTTCACTTCATCGGGCGTCATGTTGTCTACCAGTAGCGAATCCACGCCACTGGCGATGGCTGTCTCCAGTTCCTGCATGGTCCTTACTTCCACTTCAATCTTCTGTTCCGGCTTGCGATTTGCACGCGCCTTGGCGAGGACGACTTCCATGCCGCCGCCGAGCGAGATGTGGTTGTTCTTGATCAGGATGCCATCCGAGAGATCGAGACGATGATTCACACCTCCGCCGCACAGCACCGCGTATTTATCCAGCACACGCAGGCCTGGAACCGTCTTTCGCGTGTCGAGCAACTGTGTCTTCGTGCCCGGCGAGCTCATCCACGTATCGTCGAGTCATGGTCGCAATGCCGCTCATCCGCTGCATCAGATTCAGAATCACCCGTTCGCAGGCGAGCAGCACGCGGGCGTTGTGACGGATGACGGCGATGGCCTGCCCCTTGCGAACCCGAACTCCATCGAACATTTCCGGATGACTGACGATTTCGAATCGTGCTGCGTTTCCTTGTCGAGTTTCGCAAAGAGGCCAGAAATCGCGGAATGCATCCGATGCCGGCGAGAGTACACAGTCCTGCTTGGCCAACACCGTGGCAGTTGCGCGCAGGCCTGGGATCGACGTGAGAGCAGTGGTTGCGTCGCTCGTCGCCTTGTCCTCGATCGAGGGCTTGCTCCAGCAGGGCTTCCACTCTTCTGCTATTCCAGTCCATCGTTTTCTCCCGGTATGCTCGGCTAATTGCTCTTGAACCGTTCCGCAAAGCATTCAGCGCGGTATTCGCCTTGGCAATCAGGACTTCCAATTCTCCGCGGCGTTTGCGAATGCCCTCCACTACGTGGCCGGAGCCTTGGCCAGAAAGCCTTCGTTGCCCAACTGCCGGTCGGCATTGACGATCTCTTTTTCGTATTGCGACAGGTCTTTGCTCAGCGGGCCGTCTCCGCCGCCACGTCGACGTGCTTCTCATAAACGATGGCCACGTCGAAATTTGACGTGCTTCGCTTGTTGCCGCTCTCCGGGATTGGCTCCACGAATGTTAAGAGCGCAACCCGCGCCAGCCTCTCCAGCATTGCGGAATTCTCCTCGATCACTTTCGGTTTGCTGCGTCCGCTCGAACCGAACTGGAAGCACGGCTTTCTCTTCCACGCCGCCTTCTTTTCGAATCGCACGCACCTGCACAATCAGTTCCTGCATCAGGCTGCATCTCATACTCTGCCACTCTCATCCAGGCGCCGGGATTCAGGATCGGAAACTGCGCCAGCGCGATCGACTTCTTGCTCGGAGTCGCCATCGTAAATCGCGTGCCACAACTCCTCCGTCAGGAAAGGCATGAAGGGAGACAGCATCGCAGCGCTGCTTCAAACACGCCGACCAGCGTGGTCAACGCGGCGCGTGTCTGCGCCTTGTCGGCGGACTCGCTAAAGTCCAGCCGCAGCTTCGCCACTTCCAGATACCAGTCGCAAAGGTCCCCCCAGAAAAAGCTGTAGACCAGGTTCGCGGCCTCGTGGAATCGATATTCGCCGAGTGCCGTATTTACTTCGCCCGAAGCTGTGGTTCAGTCGCGAAATAATCCAGCGAGTCTCGAGCGGCGCATCTTTCGCGGCAACAGGTTCGGCTGGCAAGCGACTTCCGGATCAACCACGATGCCGGCTTCCGCTGCGCGATCCACGTTCATGAAGAGAAAGCGCGCCGCGTTCCATATCTTGTTGGCAAATGCGCGATAGCCCTCGGTGCGCGCCTCGCTGAATGCGATATCCGTGCCCGGAGAAGCCATGGCCGCCAGCGTAAAACGCACTGCATCTGTGCCAAAGCGGCCGACGATGTCGATCGGGTCGACCACGTTGCCCTTGGTCTTCGACATCTTCTGCCGGTCCGCATCGCGCACCAGCGCATGAATGTAGACCTCGCGAAAAGGAACCGCATCGGCCAGCGTTCTTGCCGAGCCGTCCACCATCGGCACGTCCAACATGAAGTGGCAGCCTAGCATGATCATGCGTGCCACCCAGAAGAACAAAATGTCGAAGCTGGTCACCAGCAACTGCGTGGGATAAAAGGTGTCCAGTTCCAGCGTGTGCTCGGGCCAGCCAAAAACCGTGAAGGGCAGCAGCCCGGAGGAGAACCAGGTGTCGAGCACGTCTGTTTCCTGCTCCAGCGTATCGCTGCCGCAGTGAACACAAGATTTTGGAGTGTCGCGCGCAACCGTGATCTTCCTGCACGGTGAGACAATGCCACGCGGGAATGCGATGACCCCACCACAGCTGGCGGGAGATGCACCAGTCGTGAATGTTGCGCATCCACTCGAAGTAAGTCTTCGAATATTGCTCCGGCGTGAACTTGATGTGCCCCTGCTCGACGGCCGCAATTGCCTTATCTGCCAGCGGCTGAATCTTGATAAACCACTGCGTCGAGAGACGCGGTTCGACCACCGTCTTGCAGCGGTCGCATTTGCCGACGGAGTTCACGTGCTCCTTCACAGAAACCAGCAGGTCCTGTGCCTCCAGATCCTCGAGCACTTTCTTGCGCGCCACGTAGCGATCCATCCCCGCGTATGCGCCGGCCGGCACGTTCAAATGCGCCGTCTCGTCCATGATGTTGATGGACGGCAAGTCCATGTCGTTCGCCGATTGCAAAGTCGTTGGGATCGTGCGCTGGAGTCACCTTGACCGCGCCGGTGCCAAATTCCGGGCTCACCCACTCGTCAGTGACAACGGGAATATTCCTCCGGTCAGCGGCAGCTCAGCCTGCTTGCCATGCAGAGCAGGTAGCGTTCGTCGTCCGGATGAACCGCCACAGCCACGTCGCCGAGCATCGTCTCCGGCCGCGTCGTCGCGACCGTGAGGAAGTGCCCGGCTCGCCCGACCACGCGGTAGCGGATCTCCCACAGCTTGCCTTGTTGCTCCTCGTGCACCACTTCCAAGATCGGAGAGCGCCGTCTGGCAGCGTGGGCACCAGTTCACGATGTAGGCGCCGCGATAGATCAGCCCCTGCTCGTACAGCCGGACGAACGCCTCCTTCACCGCCACGGAGAGATGGTCGTCCATGGTGAAGTACTCGCGCGACCAGTCAACGCTCGCGCCCAGCCGCTTCATCTGGTCGAGGATCGCGCCGCCGTAGTGGCGTTTCCACTCCCACACGCGCTCCACAAAGGCCTCGCGTCCCAGCCCCTGCCGGCTCTTGCCTTCGCTGGCCAGTTGCCGCTCCACCATCATCTGCGTGGCAATGCCCGGCGTGATCGGTTCCCGGAACCCACAGCGTTCTGTCGCCCAGCATGCGGTGCCAGCGGGTCAGAGATGTCCATCTCCGTCTGGTTGAGCATGTGGCCCATGTGCAGACGGCCGGTTACATTGGGTGGCGGCAGCAGAATCGTGAATGCGCGCGGACATTGGCGCCGGCCATCGGGCGAGGGCTGGTCGAAGAGCCGCTCCTGCACCCAGTACTCAGCCCAGCGGTCTTCAATGGCGGTGGGATCGTATGCTTTCGGCAGGTCGTGGGACATACATTTCTTTACGAGGTACTCTTCACGATAGCACAGCGAAACCGTATCTTCCCGGCTGCCGCGTCCAACAGAAAAGCCGCCCTATGCGGCGCCTTCCTGATATTCCAACTTGCAAATCAGGCTTAGAAGGGATTCAGCTTGTCCAATCCCGTTTTCTTCTTATGCTTGCTGGACGAATCCTGGCTCGAATCGTAAGCCGGCTTCGGTGTCTTGCCGGCGTCGCCGCCGGCACTTGCTGCCTGCGACCGTCCCAGAATTCTGCACGTCGTTAACCTGCGTCCGCCGCTTCCGCTGGCTTCTCTGCCGGAGGCAGCGGAGTCGCATCCGCCGGACCGCACCGCCTTCAGACCTCCGTGCGCCAGGGGCGGCTGCGCGGCTGCTCCGTCCGCCGGAATCGTCCCGCTGGTTGGTGCCGCGACAATCGTGGCACCAACCGCGGTGCCATTGCCTTCCGGCACATCCTCCAGCTTTACCGCTCCCGCGTCGCCGGTTCGCGGCGGCGCGGTGCCATCTGGTCACCGCTGCCGGCGTACCTGTCGTAGCTCCGTCCCTTCGGGGCCTTGCCCATCGCGGCGTTAAAGGTCGCCATCGTCTGTTTGAGACCTCGGGTGCAGTCGTGCGCGCCGGGTCCGTCATCGTCGGCTCGCCGACACGCGATGCCTGGATCGTCGAGGGGCCGGTTTTGACCAGCAACATCGCACGATCCTTCAACTTGATGTTGATCAGGCTCTGCATCTCCGCTTCGTTCTCGGCGAGCGCCTCGGGCGTCGGCTCGGGAACAGGCTTGTTCAGCGCGATCAACCGCTCCTTAGCCTCTTCCACGTGCGGGGCCATCGGGTAACGCGTCACGACCTTGGCTATAACACTGCAGCTGCCCGATCGTCGTAAACCGCGACCAGCCGCTCCTTCGCGGCCGGTGAAATGTTCATCTTCTTCGCGTATTGGCCTTCCGCTGCATAGGCGTCTCCCAGGGTCAGCAGCGCCAGGTCGCTGTTGCTGTAGAGCGGGTAGGTATCCACAACCGTCTGCAAACGCGCGATGGAGCCGGCGTAGTTTTCGCGCGTGGCATAGTAGCTGCCAATCTGGTACTCGCGCTCCGCGAGCACTTCCTGCACTTCACGCAGTCGCTGCTTGGCGCGCGGCACCAGCGTGGAGTCAGGGAACTGCTGGATCATCTGCCGGTATTCCGCCTCAGCCTTCAACGTGTCGTTGTAGTCGCGGTCCGGCTTCTCCATTTGCATGTAGTAAATGTCCGCTACCTTCATCTGCGCTTCCGCAGCTTCCGGCTGGTTGGGGAAGAAGGTAATGAAGTCCTTGTACTCTGACTCGGCCTGCGTGTAGCGCTGCCGTGCCGCCTTCCTTGAACCAGCTGTCGCCGATGGCCAGCTTGGCGCGCATCTGGTATTCCGATTCGGGATACGTATTCAGAAGCGTCTGCAGATCCAGGCGGCAAACATCGTAGCGGCCCTTGCTTCATGGCGATCATCGCCTTGTCGTAAAGCTCCTTGTCCGGCTGCTTGGACTTTACGTCGGCCAGAGGATTGCTCTGGTTCAGCTTCTTGGTCTGGCTCTTTTTTGAGAAGGGATTACTGGCCTGTGCGGAGATCGATAGTGCCGCCATCAGGCAGGCGACCGAGATTTGTGAAAGAAACCGATTCATAACACCTCAAAAATGTAAGCACCTGCCGTTAGCTAACGCTGGTCAAAACTTCAGTATCAGCAGGGCGCTCTCGTAAGCTACTTCCCGTCAAGCTACTTTCCATCAAGCCACTTCGCCCGCAGCAATCCTCGCAGCCTGCAACAACTCTCGCGCATCTTTCTCCGGGTGTCCGTTGCCAAAAACCGCATTTCCTGCAACCAGGAGGTCTGCACCCGCTTGGACGACGCTGGCGATGGTATCGTGAGCCACGCCGCCGTCTACTTCAATCCTATAGCCCAGATCCCAATTCGCGCCGAAGTTGGTGCAATCGTCGAATTTTGTCCAGGGAGAAGGGTATGAAATTCTGTCCGCCGAAGCCCGGATTTACGCTCATGACCAGAACATGGTGAACCATCGGAAGGATGTCAATCAGCAGGTCTACCCGGGTAGCGGGATTGATGACCACCGCCGGTTGCATTCCATGCTGCGCCAATCAGCTCAAGCGTGCGGTGCAGATGCCTGCAGGCCTCATAATGCACGCTAATCCAGTTCGCCCCGGCTTCGGCAAAGTCGGGGATGAATTCGTCCGCATTTTCGATCATCAGGTGGCAGTCAAGAGGCAGTTTGGTCACTTTCCTCAAGGACTTAACTACCGGCGGCCCCAGGGTGATGTTGGGTACGAAATGGCCATCCATGATGTCTACATGAATGACTGTTCCGCCGCCCCGCTCCGCGGCTGCAATTTCCTCCGCCAGACGGGAAAAGTCTGCTGAGAGGATAGAAGGAGCGAGTTCAACCATGGTCTTTGCCGTCATCCTGGACGAGTTTCACCGTTCCCGGCTCTCTCCAGTGTAACAGTCGGACGGCTGCTGCCCGGACTGTCGGAGGACCCAGTTGGAGCCGAACCTCCGGCCCTCCCGGAGCGAAAGACACGCGAAACTCCCCGCAGAATTGGCTTGGCTGGAAAAGTGCCGTCGACGTCCCGGAAATAGATCTCGCCCGTCCGCTTGGCGATGGGCCGGTAATACCATCTTTTGAGCAAGGAAAGGTGGGCGCCGAGGGTGGCCGCGTTAGTCCGCGAAGGCGCACTCCGCAAACTCTTTAGGGCCTCGTCAAGTCTCTGTTCCAGGACGCCGCGGCTGGCCATAAGAACTTGGGTGGTTGGCACTGACACTTCCGTGGCGCTGGTCTCCAAAAGCACGGGTTCGATGGCGGTGGGATGAGCGAACAGCGAAGAGGAGCCGGACTGTTCATTCGGATGGCGCATGCCGACGGTGGAATACAACGCTGGCCCGGAGAGCACTCCTTTCGTCACCAGGAAAACGGCGACTGCCAGCGGATCGGCGGACGGCTGCAGGATGACCGCATCCAACTCCGAAAGCGGCCGCACGATTTCCGATGCCAGAGACGAAACCGCTTCGACTTTCAACATCCTGGCGTGAATCTGCGCCGCCTTTTCGAATTCCAGATCTTCTGACGCCCGATTGCGTTCCACCTCCAGTAACTTCACCATGCTTTCGCCGCGAGTCGCCAGAAAGTTGCGCACAGCCGCTGCCTCTTCCGCGTACCGCTCATCGCTGCATCCCTTGAAGCAGGGAGCTAGGCACATCTTCATCTCGGAGTATGCGCAACCGGGAAATGCGGGATCGGGATTCAGTTCCTCAACGCACCGCCGAAGCAGAAAGAGGTTCAGCGCCTCGTCGCAGAACCGCTCCGCCGCTACTTTCGATGGGAATGGTCCGAAAAGGGAGTCATCTGCGGCCCTTGTGACTTTGTTCGTTACGTATACGCGCGGGTAAGGATTCTTTGTCGCCATCTTGAGAAAGGCGGGAGTCCGGAGTTTGAGCCGTTTGAGAGCGCGCTCGCCGAAAACTTCCATGGCTGCGCTGTGCAACACAAGCTGCGATTCGAAATCGGAGCCGGTAGCGCTGTACTCGATGCGTGCAACCATACCCGCCAACTGCAGACGCCGCGATTGTCCCGGCTGCGGAGAAAGAAATCGCGTCAGTCGGCGGCGAAGGTTGGTGGCCTTGCTGAGGTAGGGTTCGGCCACTGGATCCGCACCGAATAGCGCGAACACTCCAGCTTGTTCCGGCAATTGCGACAGGCTGCTGCGAGCCTCGAGCTGCGCTGAACGGGATGGAGTGCGATAACACGAGCCCATTTTACCGGGTCGATGGAATTGCGGAAATCGCCGCTTTCGGCCCGGTGCCAGTCTAAGAACCGGCTATGGTCATGCCTTCGATGCACAGAGTAGGCGACGCTGTCGACCCGCGGAAGACAAGATCGTTTCCAATGGCGACGATGTTCTGGAAGATCTCCTTGAGATTACCCGCTATGGTGATTTCTTCCACCGCATAGGTGAGCTCACCGTTCTCGATCCACAAACCGGCCGCGCCGCGAGAATAGTCGCCGGTGACCATATTGATGCCGAACCCCATCAGCTCCGTTACATAGAGGCCGGTTGGGACGTTGCGCAAAATCTCTTCCGGAGTTCGCGTGCCCGCCACCATGAACAGGTTGCCGGGACCGATGCCGGGATTTCCTGCTAATCCGCGAGAAGCATTTCCCGTGCTGGGCATATTCAACTTTCGCCCGGTGTAGGTGTTCAGCAGGTAGTTCTTCAGAACGCCGTTTTCGATGATGACTGTGCGGCGCGACGGCAGGCCCTCACCATCAAACGGCGACGTGCCAAAGCCGCCAACCATTGTTCCATCGTCGACCACCGTCACGGAATCCGCCGCCACCTTTTCGCCCAGCTTTCCCGCGAAGAAGGATGCCCCCCGATAGATGCTGTCGCCATTCGCTGCCTCAAAGATGTTACCGATGAGCGAGCGAGCCATCTCCGGCGAAAACACCACCGGGACGCTCTGCGTCTCCACACGGCGTCCGCCCAGACGGCGCAATGTTCGGCGCGCTGCTTCTTTGCCGACCGACTCCGGAGACTCCAGTTTCGCAAGCGTGCGCGCAGCCGAATACCAGTAGTCGCGCTGCATGCCGCCTTCTGCTTCCTGCGCGATGGGGGAAGCGGATACGGAGCAATAAGAGCTGCGATATTCGCCGACGAAGCCGCGCGAATTCGCGAGAATCTTGTGGCCCGTCGCAGCGTCGAAACTCCCGCCGTCGCTGTTCTGAATGCGGACATCGGCTTCCATAGCAGCGCTCTCCGCGCGACGCGCGTAGGCAATGCGTTCTTCCGCGGGAAGCGAATAGACGTCTTCGTAATACGTGGCCAGGTCTCCGGGTAACGAACCGTAGACGGCATCTTCCGGCATTCCGGCAAAGGGATCTTCTGACGTAACGCGAGAGAGCGCGATGGCTCCCGAAACCAAATTCTCAACGCCCTGGGGTGAGAAATCGCTGGTGCTGGTGCTGGCCGTTCTTTGACCGAAGAAGACGCGCAGTCCCATGCCGCGAGAACCGGATTCCTTCAGCGTGTCCACCTGCCCAAGCCGCACAAGTGTGGAAAATTCATCGCCCTCGCGAATCACTACTTCAGCATCGGTTGCCCCGGCGCGCATCGCCTTCTTCACGACATCTGTTGCCATCTGCACTAAATCGACCGATGTGACTGCTCCTGTTTCGATACCCACTGTTGAATGTCCTCCGGGACTCTCCAAATACCTGTTCGGGCGTGCTCCACCAATTCGCCCACCGTGATCTCGCGCTCAGCTGGGACTTCGGGATCGCGATTCAGGCGTTCTGCGATCTCTACCGCAAGCCAGACGATCACCGATAACGCAACGGCCGTAACCAATCCAAAGAATGTTGAAAGCTGCGGATACAGCATCGCCTGCAGTAGCCAAGCACTCGCGCCGGCAATCAAGGCAAGCTTTGTGCCACGGCTTAGGGCGGGCCGTTCCGGTCCAAAATAGAATCGCCAGGCAGCCTTGAGCTCGGTCAAATCCACCTTGAAGTCGTCGCCATACCGCTGAAAAAATTCAACCGCGCTATCGCCGTCCAGGTCGAGATCGCTTCGCAGCCGGAAGTGCATGGATATTTCATCGCCATCCATAGCCAACTTTTCTGCGAGACGATCCTTCACTCGCCACTCCAACTGCATTTCGGTCGGGAATGGTAGTACTTGTGGCATAGTTCACTTTCTCGTTCTACTGCGTCTTTCACGCCTTGCGCCAAGAGCCCTGGGGTCGAGTGACTACCGGCCTGTGCCGCCTACTGTCATCCGATCCAACTTGATTGTTGGCATGCCAACGCCGACCGGAACGCTCTGTCCATCCTTGCCGCAGGTTCCGATGCCCTCATCGAGCGCCAGATCATTACCCACCATCGACACATACTTCAATGCTTCCGGTCCGCTGCCGATCAGGGTAGCGTCGCGCACCGGTGAAGTAATTTTTCCGTCTTCGATCAGGTACGCTTCCGATGCGGAGAATACAAACTTTCCGCTGGTGATGTCCACCTGGCCGCCGCCGAAATTCACCGCGTACAATCCGCGTTTCACGCTGCGGACGATGTCACCCGGATCGTCCTCTCCGGAGAGCATATAGGTATTCGTCATGCGCGGCATGGGGATGTGCTGATAACTCTCGCGCCGTCCATTTCCCGTATCCGGCAACCCCATCAGGCGCGACGACAGCTTGTCGCTGATGTATCCGCGAAGAATGCCCTTCTCAATTAGCACGGTTTCCTGCGTCGGCGACCCCTCGTCATCGATGTTGAGTGAGCCGCGCCGGGAGGGCAATGTTCCGTTGTCGACGACCGTAACCTTTTCGCTGGCTACTTTCTGGCCGATCAGGCCGGCGAATGCTGAAGTCTTCTTGCGATTGAAGTCAGCTTCCAATCCGTGCCCAACTGCCTCATGCAGCAGCACCCCCGGCCATCCCGGCCCGAGCACAACTTCCATATCTCCCGCAGGAGCAGCCACCGCGTTCAACTGCAGAATCGCCTGTCGCGCAGCTTCGGTGGCGAAGTGTTCCGGCGTCTTCTCGGTCTGGAAGAAATCGATCTCCACGCGTCCGCCACCCCCCGAAGTTCCGCGCGAACTCACATCGCCGTCCTTGGCGATCACGAACACATTCAGCCTCGCCATCGGCTGCAGATCGCTGGCAAATGTTCCATCCGATGCCGCAATCAGGATCCGCCTCATTTCTTCGGCATAACCAGCCCTGACCTGCACAATTCGGGCGTCATACGCGCGAGCAGCATGGTCGGCGCGCATGACAAGTTCCAGCCGTGAGGCCAGATTTACATCTACATCGGCGGCGGGAATGGGATACAGATCCGGCTTCTTCGTCTCTTGGAATCCAGCCATGATCTGCTTCGCCGGACCGCTCGCGATCAGCGCGGCAGTTCGCGCCGCATGCAGCAGGCGCTCGGCCGAAAGATCGTCGGTATAGGCATAGCCGGTCCGCTCACCAGAGACCACGCGCACGCCACATCCGGCGCTAACCCCCTGGCTTGCCGACTTTACGAGGGACTCGTCCACACCCAGCGAAGTTGCCGCAACTGACTCAAAATAAAGGTCTGCGTAATCTCCGCCAGCGGAAAGTGCTTCGCCCAGGCAGCGTTCCAACAAATTTTCCGTCAGCCCAAACCTGGAGTAGAAATATTGCTTTTGATCCGAAGTTGTTGTGGTCATTCCCGCCCTTTCGCGATTCTGGCGCACCCTGGAACCGCGTGAGCCTTGATTCTAGCTGTTGCCGCTCGACCGGTAAACCGATTACAGGGCGTTTTTCAAGCCAACCTTTCCCCGTCCTATTGGATGAACGCCACCCTCCCATCGATCCGTTTTGTGCATGAGCGACCCTTTCCCGCCGCGCCGTGCTACCTTTTCCCCATGAGCACTGAAGTCCTCGATTCTCTCCGCTATCCCGTCGGCAAATTCCAGCGCTCCACAGCCACTCCCGCGCAACGTGCCGCTTCCATTGCCGAGATCCAGGCGCTGCCGACAAAACTTCGCAGTGCAGTCGCAGGCCTTAGCGATGCGCAGCTTGAAACGCCGTATCGCGAGGGCGGCTGGACCGTTCGCCAGGTGGTTCACCACGTGGCCGACAGCCACATCAACGCGTACTCCCGGGTTCGCCATGCCCTGGCAGAAGACTGGCCGATTATCTACGCCTACAGTGAAGCCAAGTGGGCGCAACTCGCCGACGCTCAGTCTGCTCCGCTATCTTTGTCGCTCGAGTTGATTGACGGCCTTCACGCGCGCTGGGTTCTTCTGCTCAACTCGCTCGCCGACGCGGACTTCGAAAAAGGCTATGTGCATCCAGAAAATGGCCGCCAGACGCTCGAGCAAGTGGTGGCTCTCTATGCGTGGCACGGTCGCCATCATGCGGCTCACATCGCGGAACTTCGCAAGCGCAGCAAATGGTAAGCGTTTAGGCGGTCGAACAAAATAAGTTCGCATTCCGGCTTGTAAAGCCCGGCTTACCCTCCGATCATGGAGGCAATGCCTCTGGCAAAAACAGATCTATCTCCTGCGGAACTGGCGCAGGCGCTCGAGTATTTTCTCGCGGAAAACCAGCGCGCCGCCTTGCTTGAAGACGGTCATGTTCTATTCGATTTGCAGACGGCCCACTACTCCCTGTCCGCGGAACATGGACGCTGCGTGCTGCACCTTTGGTCGGATGAAAGAAACATGGTACGCACCGTGATCTCGGTCGAGAAGCGGCGGGAATCGTTGCGCCTGCTGACCACTCGTTTTGGGCAGACTCGTCCCCAGGCGCTTCATCTGACGGCAGACCGCGATCAGCGCACACCCACCTCGCGCAACCAATCTCGCTCGAAATACCTGCGCCTGCTGGAGCGCGTGCTTGCCCGCGCCTTTCCCGAGTGGAAAGTGGAAGGTATGCGCACGTCGATGGACCTGGAGCACAGCTTCGGTCCAGCCTATGCACGCGGCTTTCTGATGCGTGGACCGGCTGCAATCGCTGTCATCGGCGTAAATGCGGGAGAGCCACTGGCCACTATTGACGGCGTTCTCACCCTTGGCGTTCTCTGGCTGGACTATTGTCGCGCGCGCGGCGAGGCTCGCCGTCATTTTCAAGGATTGAAGATCGTGGTACCGGCCGGCACGGCGGAGTTGACGCGCTCTCGAATAGCTGCCTTGAATCCCGCTCTGGCGCACTGGGAACTGTACGAACTCGATGAGTTCAGCGAGTCGCTCACGCCGGTAGAAGTCCACGACGGCAACCTTAAGATGCGCGTGATGCAGGCTTTCCGGCCCGCCTCTTCATTGGATCGTTTCAGCCATTCCATCTCGCGTCTGATGGACCTGCTGCCGGATCCGATTCGCGCGAAAGTGGAAGTGACTCCGCGCAGCGCAGCCGAGGTCGCCTTCCTGCTGAACGGCCTTGAATTCGCTCGCGCTCGACAAGGTTTCAGCGGCGGCACTTTTGCGCGCGAAGAGCAGCTCACTTTTGGAGCAGGCGCGAATGAGACAGTTTTGGACGGTGACAGCGAGGAACTCTTCCTCGAACTTCTGCGGCGGGTCGCATCCAGCCGCAGGGCCGGCGGCAGCACCCGCGATCCGCTTTACCGGTTGCAATCGGAACGTTGGATGGAGTCGGCTCTGAAGTCCTCGTTGCGCGATATTCTTCCGGGCATTCAGCAGGACTATGTCTACACGCAGGTCCCTGCTTTTGCTGGCGGCGATCGCGGCATGCTCGATCTGCTTACGGCGGACCGCAATGGCCGCCTGGTCGTCATCGAACTCAAGGCGGACGAAGACCTGCACCTGCCGCTGCAGGGGCTGGACTACTGGCTGCGCGTGAAGTGGCTGAACCTGCAAGGACGTGACCGCGGCGACGTTGGCGAATTTCAGCGGAACGGCTACTTCGTGAGTGAAACGTCGCAGTCCGTGATCTCGCCTGCGCCGCCTCTACTGTGCTTCGTCGCGCCGGCGTTGCGCATTCATCCAGCCAACGAGATTGTGCTGAAATATTTCGCGCAGGAAATCGAGTGGATGCTGATTGCCCTGGGCGAACAATGGCGGGATCAACGCACCGTCGTTTTCCGGAAACACAGCACGCAGATTGTCTGATGTTTACGCCCTTAATCGCTGCAACTTAAAGCGGCCTGGTCGCGGAACGGATAAGGATCGCCAGCCTCGAACTGCTGCGCCACGCGAGCATCTTCTCCATCAGCCCCGGCATGTTCCGCGAAGAATTTGTCCACAACTTCGAGCACCTTCGCACCCGTCTTGCATTCGTAGATGCCGCGGCGCAGAGCCGCTCCGCCAACCACGCCATGCGTAAACCAGGTGGCGAACTGCTTCATCTTTCCAGCCGTCTCTTCCACGTGGCCTTCGTCCAGCAGCATCTGGAAGTATGAGCGGATCATGTTGTAGCGGTCGCGATTCGTGGGCTGGTCGTATCGCCCAGTGCCGTATACTGCGCAATCTGGCGGAAGATCCATGGATTCGATGGAGCGGCGCGGCCAATCATCACCGCATCGCAATCCGTCCCTGCCACCATGGCGCAGGCATCTTCCGGAGTGCGAATGTCGCCATTCCCGATCACCGGAATGCGCACCGCATCTTTCACCGCGGCAATATATTCCCAGCGCGCCTGCCCGGCATAGCCCTGCTCGCGCGTGCGGGCATGCAGCGAGACGGCGTTCAGTCCGCTATCCTCCGCCAGTCGCGCCAGTTCCACACACACGATCTCGTTATCGCTCCAGCCCATGCGAAACTTTACGGTGAAGGGAATCGTACACCGACGCACGCACCGTCTCGAAAAATCTTCCCGATCAACGGCAGATCGCGCAGCAATCCGCTGCCGCCGTTGCACTTCACCACGCGCTTCGCGGGGCAGCCGAGGTTCAGGTCGACGAGGTCGAAGCCGGTAGTCTTCAACAATGCGCGCAGCCTCGGCCAGCGTCTCGGGATTCGATCCAAAGATCTGCGCGGCAATCGGATGCTCGTCGTCGTAGAACGTCAGGTAGCGCTTGCGCTTGCTCTCCCGCATCCGCGAAAGCCCGTCCGCCGACGTAAACTCCGTCATAATCAGCCCGCAACCGGACTGCTGATTGCTAACCTCAGCGTCACCTCGCCTCGACCCGACCTCTCGCCCGGCCCAGTCCGCGTCCGCCCGGTAAACACGCTGGCATTGCGGATGAATCGCCGGAACACCGTGTCCGTCACTCCGGCCATGGGAGCGAGCACCGTCGCCGGAGCCACCCGCACGCCGCCAATCTCCACCGCAGCGGGAACCCGCGCTGCCTTCCGGCATGGCATGCTCCAGCGGATTGTCCCAATGCTTCTGCATGGCTCTTTAGGCGTCCAACTCCGGTATTCCGTATGTTGACACAGAAAAGCCTCCGCGCTGGCGGAGGCTCTTCCTCGCGATTTCGCGCGAAAGGAGCTACTTGGCGGCGGCTTCCTTGGCCGCGGCATCCTTGCCCGCGTCGCTCTTGGCGTACTTCCGGCGGAAACGCTCGACTCGGCCGGCCGTATCGACCAGCTTCTGCTTGCCCGTAAAGAACGGGTGGCAGTTCGAGCAGATTTCTACGTGGATGTCGCCCTTATGGGTCGACCGTGTCTCAAAACTGTGGCCACAGGCACACATGACCCGGATAGGGTTCGTACTTCGGATGAATTCCAGCTTTAGGCATGTTCGTTAAAACCTTTCCTGCAATCTTTCTAGTTTATTTGAGATTCGCAGCCAATGCAATGGATTCAGGAATCGGGTTGAGGCCAGTTGGAACTGGATACGCCCGCCGAGATAGCTCTGTTCCCCCCGGGATACTTGTCCACCGACCCCACTTCAGCGCTGAAATCGCCAATCTCCAGTTGACAATCTAGAGGTAAACCGATACCTCTAGAGCGTCCAGAGGAGAACTGCCCATGCCCGATGAATCCAGCGATCTTGTCCAGGGAACTCTGGAGATGCTCGTCCTGAAGACGCTGGCGCTCGAGCCCATGCACGGCTACGGCATTGCGCTTCGGATTGAACAAGTCAGCCACGGCGTATTTCGCGTCAACCCGGGATCGCTTCTACCGGCCCTCACGCGCATGGAGCGGTCCGGCAATATACGCGGCGAATGGCAGGCCACGGAGAACAACCGGCGCGCGAAATATTACCTGCTCACGGACGCGGGCCGCGCCGCTCTAAACCGCGAAACCGAGGAGTGGGGCAAGCAGATCGCTGCCATCAATCGCATCCTGGAGGCCTGAAATGGCGAGACTCACCAGTCTGGTAAGCGGCATCAAGGCGCTCCTCTATCGCGGACAACGAAACCGGGAGATCGACGAAGAACTCAGCAGCTTTTACGAGAACTCCGTGACCGAAAAGATGAGTCGCGGCATGTCGCGGGAAGACGCAGTCCGCGCCGCCCGAACCGAGATTGGCAGCGCTCAATCGGTGAAGCACAAGGTCTGGTCCGCCGGGTGGGAGTCCGCAGTGGAATCGTGGTCAAAAGACCTGGCGTATACCTTCCGCCGCCTTGTCCGTTCGCCTGCCTTGGTGCTCACGGTGGTTCTCTCAATCGGCCTGGGAATCGCGGCGAACGCCACCATTTTTTCGCTCATCAGCCGCTTCATTCTCCGGCCCGCTCCGGTTGGCGACCCTTCCACACTGCTCACCGTCTCCATGACGCACGACGGCGAGCGGTGCTGCAATCATTTCCCGTGGCCTGTCTATAACGATGTTCGCGAGCAAGCCAGGTCTTTCTCCGACGTCGCCGCGTACTACGAGCTTGTTCCCGCCTCGATCAGCGGATTCGGTGAACCGGAGCGCGTCTGGGGGCAGGCCGCTACCGCAAACTTTTTCGACGTCGCCAAGCTTCCCATGGCGCTTGGCCGCGGTTTCGCGCCCGACGAGGAGAATCTCCCGGTCATCGTGCTTGGCCATCACCTGTGGCAGCGCCGCTTTGCCTCCGATCCATCCATCCTTGGCAAGACCGTTCGTCTCTCAGGCCACACCTTCACCGTAATCGGTGTCGCGCCCTCTGGATTCCACGGGCTTGACGGCATCCTCAACCCCGAGTTCTGGGTCTCGTTTGGAAATGTCGAATCGCTGGTACCCAATCTTCCCAAGCGCACCTCCCGCGATTATCACTGGGTCACCGCCGTGGGAAGAATACGTCCGGGCGTCTCGCGCGCACAGGTCGGCGCCGAACTGGATACACTGGCACGGCGTTTCGCAGCAGCCTATCCTGCGACCGACAAGAGAAACGGCTTCCACATCGATCAGGCCGGTTCACTATCGCCGCGCGATAAGCCGGCCATCACTCTCTTTCTCGCCGGACTCACCGTGGTCGTGCTGCTGGTGCTTGCGATTGCGTGCGCCAATGTTGCCAACCTCCTGCTGGCGCAGGCCTATGGCCGCCAGAAAGAGATGGCCGTTCGCCTCGCGCTGGGTTCGACCAGGGCGCAACTCATCCGCCAGATGCTGATGGAAAGCGTGGTGCTGTCGCTCGGCGGAGGAGTCGTCGGAATTCTTCTCTCGGTGTGGGCCACCTCGGCTCTCTCATCCTTCCACCTGCCCGTGCCTGTGCCGCTCGATCTCACCGTCAATGTCGATTGGAGAGTGCTCACGTACGCCTTCGCGCTGAGCATCGGCGCAGGGTTGGTCTTTGGATTCGCACCGGCGATGGCCGCGTCCCGAGCCACTATCTCCACCGCGCTCAAGGGGGAAGATGCGCTCGCCCGCGTAGGACGCGTGAACCTGCGCAGCATTCTCGTCGTCGCCCAGGTTGCGATTTCGGTTGTCCTGTTGTGCGCCACCGGTCTGTTTTTGCGCAGCCTTCAGAGTGCGTCCCGGATCGATGTGGGATTCGGCTCCGGTGACGCCCTGATGCTCTCGCTCGATCCTGGAGTTCATGGCTACACCGCCGAACGTACAGTTCTTTTTCTTAACCAGCTTCGCGAACGCGTCGCGGCAATGCCGGGAGTCACCTCCGCCGTTGTCACCGATGTGGTGCCGCTCTCCATGGGCACTCGCAGTGACGGCTTCCAGGTGGTCGGCAATACCAAGCCTGCCACGGAGCCGCCTATCGCCGAGCTTTACATGGCGAGCCCCGGGTACTTTCAAGCGATCGGCATTCCCAGCCTGATGGGCCGCGATTTTTCTCCTGCTGACGCCAACGGCCCCACGGTGGCCATCGTCAATCGCGTCTTTGCCGAGCGCCTTTTCGGCCACGAGAATCCCATTGGCCGGCAGGTCATTGGAGCCGGCGTCACCTACCAGATCATCGGAGTCGTGGGGAACATCAAGTCGCGGACCCTCGGCGAGGATTTGCGCCCCGTCCTCTTCCGCTCACTCGATCAGAGCGTTGCGAGCGATCCATCAGGTCTCGGATACACCTTGCTGGTGCGTACATCGGGCGACGCAGCGGCACTGGCTCCGGCGGTTCGCAGCGAAGTCACGACGCTCGATCCCACGATGGCTGTCTTCAACATCGAGACCATGCGACAGCATCTCCAGGACGCGCTATTTCTGCCGCGCCTTGCAGGCACTCTCTTCGGCATTTTCGGATTCATTGGACTCCTGCTGGCCTCCATCGGCCTGTACAGCGTGATGAGCTACTCGGTCAGCCGCCGCACGCAGGAAATCGGCATCCGCATGGCCCTGGGTGCTCGCACGCTCGCAGTACAGCGGCTCATCGTGCGTCAGGGAGTGAGACTTTCGCTCATCGCGGTCCTTATCGGGCTGCCATTGGCATTTGCCACTGCCAAGTTTGCCTCCAGCCTGCTCTACGGCGTGCAACCCCACGATGTGGCCACTTTTACTATCGTTCCAATCGCACTGCTTGCGGTCGCCCTGCTTGCCTCGTGGATTCCGTCGCGGCGCGCCTCGCGAGTCGATCCCATCAAGGCGCTGCGCTACGATGGATGATTGTGGATCTCAATTCCACGCGCTGCGTTTCCAGAATGCGGATCCACTGAATCGTGCGCCCGCCAGCAGAAAAGCAACGCCCAGCGTCAGCACGCCCGGCAGTATCGACCAGCGGCCATCCATAACGTCAAGGCACGCATCGACCACCTGGATAAGCGCCGTGAGCACCAGAAGGTTTCCAAGAGCGCGCCTGGCGCCCATGAACAGCAACGCGACAATCATCAAAGCGATTCCGATATTGCGCGATGCAAAGTAGTTTGCGTAGACGCGCACGGCTCCATTGATCGCGTCTCCGGGAGTGGTCAGCATTGCAGGATGGACGAGCGCGATAAAGCCGCCTGCCGCCAGTAGAACTGCTCCAACAGCCGCAATCATCCCGGCCCACCAGGAACGGGACACATCGTTGCGCGGGTCAATCTTCGTTTCGGTTGCCACTCTCAACCTCCGGCTTTGGCAGCAAGTGGGCGGAAAATGCTGCCGGTTGAAGGGTGTCTACGAGCAAGAAGCGATTCCCGTTCCATCCCGGCCAGCTTTCCACCGTTCGCCGCCTTTTCCACCGCTGCCAATTCGCGGATGAACTGCGATACTGTGAGTCAAGCTATGGCGAAAATCTGTTCCAGTTGCGACGGAATCGGCATGCGCGTCTTTACCCGTGAAAACGGGGAGCGCTATGCCCAGGACTGCGAGTGCCGCCTGTTGAACCGGAATTCCCGCCTGCTGAGGCGCGCGAACATTCCTCCGCGATATGAGCACTGCTCGCTGGACAGCTATGAGACTGCTTTCAACGGCGCGGACCGTTCGCTGGGGTCGGCTCTCATCATGGCGCGCAAATTCGTCGAAGACTATCCCGTCATCACCGGCGGGAAGGGATTGCTTCTCAGCGGCTCCATTGGCGTGGGGAAAACGCACCTCGCCGTCGGCATTCTGCACTCGCTGGTCATGCTGAAGGGTGCACAGGGACTTTTCTGCGACTACCGCGAGCTGCTGAAGGAGATTCAGCACTCCTACAATCCACAGGTTGCTCGAACGGAACTTGAGGTTCTGGAGCCTGTTTTCCGGGCAGAAGTGCTGGTGCTTGATGAACTTGGCGCGCAGAAACCGACCGATTGGGTGTGGGATACGGTCGCGCTCATCCTGAACACGCGCTATAACGACAAACGGACCACCATCATTACCACCAACTATGCCGACCAGGCTCCGGGCACGCCTGCAGCGACCCCTGCGGTCCGCGCCATGCGGGAGGAGTCACTCGGTGACCGCATCGGGGAACGCATGCGCTCGCGGTTGGCTGAGATGTGCGTCACGGTGGAAATGCGTGGCGAAGATTTCCGGCGGACAGTCGGAAAAGCTCGCTTCGGCTAGGCAGAAACTGCGATTGGGCCGAGTCAGCCGGCGTCCTAGAATCATTCAGATTAGAGCGATTTTCCCGATTAAAGCGATTTTCTGCGGGTCGGAGTAGTGTCGTCGCCCTCGCGAGGCCGCTGAAGGTGACGTCTCCGCGAGTCTAGATGGACATCAAGACCAGGAGTGCGGCGGCAATGGTAGCGGCCTGGTAAACGCAGTCAGAATTCAGGCGATTGGCAGGCCCAATCTCTCGCGTCCGGGCCTGTTCGAAAGCGCTCGTCGACGACTCGAATGCGTGAAGCGAAACGGGCTGGGGCGTATTCATCGAAGTAGTTCTCATCACTGGCCTCTCTAGTGACGCTTTCGCCTTTGGGCCGAAACTGACTATTGCGATCTGTTCGGTCAAAGGAGATACGCAGGAACGTGTCCAGCGGATCTCACTATTTTCATCGGCCGGAACAGCGGCGTCATAAACAATGGTGCGACAAAAGGGATGAACATTACATCAACCTGTGCTGAAGATTTCGCCAACGTACCGTTTTGGTCATCGCTGGTAATACATAGACTCACCAGTTGGAAGAAAGGCGATGTAAAATTTCGGACATCATGGAATCCAACGGGAATAAAGATTCCGATCTTCTGCCCGATTCACACTCCCCCAACACTACGAACTGGATTCCGTGGGTAATTGCCGGGACGGTTGTCATTCTCGGGCTGGCAGCCCTTGTGTTTTTCACTGGTAGACGATCCACCAGGCCGCAGGTCGAAGGCTCAACCCTTGTGCCGGCGGACGCCTACGCTGCGAGCCTTCCCATCACCGACCTGAAGATGAGCGAAGCCTCCAATTTTGCCGGGGGCAAGGTCACGTATATCGACGGAAATATCGCCAACATCGGATCGAAAACCATCACTGGCGCAACTGTCCAGGTGGTGTTCCGCAACGAGTTGGGCGAGGTATCGCAGAAGGAGATCACCGCCCTTAATCTGATCCGCACCAAGGAACCTTACGTGGATACTCAGCCGGTCAGCGCGTCGCCCCTGAAGCCCGAGGACAAGCGCGAATTTCGACTGATTTTTGACCATGTGACTCTCGATTGGAACCAGCAATATCCCGAATTGACGATTATCGACGTAACTTCGAAGTAAACAAGCGCTTAAGGGCGGCAAGGCCGGGCGATGGAAACGGTTGCTTGGGGCATCGAGCAGAAAATTCCTCATCATGGCCAAATGTAGTCTCTGCCCTCGCATCAGACTCAGATATGCGACCTGTGCAAAACCCGCGACTAGGGAGCTAACCCCATGAAATACCTCAAATTCGCTTCAGCGCTGCTTCGTTGATGAAGTTTGGCACGCCAGATGCACTATGTTGGGCAGAATGTACTAGTGCTTTGCCTGTCTGCAGCTGTAAGTGTTGTAACAAAGGTAACGAGGGACACGAAACTTATGAAGAATGCCGTCAAATTCTTGAATCGCGAAGCTGTCGGCGCCCTGCTCCTGGCAGGAGCGCTCGGCCTACCCGCGATAGCGCAGAATGAGACAACTTCCACTCCTGCTCCCCAGAGCACAGCAGCGACAACTACAAATTCAAATCCAGACGACAAGACTACCTACGCTACCGGGCAGCCTTTGGAAACCAAATCGAATGAGGGTTTCTGGGGCCACATGAATCCTTTTGCCCGCAAGAAGTGGGTACAGCGCCAAGTCAATCCTGTTAAGGATCGTCTGAACGAGTTGGATCAGCTTAACGCGAAGAATGCAAACGAGATCAAGGATGTAGACAGCAGGGCTCAGGCCGGTATTCACAAGGCTCAAAGCACCGCGGACGCAGCAACACAACAGGCAACTGAGGCGAATGCTAAAGCTGCGCAGGCACAACAAACTGCACAAAAGGCAGCTGGCGAGGAAACCCAGTTGACCACAACTGTATCTAATCTTGATCAGTACCAGCCCGTTACCGAGACGGAAATACACTTCCGTTCAGGCCAGACGGCGTTGAATGCGCAGGCCAAGGCCGCGTTGGATGATATTGCCATCCAATTGAGCGGTAAGCAGGGATACATCGTCGAAGTTCAGGGCTACGCAAGGTCCGCAGGCCAATCAGGTATTCAGAGCTCGCAACAGATGGCAAATGCAGTTGTGCGCTATCTCGTTACAGAGCATCAAGTTCCGATCTACCGCATCCATCAGATTGCGATGGGAAATGCGAAATATGAATCCGCAACAGGCACGCCGTCGCGCGGGAGCATCGTGCACGTCAGCTTGATGCAGAACAGTTTAGCTTCGATGAGTGCGCCTTCAAGCACACCTTCGACGAGCACGACGCAGTAAGCGTAGTAGCTCGACCGGCCCATAACTATAAGAAAAAAGGCCGGTTGCAACCAAGCTCTCACACAACGAGAGAACCAAGGCAGATTGGCCCCCCACTCGGGGGGCCCTTTTTTTGCTCGCTGCAAAGTACAAATTACACGCGAGCTTTTACATGCTGGAGGCACTTAGAACGCACACTTTGACAAGTCATTAGCAGAGCAAATGTCGAGTGGCGGAGGAATCAACGCGCAGCGGCCTGGATGGCGAGCAGTTTCTCCAAAAGCGGTTTCAGTCCGTCTAAATGGAGAGCGTTGGCTCCGTCTGACTTGGCGTGAGCCGGATCCTCGTGAACTTCGAGAAAAATTCCGTCTATCCCGGCTGCTACGGCGGCGCGGGCGAGAACTGGGATGAACTCCGGTTGACCGCCGGAGACTCCATTTGCGGCTGAGGGAGTTTGCACCGAGTGGGTGCCATCAAAGACCACCGGGGCCATTCTGCGCAGGATGGCGAGCGACCGCATATCGACGACGAGGTTGTTGTAGCCGAAGCTGCTGCCGCGTTCGGTGAGAAAAACCCGGCCATTGCCGGAATCGGTGATCTTCTCGACGGTGTGCTTCATGTCGAGCGGGGCGACGAATTGGCCCTTCTTCACGTTGACGGCGCGTCCGGTGTGGGCGGCGGCGACCAGGAGATCGGTCTGGCGGCAGAGAAATGCCGGGATCTGGAGCACGTCGACCGCTTCGGCGACGGGCGCGCAATCGGCAGCCTGGTGGACATCGGTGAGCACCGGCAATCCGGTGTCCTCTTTGAGGGCGCGGAGGATGCGGCAGCCCTCCTTGAGGCCGGGACCACGAAAGCTGTGGATCGACGTTCGGTTGGCCTTGTCGTAGGAGGCCTTGAAGATGTACGGGATGCCTAGGTCCGAGGTAATGCGCTGGATGGCGTCGGCCATTTTGCGAACGTGGGTTTCGCTTTCGATGACGCAGGGCCCGGCAATGAGAAAAAGCCGGTCCCCACCGACCGTGATGTTTCCGATGTTGAAACTGTTCATCACGGTCAATTGGAACACAAACGGCTGTATCGGGCAGCACAGCCGGGGATTACTTTTTCGGCCGAGAATCGCGGCATGCAAGTTAGAACTTGCCGCGCGTAAGTAGGATCGCTTTCGACGCTGGACAGTTCGAGGGCCTACATAGGGGAACAAAAGAAAGCGCAGTGAGGGAAGAGGAGATGCAATGGAAGTTCTAGTAGAGCACCTGGGGAACGTGCAGTTTGAAATCAAGGCGCGGGCGCACACCATACTTTGCGACCAGCCGGTGGATAAAGGAGGCGACGACGAGGGCATGACTCCTCCGGAGCTAATGCTCGCGGCACTGGCTTCATGCGCCGGTTACTATGCGGCCGAGTATCTGAAGAAAAAGGGACTGGCGACGGAGGGTACTCGGGTGCGGTGACCGCCGACAAAATTTTCGGCCCGGCTCGCCTGGACAATTTTCAGATTGAGATTGATGCGCCGGTGGGTTTAAGCGAGGAGGATCTGGCGGGAATGGATCGTGCAGTGAAGCATTGCCTGATTCACAACACGCTGCTGAATCCCCCGACAATTGGGATCCAGATCAAGTCTGCAGTGGTGGTGGGGTAGGTCTTTATAGATAATTAGTGAGAAGCCCGCGCGATGCGCGGGCTTTTCGTTTCGTCCAGATTCGTCAAAGAATTCAAAGTTGGGCGTTTGACCGATCCTCGCTATCCCATGTCTCAAACGCGAGACATGGGGCACCCGCATTGGTTTAGCTGTTGAGATCTGGGCCACCCGCCGATGCGCGGGCTTCTTTCGTTTACATTCGTTGAAGAATTTGGAGTTGCGCGTTTGACCGATGCTCGCTATCCCATGTCTCAAACGTGAGACATGGGATAGTGCATTTGTTTAGGAATTGAGGTGCGGGGCACCTGCGTGGTGGTTCAGCGGGCCTGGTAGTAGCGGATGCGGACGGCTCTTTTGCCCTCAAGGGTAGTGCCTTCGAGGGTCCCGATGTACGCGCCCCCGTTGAGCCAGTCGTGCGGTCCCTTTGGCGCTTCGAATGAGGGCGTGGTTAGCAACTTCGACTCCTTGCCGTCACTGGATGGGCAGATAGTGCCCTTGTTGTCGACATTGATGATGGCTCCGTCGTCGGCCTGGATCATGTAGTTGGCGTGGAGGGAGAAGCACCCACCGGGGGTCTTGAGTTGCCAGTCCCATCCGCCGGGCATGATCTTGCCCTTGATGCGCGGACCGGCGAAGGTGCCTCCGGTGATGGGGACGATGTTTCTCTCTCCCCAGGGCGTGGTGCCGACTTTTACGTCGGATCCGAGGGTAACGATTTCTTCGAAGACGAACTCCAGGGTGGGTGCGGGAGGCGGAGGGGCGACGGCTTGCGCGGCGGCGGTTGTGGGGCCACATAGAAAGGCGAGTGCCAGCGCTAGAGGTGCGAGTGGTTTCGGCATTTTCTTACTCCAAGGATCGAGGATCATCGTATCCCACGTCTCAAATGCAAGTGCTGGCCGCGCGGGCATACCAAGAGTAAAAGCAACGCGAGTGCCCGCATGTATGGTTTATTCAGATGTGGGCCAAGCGTGGAGTTTCGCTACGAGATAGCGGGGAGTTTGCATGAGTGAGTTGAATCGCAGAATGTTTGTTCGAACGCTGAGTGCTGCGGCCGCCGCTGCCAGTCTGCCTGACGCATGGGGAGAGAAGTTGATGACAGGGGCGGACGATCACCCAGGTGCAGGGTCGATCGATCACGCAGGCGGTTATACGCTTGCGGCGTACTACTTCGGGAACTACCACATCGATCCGCGGAATGAAGCGCAGCATGGTCCGGGCTGGACGGAGTGGCGACTGGTCGAGGCTGCCAAGCCACGGTTCGGAGGCCACATGCAGCCCAAGGTTCCGCTTTGGGGATACGAGGATGAGTCTGATCCGCGTGTCTTCGAACGCAAGATTAAAGTAGCGTCGGAGGCTGGACTGTCGGCGTTTGTCTTCGACTGGTATTGGTATAACGATGGTCCGTTTCTTGAGGCGGCGCTGGAGAAAGGCTACCTGGGAGCGGAGAACCGCGGGCAATTGAAGTTCGCGATTATGTGGGCGAATCACGATTGGTTCGACATCCATCCTGCGAAGCTGTCGTCGCCTCCCTGGCTGCAATTTCCGGGCAAGGTAACGCCGGAAACTTTTCGATTGATGACGGACCACATCGTGAACAAGTATTTCAAGTCGTCGAGTTACTGGCTGGTGGATGGCTGCCCGTACTTCTCGATCTACGAGCTCTTCAATTTTGTCGCGAGCATGGGCGGAGTTCGCGGGGCGGCGAAGGCGCTCGCGGATTTTCGAGAGAAGACACGCGCCGTTGGATTTCGTGACTTGCACATGAACGCCGTCACGTGGGGAGTGAAGCTGCTTCCGGGGCAGACGGAGGTCAGCGATCTTAAGAGTCTGCTTGAGCAGTTACAGATTGACAGCACTACGTCGTACGTGTGGCTGCACCATGCGGAACTCTCCAGCTTCCCGGTGACGCAGTACGAGACGATGGCGAAGAGCTACGAAGACTATCGCGCGACCGCATCGGAGAAGCTGGGCAAGCCGTATTTCCCAAACGTCTCGATGGGCTGGGATTCGTCGCCCCGCGCTTGCCAGTCCGACATCTACGTGGGAAAAGGGTATCCCTTTCTGCCGGTTGTGCAGGGAAATACGCCGGAGAAGTTTGGCGCGGCGCTGCGTTCCGCGAAACTATTTTTGGATAACTCACCGCAGTTGAAAAACAAGATTCTCACGATCAACTCGTGGAATGAGTGGACGGAGGGGAGTTACCTCGAGCCCGATACGGTAAACAAGTACGACTATCTGGAGCAGATTGGAAAAGTTTTCGCGAAGCCGCAACGATCTTGAAACGCGAGTGGTCCATTCAAGGATCGTGGATGCAAATAGAGAGGGCGCAGGCCACGGCGAGATTGGTTGCCGTGGCCTGCGCCATGGTTACGGTTTGGTTGAATCGGCCGGTTATGGGCCTACCTGGTAGCAGCCGTTGGCGTGGTTATCAAACTCCGTCTGGAGCAGGAAGAAGCTTCCGTTCCACATTTGATTCGCCTTTCCCGCATCCCATGTGAGCGGGCCGTATTTGTAAGCGCAGAGGTCGCCGTTCTCATTGCCCTGGCTGGTGAACCATGCGTTGAGTTCCGGATCGGTGATTGCTTCGCTCAACTCATGGCTTGCTGCTGTCGCAGCTGCGTCGGCCACGGCATCGTTGTTCGGCGACGGCGCACCTGACGTCTGGCACCCCGATGTGGTTCCGTAGGGTTGATTCGCGTAGACTACGGGCGTTGTTCCAACTTTGAAGTAGCTATGGTATGCGCAGAACTGTCGATAGGAGCAGGATGAACTGTTCAAACAGGATCCTTCGCCCGAAGACGTAAAGACCATGAAGATCTTGTTGAGACCACCGGTGAGGTGTGCGGCGGCCATTACCTTTTTGACCTCAGCCTGAATTTGCGCGTCGCTCAAACAGGCGCCGGGCGTAGCGGGATCACTGCAGCCAGAACCTGGGTAAGCAGCTGTATCCAGGTAGGCTGTTCCCAGGCCGCCCTTGTTCTGAATGAAGGTAGTTGTCGTCCCGGACTTTTGATAGTACTGGGTGTGGATGGCGCCGAGGCCATGGCTCATGAAGGCTCCGAGCATGGTTGTTTCGACGGCACGATAGTGGGCTGACATTCCGGTTGTGTGGCCGTTCTGCAGCTTTGCGGGGACCCAGAAGATGGGATAGATGGTCACGGAGGACTGCATGATGGGGCCGCCGTGATAGATGAGCGGTCCGAAATCCGAATCAATGTGATTCAGGGATACTTTGTCGGTTGCGAGCGGCATGATATGAGCCATCGATCCGTTGCCGGCCACCGTAAGGGAGGATTGGGGAAGGCTTCCGCTTTCCGCCATGAATGGAGCCTGCCAGAGTTCCATTTCCGACGCGTTGGCCGATGGTTGCGAGAGGGCCTGGGTGATCTGGGCGGGAGTTATTTCACTGATTGTGTCCTGGGCATTGGCAACGGCGGATGGCAGCAAACACAATGCTGTTCCCAAGGCATACGTTGCGAAGAGATTTGAGCGGTTTGGCATACTTTCGTCTCCAAGAGAAAATGGTGAATCTAGCGATTCACTTTCCTAAGAGGCCCCTGCCTTCGGCCGGCTTTGCCGGTCTTCTTTGACTAGCCACAGTACTTCAAAACGCCTTCAACTCAGGCCCGATCTTAGTTACCGAATGCAGTTCGGGAGGTTGCCTAAACAGGGTGGGCTACGAGGGTACTTTGTACGGGGGAAAACTATTCGCGTGTGCGCGAAACACTCACCGAGGCGTTCTCGATTGAGGGGATCATAGAGTCGATCGGTTGCATCCGTCTACATATTTTGTAACTGCTCTCTTATAAATAATTCATGCTCTGAAGGATTGAGGCCGATTTCATTTTTGTGCAGTGGATACGGGGCTGACGCGTGCTGTCAGCTACAAATTATTGCCTTTAGGTTTGAGTAAAAATCAGGCATGCGCTGGGGATAAAATTGACTCGATTACTATTGCCCCCTCGGTCAGTCGAACGTGCCAGGAGCATTTCGAATGCTGAATCAAAAGTTCCAAGCCACGTTGCAGAAGAGTTCCAGCAAAGGCGGTTGGACCTACCTGGTCTGGCCTGATTCAGCGAAGTTCTTCGGGACGCGCGGACTGGTAAAGGTGAAGGGGAAGATGGATGGGCACGCATTTCAAGGCTCATTCATGGCGATGGGCGAAGGCGTGCACATGCTTCCCGTAAAGGCAGAGCTTCGCCAGAAGATGGGGAAAGACTTGGGCGACACGGTGGAAGTGCTGCTGGAGGAGCGGCTGGAAATTTCTCGTAGTAAGAAGACTTAGCTTTATCGAGGGCAGGCGGAAGCTGCTCCACTTCGACTGGAACTTACATGGGAGGCATGACGTTGAAGACTTACAGGCTGTTGGCTGGGATCGCGGTGTTGGTGATGTCTCTGGGATCTTGGAACGTGTATGCCGAGCAAATTCCTGACAAAACGGTGGTGCTGACCTTTGACGATGCGGTGAAGTCGCAGATGACGGTTGTCGCTCCTTTGCTGGAGCAGCTGGGCTTCAAGGCTACGTTCTTTATCACTCACAATTGGATGGAGGATAAGGCCAACTTCCTTACATGGGAGGAAGTGGCCGAGCTGAATCGCAGGGGCTTCGAAATCGGCAATCACACTTGGACCCATGCCGCGTTCGACAGGGAGGAAAGCGGAGCGAAGCTGGGCGAGGAACTGCAGATGGTGGAGGATGCGCTGGCGAAGGTTGGAGTACCCAAGCCGGTGAGCTTTGCGTGGCCGGGGGACAACTTCGGGCCCGAGGCTTTGAAGCAACTTGAAGAGCACGGATACAAAGTTGCGAGGCGGGGAATGCAGCCGGAAGTGCCTTATGGCGAGGTCCAGGTGGGTCCGGTGCTGGATGTGAAGAAGAATTATCCGCTGCTGATTCCGACTGCGGGCGACGCCTATCCGAATTGGACGCTGGCCCATTTCAAGAAGGTGGTGGGGAATGCGAAGGGGGGAAAGATCGTGGTGCTGCAATTTCACGGAGTGCCGGACACGGCGCATCCCTGGGTGAATACTCCGCCGGAGATGTTTCGCCAATACATGCAGTATCTGAAAGAGAATGGGTATCGAGCCATTGCGATGCGCGATTTGATCCCGTATTTTGATTGGTCGCATCTGCCGGATGATCCGTTGCTGACGGCACGGGTGGTGGCTGTGACAAAGAAGTGAGGGTTTCCGGATGGCTCAAGATCTGAAATCCTGATGGCCGAAGCGGCTCTTGGGTCTTGAAGACGATCCCAAAGATTTGGAAGGCGTCAGACTGCCGGAATGCCCTGAACGAACGATTTCCTCAAAGGTGCATTTGAATCCTCGCGGCAAAACAAGATATAGATTTTGCTGTCCCATCCTTCGCAAAAGGCGCGAAGGATGAGGCACCCTCATTGCTGTGGTACCGAACTTTCCGACTCAAGCCAACTTAGGGCTTGAATAGTCCACCTGTTATTGGAGGAGTCTTTGAATATGCCTGAAGAAAATGAGAGGAAGCACGTGACTTTACTGCCTAAGCCAGCCGCTCACAGTGCCCTGGCTGTAGGTGCAGTTGCGGTTGGGGCAGTCGCAGTTGGTGCGCTGGCGGTTGGTGCGGTTGCGGTGGGAGCGATGGCTATTGGCGCGCTAGCGGTTCGCAAGCTGGCAATTCACCGCGGCCGCATCGACAAGCTATCCATTGGCGAACTTACGGTCGAGCAGCTGATCATTAACGAGACGCTGAGCAAGCACGGATAACAAGGCAACGCGATCGATGCCGCGGTGCTCGGCGCCTCGCGTGGGAAGGCACGAGTCCTGGGGGTGCGTCCTGTTTGCAACTCCCTCTGCTTGAACTGGGATCCATGTTTCCTGAAAGAAGGCAATCTTCTGTTCAACTCAGCGTTACTTGAAAAAAAACGATGCTTCCGAGTGGTGTAACTCGCCGTAAGAAGTTCTAGTTCGTCTTGAAGTTTCGTGCAAAGTCTTCGAACGGACTGCAATTTATTACAAGTTGGCGAGCCTGCGGAGAAAGTATCTCGACTTATAGCAAGGTGAGAAGGACGGGCGCTGCAATCTATTGTCGAACCAACTCCACTTAGTGTAAGTCGAACTAAAGTGGTGTGAATTTCAAATGCACCTTCGACCTTCTTACTGTGCATGCCGAGAACGACAAACTAAGTGTTCCATGAGGTTCTGCATTAGAAATCGCTGCCATCTGCGAAGAACACGAATCATCGCGGCAAAAATCTCTGCCTAGACCTACGCAAATCTGCCTGCAATTTACGTCATTTCGTGATAAATATCTTTACAACCTCTTCTCCTCGTGCGGGCTGCGCACACATCTGTAAGGGCTCCGATTAAGGGTCAGATTCTACCTTTCCGGCTGTTCGTACATCGATTGCAAAGGCCCGTGACTTCCAGATACAGAAAATCTAAATGCAAGAGGCGACTATGAGGTTTATGAAACCTATGCTTGCGCTATGTTTGTCCGGCATGGCGCTACCGACTACTCTCGTATTTGCCCAGGCAAATATGGCTGATTTACAAGGTGGCGTTGGAACCGTACTCACTGTCGATGCCAATACAGGTGCAGATGTGAACGCGGGAATAGGTCAACCACTCAAGACTCTTCAAGCCGCCGTCGACCAGGCGCTTACTAACAGCGCAAGAGGCCTGGCCACGAGAGTGCTGATAAGTCCTGGCGAATATAGAGAATCGTTGAACATTGAAGCAACCAGCTCCCAGGAAGCACCTATCACGTTCGAGGCGTTGCAGGCAGGGACGGTAATTATTTCGGGGTCGGATTTGCTGATGAATCCATACCACGCGTCGAGTAACCACTCCATTTTCTCCTACGCGTGGAAGTACAACTTCGGACTTTGTCCTATACCGGCGGGCTGGCCGACCGCCAAGATATCGGCGATTATCCGACACAGGGAGATGGTGTTCGTCAACAGCGTGTTGATGACGCAAGTGCTGTCATTCTCCGCGATGCGTGCGGGCACGTTTTACGTAGACCAGGCCGCGCATGCCATCCGCGTCTGGCCAAATCCGGGAACGAACATGACCACCGCTAAGGTGGAGGCGGCGGTGCGAACGACGACGCTGAATGTATCTGGGAAAAAGAACCTTGTGTTTAAGGGGATAGTTTTCCAGCATGCCTCGTCCTGCATCAACGACGATGGAGGGTATGTCAACAGCAGTTCGAATGTTCTCTTCGATAGCGTAGTGGTGCAGTGGAATAACTGGGGTGGTTTCGACATCAATGGCGGCAACGGAATCACCGTCAGAAATTCCATTGCTTCTCACAACGGCGGCAATGGCATGGGGGGCTTCAAGGACAAGAACGTTTTATTCGAGAACGATGAAGCTTCCTACAACAATTGGCGCGGGGCGATGGGCGGCCTCTACGATTGGGGCATGGGTGGTGTGAAGTTCGGGGGAATTCACACTGCCACGGTAAACGGGCTGCACGCAGTCGGGAATCAATCGCAGGGGTTGTGGTTTGACACGGATGACAGGGACATCACGATCACTAACGTTCATTTGATAGGGAACAAGGTTACAAATTTGCAGCTCGAGGCGAATCCCGGTCCGATAGCCGTCAGCAACAGTTTTTTCTGTTCCGGCGATCTGGGGATGACTGTTATCGACACGGAGGGTTTGACGGTGACCTCGAGTGTGTTCTACGGGAACGGGGGCAGCTCGGGTAAGGGGGCGGAGTTCTTCCTAGCCGGCAATCCGGGCGGACGATCGGGCGTTGATTGGGAAACTCACCAACCCTATTTTCTGCATACCCAGAATACGACGCTGAAAAATAACGTATTCCAGGACGGAAGGAGTGGCCAAAACGTATTCAGGACTTACTTGTCCAGTAAGGACTTCAGTCACTTTACCGCCAACTTTACGGGTTCAGGGAACCACTGGTACGACGGCACGTCGACCAATAAGTTTGTACTTCCGGGTGGGCACGCGACGAATCTCAAGGGTTGGCAAGCGGCGGTCCGCGACGACTATTCCTCCACCTGGGGCAGCACCTCAACGGCTGCCAGCCAGTGCAAGTAGGAACTCAGGGGTGTGCGGGGGACATTGTTGAGCGTCACCCGCATGCTGCCTTCGAACTCTGATGCGCAACTCGAACTCACGCAATCGTGAATGAAGTTGTATCCGGAGGCCAGAGGACGACATAGCTCTCTTCAGCGAGTGCGCGGTAGGCAACGCGGATCTCTTGTTGAGATTACGTCGCGATGAAAGTTCATGAAGTGCTCGCAGCGGCCTCGTCAGTCTCGACCTAACCCCACTTAAGCAGACGGCGGTCTTGAATGGGCCACCGTCCGAACGTACCTATCGGTTGATCTCCGCTTCCACTTGCGACGGGACGGCGGTGGCGTGCTTTTCGCGGTTGGCGTAGGACGCCTTGATGAATGCGAAGAACAGTGGGTGCGGCTCTAGCGGCTTGGACTTGAATTCGGGGTGGAACTGGCAGCCGAGGAAGAAGGGGTGGCCGGGGATCTCGACGATCTCGACATAAGTCGCGTCGGGAGTGGTTCCGGTGATACGCAATCCTGCGCCGGTGAGCAGTGCTTCGTACTCGCGATTGAATTCGTAACGGTGACGGTGACGTTCGCTGATCTCCGTTGCGCCATACGCTTTTGAGGCAATCGAATCGGGCTGAAGCACGCACGGCCACGCTCCCAGGCGCATGGTGCCGCCCATCTCTTCCACGCCGATCAGCTCGCGCAGCTTGTAGATGACGCGATGCGGACGTGGCGGGATCGAACTCGCTGGAGTTGGCTCCTGCCAGTCCGCAGACGTTGCGCGCGATATTCAATGCAGGCGGTCTGCATGCCGAGGCAAATGCCGAAGTAGGGAACCTGCTTTTCGCGCGCGTAGCGAATGGCGTTGAGCATGCCTTCGATGCCGCGCTTGCCGAATCCGCCGGGCACGAGGATGCCGTCGAAAGCCTTCAAGCTGGCGCTCGTAATCCCGGTCGCCGGGATACTTGCTCTCCAGACCCTCGGCCTCAATCCACGTAACCTCGCAGCTTGAGATTCTGCGCCATGGCGCCGTGTACCAGCGCCTCTTTCAGAGATTTGTAACTGTCTTCGTACTCAACATATTTGCCGACGATGGCGATGGAGACGTCGTCCTTGGGGTGGTAGCAGCGTTCGAGCAGCGCCTTCCATTCGACGAGGTCGGCTTCCTTTGTCTCGATGTGGAGATACTTCAGGATCAGCGCGTCCACGCCTTCCTGCGCGAAGGCCAGCGGTACTTCGTAGATGCGAGGCGACGTCGCGGGCGGTGATGACGGCCTTCTCTTCGAGATTGCAGAAGAGGGCGATCTTGCTCTTGATGTCGCTGGACAGGAAGCGGTCGGCTGCGGCAGAGCAGGATGTCGGGCTGGATGCCGATGGAGAGCATCTCCTTGACCGAGTGCTGCGTGGGCTTGGTCTTCAATTCCTGGGCGGCGGCGATCCACGGAACCAGCGTGACGTGGACGAAGACGGTGTTCTCGCGGCCGAGTTCCTGGCGCATCTGGCGGATGGCTTCGAGGAAAGGCAGCGATTCGATATCGCCGACGGTGCCGCCGATTTCGATGATGGTGACGTCCTGTCCCATGGCCGCGACTTTTTTCATCGCGTTCTTGATCTCGTTGGTGACGTGGGGGATGACCTGAACGGTCTTGCCGAGGTAGTCGCCGCGGCGCTCCTTGGTGATGATCTGCTCGTAGATGCGTCCGGTGGTGAGGTTGTTGTCGCGCGTGAGGTGGGCGTGGGTGAATCGCTCGTAGTGGCCCAGGTCGAGATCGGTCTCGGCGCCGTCGTCGGTGACGAAGACTTCGCCGTGCTGAAACGGCGACATGGTGCCGGGATCGACGTTCAGGTAGGGGTCAAACTTCATCAAGTTGACCTTTAAGCCACGGCTCTCAAGCAGACAGCCGATAGAAGCAGCGGCTAGACCCTTACCAAGACTGGACACAACTCCGCCCGTCACAAAGATGTACTTTGCAGACATTCCCGCGTCACCTTATTTTGAGTTGTTTGGATTGGCGTACCTGATGGGCACGTTCAAGTATCGCAGGAAGTGAAATCGAAGGGAAGCAAAGAATTGCCTCGGGGCAGAATTGCCGGGGCGGAACGGGGAACTGGGAACGGCGGATGGGGAGAAACGCAGGCGATCAAAAGAGTTATAAAGGAACCTGCCACAACATTCGGCATGCGATTCCCGTCTAAGAAGCGGAATATGACTTTTTTTCGACAACTCGCGATCGTGATTTTGCTGGTCGGAACCTTTGCCTGGGGGCAAACGCCGAATAGGCGACTGATCCTGAAGGACGGCAGCTACCAGATCACGCGCCAGTACAAGGTGGAGGGCGACGTGGTGCGCTTTATCAGCGCGGAGAGAACGGGGGACTGGGAAGAGATTCCCACCAGCCTGATTGACTGGGTGGCGACCGAAAAGTGGGCTCGCGACCATGCTCCGGGGACGGAGGACAAGCCCAATGGAGCGGCGGTGACTCCGGGATCGGCGGCAGCGGCGGAGCTGGACAGAGAAGCCGAGGCGGAGCGGCTGGAGCAGGACAAGCGGACGCCCATGATTGCTCCGGGACTGCGGTTGCCGGATTCCGATGGCGTGTGGGCACTGGATACGTTCCACGACACGCCGGAGTTGGTGCATGTGGAGCAGTCAAATGGCGACCTGGGGCGATCGAACACGAAGAATGTGCTGAAGGGGACTCTCAGTCTGAACGCGAAGAACCAGATTCAGCTGGAAGGCGCGCGGGCGAAGACGCGGCTGCACGTGAACGATCCCGTGATTTATGTCAGCCTGGAAGGTGGCGAGGCGGACGATTCCTCGACGGAACCCTTTACAGTGGATACGGGCAAGGCGGGCAATGACAAGCGCGAGGTGCCCAAGGGGTCGTCCAACAGCCGCTATGAGATAGTGCGGGTGCAGACGCAGAAGAATTTGCGGATAGTGGGGTCGACGAGCATGAGCATGCTGGGCAAGTCGTCGCACTCCGAGGACATTGTGGATACGACTGCAGAGGTTTTGCCGGGCAAGAACTGGATGAAGCTGGTTCCGAAACAGCCGCTCGACATTGGCGAATATGCGCTGGTGGAGATTCTTTCTCCCAAGGAAATCAACCTGCAGGTTTGGGATTTCCGGGTGGATCCGGCGTCACCGGAGAATCTGAATGCGCGGCTGCCGCTTTCGCCGAAAAAACACTGATAGAATTCGGCAAAAGAACATTTAATTAATCCAAAAACAACGCCGATTAATTTTATTCGGAGGGAAACTCCGGTTTTCTGCGGGCGACTCCCACGGAATCGCGGTGCGTGTTCTTGACCAGGTACATGGTCTCGTCCGCCGCGCCAATCACCTCGTGAATGGACTGTCCATCTTCCGGGAAGGCGGCGACGCCGATGCTGGCGGAGATTCTGAGGTTGAGTTTCTCGTTGACCAGGTATTCGGAGGAACGCAGCGCGCTCCACAGGCGGGTTGCAACGTTGGTCGCCTCCGGCTTGCGGGTGCCGGGCAACAACACTACGAACTCGTCGCCGCCGTAGCGATAGGCTGAATCGACGGCGCGAATGTTCAATCGCACGCGAAGTCCGACCTCGCTGAGAAGGCGACTACCGAGCAGATGGCCATGCTTGTCGTTCACATCCTTGAAGCGATCCAGATCGATGAAGATGAGGCTGAACTGGTCATTGAAACGCCGGGCCCGTTCGACCTCTTTCCCCATGGTGGCATAGAGGTGGCGAACGTTGTAAAGGCCGGTGCAGTCGTCGGTGATGGTGAGTTCCTGGATGCGCTCGATCGAATTGGAGTTTTCAATGCCGATAGCGGCGTAATCGCAAAGCACGTGGAGGAAGGACATGCTGTAATCCGTCACCGCCTCAAGCCTGCAATTGAAGAGCTGGATGACACCCAGCGTGCGGGAGCGGGAACGCAGGGGGATGCAAATGGCGGAACGCATGCCGCCGGTAAAAGCTTCAGCCTCGGATCGGAACCGGGGATCGAGGCCGAGTTCCGGAATGATGAGGGTTTCGCCATTCTGGGCAACCCAGCCGGCCATGCCTTCGCCGATCTTTATGCGCGATTGTTCGGGCTGGACAGTGCCCTCTTGCTCGGCAAGCGTGTAAACGAGATCCTGTGCGGCCTCGTCCACCAGCAGGAGAGCCCATCTCTCCGGCTGAAAGAAGCGATGCATCTGCCCCAGGATGGATTTGAGAATGGAATCGCGATCGAGCGAAGATGTCAGCGCTCGCGCGATGTTGTGGAACACCAGCAAGTCGCTGAGTGGTCCGTCTCCGTGTAGCGGCCTGACGTTGGAAGCCATGTGGCGTTCACGCGCGGAGAACCGCGAGTTGTTCTGATTCTGCCACAAATCGTTGATTTTCGAGAGATTTCAGTATGGGAGAGTCAACATGAAGGTTCGCTTCAGCCGCCGATGTGCACCATGCTGCGGGAGGGCTTCAGGAATCCGGGCTCGCCAATGTGATGGCGGGCTTCTTTTTTTTCTATTGTAGAGATAATGAAATCAACGAGTTCCGCGTCGTTTCCGCCGCGACGTGCGACCCCGTACAGGTCGTGATCCGATTGCGAAAAGAGGCAAGTACGGATTTTGCCGTCGGAGGTGAGGCGCACGCGGCTGCATTGTCCGCAGAACGCCTGGGAAACGGGGGCGATGATGCCGATTTCGCCGATGCCGTCGTCGAAAGTGTATCGGCAGGCGGTTTCACTGGCGTGAGTGGCCGTAAGCGGAACTACAGGGCGGAACTGGCTGAGACGGTCAATGACCTCGTGGATGGGGACGACGGTTGCCGGTGACCAGAGGCGGTCTTCCTCCAGCGGCATGAACTCGATAAAGCGGACGATGACGCCCTCTTCGCGGGCGAAACGGGCAAATCCGGGAATTTGCTCCTCGTTGAAGCCGCGCAGCAGGACGCAATTCACTTTTACCGGGTCAAGCCCGGCGCGTTTGGCGGCGCGGATTCCGGCAAGTACCTGCTCAAAGCTGTTGGGAACACGGGTGATGCGGGCGAAGGTCTCTGGATTAACAGCGTCCATGCTAACGGTGACACGGGTAAGTCCCGCATCCTTAAGGGGCTGGGCCAGGTCGGCGAGAAGGTGTCCGTTGGTGGTGACAGCGATGTCGAGGGGTGCGCCGGATGCTGAATCCAGAGGACTTCCGTCGGGAGCGAAGCCGGTCCGCATTTTGGCCAGCTCGCGCACCATCTCCAGCAGGCCTTTGCGCAGCAGTGGTTCGCCTCCGGTTAGGCGCACCTTTTCAATGCCGAGCGAGACAAAGATGCGGATCAGGCGGAGATAGTCGGCGATGGGCAGCTCGGCATATTGCGCGCCCTCGTTGCCAGTGCGGCAGTAGACGCACTTGTAGTTGCAGCGATCGGTAATAGAGACGCGGAGGTCGGTGATGGCGCGGCCATGACTATCCCTGAGCCGCTGGGCGGGGTAGGGAACGGGAATGGCGGCCGGGCTGGGGGAGAGCGTCGACATTCTGGAATCTTCACTCTATTCGATGCGGATGGGAGATGCCAGTTACAGAATGAGGATCACTTTCACGGGATATGGGCCGCGAGCAGGGTGCGGAGTTCGGCTTGCTGATCGGGGGTGAGGGCTCGCTTTGGAATAGTAATGAAACCCCCTGTGTCGAAACCCAAAAGAATAACTCTCTGACAATCTAAATAGGTTCGGAACCGGCTCCAAGGAAGAAAGCTTGAGCTGCCATCCGGCGCAGAGGTGGAGAAACCCACCTCGGTCAATTCCATCTGAGAGCCTTGCGGAGATTCCACAAACTTCATGAAACGGTTCCGTGTAAAGGTCCGGTTATGCGCGGGAAGTATCACGAAGAAGGTCAGGAGACTTGTGAGTACGATGACCGAAGTGAACCAACTCCATTGTTTCATTGGGCCATCATTTGCGAATTGAAACACGAAAATAACGACAAGGATTAGCAGACCAATAATCCAACTCCGAAAGAGAAGGAGATGAAGGAGAAAGGAGCTCTTGCGCGTTGCGACACGGTTCGCCTCACGATATTCGTCCAAGCTGATGGTTTGCGTAAATTTCACGATGGCGCAAAGGTAATTGTTTGGCGAGTAGACGCCAAGGTCAAACTCACATGCCGTCGTAGTTGGGGCCGCCGCCGCCTTCGGGTGGGACCCAGGTGATGATCTGGTAGGGGTCCATGATGTCGCAGGTTTTGCAGTGGACGCAGTTGGCGAAGTTGATCTGCAACTGCTTCGCGGGCTGCGTTTCAGCCGCGCCTTCTGGGGGAGAAGCCTCTACCATTTCATACACAGCGGCGGGACAGAAGTATTGGCAGGGATTGCCGAACTCTTTGACACAGCGGCTGTTACAAATATTCAAATCTTCGATCACCAGGTGCGTTGGCTGGTCATCTTCGTGTCGCGTGCCGGAGTGGTAGACGTCCGTGAGGCGGTCAAAGGTGAGCTTTCCGTCGCCCTTCGCGTTGCCCAGGAAGTGCGCGCGGCGATCGCCGAAAGGGCTGAGTTCGTCGGCCATCTTCATGTTGAGATATCCGGCCTGGTTGGAGAAATCGGGGCCAAGATTGTTTCCGTGAAGCAGCGCCTGCACCCCTGCTTTGGCGAGCCCATCAATAAGTCCGTGCTGAAAGCCCTGGTGGAAATTGCGCACCGGGTAGAGTTCTTCGCGGATCCAGCTATGATCCACACGCACCTTGTATTCGCTGAGCTGTGACTCCGAGGTATTGCCGGAGAGGAGCGCGTCGAAAGCTGTTTCAGCGGCCAGCATGCCGGACTTGATGGCGATGTGAATGCCTTTGAGCCGCTGCGAGTTCAGCAAGCTGGCGGAGTCGCCCAGCAGCATCCATCCATCGCCAGCCAGCCGCGGCATGGTGAGCCATCCACCGTAGGGAAGCGTCTTTGCGCCGTAGCGCACCATTTTTCCGCCGTCGAGAATGCGGCGCGCGAAGGGATGCAGCTTGAAATCCTGGAAGACGTGGTGGGGATCGGTGCGCGGATCCTCATAGTCGAGGCCGACCACATATCCAATGGAGATCAGCGTGTCCGCTGATGCCGTAGATCCATGCGCCGCCGTACTCCTTCGTGGTGAGCGGATAGCCCATGGTGTAGAGCACTTCGCCTTTGCGGATGCGGCCCGCGGGAATTTCCCAAAGCTCCTTGATGCCGATGCCGTAGGTTTGCGCGTGCTCAGGATCTTCGAGGTGCTGGCGCTCGATCAACTGTTTTGCACAAGAGCCGCGGGAGCCCTCGGCTAGCACCGTTATCTTCGAATGAAGGTCGTAGCCGGGCTCGAAGTTGGCCTTGGGACGGCCTTCCTTGTCGACGCCCTTGTCGTCTGTTCGCACGCCGATGACACGGCCGGAACCGAACTGCTCGTCGAAGAGCAGCTCCGATGCGGCGAAGCCGGTGAAGATGGTGATGCCCGCCTCTTCCACCTTTTGTCCCAGCCATTTGACGAAGCGATTGATGGAGATGACGTAGTTGCCGTGATCGCGCAGCGGCGGTGGCACGATGGGAAATTTATGTTGTCCTTTTTCGGTGAGGAACCAGACGGATTCGCTGGTGACCTCGGCATCGATGGGTGCTTCGCTCTCAAATCCCGGTAACAGTTCGCGCATCGATCGGGGATCGAGCAGAGCGCCGGAGAGGCAGTGCTGACCCACTTCCCGCGCCTTCTCCAGCAGGTAGATATTCTCCTTGGTGATAGCAGCTTCGGGATGGGCTGCGTCATGCTCGTCAATCAACTGCGATAGGCGCAGCGCACAGGCCATGCCCGCAGGGCCGCCGCCGATGATGACGACGTCAGCCTCCATCTTCGGTCGATCTATGCCTTCGAGCGGTTCACGAAAATGAATCATGGGGCACTAGCCGGGACTAGCCGTCCAGGCAATCGCTTCGCGTTTCCTGGAATTGATGAGTTCAAGATCAGTAGCAGATACTTAAATGCTTTTGGCTTTCTTAATCTCAGCGATTAAAGCCGGGACGATGTCGAACAGGTTGCCTACTACGCCGACGTCGGCGATCTCGAAGATGGGAGCTTCCGCATCTTTGTTGATGGCGACGATGTTGCGCGAGCCCTTCATGCCTACGATGTGCTGGATGGCACCGCTGATGCCGAGCGCGATATAAAGCTTTGGCGCGACGGTCTGGCCGGAGCTGCCCACCTGGCGTTCGAGGGCCAGCCATCCGTTGTCGCAGATGGGACGCGACGCCGCCAGTTCGCCGCCGAGTAAGGAGGCCAGCTCTTCTGCCAGGGCGACATTCTTCTGTTCCTTGATGCCACGCCCGACGGCGACGATGACTTCCGCCTGCGAAAGGTCGACGGCCTGCCTGGTTTCCTGGAAAATTTCGTGCGGGGTTACGCGGGGAGCGCCATCTGCAACCGCGGCGGTTACTTTTTCGATGGGCGCCTGTCCCTCATCGGCGAGATCGCCGCGGAAGGCTCCGATTTGGAAAGTCACCAGCCAGGGCGCATCTCCGATGAAGGAGACATCTGCGGCAAATTTCCCCTGGAACATCTGCCGGGTAAAGAGCAGCTTGCCTGCTTCGTATTTATAGCCGACGGCGTCGGAGATGAGAGTGCGGTCAAGCGCGAGCGCGAGGCGCGGGGCGAAGTCGCGCACCTGGTAGGTATGCGGCATCAGCACCAATTTGGGCTGCTTCTGGGAAAGAAACGACTTGAGCGCGAAGACGTAGGCGTCCGAGGTATAGGCGGCGAGCGCGGGAGCCTCGAGCGAGTAGACTCGGGCTACATTTTTCGCGGCCAGTTCGGCTGCGACGGTTTCGAGAGCGTTGCCGGCGAGGACGACTTCGACGGGCCAGCCTGTCTCTTTGCTGATTGCCTGCGCTCCGGCGATGGTTTCAAAAGAGGCGCGGTTCAGTTTTCCTTCCCGCTGCTCGGCAACAACGAAAATGGTGTCTGCCATGGGCCCTTCTTCTTAATCTTCTGCTTGCTCCGCCGAGGTGGCCGGGTGAACTAGAACTCGGGACGGCCGCGGCGCAGGTAGGTGCCGTAGATCCCGGTGACCACGGCCGCAATTGCAGCCAGCACCATGTAGATTGCCATGGGGCGCTTCCAACCGGGTGAGTAGGTCAGGTCCTGCCCGGCCCAGACGGTCAACAGGATGGCGAAGAAGGCGCATTGGCCCGACACTACCTGCATTGCCAGTCCCCACGAGCGGCGGCGATCGAGCGCCTCCACCTGGTCAGGATTCATGTTGCGCTCTTCCAGGGGAAGATTCATGTTCGCCATGCTTGCTTTTCTCCTGCGCGATACCTGGGACCGCGCCTGCTGCATTTTATATCGAAAGATCCGCCGCATGCGGCATTGTCTAAACGCACTACTCCAATGATTAAATCACGCGAGCGGTGTTTCGCAGATACTCCACTAATTTCTTTGCCACTTCGGGAGGCGGTCCCTCCAGCATCTCGGTTTTCTTCTGCTTCACGGGTACGTACAGCCGTTCGATCTGCTGCTGATTTTTGCTGAGTCTGCTTTCGACTTCCGCGTAGGTGACCTTGCGAACCGGCTTATTCTTTGCCTGCTTGATGCCCATGAGCGACGCGTAGCGCAGCTTGTTGATGCCACTCTGGATGGTGAGCACGGCGGGCAGGGCCAGGTCGATGAACTGGTAGTGTCCCGCTTCAAGTTCGCGCTTCAGGTGGACTCCGCTGTCGGTTTTTTCGATGCCGATGATGATGGTGGCGTGCGGCCATCCCAAAACTTCGGCCAGCAGCACACCGGTTTGCGCGGCGCCGAAGTCGTCTGACTGCAGTCCGGTGAATACGAGATCGAACTGTTCGCCTTCGAGGGCGGCGGCAATGGCGCGGGCAGTATTGGTGGAGTCGAGCGCGACAAAGCGGTCGTCTTCAAGATGGATGGCCCGGTCCGCGCCCTTGGCCAGCGCCTCACGGAGCACCTGCTGGGAGCGGGCTGGCCCTGCGGTAATGGCGACAACTTCGCCTCCGTGTTTCTCCTTCTGGCGGAGGGCCTCCTCGAGCGCATAGGCATCGGGCTCGTTCACTTCATAGGAAACATCTTCGCGGATCCACTTGCCCGACTCGTTCAGCTTGAGCGGCGCATCTTTCTGCGGAACCTGCTTGATACAGACAAGGATCTTCATCTTTCCTCTTTTGGCCCGTCCGGCAGGGTGCCGGTGAATGGAGATTCAATTTGCGGATACTACAACAAAGACGCTGGAATGCGCTCCCGGAGATGCCTACAGGAAAGCGACGGACTGCACACCGGCAACTTCAAAGCGCTTCCGGCAGCGGATATTTTTGCAGGCGAGCATATCTTCGGTGCGAACCATGTACGACTGCGCCTTGGCGAAGCGGGCGCGGTCGCGCTCGTCCGCGTTCCTGGGGAGGCTGTTCTTCTTGCGGCGCACCAGCCAGCCCAACTGGTATTCGTCGGCTTTGCCGCAATGAGGACAGGTGAGGGTGTGCGTGCGGGTCTCGGGCTTTTCTTCAAAAAAATCGCGTTCTTCCATAGCTTTGGCCCCTCTTTCAAACACGTCCGGGGAAAAGTATTCCATACTCTCGAAGGAGCGGCAAACCGCCGGGCCTGGGGAGCAGGTATGGCAACAAAGAAAAAGCTGAAGAAATTCTCCGTGACCAAAGCTGTGAAGTCGAATGCCCGCGATATAGTTGGTCAGCCGAAGCCGGAACGGGTGATTGAAGACCGCGCCCGGGAAGAGAAGCGCAAGGCCCGGCACAAGGTGACGCTTGGCGATCTGTTAACCGGCGAGGAGAGCTGAAATGGCGAAGGCGACGGGTGTGGGAGGCGTTTTCCTGCGTGCGCGGGATCCTGAAGCGCTGTACCGGTGGTACGAGGAGCATCTCGGGATTCCGAGGTCTCCCGACGGCTCATTTATGTTCATGGGCGAGGAGGCGCAGGGGGTGACCGTGTTTGCGCTTTTCCCGGCGGATACTGACTATTTTGGCCCGGGGAAGCAGGCAGCGATGATGAACTTTCGGGTAGACGACCTGGATGGGGTGCTGGAAGGGCTACGCTCGGCGGGCGTGGCCGTGGAAGCGCCCGCAAGATTACAGTTACGGACGTTTTGGCTGGTTCGCCGATCCGGAGGGGAACCGGGTGGAGTTATGGGAGTCCAAAGGCTGAGTTTTCACTGAAAATACTGGATTTCGAGGAGCCCGAGACGAAGTGTCACCGCTTTTTTATGTTTCAGAATGGGGTTCAGGAGGTATGCTGGATATAGCGGCAAAGGCCGCCTGAATCGTTCGTTTTCGGATCGCGGGTTCCTTCCTTGCACCTGAACCGAGCCACCCCAAGGAACCATAAACTGCAGCCACCGAGGCTTTCATGCGCTCACAACTTGTGTATTCCGCTGGGATTGTAATCCCGAACCGGTTCCTGCTTGCCTCCGTCACCATGAAGGCAGTGCAGAAACTTCACATCACCACCACTCGTACCGCCGATACAGCCAACCGTGTGTTCTCAGAAGTTGCCCAGGGCAGATTTGCTGAAGTCAGCCTGCCGGAAATCGCACCGCAGCAGTCCATCGAGCCATTGCTGGTCGATTCGTTCGCGTCCCACGCTGCTTAAGGACATTCAAGGGTTGTGCTCTCTCCGGCCACGCTGGGGAGAGCCCACCGGACGCCGGGTTTTCTACCTCATACCAGGGCTGTAAACCTCTCCCACGGGCTCTGCGCCTCTGCCCGGGCTTTCAATCCCCGCGTATTGATGAGCAATTGCCTGGTTCCTTTCCTGGAAGCATGTCCTGCCTTTTTCCACTCGTTTTCTTGAAGTCCGAGGGATCGGGCCGGCGACTCAGGTCAAACGTGTGATTTGTGTCACCTTTGTTGATGACACATAACGATTCCGATTGACTCGAGTATCCATTCGGCTTAGTTTTGCATCTGACACTCCCCACTTCTGAGGTGCGCTGGCAGTAAAGGCCGCTGCATCAATTGGCACCATTCCTGCATGCTCCAGAAGCGAGTGTGGAGGCGTAGAGCCATGAAAACGTTGAAGGCGTTGTTTGTTATTTTCACCTTGGCATTGCTTCCTGCAGTTGCCATTGCACAGACAAGCAGCCCGGGACCGATGGTCGGCACGTGGAAATTGAATGTGGCCAAGTCAGATTTTGGTGGAGGGTCGAAGCTCGGGGGCATGTTGGTGGAAGTAACAAGCGACACACCCGAGTCAATTGTCTTCAATGTAAAGGAGACAGCCGAAAACGGGATGATGTTCACCTATACGTATAAGGGCGCGGCGGACGGAAAAGACTATCCTGCCCAGGGAACATCCACTCTCTATGCCTACACCGAAGAGGGCGGTGTCGTGACAGAAACCCAAAAAGATACGGATGGAACGGTAACCAAGGGGACTTTTGCCCTTTCAGCCGGCGGCAAAGTGGGCACATGGACATACGCCATTACTGATCCGCAGGGAGCCGTGATCCACACCAAGCTGGTTTATGACCGGGTGCCGTAAAGCCCGGCACATGCTGCACAGCAAGTGGTGCAGCCACTCAGATGGCCTCTTCGGAGGCCATCTACTTATTTGGGGGTAATTTCTGGTTTTGCGGGCAATTCGGGCAGGCTAGCGGACGGCTTCGCGAAGCAGTTTGGCCACCGCGGTGTAGTTGCGCTCCTGCGCGTAGTCCGCCGGGGTCTTCTTCCACTCGCAGTTGAGTGCCGGGTTGGCGCCGGATTCGAGCAGCAGGGACACCATCTCGGCGTGGCCCAGTGCGGATGCATGGTGGAGTGCCGTGTATCCGCCGGACTGGCGGGCGTTGACGTCGGCTCCCGCCTCGATCAGGCAGCGGGTGGTGATGAGGGATCTTCCCAGGGCCACGGCGGAGTGGAGAGGCTGCCTTCTCTGGGGGTTGCGGGAGACGCGTCCCAGTTTTGCTCCTCTTGCGAGCAAAATGCAGCTTGCCTTGGGGCCTCCAAAGGCGGCGGCCAGATGGAGTGGCGACCAACCATCGGGGGAGAAATTATCCAGCTTCTCAGGGTGCTGGGTGAGCAGAGCCTGCAGTCTCTGACATCGACCTGCGGCGGCCGCCTCAAACACGTCCAGTTCAGGAAGGCAGGCGAGCAGGTAATCGCGGGCGAGCGTATGGCCTTTGTAGATAGCGAGCAGCAGCGCGGACACGCCTTGCGCATCCCGGGCCTGGACAAAGGGCGGGCGCACCGCGTGAATGTTGTTCGCCTCGCCCGCCGCTTTTACCCCTGCCAGCTCGATCATGCTGAGTTTACCGGCCGGTTCCCGGCGCGACTCCCTGGTGAGGCATGGCCGCTGTTTCCACCGGCTGCTTTAGGCCGGGATCATTCACTTGTCCGCCACGGGTGCGGTTGGAGTAGATGCGGAAGGTGACCACCAGGTCAACCACAACGGGCACAGGCTGACCGTCCTTGGTGGCAGGGCGGAAGTGCGAGTTGCGGATAGCCTCAATCGCCTTTTCATCCAGCCCGAAGCCGATGGGACGAGCGATGGCGATCTCCGTCGGGACACCGTTCGCATCCACCACGGTCCGGAAGCTGGTAAGTCCGGCGATGCCGTTCTTTTGCGCGAACTCGTTTGAGCCCGGCTCCAGGCCATTCAGGAGTTTGGGCGCGATTACGTCTCCGCCAACCTTCAGTACGTTGGGATCGGAGGGCTTGAATTCCTTGCGGTTGATCTTTTCCTGGTAGTAGTGCTGCCAGTAGTCGGGCAGGCTGGCAATCATCTTCTCGTCCATGCGATCAGCAAGGACGTTGGAGAGCGCGGTTTGCAGCATCCGGGCGCTGTGCGCGGGCGATTGCGTAGTCTTCGGTGCATTCGGGTCGGCGGGCTTTTCCGCGGCGGGTGGCACGGCTACGGCGACCGCAACCTTCTCGGCTGCGGGATCGCCCTGCTCAGGTGCAGCCACGATCGCAGGTGCGCCGGGTGCGGGCACGCCTGCCTTCACAATGGCAGGACCGGCTGGAGCGGAGGCAGCAGCCTTGGCGACCTTCTCCTTGTCGCCTTTTTTGGGCTTCTTGACCTTTGGGATCACAACCAGTTCGCGCTCGATGGTGATCTTGACGGACTTGGACTTCTTGCCGGTCAGGCGGACCCGGTCGAAGGGCTTGGAATCGTCTTCGTAGGGCAGAGCGCCGAAGAAGTGGAGGCCGTAACGGTCGCCTTCGAGCTCCAGCGTGTGCTTGGAGAGCTTGACCTTCTTGACATCGATGGCGCACAGGGTGAAGGAGCCCTTTTTCGAGGACCCGACGAGTTTGCCTTCCTGGTTGAACTTGAGATTGTCATCGAGGTAGAAGCCGCGCAGGAAGAGAAGCTTACCCTCCAGCTCGCTGCGGATCTGGTCTTCGGTAATGCCCGATCCTTTGAGATCGTTGGGGATGGAGGACGCCGTCTTGAATTTGACACTGACGGGTGCAGGTGTGGTCACCGGAGGTGCGATCGCTTTGTCGTCTTCGCCGAACGCGAGAGAAGAAAGGCTAAACAGGGCAGCGGCAAGAAGCGGGAAAGTCTTTAGGCGGATCGACATCGGGTACCTCCAAGAGATCTAAAAGTGGAACAAGAGAACCGAAGCATACCGGCGAGCGGCCGGAAGTGGAGCAGAATGAGCAGTTTCCGTTATGATTGCGCCGTACGGTTCGGGTTGGTGACAGGAAACGGTGGCGCCCTTTGAGTGGGGGAGCAGAAAAAGCACGGTCAGAGCGAACAAAACCGCGATGCGGAGCAGTACGGCGAGGCTGCTGCGAACTGCGCGGGTCTTACTTGCGCGAGCGTACATAGGGCACTCTCCGAAATAACCATTCGAGAGGAGTCTAGCGAGTTACTGTCGGGGGGAAAATGGCGCTTTGGTGCAGTAGGCGGGTGGGATTACGATTACAACTAACGGGGTAGAAGGGCGCTACAGCCCTTTGTTCGTTGACTCTGCGGCAGTCTTCTATTATTCTAGAGTCCTTGCGCAGTTCCGCGTCTGCCCTTCTGCGTTGCACCCGCAGCTCTAGTAGGCAAGCGAACCCGGACAGCCCAATCGGTTTGTTTCTGCGCCCCTCACGCGAACAGTAATTTGTCACCGTGGGAAACATTCGACCACGGGCATTTTGCGTGAAGACGGTCGCGTTTTGTACCTAAGTTTAGTTCGGAGAACTTTTTACCAGTTTTTGTTCGGAGAACAGGATAGAGATGTCTACTTTCATACCAAGCTCGCTCGAGATTACCCGCAAGTGGTTCGTCGTGGATGCCGCCGGCAAGACGCTGGGCCGTCTAGCGACGGAGACCGCCAGCGTACTGAGCGGCAAGAAGAACCCCAAGTACACGCCCTACATTGACATGGGCGACCACGTCATCGTGATCAACTGCCGAGAAGATCCGGCTGACGGGCTTGAAGAGCCAGCAGAAGCTGTATCGCCGCTACACCGGATTTCCCGGCGGCCTGCGCGAGGAGTCGTTCACGCGCCTGCTTGAGCGCCGTCCGGAAAAGATTGTGGAAGACGCCGTCAAGGGCATGCTTCCCAAGACGAAGATGGGCCGCCAGATGGCGACCAAGCTGAAGGTTTACAAGGGCGACAATCATCCCCATGAAGCCCAGCAGCCGCAGGTGTTGGAATTTGCTTCGCTCGCAAAGAAGTAAGCTTTTGCGCGTTCGGTTAAGAGAGATTCGTTGGCTGTGAAGCTAACGTAACAGACATTGATACATTAGGACGGATATGGCAGATCTGGTTCAGTACTACGGCACAGGACGGCGCAAGTCGGCCGATCGCTCGCGTGTTTTTGCGTCCCGGCAGCGGCAACTTCACCGTCAACAGCAAGCCGTTTGACGTTTACTTCGTGACGGAGCAGCAGCGGGTCTCCGCCAAGCGTCCCCTGGTGCTTACCGAGACCACGGCGAACTTCGACGTGGTGACCACGGTTCGCGGCGGCGGCGTAAGCGCGCAGGCCGACGCGGTCAAGCTGGGCATCACCCGCGCCCTGATGGTATTCAACATCGAGCTTCGCAAGACGCTCAAGGCCGATGGCCTGGTGACGCGCGATGCTCGCATCAAGGAGCGCAAGAAGTACGGTCAGAAGGGCGCACGCGCTCGCTTCCAGTTCTCCAAGCGCTAGTCTCTTCGGGCTTACAGGATCTTGTGTATTGCGGGTCTCTGCGGATACAGGGGCCTGCCGTCAAGTTTGGAGTTCAAATCTCCCCATAGGGGATAAATTCTGGCGAGAACGCCGGAATGCAATTCAAGAGGAGGCTCGTTTGGCCACATATCACCATGAAGGAGCTGCTCGAAGCGGGAGTCCACTTCGGGCATCAGACGAAGCGCTGGAATCCGCGGATGAAGGAATACATCTTCGGCGAGCGCAACGGCATCTACATCATCGACCTGCAGAAGACCTTGAAGATGTTCAAGGAAGCCAGCAAGTTCGTCACCGAGTTGACGGCCACTGGCAAGGTGATTCTGTTTGTCGGCACCAAGCGCCAGGCGCAGGACGCCATTGCGGAAGAAGCAAACCGCTGCGGCATGTTCTACATCAACCAGCGCTGGCTGGGTGGCTTGCTGACCAACTGGGTCACGGTGCAGAAGTCGGTGAAGCGCCTTCAGGAACTCGATGAGATGGCCACCGACGGCCGCTATGAGCTGCTGACCAAGAAGGAAGTCATCAAGCTCGAGCGCGAGCGCAAGCACCTGCAGGCGAACCTCGCCGGCATCAAGAACATGAAGCGTCTTCCCGACGCGCTGTTCATCGTCGACTCGAACAACGAAGCGATCGCCGTAAGCGAAGCCCGCAAGCTGGGCATCCCGGTGGTCGCCGTGGTCGATACGAACTGCGATCCGACCGTGGTGGACTATGTGATCCCGGGCAACGATGACGCGCTGCGCGCGATCCGCCTGTTCACCTCGAAGATCTCCGATTCGGTGATCGAGGGTGTGCAGATGGCCACCGACAAGCAGTTCGTCGGAAGTGGCCGGGTGTTACGGCCGACGACCCAGGTGGAAGAGCCAAGGCTGCGGTGCTGGAAGTGCGGATGCTGCGGCAGCGGCTCCGAGGCGTCCGGCGGCGGCTGAGACCGAAGTTGTCGACCTTGAAGCCGTGCTGGGCGGAGGAATCCGCAAGGCTCCGGCAGCAGTCACCACCCTCGACGAGCGCGGAAGCCGCGGAGAGCGGACTGTAAGACGATCCCGAAGCTGCGGCGAGATTGCAGGTTGGAAGCTGTTCAGGGAGCGTGGCTGCGAAGTTTTCGTGCCACGCTTTCCTTGTGTCTGGAAGGGATTTATAAGCGCGGAGCTCATGCGCGGCTGGCCCCTGATGCGTGGTCGAATTTCAAACGATCAAGAGAATCGAGGTATAGAGGATGTCGACCGTGACTGAGAACGATTTCGCTGCACAGGTAAAGGATCTCCGCGAAAAGACCGGCGCGCCCATGATGGATTGCCGTTCCGCGCTGGTTGAAGCGAAGGGCGATGTGGAAGAAGCGATTGTGGTCCTGCGCAAGAAGGGCATGGCCTCGGCCGCCAAGAAGGCCACCCGCACCACCAACGAAGGCGCAGTCGGAACCTACATCCACGCCGGCGGCAAGATCGGCGTGCTGCTCGAGGTGAACTGCGAGAGCGACTTCGTGGCCCGCACCGACGACTTCCAGGAGCTGCTGAAGGATATCGCCATGCACATCGCCGCGACCGACCCGCGCTACATCCGTCGCCGAAGACGTGACCGAGGAAGACCTCGAGCGCGAGAAGGACATCTATCGCGCACAGGCCGCTGCCACCGGCAAGCCGCCGGCCGTGATCGAGAAGATCGTCGAAGGCAAGATGAGCAAGTTCTACGAGGAGGTCTGCCTGCTCGAGCAGCCCTTCATCAAGGAGCAGTCCATCACCATCAAGGAGCTGATCGGCCAGAAGGTCGGCAAGCTCGGCGAGAACATCACTGTCCGCCGCTTCGCGCGCTTCAAGGTTGGCGATGCCAACTTTACCGTTGCGCAGGTCAAGCCGTCGGCAGAAGTGCACGAATAGGCTTTCGTTCTTCGCAGAATTGAAAAGGCCCGGATCAAAATGATCCGGGCCTTTTTGTTTTGCGAATTCATTTAGGAAGAGACCTGTCGAGTGCATTCAGATTTCGTGGATGGACTCTGATGATGCCTCCGCGAGGACTGTCGATATCTGCAATCAGCAGGAAGGAGATGGCAACCAGCAAGGGCAGCACGATGAGCAGCACGTATTCTTTCCTGGTTTGGCGCAGGCCATAGCCGATGAGCAGGTTGCAGAATATGGCAATGAGCGACATCAGTCCCCACGCAGCGATGGGTATCCTGTTCCACCATGCAGCCTGCGCGTATCCCTGCGAGTTCAGTACGTCGTTCATTCCGGAAACAGCCAACGCGATTACCGGCGTAGGCTGCGTGTTTCCGGCCGCCTGGACCACACTCCAGAGCTGGTTCTGAAGTTGAGCCACGGCATCGTTGTCAGTCTCAAGTTCCTGTCCCCTGGGGACGTCGTAAAAAAGGATTCGTTTGCCGAGATACGCCTTGAGCAAACCGCGTACTTTAGCTGCATCGTCGGCTTGTAAGAGATCTGCCCGTACATATTCGGTTCCAATGGCATTCGCCTCAGCCTCTTCGTCCAGCTTGCGCTGGTCGTAGCGGTTGACGGCCATGGAGAATGTGAAGCCGATGATCAAGCCTAGAAGCGTAAGAGATGCGGCGAGGACGACGCCGAAGTCCTCGCGTACTTCCCCTTCGGGCGGCGGAAAGCGTCTGTGGAGATAGGCGCCCAGACGGGAGGACAACCACATGATGACAAAAGCAGCTAGAAACACGAGCACGGGGTAGTTCATCATTTCATCCTCATTGCCGAGCAAGTCCCTGCGCATTTTCCCAACGCCAAGGCTGAATGCAGAGATAACCATACTCGTATCAGTGCGAAGGTACGCTCAATGCGCTGGGTTGAAATTTAAAGCCTTGCGGGTGAAATCGCAAGTCTCGGCCGTTATGCAGATAGACAAGGCTTCCAGACGTAAGACGAGCAAAAGAAAAAGCCCACGATAATTCGTATCGCAGGCTCTTTAAGTTCGGACGGAGTTTTCCTGATAATCGCAGATCAGCTTGCCGCTCCTGCTCCCTTCGCACCCTCGACCTCCAGCAGCTTTCCTGATTTGACGTCGTAGATGTAGCCGTAGATGGGGATGGATTTGGGCACCAGGGGATGGGTACGGATGCGCGTCACGTCGTCGATCACGGACCGTTCCTGATTAGAGATGGTGAGCCATTCGACGAACTCTCCGGCGCGCGAACCTGGACCTTTGCCGATATCCTTGAATCCCTCGGAGGTCAGGCTGGCGGTCTCCAGACTGTTGGCCAGCAGGCCGCGCATGATCTCGTTGGTAAAGAATTCCATACCGCAGTTGGTGTGGTGGATGACGAAGAACTCGCGAGTTCCGAGGAGCTTATAGCTGATGACGAGGGAGCGGATGGCGTCGTCGCTGGCGCGGCCTCCGGCGTTGCGGATGACGTGCGCATCGCCCTCGGCCAGTCCGGCATATTTTGCCGGGTCGAGGCGCGCATCCATGCAGGTGAGGATGGCGAAGCTGCGGGCGGGGGGCATGGCAAGGTCTGCCTTGCCGAAACCTGTGCTGTACCGTGCGTTGGCATCGAGAACTTCCGTCAGGATTTTGCTCATTAAGATTTCCTTTCGCGATTGAATTGGCCACTTGAAGCGAGGACAAAAGCAAAGCGGCCCACGATGCAGGTATCGTGGGCCGCTCGATAAATCTGGCTATGACGAAGCTAATGGCTGGTCACTGCAGATGAACGCCCACACGTGTGCCTGCTACAGAAACAGGTGCACGAATTGCGGAAGCTCTGCATTGGGAAGATCCTATCATCTCCGCTAAAGATCTAGAGGCGAGGTGCCCGAAGTTGTTGAGGAGACAAAAAAATGGCGCGGCAAAAATTCTTTGCCGCGCCCAGGGAGGCGCTAAGGGTTTGAAAGTCGGAATGGAATTGAGGCGGCCTCGCCGCGTTTCAGGCCACCATTGAGTCGTTGGATTGGGCGGTCATAGGGCACTCGTCGGCATAGAACGCCGCCGGGTTGGCGGTGCCTGCGCTCCAGGAAGCCGAATATGATTCCTCGTCATTCCCACCCAATACGGTGGGAATCGGCGAAACGACGGAAACCTCGGCTACCCACGCCTCGGGAAGCTGAGCGAGCGAGTGGGTGAACAGTTCCTGCGAAACCGACCGGACGGCATGGAGTTCATTGGTCGCCGAACGCCCGATTGCCTTGATGCCAAAGACTGCCCATGGCCGTTTGGGGTCGCCGGTGCGCAGCGAAACCGAGAAGGTAAGTTCGGTAACGGCATGCGACAGGCGGATCTTCTGGCTCTCGATTCGAAGGAAGTCGTGATTCATCCAGCTGATCAGCAGGCCTTCGCCGCTGGTTCTGCCGTCGTTCCACGGGTGCCGCTCCACGTCAGCCCTAACAATGGTGGGCAAACGGTCGAGGAGGCGCCGCTCGGCTGCAATCCAGCGGTGCAGCCTTATACCTCCCACTTGGAGATGATCCAACAAGCTGTTGCCGGTCGATTCTTCGATGGAGCGGCTGGTCGCATAAGGGATGTCTGTATCCCTCTCCAGGCTCATGTCGCTATTCATGTCGTTCGAGGCCACGTCATCTGAGGCGACTTCGGTTTTCTCCTCGACTCTTACTGTTTCCGAGACGCTCTTGCTGGGCATCTCGTCGCAATAGGCGACCGTCTTCATCACCAGCAGGCCGGAGGGCGTCGGCGAAGAATATGCCGGGGCCGTCGACATTGCCGACCTTAGAAGGCCGTCCACCCCGGGGGAAATCTGGAAGACAAGTACGACCGCAAGGATCGCGTAAATCGCGGCGTCAGGACCGGCGGTGATGCGGCGGATTGCGTTGCGAAAATCGGGCCGGGGGGTCTGCATAACGAGTAGCCTCCGTGCACACACTAAGTGCATGTTTGCTGCCAATTCTTCTTGGGCGGAAGCTGTTGCAGTTGAAAGGGATAGCTGGGGCAGCGTCTTCGGGGAGCAGCCGAAGGGTGTCCGCAGGCATGTTTTCTCGTCCGGAATCGAACAGGACATCCGCGGTTCCGCATTGGAAACAGGGATGGATTTGTTCTCATTTGTAACCTGCCATTCATTTCCTCTGCTTCGCCCGGGCGGTCCTGCATTGACCTTGAACACTGCTTCAGATGAAGCGTTTGGTGTGCGATACTCCTGAAGGAATGTATAAAAGAATCGTTTTGAAGCTCTCGGGGGAAGCCTTGGCCGCTGGCCGTGGTTTCGGCGTTGATGTTACGCGCGTTCACGAAATAGCACAGGAAATCACAGATGTACATGCCATGGGAGTGGAGGTCGCCATCGTGGTTGGCGGCGGCAACTTCTTTCGCGGCGTTGCCGAACAGGCACAGGACATGGACCGCGTATCCGCGGACAACATGGGCATGCTGGCAACGGTGATCAATGCCCTGGCGCTTCAGGATGCCATCGAGAAAAAGGGTGTGGTTTGCCGCGTAATGTCCGCGATTGAGATGAACCGCGTGGCCGAGCCTTACATCCGGAGACGCGCAGTTCGCCACTTGGAGAAAGGCCGCGTTGTCATCTTTGCGGCGGGCCTTGGCAATCCCTATTTTTCGACGGATACAGCTGCATCGCTGCGCGCGATGGAGATCAAGGCAGACGTGCTGCTGAAGGCCACCAAAGTTGAGGGCGTATTCGACGCCGATCCGGTGCTGAGCAAGGATGCAGTGAAATTTGAGCAGATTACGTACATGGAGATATTGCGGCTGGGGCTGAAGGTGATGGATGCCACCGCGGTGAGTCTCTGCAAAGACAACAATCTGCCGATGATCATCTTCAACATGAATCAACCGGGCAATATCCGCCGTGTGGTTTGCGGGGAGAAGGTCGGTTCCCTGGTGACGGCCTGAGCGGGGAGGTCCCCGCCCCGCGAGCCAAGCCATCCCGGCTTCCAGCGTTGACGGGCCTGCGATCTTTCGCTGCGGTCAACCTGGTTTTTTTTCATTTCTCCAACCCGCAATGGTTTGGCTGGTTTGCGCCGGTGGTGGATGCGGGTTACATCTCCGTCAGCTTCTTTCTGCTGCTTTCGGGTTTCATCCTCGCTTATAACTACGCGGACGCCGGAGTGAGGGGCGAAGTCTCGGCCACGCGCTTTTGGAAGGCGCGCGTCACCCGGCTTTACCCCATCTACCTGCTCAGCCTGCTGATCTCGCTGCAGATGCTGAAGCTGGAGTGGCAGGCGCAGCCTCGGGGATGGTTCTTTGCCGGCCTCACGCTTACGCCGCTGCTGTTGCAGGGCTGGAGCCCGCGGCTGGCCACGTTCTGGAACACCCCGGCGTGGACCATGTCCACGGAGGGTTTCTTCTACATCCTGTTTCCCTGGCTGATCCAGAAGAGAATGCCGCGGCAGTGGAAGTGGCTGCTGGGGCTGCTGCTGACGCTCTGGATCGTGGGCATGATCCCGCCTGCTCTCTACACCTGGCTGCTTCCGGATGGCGATCCGCATCCGGGCCGCTACACCGGCGGGTTCTGGATGCGGACGCTGAAGTACACGCCGCTGCCGCACCTGCCTTCGTTCCTGTTTGGGATGACACTGGCGGCGGTGAACAAGCGAATCCCGGAAGCGGCGAAGGTAAGGTTCTGGCTGGGGCTGGCCGGATTCGCGGGACTGTACGTGGTGCTCTTCTACGGCAACCAGCTGCCCTTCGCGCTGATGCACGACGGGTTGCTAATGCCGCTGTTCGGCGCCTTGATCCTGGGGCTGGCAGGCACCAATCCCCTGTCGCACTTCTTCAGCTTCAGGGGATTCGTGCTGCTGGGTGAAGCCAGCTATTGCCTCTACCTGCTGCACTTCAACCTGTGGACGGTGCTGCACGAAACGCACCTGCTGGAGTGGACGGGGCTGATTCGCTTCGATCCGTGGATCTCCTACCTGTTTGTTATCGCGATGGCTCTGCTGGCACTGCACTTCGTGGAGCGGCCGGGAGCGCGCTGGATGAAGAGGCTGCTGAATGCCTGAGGGCAGCTAAAGAGCGGTTAGCTAAAAAGCGGTTAGCTGATAACCGGTCAGCTAAGAAGCGGTTAGCAAAAAGGACGAGGATGTGAGGGATCGTTATTCACCTACAGCCTCCACGCTCATTGAGTACACGAAGAAGGCCTGCCGATGTGGCAGGCCTTTTCGTTTTCGATTGCGCTGAGGACTACGGTCCGACGGCCTGGATTGCGTGGTTTCCGTGCGGCACCGAAGCGACGCAGGTGGGTTGTCCGCCTCCCGGGAAGGGCTGGTTCTGCACTGAGACCAGGGATCCGTCGTGCGGATTCAGCTGGAAGGCAGAGATGGTGTTGTCAGTAAAGCTGGAGACGTAGACGTAGCGGCCAAGGGCCGGTTCAACCACGACGCAGGTAGGCGCCGGACCGGTCTTGATGGTTCCGTTTCCCGCAACCTGGCTGGGTGAGCCGGAGGCCGTATCGATGGCATAGGCGCTGACGGTGGCGGAATTGAAGTTGGTCACGTAGATGTAATAGCCGCGCGGATCCATGGTGACGCCGTCAGGGAAAAGATCGGTCTTGAAGGGGCCGTTGATCATAGGGGTAAGCGCGCCGGAAGAGCTGATGGAGTACCCGATGAGCTGGTTGGCGGAGCCATCCGTGGTATAGAGGAAGCGGCTGGTTGGATCGGTAACCACGGCGTTGGGGGCAACACCTGCGGGCACGAATCCTGTGCCGATCGGAGTCAGGGTTCCATCCGTTTTTGTGGTGAAGGCATAGACGCGGCCGAGCTGCGTGTCACCGCCCTTGCTAACCACGTAAACCGCTATTCCATTGGCCAGGGCACTCACTCCGATCGGCGCAATGCCCACCTGGATATTGGCGACTGCCGGGCCGATCGCGCCAGTGCTGGAGATGGGATAGACAACCAGTGCGCCGGGGCAGACGGTGATATCGGTGGTGCCGGAAATGCACGTGTCCGTCACGTAAAGAAAATTGCCTGCCGGACTGATGGCCACGCCCATGGGGAAGAGCCCGGGGGTGTTCACGGTGTCCTTGGCGGTGAGTTCTCCGCCGTTCGCGATGGAGAAGTGGACGACGGAATTGTCGTCGCGATTGACGACATAAAGATTCTGGTAGTTCGGCGAAACGACTTCGGCTACGGGATTAATGCCACCGGAATCGTACGTCGGCTGCGCAATCTGGATCAATGCGCCGGTATGGGTGTCAGATTTGTAGACGAGGATCTTGCCGGGAGCGCTTTTCGAGTTCGTGACGAAGACGAAGTCAATGGCTTGTGTATCACCACACGCGGTAATAAGCAGACTCGAGCTTAGGGACAATACAATGGCCAGCGAAACTTGGCCGAATTTCCTCAACTTCATGCGCTTCCTTCGTCTGGCCGAGGGTTTTTCGGCCGGGGGCTGCATTTGCAGCGAAACTTGCGAGAAATGGTTCTCGGTTCGATTGTAAAAGCTACAGCGGCTTTCGGCTACTCAGTCGTATGCATTTAGAGCGTTTTCAGTTCTAGTCTATAAACGGGGGAATAGTGAGGTGTGGCTTTTCTCGCGGTAAGCCGCGACGGGCTGGTTGACTTGTATATATCGGAAGTAAAAACGCTCCTGCCGCTTGATTTCAGCACATCTACTCTTTTCTTAGACTCGCCGGCGGGTGAAGGGTCGCATCGCGAACTGCATGCTGAACCATGATGGCGGTGAATTTTCAGCACCGACGAACTCTGCCTCGTTTCTAATTGCCGCGGTTTACGACCGACGCCGCACACGTGGACTGTCCTGGAGTGGCGTAGGGTGAACCCTGAATTCCTACCAGGGACCCGGTGTTTGGATTGATTTGATAACCGGAGACCGTGCCATCGAGGAAGTTGGAAACGAAGAGGTACTTGCCTTGCGCGGGTTCGACCACGGCACAAGTCGGTCCAGCGCCGGTGGCGAAGGACGTTCCTACCGTCAAGGATCCATCTGCGTTGATGAGATAGGGGAGGACGCTGCCGGTAGTGTAGTTGACCACATAGGCGAACTTCGAAGCTGGATCAGTGGTGACGGCAATCGGCTGCACGTCCGTCTGGAAAGGAGAATTGGGCACTCCCAGCAGGTGGCCGTTCGCGTCCGGCGCGAATCCGTAAACCTTGTTGGCGCCTGAATCCGTCACGTAAACGAAGTTTCCGGTGGCGGTGCTGGTAATGGCGGTGGGAGCGACTCCCACGGGAATGAATCCGACTCCAATGGGGGTAAGTACGCCGCTGGCGTCGGTTCTGAACTCGTAAACCCGGCCAGGCTGTTCGGCTGAGCCTTTGCTCACCACGTAGACCGTATTGTCGTCAGGGAGTACGTTCACGCCGATGGGCGCGAATCCAACCGGGAAGTAGGGGAGCAGGCCATTTGCAATGGGCTTGCACAGGGCGCCCGGTACCGCGATTGCGCCCGAGGCTGTCTCGCACGCGGGGCCTGTTTCATAGATGGGGTAAACCACGACTGCGCCCGGTCCAGGAGTGGCATCGGTGTATCCCGGCTGATAAGTATCCACCACGTAAAGCAGCGTGCCGGACTTGTTGATTCCCACACCGACGGGGAAACCGCCGGGCGTATTCACCGTGGTTTGCGGGTAGAGCTTGCCGTCTGGGCCGACCGCAAACTGGATGACCGTATTTTCGTCACGGTTGGTAACGTAAAGATTCTTGCCATCGGGCGAGGGAACTTCGGCAACGGGATTGCGTCCCCCGGTCGGGTAGGGCGACTGGGGCAGCTGGCGGAGAATGCCCGACCCGCCGTCGATCTTGTAGACAGCAACCTGACCAGGATTGGCTTTCGACGCCGAGATGTAAAGGAAGTCAATGGTGGGGGCGGCTCCGACGCTTCCGCATGCGGTAATCAGAAAAGCCGAACTTAGCAGAACTGCGGCGGCCAGCAGAGTCTCGCCGGTTTTCCTCAACTTCATGCGCTTCCTTCGTCTGGCCGTAGATATGGTGGCCGGCTACACTCGCAGCAAACCTGGATGGAATATTGCTCTGCTTGCATTGTAAAAGCTTGAGCGCCTTTCGGCTAGCTCAGGCGGAGGCATTTGCGTGTCGGAGTGGGGATGGCCCGCTTGCTGCGAGCCATCCTTCACAATCGATTTCAGGTCGCTACTGCGGTACTCCGGTGGCCACGCACCACGTCGGATTGCCGACAGTGGCCCATTGCGAACCGCGGGGAAGTGCGGTCAGCACGCCGGTGTTGCTGTCGATCTTGCCGCCGGTTACGGTGCTGGCTGCAGCGTTGCCCGTGTAGATGTACTGGTTGGATGGATCTTCCAGGATGCAGACTGGCTGGGGACCCGAGGGGAATGTTCCGGCAGCGAAGGGCGAGCCTCCGATTTCGGTCAACTGCCCCGTACTCAGGATGCTGAAGGCGGAAATCGCACTCGACGGATTGGTCGGGTTGGTATTCGGTCCCGCATTCGAAATGTAGAGGCGCACGCCTTTGGAATCCACCACCAGGTCGCTGGGGTTGGCCACGTTTGGATCGTTCTGCACGGTGCCGCTGGTGACGGTCTGCAGAATTCCCCCGGTGCCGCGGGTGTAGGGAAGGATGGTGCTGGGAGTCGTTCCCGCGTCCAGCAGGTAGACGTAGGCCGCGTTGCCGCCGATTGCGGTAATGTTCGTCGCGCCGGTGGGTTGAGGACCGTTCTGCGTTACTGTGAGCTGGCCGTTCAGCGGATTGAACGAGTACGGGAACACCGACTGATCACCATCCACGGTGTAGATATAGGCGCCTACGAGGGCGCTGTTGTTGATAGGGCCGAACGCTACTGGATTGGCTCCAACCGGGAAATACGGCAGCTGGCTGCCATCGGGATTGATCACCTGCTGGTTTTCCACCAGCGAAAGGCGACCCGTGTTGGTGTCAACCGCGAAGGCGGTAATTGCGCCATTGCCGTTGTTAACTACATTCCCGTTCCTGTCCACCACCTGCTTGTCGAGCACGTAGAGGAAATTGGAATTGTTGTTGCCAATGGCGATGGATACCGGCTGAACACCCTGGCTGCTGTAGCTGGTCTGGTAGGAAAGGACCCCGGTTGCGCCAATGGTGAACAAGGCGATGTTGCCGCCCGCCGTATCCGACGGCTTCTGGTTCAGAACATACATAAAGCGGCCGCCGGGGAAGACTACGGCGCGGATAGGGTTAATGCCGCCAGAGCCGAAAGGGCCCTTGGTAATGAATGTAAGTTGGCCGGTATTGTTGTTGATCTTGTAGCCGGAAATCTGGCCAGCAGCTCCATTTGAGGTAGAGACGGCGGTGACGTACAAAAATCCGACGGTGAAGCTATTGCTGCACGAGGTCACTCCGAGGCAGAGGCCGAGAGAGGTGACAGTGGCCAGGAACATTTGGCCGATATTTCGAAACTTCATGAGCTTCCTTCATCCTCTCCAACCTGGAGCTGGTAGAGGGCTGCACTTGCAGCAGAACTGGATCGGGATCGCTCCCATTTTGAATTGTAAAAGCTTAAGGCGCTTTCGGCTAGCACAGCGACGCCCAGCAAGAGGGAATTATCCGGCTTCCGGGGGAATGGAAGCCGGACTCATTCCGTGTGAAAAAGTGAGCTACCAGACGCGGCAGCTCTTCTCCGGGTACATTGGCGTGCCCTTCTTGCAGCCGAAGGCCTTGCCGAACTCGTCGAAGTTCTGCACCGTGCCGTTCACCCGCCACTTGCCGGGGGAGTGCGGATCGGTGCGCGCCAGCAGCCTTGCCGACTCGTCCGTACTGTTCGAGCACCAGATCTGTCCAAAAGCGATGAAGAAGCGCTGTTCGGGAGTGTAGCTGTCGATCTCCTTGGTAGCTGCACCCGCGCCCTGAGCGGCCAGCGTGTTCATCAGCGCCTGGTAGGCGATGCGAATTCCACCGTTATCCGCAGTGTTTTCGCCGAGCGTAAGCTTGCCGTTCAGCTTTTGTCCGGGGGCGGCTTCAAAGCCGCCGTATTCGGTTACCTCGCAATCGGTACGCTCGTTGAAGGCTTTGCGGTCTTCCGGCGTCTGCCATTCGCGCATGTTGCCCTTGCCATCGTACTTGCTGCCCTGGTCGTCGAACCCATGCGTCATTTCGTGGCCGATCACCACGCCGATGCCGCCGAAGTTGACAGCCGGGTCTTTGGAATTCTCAAAGAAAGGCGGCTGCAGAATTCCGGCAGGGAAGTTGATGTCGTTCATGCTGGGGTTGTAGTAAGCGTTGACGGTGGGCGGAGTCATGCCCCACTCCTTCTCGTTTACCGGCTGGCCCAGCTTGTTGATATTGCGCATGCGTTCGAAGTTGGCGGCTCGGTGGATGTTGCCCAGCAGGTCGTCGCGGTTCACAACAACGCTGGAGTAGTCCTTCCAATTTTCGGGATAGCCGATCTTGTTGCGGATCTGTGCCAGCTTCTCTTCCGCCTGCTTTTTGGTGGCGTCCGACATCCATGACAACTGCTGAATGTCCTGGGAAAGAGCGGTATCGAGCGCGGCCACCAACTTGGTCATGTTCTCCTTGGCGTCCGGGGGAAAGTTCTTGCTGACCCAGTCTTGTCCGACGGCTTCGCCGAGGTTTGCATCGGTCAGGCGTGTGCAGCGCTTCCAGCGGGGCGTGGGCTCTTTCTGTCCGGAGAGCGTTGCCTGGTAGAAGTTGTAATTCTCCTGGTCGAACGGCTGCGAGAGCCAGGGTGCGGCGGTGTGCAGCGTATGCCAGCGGAGATAGCTCTTCAGCGAATCCAGGCTCTCGGCTCCGATGGTTTCACTCATGCCTTTGAAGAAGTCCGGCTGGCCCACATCCAGGCTGTCGAACTTGCGGATGCCGATGCCGGTGAAGTAGGCGCTCCAATCAAAATTCGGCGCGAGCTTGTCGAATTCGACCAATGTGAGGATGTGGTAGTTCTTCTCCGGCACACGCAGATCCTGCCGGGCAAGGGAGACCTTTGCCAGCGCCGTTTCGACGGCGATGACGCTGGCCGCTTCCGCTGCTGCCTGCTCCGGCGTGTCGCCGGCAAGCTTGAAAATGCTGGTGACGTGTGCGAGATACTGTTCGCGAATCTTGGCCTGGCGCTCACTTGGATCCAGGTAGTAATCGCGGTCGGGCAGGCCAAGGCCGCCCTGTCCTGCACCGGCAATCTGCTTGCTCGAATCCTTGTCATCCTGCTCCACGCGGAAGCGGAACAGCGCCGTGGTGGCATCCTGCGAGTTCAGGCTGGCGAGGAGCGCGGCAATGTCCTTCTTGTCCTTGAGCGCGGCAATTTCGTCCAACGCCGGTTGAATGGGCGAGATGCCCTTCTTGTTCACCACCGTCGTGTCCATGCAGGAGGCAAAAAAGTCTCCGTATTTTGCCTCCAAAGGGGAGCGCTTGGCTGTCGGGTTGGAGGCAGTGATCAGTTGCTGGTAGAGCAGCCAGTTGTTGCGCTCGGCAAGCTCATTGAAGCGGCCCCAGCGCACCTGGTCAGGCGGGACAGGATTCGATTTTACCCAGTTGCCGCAGGAGTACTGGTAGAAGTCGGTGCAGGGATCAACCGACTTGTCGATGGCGCTGGTGTCGAACATGAGCGGCTTTTTGGGCTCTACGGGAGAGCCCCCGGCGGGGATGTCGGACGCGAACGTTGAGCCGGAAGTGCTGATCTGCGCAAGGCATAGGCTGGAAATCGTAAGAGTGCTGGCGGCAAGTATGACGCGAACGATACGAATCAATTGCATTCCGTTTCCTCGGGGGTAGTTGGAGGTTCTCCCGGACTCAGATGTGCGGTTCTGCGGATAACCCCCTGTTTGGCGATGGGCAAAACTTCCGCCCTGCCTCGTTAAGAAAAGTAACACGCGGAGCCGGAAAATGGCCTCTTAAGCTGCACAAGGCAGGCGCAGGAAGGCTCCTGGTACGCAGGCGGCTGATGCGCAGAAGAAAAATTTCAGGGAAAAGAAACGGTTTAGAACACTTTGACGTGGAAGGTGAGGTACTTCTTAGGATTCTCGCGAATCGCCGACACCAGGCCGCGCGTCTCGGTCAGCATCTGGTCAGCATTGTTGTAGAGTGCCGGATTCCGCACCAACTGGCCCAGCGTGCCCTCGCCGCTGTCGGCGCGGGAGAGGATGGAGTCAAGCTTGGTCACCGTGTCGTCCAGCTTTTTGGCGAAGGCCGCGTCCTTGGCCAGCAGGCCCAGTCCGCCCTTGCCCGCGTTAATGTCAGCCAGCAACTGGTTGGCATTCGCCACGCTGGAGTTGAGATTGTTGTAGAGTGTCTCGTCCTTCAGCAGCTTTCCCGCTGTGCCTTTGCCGTTGTCCAGCCCATCCGCGATGTTCTTCAACCGGTCGACCGTCGCGTTTGCCCGGTCGTACAGGGTATCGTCGTTGACCAGCTTGCCAATGGAGCCTTTGCCGCTGCTGATCTGGTCCACCAGGGACTGCAATTCGTTCAGGGTCTTGATCGCCTTGTTGTAGAGGTCTGGATTGTTGATCAACTGGCCGATGGAGCCCTTGCCGCTGTTCAGCGCGTCTACCAGGTTATTCACCTTGGCAAGGATGGTGTTCAGCTGTTCGATGGTGCCTTGGCTGGACTTGATAACGTCGCTCAGGTTCGGCGTCTCGGTGGTGGCCATTTCCCCGCCGTTTTGAAAGATTCCACCGGTGGCGCGTTTGCTGTCGATATCGACCACCGTGTCGCCCAGCACGCCTACTGTTTCCAGGCTGGATTGCGAGTCCGTCTTGACTGCGTTCTGGTACTTCTTGCTCAGCGACATTACGACTTCGACCGGCGTGAGCTTGCGCTCGGGCACAATGCGGATGGATTTCACGTTGCCGATGGTCACACCCTCAAGGTTTACCGGGGCGCCCACCTTCAGGCCGGCGGAGTTTTCAAAGTAGGAACGGGCGATCAGGTGTCCGGTAAAGAAGCCGCCGCTACTTCCTGACATCAGGAAGATCAGCGCGGTGAGAGCCGCCAAGGCAGCAATAACAAGTACGCCGACTTTCAGCTGTGACCACTTGACTTCCTGCTGACTAGGCACGGACCCCTTTCAGAATAAGAGAACGCCACAGATATTCGCTGTCCGGTTCAGAATACCATCGGACGCCTGAAGCGACGAAAGCAGATAAGTAGTTGCTCAACCACGTGTTTCACTGCTTGGATGATCGGCTCCCCTTCTCCGTTGCAACATGTTTTGCGTATGGCGGGCGGGCACCCGCAAGGTTGTTGACGGGTACTCCCCATTATTTTTCAAAAAGATGACGGAAGTACCGCGAAGAAAAGTCATGGGAAGCGCGCTTTCATCCGATGGGGAAAGTGTCAGCCGGGAATGGCTGGCCGAGACCAAAAGAGGCGAATGCCCATGCCCTGGATGTTGAAACTCTCAGCCCTGTCGGTACAGGAACCCGCTCGCCTGCTGCATTTTCTTTCCGGAACGGTGCTCGGCTGCGGCGGTTGGGTGCTGAGCCGGAGCTATTCTGACCGGGAGGTGCTGATGAACTTTGAGTTTGAGCGCAGCGGCTGCCTGGAAATGTACACCGCCCTGGTCGCCGCCGGATTGGAACTCAGCCAGAATTCCCATCGCGGGTTGACCGAGTTGTGCCACTGCACGCGCTACCAGGGGCCGTTCGTCGCCGGGGAAACAGTATCCGTGGAGATCGAAGTGCTCGCCCGTGCCGCAGAACGCCCGGGTCTCATCGGAACCGAAGGCGCGCAAATGGAAGGCATCAAAGCCCGTTGAGGGGTTGTCGCCGCCCGACTCGCTGGCTTCTGCTTTACGCTAACTCGCTAACTCGCTGACCCGTTAACTCGCTTCACTTCGCTAACCGCCCTTCAGCTAACCGCTGTGCGAGCTGCCTTTAGGCCTCCACCAATCCATACCGCCGCTGCCACGCATCTTTGAGCTGCTTCCACACGCGGGCCTTCTCTTCTTCGCTGGCTTCGTTCAGTGGATGCTGCACGAATTTGGCTGCCTCTTCTTTTGCCAGCTCCAGCAGCGCGCGATCGCGCACCAGGTTGGCGACGCGGAAGTCGGGCAGCCCCGCCTGCCGCGTGCCAAAGAATTCTCCGGGGCCGCGCAACTGCAGATCCAGCTCAGCGAGCTCAAAGCCATCCTGCGTGCGCACCATCGCCTCCAGGCGCTGCTCGGCGTTAGGCGAGATCTTGCCCGCCGGTCATCAGAATGCACCACGACTTTGCTGCGCCGCGGCCCACTCGACCGCGAAGCTGGTGAAGCTGCGCCAGCCCGAATCGCTCGGCATGCTCGACCACCATCACCGTAGCGTTCGGCACATCCACGCCAACCTCAATCACCGTGGTCGCAATCAGCACGTCGATCTCGCCGCGTTGAAACCGTCGCATGATGACTTCTTTTTCATCTGAATCGAGGCGCCCATGCAGCAGCCCCAACCGCAGCCCGGCCAGATTGGTCCGGCACGCAGATTCTCGTACATGCTCATCGCCGATTTCAGAGAGCGGCTTGCTCGGCGGAAAAGAGTTCTTCCGACCTTGCCTTCTTGCCAGCGGATTTTTTCGGCTTGGTAACCTCTTCCGGCTCAGGCGGCGAGCAAAGTCAAGCTCCGGCTGATCGTCCTTCGCGCCTTCGATCACTGGATACACAACGTAGGCCTGGTGTCCTGCGGCGACCTGCTTGCGCACGAACTCCCACACTTCATCGGCGCGCTCATCGCTCACCTGCCGCGTGACAATCGGTGTGCGCCCCGGCGGCAGCTCATCGAGCACACTCAGATCGAGGTCGCCGTAGAGCGACAACGCCAGCGTGCGCGGAATCGGAGTCGCCGTCATCACCAGCACATCCGGCTCAGCGGCATTCGGCTTCTTCATCAGCCGGAATCGCTGCAGCACGCCGAAGCGGTGCTGCTCATCCACAACGATGAGGCCGAGGTTGGTCGAAGTCAACCTTCTCCTCGATCAGCGCATGTGTACCGATCACAAGATTGCGCATCGCCCGATAGATTGCGCGCCGCGCGTTGCGCTTGCGTTCATCGTCGAGCGAACCCGTCAGCAGAACCACTTTGTAGTTGCGCGAGGAGCGCTCCAGCAGCTTGCGAGCGGCCAGATAGTGCTGGGTAGCCAGAATCTCCGTCGGCGCCATCAGCGCCGCCTGGTAGCCGTTCTCCATGGCCACCAGCATGGCCTGCAGCGCCACGATGGTCTTGCCGGAGCCGACATCGCCCTGCAGCAGCCGCCGCATCGGACGCGGCCTCCGCATGTCCGTCACAATCTCGCCCAGTGCACGCTTCTGCGCCGTCGTCGGATGAAACGGCAGCACCTCTCGAATCGCCTCACGCACCTTGTCACCCGTCTCAAACGCGATGCCGGCGCGATCTCGCAATTTCCGCCGCTTCAGTTCCAGTCCCAGCTCCAGGTAGAAAAGCTCCTCGAAAATCAGCCGCCGGTGTGCCGCGGTCGCCGACGATCTGCAATTGCGACAACGGAGTTCCCGCTTCAGGAAAGTGAACGCCGCGCAGCGCCTCTTCGCGGCTGGGAAATCTGCAGACGCTCCGCAAGCGCAGCGGGCAGCGTCTCCGGCACATTGCCTTCCAGTTCTTCCAGCAGCGCCGATGAATCACGCGACGAATCCATTTCGAAGCTCAGCTTGCTGGTTCCACTCAGCGATTCATATACCGGCGTAATGCGGCCGACCTCGAGCAATCGGCTGAGATCGTCGTCGCAGATCGGTGGGCAGGATCTCAAACTGCGGCTGAATCATCTTGAATCCACGCTTCGAACGCGACGGTTCCACCTTGCCGAAGAGCGCCACCATCTGCCCCGCGTGGAACTTGTCCTTGAGATACGTTCCGTGGAACCACATGCACTTCAGCGTGTCCAGCCCCTGCCCCACCGTCATTTCAAAGATGGGCATGGAGCGGGTGCGCAGCAGAATGGTGCCGCGAACCTCGCCAATCACGCTGGCCATCTCTCCGGCCACCAGTTCATTCAGGCCCCGCGGATTCAGGCGATCTTCATAGCGGAACGGCAGGTGGTAGAGCAGGTCTTCCACCGTCAGGATGCCCTTTGCCTTAATCGTCTCGGCGATGCGCGGACCAATCCCGCGAACAAACTGAACCTGGGTATCGAGGGCAATCACATTTGCGATGCTACCAGCATTCGGCCCGGCTTGAATCATGGGTGCGCAGCAGCCCCGCAGACGGCTTCGAATCCAAATTCGTTTGCTACACTTGATCGACTTCCAACGCGGGAGCGGATGCGCAGCACCTGCTGGCAGAGGCTGCGCAGAAGGCCAGCATTTACAAGTTCGATTGGATTGAGCCGTCGCCGGAAGAAATATTTATTCGCGCAGTAGGAGGCAGGGCCGATGCGTGAAGCGCATTGATTGTCCGGGGAGAATACCTGGCGCGCGTGTTGAGCAAGGCATTCCTTCTCACGACGCCGCTGCTGCCGCTGTCTATGGGAACGTTCATGGCGAGAGCATTCTTGCCGCAACCTTGATTGGTGGAGACAAGCGTGCTGTCGTTGCGTCGGACGATGCAACCCTGGCCGACGCGGTTAAGGCGGAGGTGGTCACCAAAGATCAAAGCATGCGGTGGATGTCGTCGCGTCCGCTACCGAAGCGAATCGCGAGGGCCTGATTCGCCGCGAAGCCGCGAAAGATTTGGACGGATATCTTCGCTGGTCGCGAAGCCCGACGGCCCCACCCCGGAGGCGACTTAGGCGCTACAGCCAGCCGATGTTGCTGGCGAGCGATTTGCAATAGGATGAACGTGTGGGGAAAGAAAGACGGAAGGATCGCGAGTGGGATTTTGGACAGCGCGTGGCGCTGGCGGTAGTCCCGTCGCTTGTCGCCCTCGTCCTTCGCATCATTGGATCCACGCTCCGCTATGAAGTCATCTGCGAGCCGGGTGTCACCATTCCCCCGCCCCCGGGCACCGGCCTCTACTGCCTGTGGCATCGGGCCGTGATTCTTGCCACGATTTATTTTCGCGGCTATCCCGCGGTCGTCATGATCAGCCAAAGTTTCGACGGCGAGCTGATTACGCGCTCCGCAGCGAAGCTGGGGTTCGGAGCAGCAAGGGGATCGAGCAGTCGCGGCAGCCTGGAGGGTCTGTTGGGCATGCGGAAGGCGCTCGAAGAAGGCCGGCCTGCGATCTTTACCGCCGACGGCCCGCGCGGTCCCATCTACCAGACCAAGATGGGGCCCATCAAGCTGGCGCAGATGACAGGGTTTCCCGCGACAGCGTTCTACCTGCTTCCCGAGCGCACGTGGCAGGTGAAATCGTGGGACCGGCTGCTGATCCCGAAACCCTTCTCGCGTGTGGTCCTCACCTTCACGCGAGGCATTCCGGTTGATCGCGACGCGACAGATCTCGAACCTTTTCGGCTCGAACTGCAGGCGGCGCTCGAACGCGCACGGCTCAGCGCAGAGGCGTATCTCGCCGCCACACAGAAAAAGCGTTCGTAGTCCAACGTATAGGCGCGTCAATATCGCCGTGTTCATTTAGCCGAAGTCAATCCATCGCGACCAAAACACATTGCCGCGTTCGATTGCTCTAGAATCAGCTTCGTGCTGGTTCAGGATTTTAATTTCGATCTCCCCGAAGAATTGATTGCGCAGGAGCCGCCGCTGGAGCGATCCGGCGCGCGCATGCTCTCACTCGACCGCCGCACCGGCGAATGCCGCGACGGAATGTTCGTGGATTTCCCTTCCATGTTGAATGAGGGGGATCTTCTTGTGCTGAACAATAGCCGCGTTATCCCGGCTCGCCTGTTCGCGTACCGGTCTATCCAGAAAGGCCCGCAGGCGCCCACAGCGGCGATTGAAGTTCTGCTCACCGAGCAACTTTCGCAGTGGGAATGGCTGGCGTTGGTAAAGCCGGGCCGCAAGGTGGGCGTGGGCGAAGTTCTCGCTTTCTTCAACTCCGCAACACCGGCCATGGCAGTGCTGCAGGCGGAGGTCATCGAGCGCCGCGACTTCGGCGAGCGCACTCTTCGCTTCACCCCTTGCAGCGATTTCTGGGGCGTATTGGATCGTCTCGGCCACGTCCCGCTTCCGCCCTACATTCACCGCGCTGATGCGCGCGACGACCGCGAACGCTACCAAACGGTGTATGCGGAGCAGCGAGGATCCGTCGCCGCGCCCACCGCCGGGCTGCACTTTACGCCGGAGATTCTGGCGGCGATTCGCGCACGCGGCGTGCGCATCGCCTTCGTCACGCTGCACGTCGGGCTCGGCACCTTCGCTCCGCTGCGGGTTGAATCCGTCGAAGAAATTCGCCTGCATGCGGAGCGATACACGCTTCCTCAAGAAACTGCCGTGGAGTTGAACGCTGCCAAAAGCGAAGGTCGCAGGATCATCGCTGCGGGAACCACCACCGTCCGCACACTGGAGCACTGCGCGCTCACGGCCGATGGCCGCCCACTCGAAGCGCACAGCGGTGCCACCGATATCTTTCTGTCACCCGGCGCGCAATTCCGCATGGTCGACGCCATGTTCACCAACTTCCATCTGCCGCAATCCAGCCTGCTGATGCTGGTGAGCGCATTTTCCGGACGCGAACACGTACTCGCCGCCTACCGCCACGCCGTCGCCTGCCGCTATCGTTTTTTCTCCTACGGTGACTGCATGTTCATCAGCTAAAGGCCGCGCCATCGACCCGCGAAGCTGACCACTCCGTCCCCGGCTGGTAGACTCGACTCGATGTCCGAGACTCCGACCAAGCCGCCCGTTTTCCTGCTCGATTCCATGTCGTTCATCTTCCGCGCCTACCATGCAATGCAGCGGCAGAGACCCATGTCCACCCGCACCGGTGTTCCTACCGCGGCCACCTTCGTCTTCGTCAACATGATCAACAAGCTGCGCCGTGATTTCCATCCTGAATTCTTTGCTGCCGTATTCGATGTCAGCGGCGGCGTCTTTCGCGATGAGAAGGCGAAGACGCTCACCCTGCGCAAGTTCAACGCCACAACGCAGATCTACGAAGAGGTGGACTATCACGGTTACAAGGCGAATCGCACCGAGATGCCAGCCGACCTCGCGCAGCAGCTGCCTTACATCCGTCGCGCGCTCGAGGCGTTTCGCATTCCCATCCTGTCGGTTCAGGGTTTTGAAGCTGACGACGTGATCGGCACCCTCGCGAAGCAGGCTGCCGAAGCGGGCCATGAAGTCCTCGTCGTCTCCAGCGACAAGGACATGATGCAGCTTGTCAACGATCGCGTGAAGGTGCTCAACCCCACCAAAGACAACCTGATTCTCGATCGCGACAAAGTAGTGGAGACGCTCGGCGTCCCCCCCGAACAGGTGATCGACGTGATGGCCCTGCGCGGCGACACCATCGACAACATTCCCGGTGCGCCGGGCATCGGCGATAAAGGGTCTGTCGAACTCATCCAGCAATTCGGCAGCGTTGAAGCAGCGCTCGACGGAGCCGCTGACGTAAAGCGCAAGACGTACCGGGAGTCGCTGCAGAGCAATCGCGACACCGTGCTTCTCAGCAAAGAGCTGGTGACAATTTCCTGCGACGTGCCGATCGCTCTTGAACTCGAAGAGATGCGCACTCTTACTCCCGATATCGCTGCCTGCCGCGCGCTCTTCACCGAACTTGAATTCACCACGATGCTCAAAGAGCTTGCGCCGGATGATGCGCCGACCAACGTTGCCATCGTGTTTGCGCCTTCGGCAGAGGACGTTGCCGCATTCGTTCACGAGGCGCGCCAACACGGCTTTTCAATTGAGGTAGCGCCGTCTCTTTTTCAATCGGCCTCTGAACAGGGCGCGGAGCAGGAAGCAGAAATCAGCGAGGAAGAGCCGCCGATGCAGCAGACATCGATGCTCAACTTTGCCGCTGCAGACGAGCCCAAAGCGGAATCTCCAGTCTACTACCTGGGCCTGTCCGCCTCGCCGGAGAGTGCCCTGCTCGCGACGCTCGATGGTCCCGGCGGCGGAGATTTGCGCGGACTGATCGAAGATGAGATGGTTTCGAAATCCGTGCACGATCTTAAGGCCACTGCGCGGTCTCTCGCGCAGCAAGGCGTCGACCTGCGCGGCGTGCACGACGACATCATGCTGTATTCGTATCTCATCAATCCCACGCACACCACGCATGTTCTCAGCGACGTGGTGGCCCGCTTCACCGTGCGTCCTCTGCAGCAGAAGGGCGAGGCGCTGCTGCCGGAAGCCGCGAATGCAATCCATCAGCTGGTGCCGATTCTGCGCCGCGATGTTGAGGACCTGGGCGCCAGAGAAGTGTACGAACAGATCGACTTCCCGCTCGTGAATGTGCTGCGCAAAATGGAAGACGTGGGCGTGCGCATCGATTCCGGAGTGCTCAATCGCATGGGCGAGAAGCTGTCTTCAGAAATGCAGCGTGTAGGCGAAGAGATATTCGCGCAGTCCGGTCACCGCTTCAACATCAATTCCCCGCGCCAGCTCGGCGACGTTCTCTTCAACAAGATGAACCTGCCCAAGCCCATGAAGTACGGCAAGGGAAAGGTGGTTTCAACCGCGCAGGATGTGCTGGAGGAACTGGCCACGCACAATCCCGTTCCGCGCATGGTGCTGGAGTATCGCCAACTCGCAAAGCTTAAATCGAATTACGTTGACTCGCTGCCGCTGCTTGCCGACCGCGATGGCCGCGTGCACACAACGTTCAACCAGGTCGGCACTTCCACCGGACGCTTGTCGTCGACCAATCCGAATTTGCAGAACATTCCTATCCGCACGGAGCTTGGCCGGGAAATTCGCGCCGCCTTTATCGCCGCGCCTGGCCGCGTGCTGCTCTCCGCAGATTATTCGCAAATCGAACTGCGGCTCATGGCGCATCTCTCGGACGATCCGCTCCTGGTGCGCGCCTTCAAAAGCAACGAGGACATTCACACGCTCACCGCCTCGGAGGTCTTCAACGTTCCCCCGGAAAACATGACGAAGGAGACGCGCAACCGGGCCAAGGCGGTGAACTTCGGAATCGTTTACGGAATTTCTCCGTTCGGTCTCGCGGCTCAACTCAGCATTCCACAGGGCGAGGCGCGCATTTATATCGACACTTATTTCGCCCGCTACCAGGGCGTGCGCGCGTATATCGATCGCGTGCTCGACGAGACCCGGCGCGAGCAGCGTGTAAAAACTCTCTTCGGTCGTGTGCGTCCCATTCCAGACATCCAGAGCCGCAACGCGAACCTTCGTGGATTTGCCGAGCGCACTGCGGTAAATACGCCGCTGCAAGGCACCGCCGCGGACCTGATCAAGATCGCGATGATCCGCATCGACAAGCGCCTGGCAAAAGAAAAACTGCAGTCCGTTATGACACTGCAGGTGCATGACGAATTGCTTTTCGACGTAGTCGAGGACGAGGCGCTGATTCTTCAGGCACTCGTGAAGGAAGAGATGGAAGGCGTGATGGAGTTAAAAGTGCCGCTGGTTGCGGACTGCGGCATCGGCGCGAACTGGCGCGATCTGAAATAGCTGCATACGTGCTTCTATCGCAAATCATCGGGAGCAAATTGTTTCAGGTCGCAATGCGTGCACTTCTTTGAAAGAAGAAACCGTCGCCGACTCCAAAGTCTGGGAGAGCCTGCGAAGTATTCGCCGCATCGGGGACAACAAAATTGTGAGAAGGAATTTGCAGTAATTGCAACCCAGACAGCAACAGCTGCAACAAGAGCGAACGCGGCAATTGACGACTCGGAAGGCTTTATGCCAGAGAATGCGAGTAATACCACCGCCGCCAGGAGCGTGAGAAATGCGGCAAACATCTTGCGCCGTCGCCGCCGGTATTCTTTCCACGATCTTGCATAGTCATACATCTTTCAGTGTTCAACTTTCAAACGACAGAAGATTCAGACTCCAAGCTCATTGCGGATTGCATCCGCAATTGCATCTGCGTGCCGCCTCATCGCCTCTTCCGATTCTGCTTCAATCATCACGCGCGCCAAGGCCTCAGTTCCGGAGTAGCGGATCACGACGCGCCCGCTCTCCTTTAGTTCTGTTTCTGCCGCAAGGATGGCGTCGGCGATCAGTTTAATCGCTTCGAGAGGTTTTTTCTCTTTCACGGGCACATTCACAATTACCTGCGGAAAAACCTTAAGGTCGGCGCAGAGCTCGTGCAATGGCTTGCCGGACCGGTGCACCAGATCGAGCACCACCATCGCCGTCAGCAGCCCATCGCCGGTAGTCGCCAGGTGTGGAAAGAGGATGTGTCCTGACTGCTCGCCTCCCAGCGCGGCGTTCTGCTGGCGCATCAGCTCGAGCACGTACTTGTCGCCCACAGGCGCTCGCAGCATGCGAATGCCGTCGCGTTTCAGCGCGACTTCCAGCCCCATGTTTGACATGGTGGTGGCTACCACAAGGTTGCCGGTCAACATTTTCTTCTGTTGCAGGTCGCGCGCAGCCAGCAGCAGGATTGCGTCGCCGTTCACCACGTTGCCGTATGCATCGGAGAAGAGCGCACGATCGGCATCTCCGTCGAAGGTAACGCCGACGTCCCCGCCAGACGCCTTGGTTTCAGCGGCCACAACCGCTGGATGAAGAGCGCCGCACTTGTCGTTGATATTTCGGCCATTCGGCTCGATATGCGTCAGCTTGACCTCGCCGCCCAGCAAGGCAAACAGTTCAGGAGCAATGGCAGATGCTGCTCCATTCGCGCAATCGATCACCAGTTTCAAGCCATTCAGCCGCAGCCCGGGAACGGCCGCCAGCAGGAACTCTTCATACTCACGGCGCAGCGATGGGTCAACGGGCGGCACTCGAAGAGAGGTAACATCCGGAGCCTCAAGCCCATCGAGATGGCGGAAGATCTCCTCTTCCATTCGCAGCTCGGTCTCGTCAGCTAATTTGTAACCGTCACTGCCAAAAATCTTTATGCCGTTGTCCTGCCAGGGATTGTGCGATGCGGAGATCACGATTCCTGCGGCAAATTTGTGCTTGCGCGTCAGGTAAGCGATGGCGGGAGTGGTGATGATTCCGGCGCTCACAACTTTTGCGCCTGCGCGTTCAAGGCCGGCTGCTACTGCGGCAGCAATCCAGCCGGCGGATTCACGCGTGTCCATCCCGAGCACCACTGTCGGCTTCGGGAAGGCTGTTTTCAGGGAGTGCCCCAGCGCCATGCCGATGGCAAAAACCGTCTTCTCATCCAGCGGAGCAACGCCCGCAACAGCGCGAATTCCGTCGGTCCCAAATAGCTTTCTCATCGTTACTCTGCTTTCGTTGCTCGTGCTTTCGCGTTGTTATTGTTTTGTTTCGTTACCCGGCTCTCAAGCGATCCTGCTGCAAGGCGCGTTGTCAGCAATTCGCCTTCAGCGGCTTGCTTCGAATCTTTTACCAGCTCACCTTTTTCGTTGAAGACCAGCGCGTAGCCACGGCTGAGCACTGCCAGCGGGGAGAGCGATTGCAGTCTACCCTCGAGGGTCCGGAAACGCGCTTCGCAGTTGACCGTGTGACTCTGCTGCGCTCGAGCCATGCGGCCTTCGAGGCTGCCGAGGCGCTCACGTAGCACCATCATGCGCTTGGTCGCATCCTGGTGCATGAGGCGATTGGCTGCCAGGTTCAGCCGGTCATAGCTCGAGATAGAAACACTACGCCACGCTGCTTCCACCCGGAACGAAAGCTCGTCTACCCGCTGCTCCCGGCGGCCAAGGCCGTTGCGCATTCTCTCGAAGCTGCTCTCAATGGATAGACGCGATAAACGCTCGCTCGCCTGCATCAGCTTGAACCGGCCGGCACGCTCCAGCCTGCGGGCCAACAGTTCCACGCGTTCTTCCACTTTATGCTGCGCTTCGGTTATCAACTCGGCTGCGGCGGAGGGCGTTGGCGCGCGCAGGTCCGCGACAAAGTCGGCAATCGTGAAATCCGTTTCGTGTCCTATGGCGGATACAACCGGCAGTTCAGACGCGGCAATTGCCCGTGCCAACGGCTCACTGTTGAATGGCGCGAGATCCTCAAGAGATCCGCCGCCGCGCGCGATCACAATCACGTCCGCTGTTCGTGTCCGGTTGAAGTAGACAATGCCCTCGGCCACCTCCGCTGCAGCCGTTTCACCCTGCACCACCGCGGGGTAGAGAAGCACATGCAACGCCGCGTGACGGCGCCCGACGATATTCAGAAAGTCGCGAATGACAGCGCCGGTTGGAGAGGTGACGATGCCGACGCAATGCGGAAACGCCGGAAGTGGTCGTTTGCGTCCCGCGTCGAAGATCCCTTCCACGCGAAGCCGCTCTTTCAGCTGCTCAAAGGCAAGCTGTAACGACCCTGCGCCCAGCGGCTCCATGAATTCGGCCACCAACTGCATTTGGCCCCGCTGCTCGTAAACGGAAACCTTGCCTCGCACCAGGACCTGCAGCCCGTCGCTGGCGCGGAACTTCATCAACAGCGCCTGCCTGCGAAACAGCACCACCGGCAACTGCGAGTCGCCATCTTTCAGCGTGAAGTAGAGATGCCCCGACGGCGCAGCGCGAAAATTCGAGATCTCGCCCTCCACCCAAACGTCGGCATACTCGCGCTCAATGTGCGTGCGAACTTCGCCTACCAACTCGCCGACAGAATAGATGCGGCGCGCAGCGGGCTTTGGCTCTTCAAATGAAAAGCCAAGCTGGTCGAGTTCTTCCTCGGGGTTGAACAGGCTCACAAATGGAAAGTCTACACCGCAGAGCGCCCGCAAAGAATTCGCGGCTAGCGGCGGAAGCGCGACAAGACGTAGAAGATGAGCGACAGCAGAACACTCAGTAGAAGGGAAGTGCCCAGCGGCGCGAAAAACGAGAAGTTCTTCCCGCGATACGAAACGTCTCCGGGCAAGCGTCCCAGCGGCAGGCCGATGCGTCCGGCAAGCATCAGCAGCCCGCCAACCACCAGGATCAGCAGCCCCACGCCCACCAGAATCCTGCCCACATCTCCAAGATTCATGCCCGTCGCATTCCTTCCCTCCAGTGTACCCGGGCGAGATCCGCCGCCGGATCCGTTGCCGCCAGCCACATCAAAATTGGGATGAAACTCTCTTCCCACACGTCTGTGCTAGCTTACGGAAAGGGCTAGGTGCCGGATCGCTCCCGCGCTGCCCGGAAGGAGGCCGAGCCATGGACATTTTAAGTATCGTGATCGGCATCGCGCTCCTTTTCACTACTTTGCTGGATGCTTTCCAGACCATCATCCTTCCGCGCCGCGCCACTGGCCGCTTCCGTCTCACACGCGTCTTCTATCTGGTTACCTGGACGCCGTGGGCCTATGTCACCAACCGCATCCGCGATCCGCACAGGCGCGAAACTTCCCTGAGCTTCTATGGACCGCTCTCGCTCATTCTTCTGCTTGTCGTCTGGGCGTCCGCCATGGTCATCGGATTCGCGCTGCTCTTCCACGGACTGGGCAGCCCCTTCCACGACACGGTCGACCCCCGTGGCTTCCGCTCCGACCTCTACGTTAGCGGCACTACGCTCTTCACCCTCGGCCTTGGCGACGTCACCCCCATCAGCCGATGGGTGCGCGAGCTCATTATTCTCGAAGCCGGCATCGGCTTGGGATTTCTCGCCGTTGTCATGGGATATTTCCCGGTGCTCTACAGCGCCTTCTCGCGCCGCGAAGTCAGCATCGCCATGCTGGATGCACGCGCCGGATCGCCGCCAACCGTCGCCGAGCTCATGCGCCGCCACTCCTACGATGGAGCCAGCGAAGCCCTGATGAGGCTGCTGGAAGAGTGGGAGCGCTGGTCGGCCGAGCTGCTCGAGAGCCACATTTCCTATCCGTTGCTCTGCTACTTCCGCTCCCAGCACAACAATCAGAGCTGGATCAGCGCCCTCACTTCCATCCTCGACACCTGCGCGCTCCTCATCGCCGGCGTGCATGGGCACGAATCTCGCCAGGCGCAACTCACCTTCGCGATGGCGCGCCATGCGATGGTGGATCTGTCGCAGGTATTCTCCCAGCCTCCGGTGAAGGACTATCCTGACCGCCTGCCGCCGGAGCGATACGACCAGCTCTATACGTTGCTCTGCGAATCAGGAGTCAAAGTTTGCCGCGACGATCGTTCCATGCAGAGGCTGGCCGAGATGCGTTCGCTCTATGAAGGCTACGCAGAGGCGCTCAGCCGCTATCTCTCCATGCCGTTGCCGCCGTGGATCTCCGACACGCCACGCAAGGACAACTGGCTAACCGTGGCCCGTCTGCGGGCGCAGGCAGAAAATGAGGATAAGGGATTGCCACCGCAAACTCCCAGCGTCCTGCTGCACGACGATCATGATTTTTAAAGGATTGTGAATCGAAGGGAACGATTATCTACTGTGGACTACATCGGGCACGCGGAATGCTGAAATCCCGCACCGATTTTAAGATGGCTAAAATCCCATCCGACCTTTTTCTCAAACCCCTTCCGACTTCTTATCGATCAATACGGCCAGTTGCTTCACCAGCGTATCCAGTGCATCTGCCGTCAGTGTTTCTCCCGCGTCAGTCACTCTCAGACCTTCTTCCACCTGCCGCGCCAGCTCGGTTCCCTCCGGAAGTCCAAAGGTCCCCAAAATCCCCGCCAACTTGTGCGCTGCATCGACAGCATTCGTTCGCGTAGTGGCATTCAGCGAGCTCGTTGCCAGGTGCGCCTGCGCCTGCCGAATGGTTTCCAGCCTTTCCGCGATGGTCGCTTTGCTGGTCATCCACAGCTTTAGCAGCAACTGCTGCAACTGTTCGTTGGCTGGCGGTAGGTCGCGTTTCGTCACGGTCTCACACGGTTGAATTTGCGCGCGAAAGGATGCCATGGCTAGATTATGTCCTATTCCCGCCATCCCAACGCATCGCAAATCTGCCTAGAAAGTGTTAGTGGATCGAAGGGCTTGAGCAGCACCGCCGCCACGCCCAGGCTTGCGAATCGTCTCTGATCGGGCCCTTGCACCTTGGCGGTTAGCAGCACAACCGGGATGCCCGCCGTCTCTTTCCTTTTCTGCAGTTCAAGAAATGTCGTGGGCCCGTCCATCGCCGGCATCATCACGTCCAACAGGATCGCGTCCGGCCTTTCGCTCGCCGCGCGGCCAATACCTTCCGCACCCGAACTCGCCACGCACACGTCCCAGCCCGCAACTGTCTCCAGGCTCAGTGCTGCTACCTGGCGGATGTCATCGTCGTCGTCGATGATCAATACTCGTCGGCGAACCATTCTTCCTCTTCTTTCCGTTTCGTAGGCATTAGGCGGGCCGGGATATCATGTCGTCTGCTGGCGAGTCCATATCGTCCTGGTTCTGCCGGAAGCGCCTCAGCATAGTCAGCACCAGGGCTTCCACTTCCTGCGGCTGAACACTTGCCTTGGTCAAAAACTCGGTCGGCCCGAGTTGCAGTTGTTTGCGCTCAAAATCCATCACATCGCGTGCTGAATACACGACAAGGAGCGTCTTGCTGAGTTCTTTTTGTTGGCGAAGCCAATCTACTACATTGAAACCGTCTCCGTCAGGTAAAGACAGGTCGAGGATCAGAAGATCCGGCGGGAAGGATTCGCAAAGTTCAATGGCGCGTCGCCTGGTTGAGGCGTGCAGTATCTCAATGCCTGCCTGTTCAAACGTTGCCAGAATTACGCGGGCCAGGTCTTCATCGTCTTCCACCAGCAGCACCCGGGCATACTCGCGGGCTCCCCGCAATACGTGGGCTAACTCGGTCAGCAGCGTGGCTTCATCCAGTGGCTTATGCAGCCACCCATCCACGCGTTCAGGATGCTCAAGATGTTCGATCGTCGGCCACACGCTCAGAACCACTACCGGGATATTTGCGGTGGCCTCCTCTTCTTTCAGCATCTGCAGTGTCTGCCAGCCATTTTTACCGTTCGACGACACATCTAAAAGGATCGCTTCCAGCGGAAGATTTCGCGCCAGCGTCATCGTCTGTTCTGCGTTTTCCGCCTCCACAACCTTGTAGCCGTGGCGCGTCAGGTGTTCTGCCACGGTGCGCCTTGCTGGTGAGTTGCGGTCCGAGATCATAATCGTGCCTTCGCGTAGATCGGGGTCAGGCACTGGCGAGGAGGCCGTATCGGGCCGCTGGCGGAAGGGCAGGTAAACCGCGAAAGTCGTACCCTTGTCAATGTTGCGCTCCGCCCAGATACGGCCGCCGTGCTGATGGATAATCGTCCGGCAGATGGCCAGGCCCAGTCCGGTGCCGCCCTTCTGGCGGGAGTCAGAAGCATCCACCTGCTGAAAGCGGTCGAAGATGCTTTCCAACTTATCCGCGGGAATTCCGCGCCCCTCGTCGATCACGCTTAGCGTTGCACCGTCGGATCCGGACTTGATCGTTACTGTCACCACGGCATTTTCCGGCGAGAATTTGATGGCATTGCTCAACAGGTTGGTGAGTACCTGCAACAGGCGGTCGGGATCGGCATCCACGGAAGCGGTGCCTGCCTCCAACACCAGGCGAACGCCCGCCGCCTCTCCCACGGGAGCCATTGCGTCCAGTACCTGCTGCGCAACTTCACTCAGCAGCGTGCGCCGGAAGCTCAATGGGGAACGGCCGGACTGCATCCGTTCCAGGTCCAGAATGTCGTTAATCAGCCGCACAAGCCGATCGGAGTTGCTGACGGCGATACGAAGCAGGTTCGCCGCCTTTTCACTTACCTCGCCCACCAGTCCTGCGGTCAGCAGGCCGAGAGCGCCGCGGATCGAAGTCAGCGGTGTCCTCAACTCGTGGCTCACCGTCGAGATGAATTCGTCCTTCATCCGGTCGAGAGCATATCGCTGGCTGATGTCCCGGAAACTGAGCACGCTTCCGACCACGCTTCCGCCTTCCTGCATGGACGACACGCGAAAATTCCACCGGGAACGATGTGCCATCGCTGCGGAAGAAAAGGTCCTGGCCGCTGGCTCCCTGGGGAGTAGAAAACGCGCGCATGGTGGGAAAGCATCGGAGTCGTCGAGTTGGTGGAAGCGGGACTTCGCCGGCCCATATGGATCACGTCACGGACGTGACAGCCAATCAGCGAGCCCTCCGTCGCGCCCAGCAGCATCTCGGCCGCCGGATTCACGAAGATGACCAGGCCATCCCGGTCCGTACCGAAAATGCCGTCAGCAACGGAATTCAGAATGAACTTCCTTGTGGCGGTTCAGCTCCCGCAACTCGTTTTCCTGCGAAGAGCGCGCCATGAACTGCCCAATGGAGGCGCATACCGTCTCGACCGTGGCCATCATCTCCGGATCTTCCTTCTGTTCCTGGTGGCTGAACAACTCAAGGACTGCGGTAACCTTGTTTCCGACCCGCACCGGAACTGACCAGCAGGTTACCAGGCCTCCGGCACGTGCAGCTTCCTGCCGGGAAAACGGCGGCTCCTTGCCCAGGTTCACCACCCACAGCGCATTGCGCGTGGCCCACACTCGTCCTGGAATATCTTCGCCCCGCCTGAGAACACGGCCTGGAATTTACCCGTCCAAACTCCTGGTAGGAGCTCCCCGGAGCGTACCAGCCGGCGTGATAGCTGAGCAGTTTCTGGTCCGCATCTACCCTCCAGAACGTGGCGACGTCCCATTCCAGGCTGCTACCCAGCGATTCCAGCACGCGGGGCAGTGCCTGCTCTGGACGAGTGCTTTCGCCCACCAATTGGGCAACCAGTAGTTGCATAGCCAGTTGGCGTTCGCGTTGGCGCTCCTGGGTTACGTCGCGGAAAAGGCAGCGAACGGAGACGGGCTCTCTCTCCTGAACGCGGCAGCTCAGGCTTGCTTCCACCTCGATCAGACGCCCATGGGCCCGTAGAAGCGCATATGGGCCCGCTCCACGCGCTCGCCCGTCAGCGCCCGGCGAAAAAGTGCCGCTGCTGTTGCCTGCGATTCCGGCGGGAAGGCGGATTCGAAGCTGATCAGGCCTCGAACTCGTCTTTCGTTAGTCCGAAGTGCGATCTCCACGATGGATTTACGTAGATATACCGGCCCCGGGGACTGAGAGTGGCGATCATTTCGTTGGAGTTTTCAAACAGGTCGCGGTAGCGCTCCTGGCTCTCCTGTAGAGCATTTTCGGCGCGCTTGGTCGCGCTCATGTCTACGCAGATCGCCAACAATCCGGTGACTTCGCCGTCCGCCGAACGAGTGGCGGAAAGATAAACCATTCCCGGAAACATGGTTCCATCTTTCCGCTTGTATTCCATCTCAAATCCGCGAATGTGGTTCGCAGGGATGGCGCTGACGTATTCCATGTAATCGCGAAGGGGATTGTTCGGATCGTCCTGCTTGGGCTCATACTCGTCCGGCAGATGGAGAGTCATCAGCAACTCTCTGCCGGTTCGCCTCAGGTCGCCTTCCGAGCAAATATCCTCAAAACGCGCTCGTCCCAGCATTTCCTCGCTGGAGTAGCCCAGAATTCTCTCCGCGGAGGGGTTAAAAGCGGTAAACCGGCCCAATCGAGATCGATCGCCAGGATCATCGGTCCAGACGAGTCCAGGATGGTGCGCTGCAACGAAGAGACCTGCGCGAGGTCAGAGGAGTCGGTGTGAAAGACGCGCCGCATGGCCCAGATCAGCATCAGGTTCAAAGCCGCCAGCGAGACAAACAGGAAGTATTCCTGTCGCAGCCATTGATTTCTGCTGAACGGAGCAGGATGATGCGCCGAAACATACAGGTACGCTCCCGCGGCCGAGACGATCAACGCCGACAGGATTGCGATTCGGAAAATCGGCCTGCTGCGGAGCCAATTCATGTTGAACTTTCTTACACACTGCAATAGCAGAGGAAACCAAGGCTGCAAATCGCAGCTATTAGTGCTTAAGTCATTAAATTCAGAGAAACTTGTACCGTCTTGTTGGGCAGATTATACGTGCAAGTTGCCTAATTTTTGCGGCATTTTCTAAGCCATTGTTTCTTAGAGAGTTATTCACTAAGGTTCACACTCGCACCAGAAAAATGCATAGAAGGGGGAAAAATCCAGGCGCAGGAATTCCCGGCGGCAAATATGCAGGGGCCGAAACCGGCATCCGCCGGTTTAGGCCCCTTGAGGTTACAAAATCGCGAAAATGTAACCCCCGCTAATGTGCCCTTTTCGACGCTGAATTACGCGCTAACTGGCTCCAGGATATTCGCCCATCGCCGCTCCAGACGGCCATCCTGAGCGTTTTTATGGTACGCATACCCAGTAATCAGGGGTAATGCCAAAGTAGCTTCGCTATACACCATCTGCTCAAAGGTGGTGTCCACCTTGCCCCACGAACTCGCTTCTTTCAGCGTGCTGGAACTCAACGCGCCGTCACGAACATCCGCCACCGTGATCTGAATCGCGTACTTGTGCATCGGGCGCATCCGCTACCCAGGATTTCCGCGGCGACAACGATGTCCTGCGCGAAATTCTTGGGCACCCCGCCGCCGATCATCAGCAGGCCGGTCGTGGGGTTGGCGATCTTCAGCTGGGTGATCTCGTAAAAATCCTTCGCCGAATCGATCGACACCTTAGGCTGGTTCTGTCGTGCATGCTGGTGGGCAACCAGGCCGAATCCGGCAGAGCAGTCGCTGAAGGCTGGGCAGAATATCGGCACATCCTTCTCATAGGCTGCGAGCACGATCGAATCCACGCCGCCATTCGAGGGGGTTTTGCCCTGGTCCACCAGGTAGGCACCCATTGCGCGGATGAATTCGCGGGAGCTATAGGGACGGGGTCGAGCGAATTGGCGATCTGGTTCGTAGTTTCGTCACAATGCCGCAGCTCTTCCTCGTCGATCAGCGTGTCGTAAATGCGATCGATCATCAGTTCGCGCAGCGTGGCGTCTTCCGTTCCCTGCTTGTACAACTCGTCGGCAATGTAGTGTTTGAAGCCGAGAGCCTCAAAGAAGTCCTGATCGACGATGTTGGCACCCGTCGAAACAATTGCGTCCACCATGTTGTTGCGGACCAGGTCGACAAAGATCTGCTTCAGACCGGCGCTTATCAGTGAACCGGCGAGGCAGAGGATGACCCCGCAGTCGCGGTCGCGGAGCATGCGTTCATAGATTGAAGCGGCCCGGGCGAGATCACGGGAGCTGTAGGCCATAAATTGCATGGCATCGACCAGGGCAACGACATTGTGTTGCTTGATATCGATGTGCTGGATGGGAGTAGTGAGTAGTTCTTTTTTCGTCGGCATGGCAATCCTAAGGATACCAAAGCGACCTCCAGCATTACGGCCAGCAAACTCTGTAAATTTCTGCCGTTATCCGCATCGCTTTGCAGGTCTTTGTCACAGCGCTTTTTCCTCGCCGCTAGTTATACTCGCCTTAACATGACTTACATTGCTGCTTCCCTCCTCCGCCGCACAGCTGCGGCATTGCTGCTTCCTCTTCTAGCTGTCCCGCAATCGTTTGCCTGGGGAAACGACGGCCACCGTATCGTGAATCAGCTTGCGGTGGAGAAGCTGCCGGCGGAAATGCCTGCGTTCTTTCGCACCTCCGACGCGATTGCCGAAATTACTTATCTTGGTCCGGAGCCGGATCGCTGGCGCTCGCCCGCTGAGCCGGAACTGGTTGCAGCGCAGGCTCCCGAGCATTTCATCGATTTGGAACTAGCTGACCGGCTAGGCACATTGCCGCGAAAGCGTTTTGACTACATCGCGGCGCTGGCGGTTTTGCAGGCGGCGCATCCCGAGTTGGTTCTCAAGCCGGAGAAGGTGGGACTTCAGCCCTATGTCACGACGGAGGTTTACGAGCGTTTGAAAGCTGCGATGCGCGAATACCGTGTCCTCTCTACCGATAACACAGGAAGTGAAGCCGGTGCAGCAGGCGATCCTGTTCTACGCCGGATGGCTGGGCCATTACGTTGCCGATGGTGCCATGCCGCTGCATGTGACGGTGAACTATGACGGGTGGGTGATGGCGAAAATCCCAACGGCTATAGCACGCAACGTGGCATTCACTCTCTTCGAATCACATTTGTCTCGGCGAACATCAAGGCGGCTGGAGTGGCACCGTTGATGACGGCGCCGCGGTGTCGACGGATCCCTTCACCGATTATGTGGCCTACCTGCGACGTTCGGGCACCCAGATCGAACGCCTTTATCAGTTGGACAAGGTGCATGGATTTGACGGTGCGGGCACGGCAGAATCCCGCGACTTTACCGAGGCGCGACTGGCCGCCGGGGCGAGCATGCTGCGGGACATGATCTACACCGCGTGGCTGGAGAGCGCGAAGCCGGTGCCGGAGTGGCATTCGCTGACAAAACCGCCAACGCCGCAAAAACCGGTGAACTAGTTGGCCACGTCCGACGGCAGCGACTCACAAGCGGCGCCGGGAAGAATAACCGTGTCTTGACCTGCGCTGGGAAGACCGAAGTTGATTCTTCGCAGCATTTCTCTGAAGAGCAGGGTGAGCAGCAGGCATGCGAAGGGAGCAACCAGCGTCCATGCGACAATCGCGTGCCACTGCATACTCCAGAACTCTTTCATCAACTGTCCCGGATTTTGCTTAAACATTGCCGTCATCTGCTCCAGCGATGGCAAAGGCCGATCTTCGCGGAAAAGCCGCTCGCCAATCCGCATAAATGGGAAGAGAAACATGAGTTGAAACGGGAGAGCCAGGTAGTTGGCGAAGAGAATTGCCGGCAAATTCAGACCGAACGACAGGGCGACAATCATGCACAGGATGGATGTGACTCCCATGACCGGGAAGCAGCTAATACATAATCCGAGAGCGAGAGAGAGTGCCAGCTTGTGCGGAGTCACGCCCTGACGAGAGAAGGCTGAAGAACGGCGAAGTGACCCTGCGACGAAAATATCCCGGCATTGTTCCCAATCTGACTCGACTACGGCTTCCCTGGCTTGGATGAGAAAATGCCCAGGCGGGCTAATCATTTTGACACTCATCTGTGACAAATGTGAGCGGATCAACTTTGGCATGATATCGACGAGGTCTAATTCGAACGCGCACATGCCTGGGGCGAGAGTTGACGACGCTTAAGTTCGCTAAGAACCTGCTCAACCAGCCAGTCCAGTGAGGTGGTGCCGTCGAGAACAAGCCCGGCGTACTGCGCGGAAGGCCGGACATGCTTCTCCGCCATGGGGCGAACGGTCGCGTCGTATTGCCTGCGAACGGATTCGGCTGTTCGACCGCGTTCGCGCACATCGCGTGTCAGCCTGCGAGTGAAGCAGATGTCGTCCGGCGTATCCACGTAGATTGCCAGATCGTAGAGAGGGTGGAGAGCGTCGTAGTGCAGGGCGAAGATGCCGTCTACCACCACAACGCGGCCGGGCTCGATGTGCTCCGTCTCGTCGCGAACGCGACAGTGGGTTGAAAAATCATAAAGAGGCCGATCGATGGGCCGCCCTTTTGCCAGTTCTGCGATGTGTTTGGCGAGGAGATCCGATTCGAGCATCTCGGGATCGTCAAAGTCCTGCTGACCGCGCTGTTCCGGGGGCAGGTGCGATAGGTCACGATAATAGTGGTCCAGCGGAAAATGCGTGCCGTCGAGAATGCGGGCGAGTTCCCGCGCGACCGAGGTCTTTCCAGAGCCGGAACATCCGCCAACCCCAATTACAACGGCAGGACGGCGGGGCTGCACTCGAGAGTCGTCGCTCATCAAGATTCCTCGGATTGCCCGCTGCGGAACCGGCGGAAATTTCAGGCAGCAAAGAAGCAATTAGCTTGCCAAGTCTTTCCTGCACGCGCCCTCCCGTGTCCATCACCTCTTCATGATCAATCTGCTCGTTGCAGAATTCCCGCGGCCATGTTGGTGACGCAGGAGATTCCGAGCACTTCCATGCCCATATGCCGCGCCACGATCACTTCATGCACCGTCGACATGCCGACAAGATCCGCTCCCATGGTGCGAAACGCGCGAATCTCCGCGGGCGTTTCATAGCTGGGCCCGCTCACGCAGATGTAGACGCCCTCCGGCATGGAGAAGCCGGCCTTGTCCGCCGTCGACTTCGCAAGGTTGCGCAGCCGGAGAGAATACGCCTCGGTCATATCAAAGAAGCGCGCACCAAGCCGCGGATCGTTCGTGCCAATCAGCGGATTGCTCCCGGTGAAGTTGATGTGGTCGGAAATAAGCACGAGCTGACCCTGTTCGAAGCTCGCGCGTATACCACCGGCTGCATTTGTAACAATTACGGTAGTCAATTCCGAGACGGCCAAGCACGCGCATGGGAAAAGTCACTTCGTCCGGAGTGTAACCCTCGTATGCGTGCACCCTGCCCTGCATGACCGCGACAGGAACGCCGTTCAAGCTTGCCGACGACAAGCCTGCCGCTATGACCTTCCACCGTGGACGCGGGAAGTGCGGAATCTCCTCATAGGGTATGGTGACGGGATCATCCGACGAGCTGCGGCAATTCCGCCCAATCCCAGAGCCGAGCACGAGGCGACGTTCGGGGCTCATCCCAGTTCGGCTTGCGCAGAAACTCGGCTGCTTCCATTGGCGCGTTCAAATATTCCGGTGATTCACAGTACTCCTTTCCAATTGCTACCGCATCAGCACGCCGACAATCGACGCGGACATAAGATTTGCCATGGTGCCGGCGAGCATGGCGCGCAGGCCGAGCCGGGCAAGATCGTTGCGCCGCGTTGGAGCCAGTGCGCCGATGCCGCCAATCTGCATACCGATGGAACTGAGATTTGCAAAACCGCACAGAGCGAACGTGGCAATGGTAAACGAACGAATAGTCCATGCTGGCCTTCTGCGCGCCTAGCATGGAATAGGCGACCAGTTCGTTGATGACCATGCGAGTTCCCAGCAGGTTTCCGACCAGGCGCGCGTCGTGCCACGGTATGCCGATCAGCCAGGCAATCGGCGCAAAGAAGAATCCCGAGAATCGCGTTCAGCGACGAAGGGAACGGGAATGTGGTGGGCAGCCCAACCAGTTGTGCGTGCCGCCCAGGATTCCGTTGATCGAGCGCCACCAGCGCCAGGAACGAGATCAGCATGATGGCTACATTGAAGGCCAACTGACCGCCGTCGATAGTGCCGCGCGCGATCGCGCCCAACAGATTTTCTTCCTTATGCTCTTCCGTCTTAGGCATGACGACTGTGCCTTCGGTCGCAGGAACGTCTCCGTCTCCGGGACGAGCATTTTCGCGATCACGATCGTTCCCGGCGCGGTCATGATGACTGCCGCGAGTAGATGCTGCGCTTCGATTCCGTAAAGAATGTAGGCCGCCATGATGCCGCCGGAGACATGCGCCATGCCGCTGGTCATGATGGTCATGAGTTCCGAATTTGTTGCGCCGGAGAGAAACGGCCGGATGGTCAGAGGCGCTTCGGTCTGGCCCATGAAGATGCTGGCGGCGACGTTCAGGCTCTCTGCGCCGCTGATCTTCATGGTGGCCTGCATCAGCCGCGCGAAAAAGCGGATGACGAGCTGCATGACTCCGATGTGATAGAGGACTGCGAAAAATGCAGAGATAAAAATGATGGTGGGCAGAACCTGGAACGCGAAGATCATTCCGAAGCTCGAGTGCTGCTTGCCGAGTTCGCCGAACACCATCTCCGACCCAACAAATGCATAGGCAAGTAGACGGTTGATACCGCGCCGCCTGCTTTCGCCAGCAGGACTGCGCCCTGTCTCAAACCGCAACACGAGGATTGCGAAAAGGATCTGCAATCCGATGCCCCACGCTACGGTGCGCCAACGGATAGCCCGGCGATTCGTTGAAAATGTCCATGCCAGCGACAGCATGGTCAACAGCCCAAGAATCCCGGTAAATCGTCCCAACTCGTACTCCCTCTCGCGTGACGCGAAATGCTATTCCAACTGCTGAAACTGTGCTGCGTTGTCGATGCTAATTATTTTACGGATAAGCGGCTGCTGTTCATAGAGCTGATCCTCAATGCGGATAGCGGAGCGGAGCAATCGCTGCGGTTCGGCGAATTTGCTTTTGTTTTCGGCGAACATGGTGCAGATTGGATCGCCCGCTTTGATTTCCGAGCCAAGCTTAACGTGGAAATATATGCCGGCATTCGCGTCGACCGCTTCGTCTTCCCGTTCGCGGCCCGCGCCCAGCCGTTGAACGGCCCATCCTACGTCCGCACAGTCCATCGAGGTGAGAACTCCGCTGTGCTTAGCGATGAGATCTCTTTTTGCGCCGGGTTTGTGGACGCCCATAGGATTCTCAATCACGCCGACGTCGCCTCCCTGGGCGAGAACCATGGCGTGAAAGGATCGGTAAGCGGCGCCGCTTACGAGCAAGTGCTCCGCCAGATCACGACCGGACTCGGCTGTGTCGGATTTGCCGCCGAGATAGATCATCCAGCCGGCCAGCGATAGTGAGAGCGAGCGCAGATCTTCCGTCAACGGATCGGTATTCGCCGTGGAGAAGCGCGACAGATTCTGCAATCTCAATCCAATTGCCCGCCGCACGGCCGAGCGGCTCGTCCATCCCTGTAACCAGTGCGACTGTTTTTGTGCCGGAGGCTTCGCCGATCTGCACCATCAGCGATGCGAGACGAATCGACGCTGACTCCTCTTTCAAAAAGGAGCCAGAGCCTGTCTTCACATCCAGTACGAGCCCGTCCAGACCTTCGGCGAGCTTCTTGCTCATGATGGATGCGCAGATCAGGTTCGCGCTCTCGACGGTGGCGGTGCGATCGCGCATCGCGTACAGCACCTTGTCGGCAGGAACCAGGTTATCCGTCTGGCCCATAATGCAGGCTCCCGTGCGGTCGATCACGCTGCGAAATTCTTCCAATGGCTGAAGGGTGCGGTATCCGGGAATGCTCTCGAGTTTGTCGAGAGTGCCGCCGGTATGGCCAAGTGCGCGGCCGCTGATCATGGGCACAGCCAGTCCCGCGGCGGCGGCAATTGGGGCAACCAGGAACGACGTCTTGTCACCGACGCCACCAGTGGAATGCTTGTCCACTGCTTTCTTGCCAAAAGAGAATGGCCCGATTACTTCGCCGGAAAAGCGCATGGCCTGGGTCAGGGCTCGCAGTTCATCGAGTGACATGCCGCGGAGCCATACTGCCATCAGCCATGCCGATATCTGTTCCGGAGGCAAACTCGTTTCCGCTGCGCCGCGGACCATGAACTCTATTTCGGCGACCGACAATTCAAGGCCGTCGCGCTTCCTGCGAATCACATCTACGGCATGCATATTTTGGCAATCATTCCGTATTACGCCTTTCAGTTTTGCTCAAGGCAAATGGGAAAGGGAATAGATCGGCGAAGGGTCGATTTTCGATCACCGTTTCGCTTGAGGGATACAGGACAACAGCATTTTCTTCGACGAACTCTGCCAGCATTTGCCGGCAGGCTCCGCAGGGAGACGAAAACGACGAGTTGAGGTTGGCGACTGCGATGGCGCGAATGCGAATTGTGGGCCCGCGTTCGCTGACAGCCGCGAACCAGCGCAGATCGCTCCGCACAAACCGTCAATCCAAACGAGGCGTTCTCGACATTGGCCCCCGTAACGATGCTGCCGTCGGAAAGAAGCAGCGCCGCACCCACGCGAAATCCCGAATAGGGCGCATAAGCGTTGGTCGCCGCCGATTTGGCGGCTTCCATTAACGCCGCAACCTGATCGGGATGCGACGGAGCGGTTTCGTTTTTCATGTTCAATTCAGGCTACCGTTTGTGTTCGCCACGTCGCAAGTAGCCGCCGTTATTTCCGGCGCATCAAATAGTCGGGAAGTCGAATCCGCGGACCGGGATATCCTCGATAGGGAGCAAGATGACGAAGCGCAGCAAATCCGTGAGGGAGTCCGATGAAGATGCATTGGCACTTTTCCACCCCGTCACTGCGGAGTGGTTTCGTGCCGTGTTTGAGCGCCCCACTGCGCCGCAGCGTCTCGGCTGGCCAGCCATTGCTCGCGGTGAGAACACGCTCATCCTTGCGCCCACCGGAACCGGCAAGACGCTGACCGCCTTTCTGTGGTGCCTCGATCGGCTTATGCTTCACGCGAGTGAGCCCGTGGCCGAAGGCTGCCGGGTTGTCTACATCAGTCCGCTGAAGGCGCTCGCGGTAGACGTGGAAAGAAATCTGCGTTCGCCGCTTGTCGGAATCGCCAACGAAGCGCAACGCGGAGGAATCGTTTTTCATACCCCCGAAATCAGTGTGCGTACCGGCGACACTCCACAAAAAGAGCGCAGTCGATTTCGTCGGCATCCCGCAGAGATCCTCATCACCACTCCCGAATCGCTATATCTGTTGCTGACCTCGGATGCTGCCGCTAGTTTGCGCACTGTGGATACAGTGATCGTCGATGAAATCCACGCGCTGGTTCCAACCAAGCGCGGAGCACACTTGGCCCTCTCGCTCGAACGGCTGCAGGCTATCTGCGAAAAGCCATTGCAACGCATCGGTCTGTCTGCCACTCAGCGTCCGCTGGAAGAGGTTGCTCACTTTCTTGCGGGTTGCGATCCTGCTTCGCGGCAATCGTGCGGAGGAGACGAAAAAGTCATCCGAAGATTGGACCAGCGATGCCGAGTCTTTCTCTGCTCCGCGCTATCGCCCGGTCACGATATTGAACGCGAGCGAGCCGAAAAAACTGGAGCTTCGTATTGAGGTTCCAGTCGAAGACATGGCCCGGCTGGGGCAAATTGAGGAATTGCCCAGTGGGGCTGCATCGCAGGGTCCGAAGCGCACATCAATCTGGAGTGCGATTCACCCGCGACTTCTTGAGATTGTGCGATCGCAGGACTTCGACCATCCTCTTCGTAAACAGCAGGCGCATCGCGGAACGGCTGGCCGGGGCTTTGAATGAGCTTGCCGGCGAGACACTGGCCCGCGCTCATCATGGATCGTTGGCCGCATCCCAGCGCGCCGAAATAGAAGAGTTGTTGAAGGCTGGAAAGATTCGCGCACTGGTGGCGACGTCGTCCCTCGAACTCGGCATCGACATGGGTGCGGTGGACCTTGTGGTGCAGATTGAGGCCCCCCCGTCGGTTGCCAGCGGCATGCAGCGGATTGGCAGAGCGGGACACCAGGTTGGCGTGGCCAGCGAAGGAATTATTTTCCCCAAGTATCGCGCGGATCTGGTGGCGTGTGCTGCAGTGACGCGTGCAATGCATGAGGGGCTGGTAGAGTCCACGCGCTTCCTGCGGAATCCTCTCGACGTGCTGGCGCAACAGATTGTTGCAATCACGGCGCAGCCTCCATCGCGCACACTTACGCTGGGAAAGAAGGCGGAGCCAGCGAGCGATGTGGAGATCAGCGTTGAAGAGCTTTTTCGAATCGTTCGCGGATCTGCTCCGTTCGCCGGACTTAGCCGCAACGCATTTGAAGGAGTACTGGATCTGCTCGCGGGACGCTATCCGTCTGACGAATTTGCTGAGTTGCGTCCGCGGATAACGTGGGATCGGAATCGTAATCTGATCGCGCCTCGTGAAGGAGCCAAAAGCCTTGCCATCCTGAATGGCGGCACAATTCCTGACCGTGGCCTGTATGGTGTTTTTCTTTCGGGGTCGGAGACAAAGGCGATTCGCGTTGGCGAGTTGGACGAGGAGATGGTCTTCGAAAGCCGTACAGGCGACACTTTTATCCTCGGCGCGTCCACCTGGCGTATCGACGAGATTTCGCATGATCGCGTGCTGGTATCTCCTGCCCCGGGGGAGCCGGGCAAGATGCCTTTTTGGCATGGCGATTCGGTGGGGCGGCCACTTGAGCTGGGACGTCGGATCGGTCAGCTTATCCGCGAAATTCGTGCGATGCCCCGAAATGCGGCGCTCAGCAGGCTGACGCGTGAGCATGATCTTGAACCGGCTGCTGCAGAAAATCTTCTGCGTTTTTTGGTGGACCAGGAAATTGCGACTACCGTCGTGCCCGACGATCGCACGATAGTGATTGAACGCTGCCGTGACGAGCTTGGTGATTGGCGCGTTTGTGTGTTGACTCCCTTTGGCAGCCGAATTCACGCGCCGTGGGCGATGGCGGTTACGGGCAAGATTCGCGCTGCAGGCGGACCCGACGTTGAGGCACTTTGGGGCGACGACGGATTTGTACTGCGCTTCCCCGACAGCGATGTTGCTCCCGACCCTGACCAAGTGCTGCTGGAGGCGCCTGAGGCCACCGAACTGGTACTCCGCCAGCTGGGATCCACCGCGCTGTTCGCTGCGAAATTCCGCGAGAGCGCTGCGCGTGCGCTCCTGCTTCCGCGTCGTCGTGCGCAGGGCCGCGCTCCCCTTTGGCAACAGAGAAAACGTGCTTACGATCTGCTGGCTGTGGCCTCGCGCTATCCCACGTTTCCTATATTGCTCGAAGCCTATCGTGAGTGCATGCGGGATGTTTTCGATATGCCTGCGTTTGTCGAGACGCTTCGTGCCATCAGTGCTCGCAACATCCGCGTGCACGTGGCGGACTCACGAACTCCTTCTCCCTTCGCATCGTCGCTGCTATTCAGCTATGTTGCAAACTATATCTACGACGGCGATGCACCGTTGGCCGAGCGCCGGGCGCAGGCGCTTTCCATTGATCAGGATCAACTGCGCGAGTTGCTTGGCGACGCAGATTTGCGCGAATTGCTGGATGCTGATGCGATCGCGGAAGTGGAAGAGCACTTACAGTCGCTAACTGATGCCATGCGTGCGCGGTCCGCCGATGGGATGCATGACCTGTTGTTGCGGTTGGGTGATCTGACTCGCGAGGAACTGGCGCGCCGCTGCGTGAATGCCGATCCGCTGAAGGGGCTTGACCGCCTGCTGCGCGCGAAGAGATTGCTCGAGGTAAAGATCGCTGGCGAAAAGCGGTTGATAGCTGTTGAGGATGGTGCGCGATATCGTGATGCACTCGGCGTGCCACTTCCGCCGGGCGTGCCCAATGCGCTGCTTTCGCCGGTCATAGCTCCGGTGGTTGAGTTGGTGCGCCGGTATGCACATACGCATGGCCCGTTCACCCTGGCAGAAGTCAGTTCGCGATTCGGGTTGGACGCGCGCCAGGTTGAAAGCGCGCTGCGCTCGTTGATGTTGGACGGTAGGGTTGTCGAGGGAGGCTTCCGCCCTGGTGGTGTTCATCGCGAATGGTGCGATGCGGAAGTGCTGCGATCCATTCGGCGCAAGTCCTTGGCGCGACTACGGAAAGAAGTCGAGCCGGTGGACCAGCAAATGCTCGCGCGTCTCTTCTCGCACTGGCAGGGAATTCTGCAGCCAAGGCGCGGCCTGGATGCGCTGCTGGATACGATTGAAAATCTGCAGGGTGCGCCGTTGCCAGCGTCGCTGTTGGAGTCGGCTATTTTGCCTGCGCGATTGTCCGCTTACTCGCCGGGTGATCTGGACACACTGATCGCTGCCGGAGAGGTAACGTGGTGCGGCTTTGACGCGCTTGGCGAACGCGATGGCAGAATTTCACTCTACCTCGCCGACAAACTCACCGCGTTGCTGCCTCAACGAAATTCAAGCGATCTTGCGAATGCGGGGCCGCTCTCGTCGCGCGAGGCTGCGATTCTTGACGCGCTTCAGCCGGGGTGGTGCTGCCTTCTTTACGCAGATTCATGACGCTGCAGGTGGCGGCTATCCGGGAGAGACATTGGACGCGCTGTGGAATCTTGTCTGGCGCGGCGTGGTGACCAACGATACGTTTCATGTGTTGCGGGCATATGTGGCGAAGCCAGCGACCTCGCGTCCGGCGAGGCGACAGCACAATCTGCCGGCTTTCCGATCTCGCCGGACCACGCCACCAAGCGCGCAGGGACGTTGGACGATGTTGCCAATGCGAGACAACGCCTCCGATCCGGTTGGGTCGAAGACGGAATGGAGTCATGCGATCGCGCTGCAATTGCTGAACAGGTATGGTGTGCTGACGCGCGAATCTGTCGCGGCAGAAAATTTACCAGGAGGATTCTCGGCGGTATACGACGTTTTAAAAGCGCTGGAAGAGAGTGGCCGAATTCGTCGTGGGTATTTCGTTTCAGGGCTGGGAGCGACGCAATTCGCGTTGCCGGCGGCGGTCGATCTTTTGCGCTCACTTAGAAATTCGCCGGTACTTGAGAAGCCGGAAATCGTTCTGATCGCCGCTACCGATCCTGGGAATCCATATGGCTCAGTACTGCGCTGGCCCGCTGCCGGGGCCGACGAAGTGGACGATCAGTCACCGCGATCCCTGACACGGAGTGTTGGCGCAAGCGTGGTGCTGCGCAATGGCGAACTGGTGGCGTATCTTCGCCGAAATAATCCTAACCTGCAGATCTTTGTTCCGGCCGAGGAACCGGAGCGCTCAAATATTGCTCGAGACCTTGCACATTTTCTTGCGCGGAATGGGCAAGCGGAGATGCGAAAACATGAGACAGATCATCGAGGCGGTCTGCTGTTCAGCGCGATCAATGGGCAACCGGCGCATCTTCATTGGATTTCGCGATTTCTGCTCGATGCTGGATTCCAGGCTGCGCCGCTCGGCTTCAACCTGCGTCGCCTGCCTATGTCGGCAGAGCAGACCGCGTCGTCTGAGGTGCAGTAGAAATGCCTGAGGGCGATACAATTTTTCGTTCCGCGCGGACATTGCATCGCGCGCTCGCGGGCAGCACCGTTGTTTCGTTTGAGACTGCTTATGCTCCGCTGGCGAGTGTGAATGACGACACTCCCGTCGCAGGCAGAACCATCGAGAGTGTGGAATCTCGCGGCAAGTGGTTGTTGATCCATTTCTCGGGCGACCTGATTCTTGTCACACACATGCTGATGAGCGGAAGCTGGCATATTTATCGGCGAGGGGAAAAGTGGCATCGTACGCGTTCGCACATGCGGGTCGCCATAACTTCCGAACAGTTTCAGGTGGTGGCGTTTGACGTGCCCGTGGCGCAATTCCACACTGCAAAATCACTCGAAAGCCAGTGGTCAATACCGAAACTGGGACCGGATCTGCTGGGGAAAGAGTTTTCGAAAGAAGAGGCAACGCAGCGATTGCATGCACACGCCACTGAAGAAATTGCGAATGTATTGCTGAATCAGCAGGTGGTTGCGGGAATTGGCAATGTGTTCAAATCCGAGATTTGTTTTGAATGCAGTGTGAATCCCTTTCGCCACGTATCCACATTGAGCCGGGATGAGATAAACGCGCTTTTGGATCGTTCGCGAAAGCTGATGAAGCAAAATGTCTTCGATACTTCAGGCGATGCGATCGTGACCTATTCCGGCGCGAGGCGCACGACGGGCGCGTCCAATCCGGGCGCTCGGCTTTATGTATATGGACGGCGAGGAAAACCGTGTCGACGCTGCGGCGCTGCCATTCTGATGCGCAAGCAAGGCATCGGCGCGCGATCGACCTACTGGTGTCCGGTCTGCCAGCCGTTGCTGGAAGACGGCACAACTATTGACAGGAGGACCACTCCCATAGGTCGCCGCAAAGTGGATTGTACCTAGGCAAATGAAGGGGCTAATGCGGGGATTGGGGAGTGGGCGCCGGTTGTGGCTGGGTGGCGGGCTTTTTGTCGTCGCCACCCTTTAGAGCTCCAAACACTTTTCCAAAGAACCCTTTTTTCTTTTGTGGCTGACCGTCAGCATTCGTCGCTGTCGGCTCAGCGTTGGGATTGGTGCCTGCCGCTTGTGCGGGCGGGAGTGCGGTTGGCTGGCCATTCACAACGTTGGGCGGTGTTGGCTTTTCTCCTATGCCAAAGAGCTTTTGAAAAATATTCCGCTGATCGCCAACCGAGTGATCGCAGGTATCGGTTGGCGCAGTTCCTTCGAGGAAGGACGCAGTATATCCAACAGGGCAGCTGTCGTCGGAAAGCAGGTTGGTTACTTTATCGAGTTTCACCTGGATGATGCCGGCAGGTACTGAGAAATCGTGCGTGTCTGAGTATTCCGGCAACAGTACGGCACGCTTCATGAACTCCGCCCAGATGGGCGCGGCCGCCGAACTGCCACCGAGTTTGATGTCGGTGTAATCGTCATTTCCCACCCATACGACGCAAATCAGATTGCTGGTATAACCTGCGAACCATGCGTCGTGCGAGGTTCCCGTCTTGCCTGCAGCGGGATCGTTGAAGCCACGACGCCGCACTTCAAAGCCCGTGCCTGAATTGATTACGTTCTGCATCAGGCTGGTGGTCAGGTAGGCCACGCGCGGATCGAGAATCGGCTTTGACTCGGGAGAGTAATCCGTCATCACGTCCCCGGACGAGGTGCGTACGGAGGCGAGCATCCATGGATCGATCTTCACGCCGTTGTTCGCGAAGACTGTATAGGCTCCCGCCATGTCGAGCGGTGTGGCATCGTATGCGCCCAGCGCCACTGCTGGAGTGCCGCGCGCGGACTTAATGCCTGCATCCCGCGCCAGCGAGGCCACGTTGTTGAAGCCAACCATCTGCGCCAGCGATATCGTGGCGTTATTCAAGGATTGCTGCAGCGCGTAACGAGCGGTCACTTCGTCGTGATACTCCGCGTGATAGTTGCGGGGTGTGTATTCATCCGTAGCGCCGGCGTTGTAGGTGGTCTGCTGATCATTCAGCATTGTTACCGGTGAAAAGACCCCCTCCTGCCCCTCTAACTGGGCACCCGAGAGGCTGGAATTGAAGGCCGCCGCATAGACAAAAGGCTTGAAGATGGAGCCGGTGGGTCGCTTCGCAACTGCATGGTTCAGTTGGCTGATTCCATAATTTCTTCCGCCGACCAGGGCCAGCACCTGTCCGGTGTGAGGGTTCAGAGCAATGAGCGCCACCTGCGGGTAGGTAATCGATCCGTTGACTGTAACCGTGCCATCTTTGTTCTTTTTCGAATGTGCCTTCAAAATCAGCTGATCTACATTCTTCATTCCGATTTCGACAGCTTCTGACGCGGCGCGCTGCAGGTCAGGGTCGAGCGAAGTGTAGATTCGGAGACCTTCGCGATTGAAGTCGCGCTCGCCAAACTTCTGGTTCAGCTGATCGCGCACCAGGTCGACAAAGTAAGGCGCCTCGCTGGCATCCACGCTCATTGGCGTCAGCTTGAGAGGAGAGGCTTTTGCGGCAACCGCCTGCTGATGCGTGATCGCGCCGGTCTCCACCATGGAGTCAAGCACCAGGTTGCGGCGCTCCGTTGCGCGCTCTGGATGCTTATACGGAGAGAAGTAATTGGGGCGCTGAATCATGCCGGCAAGCAGTGCGGATTGAGGCAAATCGAGTTGCTGGACGTCCTTGCCAAAATAAGCCTTGGAGGCCTCTCCAAATCCATTGATCGAGAAGCTGCCACGTTGCCCCAGGTTGATCTGGTTGGCGTACATCTCGAAGATCTGCTTCTTGTTGAATTTGTGCTCGAGTTGAAACGTGATGGCAATTTCGATTAGCTTGCGCTTCAGCCGCTTTTCAGGCGTGAGAAAGAATCCGCGGGCAAGCTGCATCGTCAGGGTCGATCCGCCCTGCGCCTTCTGTCCGGAACGTACGTCCTTGAACATCGCCATCATCAGGCGGTAGTAGTTCACGCCCCCATGCTCGAAGAATCGCCGATCCTCAATTGCCAGGACCGCCTGAACCAGGTTCTGCGGAATTTCGTCGTACGTGATCAGCCGTCTCTTGGTTCGATTGACGTCTTCAGACAATCCAGTAATCAAAAGAGGTTCAAGCTCATACGCGGCGAGGGACTGGCCTTGGTCGCCGGCGATGCTGGTTACTTGGCCACTTGGTGAAAAGTTGATGGTGGCGCCATCCTGGGTGTGGTACGACTCGGGCCCTGGATGGATGTAAATGCTGCCTGGCCGCTCCTGGAAAGTACCCATGGACGAGGGATGGCTTTCCGTGGCGTCGGTGTATCCCGCGTGTCGAAGTTCCTGGGCCACTCCGTTGACGGTAAACTTCTGTCCGACGCGAACTTCTCGTGCCGCGGCATAGATCTTCGCCGTGTTGGCGAACAGCGGCTGCGTCAGCCGCTTGTCCACAATCTGCTCGTAGCGGTGATAGTAGAAGGCGGCGATGCCCATGAAGAAGAGCGCTACGAGCGCCACGCCCGCCAATGCGTAGCGGAGCAATTGCTTCGCCCTTGCGCTCGCAAATATGTCGCGAACGGAGGGTCGGACGTCCAAGTTTGATCTTTACTGCCAAGCGATTACCTTTTGCCTTCCAATTCTCAAAAACCTCCCGCAGAAATCGCGGGGGGTACAGGAATGAGCCGTGTTAGTTGGATGCGAATCAGCCTCTACCCGATGATGGTTTTGATTACGGCAACAACATCATCGAAACTCACATCCTGGCTGCTGGAGGTCGCTCGTGTCACCACTTCGACCTTTTCCTCAGCCGTCTTCTTGCCGACGTTCACTCGGAAAGGAATGCCGACAAGATCAGCATCCTTGAACTTTACGCCCGCCCGTTCGTCACGATCATCCAGCAGGACATCGAGCCCTGCTGCTTCAAGGTCCGCGGCAATCTTCTCTCCCGCTTCAACCAGTTTGGCGTCGGTGGTATTGGTCACCGTCACCACCACGTCAAAAGGCGCGATCGAAGATGGCAGCCAAAATCCGTTGGCGTCGTGGAACTGCTCCACCGCCGCTGTCAGGATTCGCTCAATGCCAATTCCATAGCTGCCCATGATGAGTGCGACTTCCTTGCCATTCGAATCGAGAACGTTCGCGCCCATGCTCTCCGAGTATTTATACCCAAGCTTGAAGATGTGCCCCACCTCAACAGCCTTGGCCACCTTAAGCGGGATGCCGCATCGTGGACAGCCTTCTCCCTCAGCAGCATTACGCACATCGGCGGTAACTGTGGGAGTGAAATCGCGTCCCGGAGACACATTTCTAAGGTGGTACTCCTCCTGGTTCGCCCCGGCAACCAGGTTGGTTCGGTCGACCAGCGCAAAATCGAGGATCACAGTAACGCCCTCGCCAGCCAACTTGTTGGCAGCCTTCAATCCGATGGGCCCAAGATATCCAGCGGCCGATCCGAATGTCTGGCGAATCTCCTCGTCACGCATAGGACGCAACTCCGCCGCACCCACCGTGGAGTTGAGCTTCGCCTCATTTACCTGGTGATCGCCGCGAAGAAACACCACGACCGGCACGAATCTCGGCGAGTCTTTCTTCCCGGCGTCGCGATATTCCGCCATGTAGGCCATGGTCTTCATCTGCTGCGACTGGTCCACCTTGAGGAATGCCGACACATCTTCAATGGTCTTTTGCCCCGGCGTGTGAACCAGTTCGGGCTTTCCATCGCCGCATACCGCCAGGTCTGCAACCGGCGCAAGCTGAGAGGTCGCCTTCTCCAGGTTGGCTGCATAGCCACATTTGGAGCAGCTCGCGATGAGATCTTCGCCCGCTTCTGTATAGACCATGAATTCCTGCGATTGTGAGCCGCCCATCGCGCCGGAATCCGCCTCAACTGCAACAAAAGGCAGGCCGCAGCGCTCGAAAATGCGGCGGTAGGTCGCATCGTGCAGGTCAAAGCTGCGGTCGAGTCCGGCCTTGTCGATGTCAAAGGAATAGGCGTCTTTCATGATGAACTGCCGCACCCGCAGAAGCCCCGACTTGGGGCGCGGTTCATCGCGGAACTTGGTCTGAATCTGATACCAGATCTGGGGAAGCTGTTTATAGCTGCGCAGTTCCTTGCGGGCGATGTCGGTCATCACTTCTTCGTGCGTCATGCCCAGGCACAGGTCCGCGCCCTTGCGGTCCTTCAGGCGAAACATGTTGTCGCCCATGTCCGTCCAACGGCCGCTGGCTTCCCAGATTTCGCGGGGATTGAGTGCCGGAAGCAGGAATTCCTGCCCGATCTTGTCCATTTCCTCGCGAACAATGCCGATTATCTTGTTGACCGATCGCTGCCCGAGAAACAGGTAGGAGTAAAGCCCCGCGCCCAATTGACGGACGTATCCCGAGCGGAGAAGGAGTTTGTGACTTGCGACCTCGGCGTCCGCAGGTGCTTCGCGAAGCGTAGGAATAAAGACTTTTGACCAGCGTTGCATGCTTTCAGTAGGCCTTCCCGCCCGCCAGGCGGCAGGGCCGCGGTCCGGACGAAACATCAGTTCCAGCAAAGATTTCATTCTAAATGCTGGGAAGCAGTAGTGCCCTTTTCGCTGAAGACAAATGGGCTTAGCATCAGAAGCCCGCTGAAAAGGGAGATCTGCGCCCAGAAAACGGCGCCCGGCGCTCGTGTGTGGCCAGCCGACGATCGTTTAGGATATTCCCGACACATTTCACAGAAATGTAACCCGTACGGGCCAGCTTTTTATACACTTGGCTGCGTATGCTTTCACAACAGCCGTTTCACCTTGTTTCTCAGCCCGGTTCGCGCGCCGATATTCGCGTCACCAAGATCACGGGTCCGCTCACCATACAGCACGTCTTCGCATTCCAAGACGAGCTGCGGAAGGATCCCAAACCGTTCAACGTAATCGACATGGAAGGCGTCGCCTATCTCGACTCCGCCGGCATGGGGGCGATCATCAACTTTTATGTCTCGGCCGAGAAGGCAGGCAGAAAGCTGGTGGTGACCGGAGTGAGCGAGCGAGTGATGTCGCTGTTTACGCTTACGCATGTGGACAGGCTGATCACGTTCAGGCCGAGCATCGCCGACGCCGAAGCGGGATTTTAGCGCCGCGAATCGGGACTCCTACATCAACTCCGTGCCCCACAAATCATGGAGATGGAGCACGCCTTTTACTGCGCCTTCAGCGTCCACCACAACCAGCGCGGTGATCTTCTTGCCTTCCATTACACTCAGCGCCCGGACAGCTAATTCTTCCGGAGCGATGGTCTTTGGCGTGGCATTCATGGCTTCGCCGGCAGATTTCTGAAGCGCCTCGGGCCCCTCGCGCTGCAGCAGCCTGCGAAGGTCACCGTCGCTGATTACGCCAACCAGCTTCGCTTCGTCCTGAACAGTTGTCAGCCCCAGCCCCTTGCGCGACATCTCGTAAATCACCTCCGTCATCGGAGTCGCCCGTTCGACGCGCGGGACGTCTTCGCCTGCATGCATCAGTTGCCGTACCCGTGCCAGCTTTTTGCCCAGTTTCCCCCCGGGATGCAGGTCGGCAAAATCCTCGGTCTGAAAGCCCTTTTTAAGTGATACGGCAATGGCCAGCGCATCTCCGAGAGCCAGCATGGCAGTGGTGGACGCGGTGGGAGCAAGTCCGAGACCGCAGGCCTCTTTTTCGACGGAGCAGTCGAGCGCCACATCGCTGGCCTGACCCAGCGTCGAAGCAGGATTACAGCAGAAGCTGATCAGCGCATCGCCCAGGCGTTTGAGCGTGGCCAGGAGACGAAGAATCTCCTCGGTCTCGCCGCTGGCGGAGAGCGCAATCACCACATCTCCGCGCATCAGAACGCCAAGATCGCCATGAAGCGCCTCTGCCGGATGCAGAAAGAGGGCTGGCGATCCGGTGGAACTAAGCGTCGCGGCAATCTTTTGCGCCACGATGCCGCTCTTGCCCATTCCCGTAACCACCACACGCCCGCGATCCTCGCCGCACTGCAGCAGTAGTTCAACCGCACGGTCAAAATCAGCCGCCATCGGCCCTTCAAGCCGGTTCGCCAATGCCAGCAGGGCTTCCGCTTCCGTACGTACGAGCGATGCCGGAGTGTGTTGTGTCATGCCTTGCTCACCATTGGTCCCCAAAGCATCTGATGGTATCAGAGCGCGGGATTCCGTCGACCGCGCCTGCCGCGCTCACTCTCCATTTAGAATAGTTCTAGGACCGCTATCTCTGGAGTTCAAGCGGCATTCCCCACCTGGAAATAAGGAAGGTCTGATTCTTCGGTGAAGCGCAATCATCTCGTACTGTTGCTAATCGTGGCCTCGCTCGCTCTCATGTTCTGGGCTGGTTGGGCAAACTTCGAAACCCGCCGCCAACAGGCTGAACGAGCCAAGGCTGCACACGTGGCCCTGGAACCCGAAGCGGAGAACGCCTACGTTTCGCCGCTGCAGGGCAAGCCCGCGCCAAACTTCACGCTGAATGACCTGACCGGGAACAAAGTTTCGCTGGCAGACTACAAGGGCAAAGCTGTCCTGCTGAACTTCTGGGCTACCTGGTGCGCGCCGTGCAAGGTGGAGATTCCCTGGTTCCTGAAGTTGCGCGAGCAATACGCCGGGCAGGGATTTGAAATTGTCGGCGTATCCAGCGACGATCTGGACAAGGACGACAAGGCGAAACTCTTCGAGCAAAAGGCCGAAATCGCCAAGTTTGTTGAGCAGCAGAAAATGACGTATCCAATTCTGATCGATGGCGAAGCCATCAGCAATCCCTATGGCGGAGTGGATTCACTCCCCACCTCCTTCTTCATCGATCGGCAGGGAACGGTCGTCGCGCAGACCGTCGGCCTGGTTCCGCGCGACGAAATTGAGGCGGACATAAAGAAAGCCCTGGGCGGCAACTAGATGAGACTTCGCAACACGATTGCCACAGCCTTGGTCCTCGCCGTGAGCGTTGTTGCGCATGCGCAATTTCCCGCCGAGGATAAGGCGCCCCAATCCAGCGCTCGCGGAAGTGACTCGGTACGCTACCTGTTTCCTGAGCAGGTCACGATTCCGGCGAAGAAGGCCAGTCTTGTGGAATTGCATTTCCGAGTGGCAGAGGGCATGCACATCAACTCGCATGTTCCTCATTCAAAGTTGCTGATCCCGACAAACTTCATCGTCGCGGAAGGGCCCGGCATCAACGTGAGCGCAGTAGATTTCCCCTCTGGGGCCGACTATAGTTTTTCGTTTTCGCCGAAGGAGAAGCTGAGCGTCTATGCGGGGGAATTTATTTTGAAGGCGACGATCACCGCTCAGCCAGGACAGCACCTGCTGGAAGCGGGCCTACGATATCAGGCCTGCGACAGCAATTCCTGTTATCCCCCAAAGACCATCCCGGTTGCGCTGAATATCCTCGCGAAGTAATTCGCTTACGCCAGGACGATTTGCCTCGCAGCTTTCAGCCGCGTAACGACTCGATTCTTGCCCAGCGCCACCATAACCGCGAACAAGCTTGGCGCCACGCCCTGGCCGGTGAGCGCGATGCGGGAGCCATTGATCAGCGCTCCCGCCTTCACGCCTTTTTCTTCCGCGAAGGCACGCAGGATCTGCTCGGTGGAAGCTTCGGTGAATTCGCTCGCGGCTTCGTAACGCGAGGCAAGTTCTACCAGCATTCCACGCAGCGCATCCTCTTTGAAGAATTTCAAGACGGCTGCGCCATCGAATTCGAATTGATCGCTGAAGTATGCCTTGAACGCAACGGCGAAATCCTTAAGATTTCTGGCGCGCGGCTTGAGCAGTTCAATCGTGGATGCAATTTCTTCCTCGCTGCGATTGGGAGAAAATCCAGCCTTGTCCCACTCCTCGCGGATCAAAGGAAGTAGCTTCTCTACGGGATACGAGCGGATGTATTCGGTATTGAACCAGGCCAACTTGTCGTTGTCGAAGACGGCGTTTGACTTCGAAATTCCATCTAGCGAAAACAACTTTATCAGCTCATCCTGGGGGAATATTTCGCGGTCCTTTCCATCGGCATCTTTCCCGGCAGCGCCCGGCGACCATCCCAGCAGCGAAAGAAAATTGCGGAATGCTTCCGGCACAATCCCGAGGTCCTTGTAGGAGATAACGCTGGTGGCCCCATGTCGCTTCGACAGGCGCGTTTTGTCCGGCCCCAAGATCAACGGCACATGTGCAAAGATCGGCAGCTCCGCACCCAAGGCTCGATACTGCAGCACCTGTTTGGGAGTGTTCGAAATGTGGTCAGCGCCGCGAATAATGTGGGTGAGCCGCATGTCGATATCGTCCGCGACGACGCTGAGATGGTAGGTGGGTATGCCATCGGAGCGCAGAAGAACAAAGTCTTCCAATTCAGAATTCTGGAATTCGATTTTGCCGACAACGGCGTCGTCAAAGCTGGTGCTTCCGCCCTGCGGAACGGCAAACCGGATGGCGCACGGGGCCCCAGAATTTTTGCGCCTTAGAGCTTCTTCACGCGCTATGGTGCGGCAGCGGCCATCGTACATCGGCGGGCGGCCGGCAGCGGTAGCCTCTGCACGGCGCTGCTCCAATTCTTCCTTCGTGCAGAAACAGTAGTAAGCGTGGCCAGACGCGAGCAACTTCTGGGCGGTCTCTGTGTAGAGCGGCAGCCGTTGCGACTGATAAAACGGTCCCTCATCCCAATCCAGTCCCAGCCATCTCATGCCCACCAGGATGCCTTCGACCATTTCTACAGAGGAGCGTTCGAAGTCAGTGTCCTCGATGCGGAGGATGAGTGTGCCGCCGGTGTGCCGGGCGAACAGCCAATTAAAAAGGGCGGTACGCGCACCGCCAACGTGCAGGTAGCCTGTGGGAGAAGGCGCAAATCGAACTCGGGGGGGGGGTGATAATGTCTGCCATTGTTTTCGAAGTTAGTTCGATGCTAGAGCATCTCTTGTGCGCGTGTAAACCAATGCCACGAGTATCGAGCGAGCTCTTCGCGACCGAGGGTCAGCAGGAACCATATTCGAGAATTCGAAATTTTACGCGAGGAGTGACCTTAATTCGGCTGCTCCAGTCAGGTAAGTTTCAATTCCATTTCTTCATCTGCGGCCACATCTCGATCAGATTCCACTTCAAGCCCCGGCAGTGGAAGACAGGGCCAAGCTCGTCCCGTCGCGCATATTTGTCGTCCAGGATCGCGATTTGAGTCACCGATGCGCATTCGCTTTTCAGCGTCTCTTCGTTGTCGCCGAGCACAATCAAACTTTCTCCGGTGTAGCCGTGTGGGCCCCAAAACCAGTAGTTCTGGTGACCACTTATTGCCGGGGGCAGACCATATCGCGGACCAAAAAAATCAATTGCGCCCGCCTCGCCATAATCGTTGGCGAAGATGCCGGTACGGGCCCGCTCTTCGACGGGCAGCGAGTTCGTAATACACCGCCACTTTCTGCGCCATTGGCTCCCAGCCAAACATATCCGCGTAGATCTGTGGCAGAGGGCCGGAGCGGTTATGTTCAAATTTCGGCGGAGCCAGTCCAACGGTCTGTGTGTAGTCCAGATACTCCTTACGGTCAGCACCGGGATTGCGATCGGAGAAATGAGAACGCCGGTGAAGACAAGCAGGACGGTGAAGGCGGGCACGATCCATCGGGGTTCAGCGAACATAGCCAGACTGCGCCCGCGGCCAGCACCATGGGATACATCGGACTAGGTAGTAGTTCTTCGCATGCATCGCCATCAACAGCAGAAACGTAATGACGAAGGCCCAGCCCAGGGCGCGGAATCGCTTGCCCATGGGACCGAACCAGAAGATAAGTGCCCCCGTGACAAGCACGACATTCAGCGGATGGATGATCTGCGCCTGCTGGCCAGTAAACACGGAACTCCGCCCCAGATATCTCGCCCATTCTCGCGAATCGCATGCATTAGTTGCAGGAACGGAAACTACGACGCCACTGCCAAAAGAAATTCGGCAGCGCGATCAGTGCGCCGATGGCCGCGCCAATCCAGAGCCATTTACTCCGGAACGCCCGGCGCATCGGAGTCAGGAGAAGTCCGGCCAGTAATCCAATTGTGAAAAACGGAACTCCGTATTCGTTCAGCAGTGCGATGCGAACAACAACTCCCAGCCATACCCACGACCTTTCATCCCCCGATTTCGCGACGCGAATCAATACCGCTGCTGCGGCCATCCAGAGCAGGGCGTCGAAGGCATTCATCGAAAACAGATGTGTCATCGCCAGGAAAATTGGGGTGAAGAATGCCGCGAGCGAGGCGAGGAACACCGACTTTCGGCAACCCCCGAATTCTTTCGCCAGCCAACCGGTGAACAAGATAGTTCCGGCTCCAGCGAGAGCCGGCAGCAGCCGCAATGCGTGCAAAGAAGTGCCGATGCTGTGCTCAAGAAACCACGCCATCCACGCGATCATGGGGGGCTGATCGACATAACCCCATGCCGGATGTTTGCCGCAATCGAGGTAATACAGTTCGTCGCGGAAGTATCCGTATCGCGGCGCAATCCACCCGTACAGCAATAGCCGGAGCAGCGCGACGATCG